>CAYOGL010000150.1:0-1002 GCA_964403515.1 uncultured Burkholderiales bacterium | reverse complement strand
CACCTGGAGGGTGCCCGTTCTCCTTTCCAGAGTTACCGGGATCGCCAGCCGGGAACCCTCCCAGACCGTCACCGTCGACGTCCACGGGACGTAGAGCGGGCTGTTGATGGAGAGGGTGTGCCCACCGGCGGCGACCGCTGGCGAGCAGGGTGTTGACGGGCAGCCGTCGATGGCCGCCCCGTCGAGCATCGGCACGACCCCGGCGGGGTCGCTCGTGATAACCAGGGTGCCGATCTGGCGGTCCATCTGGCCGTTGATTTGAAAGAAGTGGTCAGGCGCCAGGTCGACCTCGCCCCTAAAGGCGTCGTGGCCGTCCGCGGTCGCGACCACGAACGCGTGGCCGGGCGGCAGGACGCCGTCCAGCCAGTAGAAGCCGCCATCGTCGGTGACCGTCTGCCACACACGGCCGGTCAGCGAGACCGAGAGCACGGCGTGGTCGATGCCGGCTCCGGTCTCGTCGACCAGCCGTCCGAATAGGCGCGGCCGGCGGTGGAGAACCATCGAGCGGCCGACCGGGCCCTGGCCGTCGAGGAACCCTGGTGCTGAGACCGTCATCCGCTGGCCCGGCAGCCGGACCCCGGCGGCCAGCTGGATCATGCCGTTGGCGCCCGTCACGGCGCGGTCAGGCCGGGACCCGGGAGTGAGGATGATGACAGTGGCGCCGGACACTGGCTTGCCGGTGGCGTCCGTCACCCGGGTCGTCAAGGGGGACGGTACAAGGATGTACCCAGTGGCGGCGACAACCGCAAGCGCTGCCAGGGCAACGAGGACGAGGGGAACACGGGCGCGCATGCGGCTGTTGATATGTACGGCCGTCAGGCGCGTTTGGTTTCGGCCGGCTCTTCAGCAATTTGTAAACTCGCGGGTGTTCAGGCCGCCTCGACAGTGACCGGTTCCGCGAGCGGGACCGGCCGGAGCAGCTTGAGTCGCAACAGGGCCGCCATGACGAGCGCGACCGAACCGTCGATCACCGAGTAGCCGCCGGCGATCGCGGAGGGTGGA
>CAYOGL010000149.1:0-1009 GCA_964403515.1 uncultured Burkholderiales bacterium | reverse complement strand
TCATGATGAACATGTACTCGAGCCCGCGGTTCGCCTCGCCGACGAGGTAGCCGACCGCGCCCTCGCCCTCGCCGTAGAGCATGACCGCCGTCGGGCTCGCGTGGATGCCGAGCTTGTGCTCGATCGACACGCATTTCACGTCGTTGCGCGCGCCGAGGCTGCCGTCGGCGTTCACGAGGAACTTGGGCACGACGAAGAGCGAGATGCCCTTCACGCCCTCGGGCGCGCCTTCTACGCGCGCGAGCACGAGGTGCACGATGTTGTCGGTGAAGTCGTGCTCGCCGTAGGTGATGAAGATCTTCTGGCCGTGCAGGCGATAGCTGCCGTCCTTCTGCGGCACCGCGCGCGTGCGCACGAGCGACAGGTCGCTGCCCGCTTGCGGCTCCGTGAGGTTCATCGTGCCGGTCCATTCGCCCGACACCATCTTCGCGAGGAAGCGCTGCTTCAGGTCCTCGGAGCCCACCGTGTCGAGCGCCTCGATGGCGCCCTGGGTGAGCATCGGGCAGAGCTTGAACGCGAGGTTCGCCGCGCCCCACATCTCCTCCACGGGCGTGGCCACGAGATGCGGCAGGCCCTGTCCCCCGAACTCCGTGGGCGAGAGGATGTTGCCCCAGCCGGCCTTCACGTATTGCCAGTAGGCGTCGCGGAAGCCCGGCGGGGTCACCACCTTGCCGTCCACGAACTTCGCGCCCTCGCGATCGCCGCGCGCGTTGAGCGGCGAGAGCACCGCGCTCGCCAGCCGCGCCGCTTCCTCGAGGATCGCGTCGACGACGTCCTCGGTCACTTCCTCCCACCCGGGCAGGCGGTTGACCTGGTCGAGCCCGACCACGTGCTTGAGCACGAACTGCATGTCCTTCAGCGGTGCGACGTACTCGGCCATGCGTCCTCCCTTGCGCCGCGCGGCGCTAGAGCTTCGCCGTGAGCTCCGGAACGATCTGGAACAGGTCGCCCACCAGGCCGTAGTCGGCGACCTGGAAGATCGGCGCCTCCGGGTCCTTGTTGATCGCCA
>CAYOGL010000148.1:0-1017 GCA_964403515.1 uncultured Burkholderiales bacterium | reverse complement strand
GTTCTCCGACATGGCGCAGCGCCGCGAGTTCCTGCACTTCGCCTCGTTCGTGTGCACGCCCTGCGTGCCCGGCGGCCCCGACGCTGCCGGACCGGTGGCCGTCGCCCTCGACTACTGGCTCAGCTTCGTGCTGGCCGTCGCCCTCAGCGCGCTGCTCGCCTGGCTCGCCCACGCCATGCTGGTGCGCCGCTTCGCCCGCGCGCCGCGCCTGGTGGCCACGGTGCTGACCATCGGCATCGCGCAGCTGCTCGCTGGCATCGCCGCTGCCGTCCCCTCGTTCTTCGACGCCACCACACCCAGCGTGCAGCTGAGCAACCCGGTGCCGTTGCCGGTGCACGCGTCGTTCACCCTTTCACCGACGACGTTCACCGCGTCGGACATCGCGCGCGTGCTTGCGGTGCTGTTCGCCTGCGTGGGGCTGGCGTGGTTCCTGCTGCGCACGCGCCGTGGCATCGCCGTGCGCGGCGCCGCCGACAACCCGCAGCGCGCTCAGACACTTGGCGTCGACGTCGAGTCTCTCGGCGGCATCGTCTGGCTGATCGCCGGCGTGCTCAGCGGCGTCGGCGCGTGTTTGCAGGCGTCCTCCGCGGGTGTGCACGCGGATACGCCGCTCGACGTACTCACCCTCGTCGGCATTCTCGCCGCGGCGGTGATCGGCGGCTTCCGCAGCCTGCCCATGGTCGTCGCCGGTGCGCTGGTGCTGGGCATCCTCGAACAGGGCATCCACAACGGCGTCAACGCGCCCGACGTCTACGCGGCCTCACTGCTGGCGGTGATCTCGCTGTTCCTGCTGCTGCGGCGCGACAACGGCAGCCGCGCCGAGAGCGACGCCGCGGTGGGGTGGCTGGCGGCCCGCGAGGTGCGGCCGATTCCCCAGGCCTTGCGCCGGCTTCCCGTGGTGCAGTCATGGCTGCGCTGGGGCGCCGTGATGGTGGGGGTGGTCGTGGTCGCCTATCCCGTGGTGATGTCGCCGAGCGACGTGGGCACGGCCAGCCGCGTCTGCATCGACGCCATCCT
>CAYOGL010000147.1:0-1019 GCA_964403515.1 uncultured Burkholderiales bacterium | reverse complement strand
GCGCTGGCCGCGCAGCTCGCGAACTGTGTAGTACAGAACGAAGGAGTCCCCGCGAGAGAGGACAGTTGGAGCCCACGTGTTTCCGCGCTCGGCCCATGCCGGAAGGACCGGCAGCGCGTCAGGCTCTGTCCGCCAGTGCTCAAGATCATCCGACGACATGACCTGGACGTTGGTTGCCCCAGAGTTCGTCCCGAAGGCCAGGTACCGCTTACCGGTGTTCAGGACGAAGGGATCGGGAAAATCACGGGGATCGACCGGGGGAGCGCTCACGGCCAATGGTCGCGCCCTATGCCGCAGCATGCTTCCTCGCTCCCGGCGACGGCGCTCATCCCAACCCAGACATAGTCACCAAGAGTTCGTCTCCCGGTAACCAGGTGGAACCGGACAGACGCGAAATATGTGGGAATGGCCAATACCGGTGAGCCAGGTACTAAGTCCCTTTTCAGCAGGCGCTCCGTTCTTACGGGCTTGGCGGCCGGGCTCGGTGTCAGCCTCGGCGGCCCGGCGGCCAGGCTGATCGAGGCGGCTGGCGGATGCCTTCACCGTTTGCGACCACTACCACTGCTCGGTGATGGGTCCCACGGTCCCGAACCGGCTGTACTCCATGTCGGCGACCATCGATCCCGACGGCCGTCTCGGTGGGGGACCGGTCGTGGGCAACCCGTCGAGCGGCGTGCAGCTCGTTTCCCCTTCGGCGACCTTCTTTCGATCACACCTCCACGCTTCGTTTCATCGAGACCCGCTTCGGCGTGCCGGTCCCCAACCTGAGCGCTTGGCGGCGGGAGGCCCACGGGGACCTCACCTCCGCGATCGCTTCGCCGGTGGGACCAGGAACCCCGACGGGTTCGGATCATTGCTGACCGCGGCAGCGCAGGTCGCGAGCGACGGCGAACGAGTCGTCGTTCAGTGCGCCAACATGGGTACCGCGACCTTGCAGTCGACCGGTTATCCCGTGCCGACCACGCAGTCCTTACCTCATCAAGAGCCGGGAACTGCTCGCCGCCCGAGCGGCCCGATCT
>CAYOGL010000146.1:0-1021 GCA_964403515.1 uncultured Burkholderiales bacterium | reverse complement strand
CTTGGCCACGGCGTGAACTCTGGAACAACATCATATTGAAGAACAACATCATATTGAATAGGTTAAGGGCCATGCGAGATACCCTTCCTCAATCGACCTTGACGCCATTCTTGCTGAATATAATACGGGCGAATAGAACGGGGTTATAAACGCAACGACGGGATCTTTTTGGCCTGCTTGAATGATATTGAAAATCGAGGCCGCTAAACACCTCACTGCGTTTGATCCACACGCTTACGCTACCTGCGACTGAGTCAATGGGATTTCGGATACACTACATCTCGTTACGCCGGCAAGGGCACAAACGAGCTCAATTATAAAGCATCGTTTCGATGCGTCGAAAGATAAACCACGCCTTAAACGCCGACGAGCGTGCCTTAGCCCTTTACGCTTAGCCGATTCGCCAAGAATTTCTCGAATCGGGACGATCGGCAGTGCTATCTGCGCTAGAGCGGAGACCGCAGCTTTCGGTCCACGAAACGTTCGTGTCCGCGCAACTGTCGATCGTAAATGCATAGCGATCATCTTCAAAGCCATTCTCCACACCGCTGGAACTGGGACTTTGGTCGGTGACAAAAAACACGGTCGTCGTCGAGAACGGTTTCGCCGGTAGCGGGTCGGACAGCGCCCTGACGGGCAATACCAGCGCAGCCCACATCGTAAAAGCTGCAAGACACCTCATCATTGGTGAGGGCTGAGTGTCAGGCTACAAGTATAACACGGCGTTTTCGAGCGTTTCGATTCTTGAACACTGGAGGGGACAGCGGGCGAATAGAGCTCGCAGTGGGCTTACATGGGCGACACCATGAACCTGAGCCCCACATCTCCGCAGCTGTCGCTCTACGTCTAAGGCGCAATACCTTTTGATTCGAGGGTCCATCGCACCCTTATCAATGACGAAACAAGCGAAATGGTTGGAGCAGCGCGAATCTAACTAACTAGGGCCGTTCATACCTTTGATACGCAGCGGCAACATTCGCATCGGACACTCGTGCGAATGTGTGCCGATGCTGCGCTATTG
>CAYOGL010000145.1:0-1024 GCA_964403515.1 uncultured Burkholderiales bacterium | reverse complement strand
GGTCTGGGTTGTTCCCCTCTCGACGACGGAGCTTGTCCCCCGCCGTCTAGCTGCCTCCCCTCGGCACCGGGGTATTCGGAGTTGGGTTCGGAAGGGTAGCCGGGTAGGCCCCCTTTCCGATTCCGTCGCTCTACCCCCCCGGCCGACTAAGGAGACGTTAACCCTAAAGTTATTTCGGAGAGAACGAGCTATCTCCACGTTTGATGATACTTTCAATCCTCCGCGCGGGTCATCACCCAGTTTTTCAACACTGGTGTGTTCGGACCTCCATGGGGTGTTACCCCCACTTCATCCTGCCCGCGCGTAGTTCACGTGGTTTCGCGTCTACCGCCGCCGACACATCGCCCTGTTCGGGCTCGCTTTCGCTTCGGCTCCGCGCCAGAGGCGCTTAACCAAGCCGCCGACGGTAAGTCGCCGGATCATTATGCAAAAGGCACGCCATCACCCTGCCGTCGCCGGCGTAGGGCTCTGACCGCTTGTAGGCGTGTGGTTTCAGGTTCACTGTCCTCCCCTGGTGGGGGTTCTTCCCATCTTTCGCTCGCGCTACTGGGTCCGCTATCGGTCGCCAGGGAGTACTTAGCCTTGCGGGATGGGCCCCGCAGATTCGAGCCGGCTTCCACGTGTCCGGCCCTACTCAGGTACCGAATCGCTCCCTTTGGCCTGCCGCGTACGGGACTGTCACCCGCTGTGGTGGGCCTTTCCAGGCCGCTTCCGCTAGGGTAGTCGGTCGCTAAACATCGGCCCTACAACCCCGGCCGGGCATGCCCGGCCGGTTTGGGCTGGTCCGCGTTCGCTCGCCGCTACTGACGGAGTCGCGTTTGCTTTCCTCTCCTGGGGGTACTGAGATGTTTCAGTTCCCCCCGTTCGCCCCGCGTGCCTATGGATTCAGCACGCGGTAATTCGGGGACCCCGGCCTCAACGCCCGTTTGACGGCTCCGCCGGGATTATCGCAGTCTTCCACGCCCTTCCTCGCCTCCTGGCGCCAAGACATCCCCCACACGCCCTTAGTAGCTTGGCCGCATTG
>CAYOGL010000144.1:0-1026 GCA_964403515.1 uncultured Burkholderiales bacterium | reverse complement strand
AAGGGAGATTACGGTCTATGACTGAACCAGAATCGACGCGCGCCCTCACGCCTGTTACCGCCAGCCTTCCGAAGCCGGCCGAGTGGGAGATTCTTCGCCAGAGCGCGTACCTGGTCGCCAAGACCGCGTTCGCTCTGGGCTGGAATCAGCGCCCGGAAAATGTGATGGCGGCGATGCTGCAGGGCCGCGAGATCGGGATCGGTCCGATGGCCGCAGTGCTCAACATCCATGTGATCGACGGCAAGCCGTCGGCATCGGCCGAGCTGCAGCTGGCTCTCATCCGGCGGGAGGGTCACAAAGTAAACGTGATCCGCTGGGACGCCGAGGCCTGCGTACTCAAGGGGATCCGCAAGGACACCGGCGACGAGGCTGAGGTCAGCTTCACGATTGAGGACGCGGCTGCCGCCGACCTGCTCAACAAACAGAACTGGAAGAAGTACAAGAAGTCGATGCTGTGGGCTCGCGCGGTGTCCATGCTCGGCACCGCGCTGTTCAGCGATGTCACGCTCGGACTCAAGACCGCCGACGAGCTCGGCGACGAGAACACAAACGAGTGGGGCGCTCACGTCGCACCCGATCCCAACGTGCCTGCGGGCTTTGCACGGGCACCCGAGACGCAGCGCACCGCACCGCCCATGCCGCGCGATCAGGTCATTGACGGCCAAGTTGTGCCTGAACCCGCGCCGACGGAGCCAGCCGACGAGGACTTCGCGCCAGCTGCCCCTCAGGGCGACCCGAGCGCGGCCGGCGTGCTCCCGGTGATCCGCAACGAGGCCACAGTGCAGCACACCGCCCCGCCGCTTGAGACGAGTCCTCAACCCGCCGAGGTAGCTGCAGCGCCCGCCCAGACGCCCAATGTCGGCACCGCGCCCAAGCCCGAGAACTGGTACGAGTTTGAGGGCCGCTGGTTCGTCAAGGAGCCGGGTGCCGACCCCGCCGATCCTGCCCGCCGAGTCGAACTCCCGCCGCGGCCCGACCGCGAATGCACCCTCTGTCAGAGGGAAGGCAAGGAGACTGGCCGCTGGC
>CAYOGL010000143.1:0-1053 GCA_964403515.1 uncultured Burkholderiales bacterium | reverse complement strand
GCGTTTCCGCCACGATTGGTGCAGCGATCCGTGCCGTATCATGCGTCAAGATCAAGTCATGCAAGCGGCGCTCAACAAGCTCAAGAGCGACAAGTTCAACACGATCGTGCACCTCGGTGAACTCGTCAACGTTTTCAATCGGGATGTTCAAACGAACCTCACCCGCGCAGAACAGCTGAGCCTCGCGACCGCATTTGCCGGTATGTCGAAAAACGCGCTGCATACGGACCAGGTGCCGTATATCGATGACAAGATCGTCGCGGACGGCGGTGACGTGCTGATTCCGAATGAAACGAAAAAGGCGCAGCTCGTACAGAACATGCTGATTGACCCGCCGGTGCCCTCGCCTTCTCCGGACGCTCGCGCCATCGCAGCGATACCGCCTCGCACACTTCGAGTCGACGTTGAAAATGGTTCGGGTATTCCCGGCATCGCGCGCCGCGTTGCCGACATGCTGCGTAAACAAGGCTTCACCATCGGTGAGATCGGCAACGCGCAAGCCGACCTAGCTACGACGGAGTTGCACGAGCATTCGAAGATTACGTTTGCCGGCGAGAAAGTACGCCGCGCACTGGGCAAGGCTGCGCAAACGGTCCGCGTAATCGCCGATTACCAAACGCCTGTGCCGGCGCCGACAACCGTGCCGAGCGACGTCACGGTGATCGTGGGGCAGGACTTGGCCGGTTCGCTCACCGCCGAAGCCTCGACGGCACAACCGTGAATCGCAACGTCCGTCTGACCGCAGCGGGGATCGTCTGCGCAATTTTGGTGTATCTCCTGTATCGGGCGTTCGTGCATGAGAGCCACGTGCAGCCTGCGCTCGTCACGCCGAAGATGGATGCGCAGCAGGCGATATCCCCGTCCATAGGCGGCCACATCAAACGGCTCTTCAACGAGAAAGTCACGTACGGCGATCGCTCAGCGCGTCCGAAGCTGATCGCGCTGACCTTCGACGATGGCCCATATCCCATTTTTACGCCGTTGCTGCTGCACGAGCTCGCGCGCCTCAACGTTCATGCGACGTTCTTTTTGATCGGCCGCGATGCGCAGCAA
>CAYOGL010000142.1:0-1061 GCA_964403515.1 uncultured Burkholderiales bacterium | reverse complement strand
CGTTTTTGGCAAGGGCTGGGTGTGGTGGAGGCGGCTCAGAAGACGGCGTAAATCCGCGACACGGAGAAGACGTTGCACAACGAGGTGACACCCAGCAAACGATGGGATGTCAATGGCATTCACCGACCATTTGCGCACTATCCCATGGGTTGGGCAACCCGTGAGAAGAACCACCTTTCAGCAGGGAGTCACGGTATTTTGGCTACCTCCTGCGCAACAAGAGTGCAACAGGTCGAGCGGATGGTAAAAGAGAGCCCACGGCCATCGGGCAAACGAGGCGATGCCTGGTTGACTCGTTCACAGAGGACCGCCAGATCTCGATTGAGGGCACGGTCGTTGAATGGACGCAATTCGACCCGTACCATCTGAGCGTCCTGTGTAATCGTACCAGGAAGCTGAAAAAAGGGCAGCAGACGTTTCCAGGTGGCCTGCGCATAGAATGGCGGGAAATAGTGGTCACGCACCCACATCGCCAGATTCGCTAGCGCCACTTTACACACGGTCATGACCTGATCCTTCCAATGATCCAGTTCATACATGATTTTCTCCTGGGCTTTCAGTTCTTCTAAGGCGCGCAAGACCCCTCGCTGCTCTTTGCAGTAGCATTCTTGTTTGCGGAACTCGGCATTGCATTGTTCGTAGGCGCGCCATTCTTTGCTGCGAAGCTGTTCCAACTCGGCATCCCCAACGGCTTTGCGCTCTTTGACCTGCCGCCGTAGCACGTAATCGGCCACCCCTTGCTCTTCCAGGGTGCGCTGGTACGCCCACAGGTCCTGATAGAGTTCCTTGCTACGGCTCGCAAAAGTTTTCCGCAACTTTTCCCGTCGTCGGCTGGCCTGGGCCTCGCGTTTCCCTGCGCTCTGGGCCCACTGCTTGAGCCGGGCAAGACGCTGCTCTAGATGTGCATGTCGTTTCGCCATCTCCGAATTCTCCACCGCGATCTTGGCGAATCCGTGGTTGGTATCCAATCCCAAGGGGAGAAGGTAACCTTTGATGATATTTTCTTGGGCAGGCCAGCGCCGGAAGGCTACAGCAGCCAGGAGATCGGCGACCGGCTGGCG
>CAYOGL010000141.1:0-1071 GCA_964403515.1 uncultured Burkholderiales bacterium | reverse complement strand
GAAAACACTTCCTTGCCCAGGACTACTCTGGACGTCAAGATGGCCACCATGTCGCTCGACAAGTTTCCGTGCGATAGAGAGCCCCAACCCCATCCCTGAACTTGACCCGTCCTGTACCTCGATACCTGGAACACGGTAGTACTGTTCGAACATGTGGGAGAGCAGCTCAGCTGGAATCCCTCCCCCCAGATCACGGACCGAGAGCGTGGCCTCATAGCCGACTTGTTGCAGCGTCAGGGTGATGGGAGATCCCTTTGGGGAATACTTACGTGCGTTTAATAGCAGATTGAGGATGACCTGGCTCATGCGCTCAGCATCTACCTCAGCTTCGATCGGTTCGCCCAGCGCTTCGAATGTCCGCATTGGACCAGCGCCAGCTGTGAACTCGGCGAGTACGTTCCGACAGAGTTCGACCAGGTCGCAGCGCTTACGGTGCAAGACGAACCTATTGGTCTCGATCAGCGAGGCATCCAGCAACTCTTGCACCAGCCTTTCCATGCGACAGATCGAGCCTTGCATGTCAGACAGGCCAATGCCCACTGCTTCCAGCGCAGTGTTGTGTGCAAGCTGTCGCTGCAGCAGTTGGACCATGCTTTTCAAACTGCTCAGCGGCGTTTCCAGTTCGTGTGAGGCCATACGCAGAAACGTGTCTTTGGCTGCGTTGGCCTCGGCCAGCTCACGTGTGCGCTGTTGGACCAGGCGCTCCAACGATAAGGCATGCAGTTCCAGGGACAGCAGTAATGCTTTTACCTGGCATCGCAGTTGGTGCGTCTGCAGAGCCCGTTGCACTGCGGCCACCACATCGTCGCGATCAAGCGGTTTCTGGAGGTAGTCGTAGGCTCCGCCACGTAAAGCCTGGATCGCTAGCTGATGCTCTCCATGACCGGTGATCAGCAGTGTGGGTGTCTCCGGCCGCAGTGCTTGTATCTGTGCGAGCAGCGCCAGGCCGTCCATTTCAGGCATCTTGATGTCACTGACGATGACATCATAGTCCTGTGCCTGGATCAGCTCGAGCGCTCCCTGGGCCGAAGCGGACGTGTCCACCTGGACTCCGCTGATCCGCAGAGCCAG
>CAYOGL010000140.1:0-1074 GCA_964403515.1 uncultured Burkholderiales bacterium | reverse complement strand
GGGACCGTCTGCGGCGGCGACATGTCGACGGCCTTGGGCTCGAGTGGCACCTAGCGCGCTCTCCTGAGCTCGAGATGATCCTCGACGCGGCGCGTGTGGCCGACTTCGACCTACCCAACGACGGCTCTACCGAGACCGTCGCCAAGAAGGTTATTGCGGCCGCGGGCTGGTGACGCCGCGAGCCCGGCTCGGTTAGAGGATGAGGCCCGAAAAGAGATGGTTTTGGACGCCAAGGCGCGCGAACGCGTCGTCGTCTTCGGAGCGGATCCGTACGCCGGGTCACGTGGCCGTTGAGGCCTGCCGGAGCAGTTCCTCGCGATCAGATCCGTAGTAGAGCTGGTAATGGTCGCCGAGCGACACGACAAGATACAGGTTGCCGTCGGATCGCCCGGAGACGAGGATGGCGCGCCGTCCCGCGACGATAAGTGGCTCAAGCAATGGATCCTGTGTTTCGGCCCAGCCGATCAGGAGAGGCCCCGTCTTCTCAACCGGACCCAGCGGCCATGCCCTGCCGTCATGTGGACGCGGCGGAAACCCTTCCCGCGGCGGCGGCCAAGCCCACACCTCGAGGTCGCCATTTCGGAGCCGGGAGCGGGCGCGCTGCTCAGGTACCGGCATTTCGGCGGCCTGGCGCAGCGAGGCTTCCAGTGACGGCACATGCCACTCAGCGCGCTCGTCGTCCGTTGTGGCCGGGTCGACCGGCCACAGTTCCCAGCGCTCACCGTTGAATGGGAACTGCGTGCCGTACTTCTGCGGACGGTCCTGGTACATGAGCCAGCGGTCGTAGGCAGGCGCAGCCAGCCAGCGCGCGTTGTCATAACCAAGCTCAGCTGCCGTCATACAGAGCTCGTGCGCGCGCCAGACGTCGTTCCGGCTGGAGCTGTGCTGGAAGGGCATCGCGGCATGGAAGTAGTCGATGCCTTCAACCGCCGCCCCTTCAGCCAGCAGCTGTTTTACCCGCTCCAGCCGCTCACGGTCGCGCTCGAGGTCAGCGTCCGATTACGATGGTCCTCCTGGTCAGCCTCGAAGATCGTCTTCAGCTCCTTCGGCGCCTGGGTCTCGACGAACTCGGCG
>CAYOGL010000139.1:0-1087 GCA_964403515.1 uncultured Burkholderiales bacterium | reverse complement strand
GCCATGATCTTGATCCAGTCGACACCGGCTGCCGCCAATTTTCGCACGACTTTCTGACATTCTTCCGCGCCAGTGCAGACGGAAGGGTCAAGGTGCGCTTCATCGAGCGCATCGGCGAGCTCGGGTGGTAGCCCCGTCGCCGGATCGGCGTGGCCGCCGATTATCGACAGGGGCTGCCCGGAAACCTTGATCCGCGGTCCGGGGAATCGTCCTTCGCCAATAGCGTCCCGGACCGCGATAACCGCACTTGTGTTGCCGCCGACGTCCCTGACCGTTGTGAAGCCGCCCTGCGCCATCTCGAGCGCGTGGGTCAGACCCAGCGTCGTCTCATAGGGAACGGAATATTTCTTGGTATAGCGATCATACCAGGGCATCCCGCTGGTGCTCGTCAAATGGACATGAGCGTCAGTCATTCCCGGCATGACGGTGAACGCACGCTCATCGACGGTGACTGCTCCAGCCGGCGCGGTGAATCCGCTGTCTATCCGCATGATCCGGCCATTATCGACGATGACCGTCGAATTGCCCCGTTCTGCCTGAGCCGCATCGACGATCAGATGACCGGCCTGGATGGCATAGGTTTCGCCGTATGCTGAACTCGCAATCGCAAGCGCGGCCGTGGCAAGCAGACTTTTGAACATTGAGGCCCCCTCGAAGAACGATGGGAAGGCTTAACGACGACTGCGCCAGCTTCAAGTAATCAACGAGAAAAGGGTCGTCAGACGATCCGCCTCGATCGCCGGTTTATCGGTGCGGATTCGGCTGATCCTCGGGAAGCGCATGGCGAGACCAGACTTGTGGCGGCTGCTCTTGTGGATAGAATCGAACGCGACTTCGAGGACCAGGCTCTTCTCGACTTCCCGGACTGGCCCGAAGCGCTGCACAGTATGGGCGCGGATCCAGCGGTCGAGCCATTTCAGTTGTTCGTCAGTGAAGCCAAAATAGGCCTTTCCAACGGGCTGCAGTTCACCGGCCTCCGTCCAGCAACCGAAGGTATAATCCGAATAATAGCTCGAACGTTTGCCCGAGCCGCGTTGGGCATACATCAGCACGCAATCGGCAGTCAGCGGGTCTCGCTTCCATTTGT
>CAYOGL010000138.1:0-1094 GCA_964403515.1 uncultured Burkholderiales bacterium | reverse complement strand
TCGCTACCTGGCACAACACTTGCCTGACTTCCGCATGGACGCGGCGGTCTATCGGTGCCACTTTGCCGCGTCCATATGGACGCTCACCGATTATTCCGAGACAGGGAAGCGCACGACCATGCGCGATGCGAACACGCCATCGGACAGCGACCGCGCGGCAGGACTCTCCCATCGTCTGCTCACCTTCGCGGTCTGGTGGGCGATTCTCTTCGGGGTCTGGCTGGTGCTGGTGGATTCCCTGGCGCATCCAGAAGTGGCCGGCGGCGCCATCGCGGCATTCCCCGCCGCCTTCATCACCTACGGCGTCGTTACCACGAAGGATGGCCGCTTCCGCGTGCGCCCGCGCTGGCTGCTGGCTCTCAGAAGCGTTCCAGGGGCCGTGCTGCGCGATTCGGCGCTCCTCGTGCCTGTTCTGTGGCGGCGCGTGAGTCATGGCAAGCTGCCGCCGAGCGGCTTCCGCGCCGTCGCTACCCCCATGCGCGGCGACGACCCAGAGGCTGCCGCGCGGCGGGCGCTCTCCATCTTCGGCACGTCCCTCGCGCCAAACACCTTCGTCGTCGGCATAGACGAGGAGCGCGGCCTCGCGCTCGTGCATCAGCTCGTCCCCAGGTCGCCGGAGCAGGTACGAGCTTCGATAGTGAGCGCGGCGCCAGACTCCCACGGAGGCTAACGTGGACCCCTTCCTGATCGCCGCCATCGCCTTGCTGCTCGGCTTCATTCCCTGCGGCATCGTCATTCTGCGGGCTGGCATCGTAGACGCCGTCGTCGCACTCAATCTGGCTGGCGTGCTTGCCTCGCTGGAGCTTGTGCTGCTGGCGGAAGGGCTGCACCGCTCGCCCTTCTTCGACCTCGCGCTCGTGCTGGCGATGCTCTCCGTCGCGGGCGATCTGGTATTCGCGCGCTTCCTGGGACGGTGGGTATGACCTGGCAAGCCATCGCCGCCTCGGCAATGCTCATCCTTGGCGTCGCCATCGAGCTATTTTGCTGCCTGGGCGTTCTCCTCATGGCAAACGTCTACGATCGGCTGCACTTCACCGGACCGGCCACGGCTCTGGGTTCCGTCTGTATCGCCGCCGCTGTCGTTCTCCAGGAAG
>CAYOGL010000137.1:0-1106 GCA_964403515.1 uncultured Burkholderiales bacterium | reverse complement strand
GGCGACGGCAGACATCGACCAGCTCCTCCACACTGGAGGCGAGGCGTGGGCGCAGAGTCAGGACGCCGAGCGGGCGCGCCTCGCGCTCGCTTCTGAGCTGCATGACATAGTCGCCGCGCTGGCGCAACGGAGCCGCCTCAGGCACAGCGGCGAAGTCCTCAAGCGGGCCAAGCGTGTAGGTAACGCCGCCGATCCGCGCGCTGGCCGCTGACCCATTGAAGTGCCCCTCTTCAGCCTCCATGCCGACCGCCGTCCGGAAGGCGCCGCCCCACGGCGAGCCTGCCGCCCCAGCCACCCCACCGGCGAGCGCCAGGAGATCTGCTGCATCCAGACCTTTGACGAGGGGAACAGCGCTGGTAGCTTCGTAGCGGTCGCAGATCAGCCGCGGGCCGTCGAGCAGGACGACATCGGGACGACGCAGCGTGCGATCTGGGCGGGTGCCGGCCACGATGACACCACTACGCAGCACACGCGTCGCGGTGTCGAGGTTGGCCGCCTCCATGCCAATGATCGCGACGCGCGGGTTGACGAGCAGCAGTGCCGCGAAGGTGCGGCTGAGCGAGCGCGTGAGGACGGCAGTGACAAGGGCGTAACCGAGGGAGATGGGTGCGACAATGCCGGTGTACTGGTCGTAGAGCGTGGGCGTGAGAGGCGCCGAGCGCTCTTGCAGCTCGAAGCCCTCCTGGACCTGCATTTCGAGGACAAAGGACTCACCGAAGAGCCGCGAGCCCGCCGGGACATTCTGGCCAGGAGAGACGGATGCGGGTCGCCCGCTTCGGTCGGCGTAGGTGCCGACGCCTTCGATGACACGTGCGTCAAGTGGAGTGGTCTCGCCGTTCTCCAATCGCACGACAGCCCCCGGCGTGGCTGCGGCCACATGCTGCAGGTGCTCCTCGTAGCGACGCCACGCGGCCTGCCGGGAGCGCACCTCATGCAGGAGAGTGACAGACTCAGCTTCGATGACGGCGAGGCCAAGGGTGCTGTTCGAGAGTGCAAGGGCGGCGATATTCGGCATGGAGAGGGCAACGTCGGTGGCGTTGCGACCGAAGAGCCGGCGCGCGCCCTCCCGCAGGAATGGGAAGCTCCGTAGGATGCCGATGATGCCG
>CAYOGL010000136.1:0-1134 GCA_964403515.1 uncultured Burkholderiales bacterium | reverse complement strand
GTCGCGAGGTTCATAGCTGACACGACGAGCTTCGTCGCGGGCGTGCTCAAGGCCACCGAGTCGGTCGCGGAGCTCACCAAGAACCTGTACCAGGCCGACTTCGCGTCGGCGCTGCTGCAAGGCAGCATGGACGCCGCCGCGGCAGCGGCGGCCGCAGCGACGGCCGCGGCCACCAACCTCGCGGACGTCCAGGGCCGCCTCGCCGACGCCGAAAAGCTCGCCGCGGACAGCGCCACCGCAGAATCGGACGCGTCCGCCGGACTCTTCGACATCCTGTCCACGCTCGCGGACGCCGAACGGGTCGCCGCCGACTCCGCCGTCCTCCTGGCCGACGCTGAGAAGACCGCCGCCGACGCCTCGAAGCTGGCCGCGGACGGCATGCGGATGGCGGGCGACGCCGAGCTGGCGGCCGGCGCGAAGGCCCGCGAGTCCGCCGGGATGATGGGCATCCTGACCGGCGCCGTCGAGAAGACCGGCGGCATGATGCAGGCGCTGGCGGGCAAGTCCAAGCTCGCCTTCGAAGTGCTCGGCGTGGCGATCGGCGTCAGCGTCGATGAGGCCGCCAAGTTCGACGCGGCCATGACCCGGCTGGTGACGCAGGCGCATGTTTCCACCGACCAGATCGGGGCGCTCCGGCAGGGTGTGCTGGATCTGGCCGGTCAGGTCGGGTTCAGCCCGAACAACCTGGCCGACTCCCTGTACCACGTCGAGTCGAACTTCGCCGGGATGGGGTTGTCGGCTCAGAAGGCCCTTGATCTGGTGCGGGTAGCGGCCGAGGGCGCGCGGGTCGGCAACGCCAACCTCGTCGACACCACCAACGCGTTGACCGCTGCCGTCGCCGCGAACATCCCGGGCGTCCAGAACCTCGACCAGGCGATGGGCGCTTTGAACGCCACGGTCGGCGCGGGCGACATGCAGATGCAGGACCTGAACAAGGCGTTCGGGTCCGGCATGGTCGCCGTGGTGAAGGGCTACGGCCTGTCGATCCGCGATGTGGGTGCCGCGCTGGCGGTGCTGGGCGACAACAACATCCGGGGCGCTGTAGCTGGCACGCAGTTCCGGATGGCTATTCAGGCGTTTGCCAAACCGGCGGCGAGCGCGAAGGACGAGCTGCAGAAGCTCAACATGACGCAG
>CAYOGL010000135.1:0-1156 GCA_964403515.1 uncultured Burkholderiales bacterium | reverse complement strand
CATATCCACCAAGCGGCGGTGAGTCGCAAGCGACCGCGCTGGCCGCCGCCGAGGGTATGCGCCCGCTGGTGGAGGGCCACGACGCCGCGGCCTGGCGAACGCTCTCAGCTCGACTCACCGCCAACTTTGAGCATCAGGAGACGGCGCGAGCCGGCATCGAGGTCGCGATCCTGGACGCGCTCACTCGCTCGTTCGGCATCCCGCTGTATCAGTTCTTCGGCGGCGCCGAGTCATCGGTGGAGACGGACATCTCGATTCCTATCGAGTCGCCGAGTCACATGGCCGCGCTCGCGGCGCAATACGCGGATCGAGGCGCCCGCGTGCTCAAGCTCAAGGTGGGCACGAACGTGGAGGACGACGTGGACCGCGTGCTCGCGGTGGCCGAGCGCGCGCCAGACTGCGATCTCATGTTGGATGGCAACCAGGGCTATTCCCCACGAGAGGCGCTCGACCTGCTGGACGCGCTCGAAAGCGAGGACGTGGCGCCGATTCTCTTCGAGCAGCCCGTCCACCGGCACGATTTCGAGGGGCTGCGCTTCGTGACGGAGCATGCGCGAGTGCCTGTCGCCGCCGACGAGAGCGTGCATACCGCCGCCGACGCGCTGCGCATCGTGCGGATGGGCGCGGCGAACGTCGTCAACATCAAGCTGATGAAGTCAGGACTGGTGGAGTCGTTGGATATCGCGGCGGTCTGTCGCGCGGCGCATATTCGCCTGATGGTGGGCGCGATGATGGAGTCGCGGCTGGGTGTCGCGGCGTCGGCGCATCTCATCGCGGGCCTGGGCGGCTTCGAGTATGTGGACCTGGATACGCCAATGCTGCTGGCGGACGACCCCTTCACGGGCGGCTATGAACAGGAGGCAATGACCTACTCGCTGGAGCGGGTAAAAGCCGGGCTAGGCGTAACATTGAAGTGACGGCTCCCCATCCCGAAAGGGGAGGAGCCTTCTGCCGCTGAACGGTAAGCGTGCGTTGCCGCCTCGATTGGTACAGGTCTTGCGGACTTTTCCGGCGAGTCTTACAACAAGGGGGTAAGCGATGGCCGTACAGAATACATCCGGCGAAGGCGATGTCAACGTCGTCCAGTTCCGCATCGAGCGCGGAGCGGAGGCGATGGCGACCGATGGCCGGATCGGTATCGTCGAGCAAATTGTCG
>CAYOGL010000134.1:0-1162 GCA_964403515.1 uncultured Burkholderiales bacterium | reverse complement strand
CAGAGGCCTCCGTTGCCCGGGAACCACTTCTCGCGGGTGCGGTGCGCCGTTAGCCCATCAAGCTCGCTCCAGTTCTGTCCGCCATCGCGGCTGACGAAGACGCCCGCCTCCTCCACCCCGGCATACAGCGTGTCCGGTTCCGAAGGAGCGCCAAGGACGATCTGCCAGATACGCTTGAGCTGGAACCCGCTCTCCTCGCTATATCGCGGGCCGTTCACCACCTGAGTCCAGGTCTCACCGAGGTCATCGCTGATCCGGATGGTCGGGCCGTAGACGAAATGGCTCGTGCCGGCGAAGATCCGACGTCCTGCGCGGTCCCCACGCAGGCTGTAGACCTCCCAGCCCGCCAGATGCGGTCCGGTCCTGCACCAGTCCCGACAGCTCTCGTCCGATTCGTAGATGAAAACGCCCTTGGTAGTGCCTACCAGCAGCCTGACCTTCCGCGACATGTCCTTACGCTCCTTTCCGGCAGCAAATGGTTGTGCGGTCGCATCGCGGCGGCGCAGGCGCTATTATAGCACGCTCGCCCGCTATCTGGCCCGCTGAGCCGGCCGAGAGGTCAGCCGCCGCAGCTCGCTTAGAAGCACGTGGTTACCCGGATACCCTACGTGCGTGAACCGGACCCGGCCGGTCCCGTCGAGGACGATTACGGTCGGGACGTGAGCCACATGGTAGAGATGGCTCACGCGCTGCCCCACGTCCAGCGCGACCGGGAACGGCAGCGGTTCGCGGGTCCGCCCCTCGAACTCCGGCACCCGGGTGCCGTCCACGCTGATGGCGACGAGATCAAATCCCAGCTCAGGCTGCCGCCCGGCCAATTGCTTCAGATGCGGGAGCTCGGCCTTCCACGTATCGCACCAGAACGCCCAGAAGTTGAGCACGAGCGGCCGGCCGCCGGTAGGCTGGAGCGTTATCTCCCTGCCGGCCAGGTCCGGCAGCGCCAGGTCGGTCGCGTGATTCTGTGCCGTTCCCGCGAAGGGAAACAGCGCCAACAAGATACACAATGCGGCTCTGATTCGAGACGCAGGGTTCTCATTCCGCGCAGTAGACGGCGCAAGCGCTAAGCCGTACGAATGAAACCCGGAGCGCACCGACCTGTCATCCCGGGCGGGCTTCCGCTTAGCGGAGCGAGCGAGCGTAGCTCCGCGGCCCGCCAAGCGAG
>CAYOGL010000133.1:0-1181 GCA_964403515.1 uncultured Burkholderiales bacterium | reverse complement strand
ACGGCCAGGTCGACCCGCTCGACAAGATGACCGACCAGGGCCTCATCCCAAGCACCGGCGGGCGGCTGACGATCGAGAACCCGCTCATGCGCCAAGTCCGCGACACGGAGATGGCGCTCGGGCTCCAGTCTGGGCAGAATGGCCTACAGGTAGCGTCACCTGTCCCACTACCGGGGGTGACAAATGCCCAGGGCAAGGCGAACATCCCACTCCCGCCCGACTTCGGTTCGGTCACCAACGGGATCGCCCGCGTGGCTGCCGCCCGCCTCTCGCCGCTGGTGCAGGCGCTCGCCGGGATCGCCAACATCGACCTCTACCGCTCGGCCCACGACAACCAGTGGCGGCACGTCAACCCGAGCATGGGCATCGCCGGCAACGTGGAAGGGGCGCTGATGGCCCCGCTCTACGGCCTCCCGGGTGGCCAGCAGCTCATCTACAACATGCAGCGCGGCCAGCAGGAGGTCCCCGAGGGCGCCGGACTCGGCTCGGTCATCTCGAGGGGACTCCAGAACACGATCGGGAACGCGCCCGCCACGATGGGCCACGCGCTCCTCGCCATGCTCACCGGCGTCAACCCGCCCTTCGACTACGCGCCCAAGGGAGCTGGACAGGCCCCCTCGGATGACGAGTACATGAAGCTCAAGGCGGTCCAGGACCAGTTCCAGAAGGACATGCTCCAGAAGTCAACCGAGGCGCTTTCGGGCGCGATGACGCCGGCGGTCTGGCGCCAGTGGTATCACGACGCCTCAGCCAAGCACGCCGCGATCGTCCAGAACACCTTCAACGGGGCACCGGCCTACACGCAGGGCGTCTTCAGCCAGGTCAACGATTGGGAGTCGCTCTACGACAAGGCGACGATCAACGGAACCCTCGACCCGGACAAACTGAGCCAGCTCCAAGCGCAGTGGAAGAAGGACCACACCCCGCAGGAGTACGAGCAGGTCCAGAGCGAGATCCGCAAAAGCGAGCAAGCCTTCCCGATGCTCAAGGTCTACCACCAGACCGTGCGCGACTACCGCGCTTGGCAGTCGCAGTACGCCGCCCAGCACGGCATCGACGTGACGGTGCTTGAGAAGCAGGCGGCGGCCTACGCCTCGGCCTACGGCGACCAGCGCGCGCAGCAGAAGATCCTCGCCCAGAGCCCAGCCCTGCGGCAGTACGAGCGCGCCAAGCGGCTGCAG
>CAYOGL010000132.1:0-1183 GCA_964403515.1 uncultured Burkholderiales bacterium | reverse complement strand
AAGGCAAACGGTGAGGTAGCTCAGTTGGTAGAGCACGGGTCTGAAAAACCCTGCCGTAGGGGGTAGATGCCCTTACAGGGCATGGGACAGCGCCCCCTGGCGTGCACTGTTGAGCACAGCGGAGCACCACGCAACCGAGCCGTTACGCGCGCATTACCCGCAGGGGTTGCAACCATCTATGGTAGATGGTAAGGTTCAACTGTGAGGCCCCAAGGGGGCCAACCGGGAGAAAAGAGATGGCCGCAATCACCACCCCCACGAGGTACCCTGTTCGGGTGCTACCGAACCGACTCCTGGCCGCACTGACGACCGCCACGGCCGTCGTGGTGGTGTCCGCCGGCGCAGTTGTTCACCAGATCGCGTCAGAAGGCGCACACGTCGCTACAGCGGCGCCAGCGGCGCACGGGTTCGGCACCTACAGCTACGGCCAGCGGCCCGTGTTCGTGATGACGGACAGCGGCCTGGAGTACGTCGCCCGCCAGGGCCAGCCGCGCTAGCTGCCCAGCAGGAACGCGTTGAGCGCGATGTCACCGAAGGTCATGGCCTGGCCGGCGCCCCAGCCGTTCACGAAGTACCACGACCCGCTGTAGTTGCCGGCGGCCAGCGAGGGGAGAAGCTGGAACAGGGTTACGGTATCTTGGCTGGCGAACCCGAGGGAGTTGGTGACATCGCCGATGGTGCCGCGCGGGCTACGGGCCTGCCCGGTGGTCTGAAAGTAGAGGAGCGGCCAGGGGTTACCAGGGTTGTTCGCAGTGATCTGTGCGCTGATGGTGCCCAGGAGCAGGACGCTCAGCCCGGCGCGCGGCACCGTGAACGAGAAGCCGCTGTTCGGGATGGCGTTCGTGCCGGTGCCCATGGTCACGTTCTGCGGCGTCGTGTACTCCATGTGCCCCGCGTCCTTCATGACAGCCTGGAGCCCCAGGGTGTCAAGGATGCTGGCGCCGCTGGCGTCCTGCACGCGCATCCCGTAGGTGCCCGAGGCGTAGCCGGCGCTCGGGAAGATGGTATCCAGCCTGCCGATGCCGACGCGGGTCACAGGGGGGTTCTGAGCGTCCTGTGCGACCACCGAGTCGCGGATGCCAGGGCTGCGCTCCAGGGCCTCCAGCCGGCGCTCGATGTCAGCGAGCATAGAGGCCAACGTATCGGGCTGCACAATCAGGGGCATTAGAGCGTCGGCCCCAGT
>CAYOGL010000131.1:0-1192 GCA_964403515.1 uncultured Burkholderiales bacterium | reverse complement strand
TCATGGCCTCCATGCGGAACTTGCGGCCGATCTCGGCCTCGCTCGGCGGCCGCGCGCGCAGCGCGAGCTTGTGCGAGCCCGGCCAGATCGCCGTCGGGCCGTTGTCGTCGGTCACGTCGCAGAGCGGCACGCAGAGCGTGACCGCGTAAGGCGGAAGCCGCGAGAGGTCTTCCGCGTACGGCCGCTTGCGCCCTCCGACGAGCGTGTCGAAGCGCGCGGGGCCGTCGATGTGCTGGTGCTGCGCGTAGGCGCCGGGCAGAGCGATGACGGTCTCGAGGCTGCCGATGCACAGATCGGGACCGAGCAAAGCCTCCAGCGCGCGCAGCAGCCGCGGCTCGGCGTAGAGGCGAGGATCGGCGAACGGGCCCTCGAAGGGCAGCAGCGCGGCGTAGCGGCCCGCGATGTCGCGGATGAGCGCCTTGCGGCGCAGCTCGCCGCTCGCGTGGCGGCGCAGCACCTCGGCGCGCAGCCTCCGGATCAGCGGCAGCGGATAGACGCCCTCGAGCCGGACCGCGCCGTCGCGCGCCATCGCCGCCTGCACGCGGCGCGCGGCGGCGCGGCTCGAAAGAGAGACCGTGGCGATGGCCATGCGCCTAGAGCTCGTCGTACTTCTTCGCGCGGCCCTTCGCCTTCTCGACGGGATATTTCGCCGCGTTCTTGACGAGCTTGCGCCGCGCCGCCTCGACGAGGTCGATGCCGTAGGCGTCGGCGAGCTTGAGCAGATAGGTGAAGGTGTCGGCCAGCTCGTCGGCGAGGTGCTCGCGCTGTCCTGGGCCGAGCCGGCGCGACTGCTCCTCGGTCAGCCATTGGAAGATCTCGGCGACCTCGGCCGCCTCGATCGTCACGCCCATGGCCAGGTTCTTCGGCGTGTGGAACTGCTCCCAGTCGCGTTCGCGCGCGAACCGCGCGACCTCCTCCGAGAGCTCGGCGAGCCGGTCCTTCATGGGCCGTCATTATCTCATAAAATCTCGCATGGTTCGGGCCCGCGTCGCCGTCGTCCTGCGCTCGGGCGCGGTGCTGCTCACGCGCCGCGGCGACGGCACATGGGCGCTCCCCTCGGTCGAGGCTCTGCGCGAGCGCCTCGGGCTCGAGCCGCCCGCGCCGCAGGAGCCGCCGTTCTACGAGGACGGCGCGCTCGCGGCGTTTCTCGTGCGCCTGCCGCCGGGCGCCGCCGTTCCGGCCGATTCGGCCT
>CAYOGL010000130.1:0-1196 GCA_964403515.1 uncultured Burkholderiales bacterium | reverse complement strand
CCTGAATGGCCCAGCCCTCGTTCGCCGAAGCCATCACGATCTTGAAGATCGGCGTATTGGTTGGCAGCGAGAGCGGCACCCACACCCATCGCCCCCCGGTGTAATGGAAGAGCGCCGGCCCACCCGCCCCCATCCGGGAGCCGCCGGCCCAGCCATCCGTGGGCGAGTCCATCGAGATGGTATTCAGCAGCGCGTCCACCGGATTGATGGGTACCTCCACCCAGCGCCCGCCTGTGTAGTGCAACATCAGTCCATCCAGGCCCATATCGCTGACCCGCTTGTCGCCCACCGCCCAGCCGTCGTTTGCCGAGAGCATCTGCACGTCATCTATGGCCGCATGCGCCAGCACACCCCCCGTCGGCAGCGTTTGGATCGGGGTCGGGCTGACTCCCGGACTCGCTGCTGGCTGCGCTGTCGCGGTTGCCGTGGCCCGCCCTTTGCCGCCAACCCCGCCGTGGCCCGGCGCGAGCTGGCCGAACACCACCGCCGCCAGCGCCGCGATCAGCAGCACCGCCGCCGCACCCAGCGCCGCATCCTTCCAGCGCGCCCGCTCGCGTCGCGCTTCGAGGCGCGGAACCGTGACAGCTCCTACGCGGTCGCTCTCCCATGTCTCCCATCCACGCTGTTCGTCGCCGGTCTCATCCCGCCGCAAATCCTGTGTAGTCGTGGTCGCGCTCATGTGCGGCGCGACGCGCTGCCAGAGCGTCTCTGTGGCGGGTGGTATGCCCAGCCGTGCCGTGTACATCTCGTGCAGCCGGCGCTCAAGCGTCTCGGTCTGTCGTTCTCGCTCGTCCATTAGCACGCCTCCCCATTGGTTAGCGCCGGCATGCCGTCGCGCATGCGCTCGCGCAGCGCTCGCAACGCTCGGTGCAGCCGCGATTTCACCGTGCCCGCCGGCACGCCCGCGATCAGCGCGATCTCCTCTACCTCCAGCTCGGCGAAGTAGCGCAGCTCCAGCACGCGCTGCTGCTCCGGCGGCAGCGTCGCCACCGCCCGCGCCAGCTCCGCGTCCGCCTCGTGCCGCAGCACCGGCTCAGCCGCGTCGTCTTCCCCGCCCATCTCCTCCTCATGCTCCAGCGTCAGCGGGACCAGCGCCAGCGCATGCCGCCGGCTGAGCATGTGACAGCGGTTCGCCACCACTGTGACCAGCCAGGGCCGGAAGGGCCGCCCGCCGTGAAATGTCGGCAGCCCGCGCC
>CAYOGL010000129.1:0-1215 GCA_964403515.1 uncultured Burkholderiales bacterium | reverse complement strand
TCAGCACTTCGCAGGAAGTCGACGTAAAAGTTCTCGAAGTCGACGAAGAGAAGCGACGGATTTCGCTCGGCCTCAAGCAGGCTCAGTCCAACCCGTGGGAAGCCTTTGCTGCAGCCCATCCGGTCGGCTCGGTAGTCGAAGGCGAAGTCAAGAATGCTACCGAATTCGGTCTGTTCATTGGTCTCGAGGGGGATGTCGACGGCATGGTCCACATGTCCGATATTGCCTGGGGCGTTTCCGGCGAAGAGGCACTTCAGCTTCACCGCAAGGGTGAAACGGTCAAGGCGCAGGTCCTCGACGTGGACGTCGAAAAGGAGCGCATCAGCCTAGGCATGAAGCAGCTCGAGGGTGGAGGCTCCGGCGCTGCTGTCGGTGCGGGAACGGGCGCCGCCGGCGTCAAGAAGGGCGATACGGTCACCGTGACCGTCCGCGCGGTTCAGGATGCCGGCCTCGACGTGCAGGTCGGCGACGATGGGGCGATCGGCTTCATCAAACGTGGCGATCTTGGGCGTGACCGCGACGAACAGCGTCCCGAGCGTTTCCAGGTTGGTCAGAAGCTAGACGCTATGGTGACTGGCTTTGATCGCTCGAAAAAGCCGAACTTCTCGGTCAAGGCCCGCCAGATCGCCGAAGAGAAGGAGGCTGTCGCTCAATATGGTTCGTCGGACTCGGGCGCCTCGCTCGGCGACATTCTCGGCGCAGCCCTAAAGGAAGCGCAGGCAGGGAAAACTTCCAAGAAGAAGTAACCAATAACGGGTTTGCGCGACGCTTTGATATGGAGCGTCGCGCAAATCCGGCTTGCGTGCGAGATAATTTCCTGACAGCCTCAGTCCCAAGCGGCCTCGCGTGGTTGGGGAACATGGGGCCGGTCCATCCTTGATGCGGGGACGCCGATGATCCGTTCTGAGCTGGTGCAGAAGCTTTGCACCGATTTTCCTGACCTTACACAGCGAGAGGTCGAAGGCGTGGTGAGCGCCATTTTCGATTCGATCACCGAGCAGCTTGCTCACGGCGGCCGCGTTGAGCTTCGCGGCTTTGGCGCGTTTTCGACCCGCCAAAGGGACGGGCGGGTCGGCCGCAACCCGCGTACCGGTGAGGCGGTCTCGGTGGATGCCAAGCGCGTGCCTTACTTCAAGCCCGGCAAGGAAATGCGCGAGCGGTTAAACTTGAAAGAAGTGACCGCGGAGTAATTCCCGCGCTACAACCGCCGTGCGG
>CAYOGL010000128.1:0-1217 GCA_964403515.1 uncultured Burkholderiales bacterium | reverse complement strand
AAGCCGCACACCGACGACATGCGCTTTGCCCCCGCCATCGACATCATCCGCATGCTCAAGGAGCGCAAGGTCAAGGTCCGCGCCACCGACCCCGTGGCGATGGAGCGCGCCAAGGCCATCCCGGAGCTCTCGGGCGTCACCTTCTGCAAGGACGCCTACGAGGCCTTGAAAGGCGCCGACGGCCTGGCGCTGGTCACGGAGTGGCCGCAGTTCAAGGAGCTCGACTGGAAGAAGGCGGCGGCCGTCATGCGCAACCCGCTCGTCCTCGACGGCCGCAACCTCTACGATCCGGCGGCCGTGCGCGCCGCGGGCTTCGACTACGTGGGCGTCGGCCGCGCGGCCTGATGCGGATCCTGATCACCGGCGGCGCCGGCTTTCTCGGCAGCCATCTTTGCGAGCACTTCCTCGCGCAAGGCCACACCGTCATCGCGATGGACAGCCTGCTGACGGGGCGCATCGAGAACGTCGATCATCTCTTCGCCGACGAGCGGTTCACGTTCATCAAGCAGGACGTCACCAACTTCATCCACGTGCCCGGCAAGCTCGACGCCGTGCTGCACTTCGCCAGCCCGGCGAGCCCCGAGGATTACGCGCATTTCCCGATCCCGACGCTCAAGGTCGGCGCGCTCGGCACGCACAAGGCGTTGGGCCTCGCCAAGGACAAGGGCGCGATCTTCATGCTCGCCTCGACCTCCGAAATCTACGGCGATCCGCAGGTCTCGCCGCAGCGCGAGGACTACTGGGGCAACGTCAATCCGATCGGCCCTCGCGGCGTCTACGACGAGGCCAAGCGCTTCGCCGAGGCCATGACGATGGCCTACCACCGCGCGCACGGCGTCCCGGTGCGCATCGTGCGCATCTTCAACACCTACGGCCCGCGCATGCGCAAGAACGACGGCCGCGCCGTGCCCAACTTCATCACGCAGGCGCTCAAGGGCAAGCCCATCACCGTCTACGGGAAGGGCGAGCAGACGCGCAGCCTGCAGTACGTCTCCGATCTCGTGCGCGGCATCGACGCGCTGCTGCGCTCGTCGATCCAGACGCCCGTCAACATCGGCAATCCCAACGAGCTGACGATCCTCGAGATCGCCCAGACGATCAAGGCGCTCACGCGGTCGCGCTCGAAGATCGTCTTCAAGCCGCTTCCCGTCGACGACCCGAAGGTCCGGCGGCCCGACATCACGCTGGCCAAGACGAAGCTCCATTGGCAGCCCAAG
>CAYOGL010000127.1:0-1217 GCA_964403515.1 uncultured Burkholderiales bacterium | reverse complement strand
CGATGCCCGGCACGGCGGCCACCTGGCAGCTCGACGGCCCCGGGCAGAGCTGCTACATGCAGGGTTCGTACGTCGGGCCGAGCCGCTGATCCGTAGCCGAAGTGGCAACCTATACGTTCCTGGCTGTCGATCTGCGCACGAACGCGATACTCAACGAGTACCCCCTGGAGCAGGTCAGTTTCGAAACCAGGCTGAATAGCGTGGGCTCGCTGTCCGCCAAGCTGCGCCTTGGCGATAGCAGGGTGATGGCGCTCGACCCCATTGGCACCCTGCAGGAGGCCCGCACCGCGATCTACGTTGACCGCGACGGCCAGTTGGTATGGGGCGGCCCCCTGGTCACTACGAACTACGACAGCGATTCTAAGCTTCTGGACCTGGGCTGCAACACCTTCGAGTGGTACCTCAAACGTCGCAAGATCGCTGAGAACCGCAGTTACACGAACCAGGACCAGCTCGCCGTCGTGCAAGACCTGATCAACTACCTGAAATCGAAGACCGGCGGCGACATCGGCATCACTGTCGGCACCGAGACCTCAGGCGTCCTGGTAACTCTGTCCTTCGCGGGAAGCGAGAAACGGCTGGTGTACCAGGAGATCGCCAATCTTTCGGCCACCACCACCGGGTTCGACTGGTCCATCGATGTGGCCTACGATAGCAATGGCGCCATGCAGCGTTACCTCCGGCTCGGCTATCCGCGCCGAGGCCGAGCCGCCAGCGCAACCGGCCTGATGTTCGAAGCGCCAGGCAACATCGTGGGATACACCTGGCCGCGTGACGGTAGCGCCGTGGCTAACACCTACTTCGGCATCGGCGCCGGCAGCGGCGACACGATGCTCCAGTCTCAGGCGTCGGCGCCAAGCCAGATTGACGCCGGGTACCCCCTGCTGGAGGACGACGTCACCGATAAGACGATCAACGCGCAGGGAGTGCTTGACGCCTATACGACGGGCGCGTTGATCGCGCACCAGTCGCCTGTGCAGGCCATCACGGTACGCGTCAAAGCCGACGCCGACCCCGTGCTGGGCAGCTACACGCAGGGTGACGAGGCACGCTTCCGTATCACGGACGAGCGTTTCCCCGCCACACTGGACACTTTCCAACGCATCATCGGCATCAAGGTCGCTGCACCAACCCAGGGGTCGCCCGAGCAGGTAGCCCTGATACTGGGGCCGACGCTCTAATGCCCCTGATTGTGCAGCCCGATACGTTGGCCTCTA
>CAYOGL010000126.1:941-1218 GCA_964403515.1 uncultured Burkholderiales bacterium | reverse complement strand
AGCGCGCCAGGGGACGGCCGAACTGCTCGCGCTGCCCGGCGTACTCGATGCCCATTTCGGCAATGCGCTGCAACGCCCCGGCCATCTGCAGGCTGCGCGCCAGGGCGCCGCGACGCAGCACCCACGCGGCGTCGACGCCGGGTGGCGCGGCCGCGGCGGCGAGCACCGGCGCCGCCTCGCAGCGCAGCGTGTCGCGCGGCTCACCGGCCAGGTTGCGGCCGTTCGCGACTGAAACGTGCGTGGCGTCGAGCAGCACCACATGCAGCGCCGCCGTAGC
>CAYOGL010000126.1:0-931 GCA_964403515.1 uncultured Burkholderiales bacterium | reverse complement strand
ATCGCGAGCCAGCGCGACGACGCCGCGCGCCATGCGCCCGTAGGGCACGCCCTGAAGCTCCCCGGAAACGGCGCCCTGCGCAAGACGAAGCGGCACGGCATCGGCAAGGGCAACGCTGAGCGGTCCTGCCGGCACGTCGAGACCAGCCATGCCCAGCAGCGGCCCCGCCAGCAGCGCCGTCTCCGCCAACGGCGCCGGCACGGCGTGATAGCCGGCAAGCCGCACCACGAGCGCCGCCTCGGACAGCGTTCCCCCCGCGCCGCCGTGCACCTCGGGCACCGCCGCCAGTGGAATGCCGGCACGCTCCAGCTGCTCCCACAGCGCTGCGCTCCACCCGTCGCGCGACGCGGCGACGACGCCCGTCGAGCAGTGCGCGCTGAGCAGCGCGCCAAGGCTGTCGCGCAACAGGTCGCTCATCGCAATCCCAAGCCGCGCGCGACCATGCCGCGCAGGATCTCGCTGGTGCCACCGCGCAGGGTGAAATTGGGAACGCTGAGCACAGCACCGGCGAGCAGCGTCGCGAGGCGCTCTCCCGACGCGCCGGTCAGCGCATCTCCGGCGACGCGCCGCACCGCATCGACCAGCTCGCCTTCGAAGCGCGTTCCCAGGTCCTTGACCAGCGCCGCCTGCAAGGAGGGATCGCGTCCTGCATGCAGCGCAATGGCCACGTCGAGCGACAACCGCCGCAGGGCAAGCAGCGACGCCACCGCACTGCCGACCACCTCGGCGACGCGATCATCAGGATCGTCGCCCACCGCATCGAGCAACGCCGGCAGCAGCGGGAAGGTGCTGAGGAAACGCTCGGGCCCGCTGCGCTCGAAGGCCAGCTCGCCGAGCACCTGCGCCCAGCCCTCACCCTCGCGGCCGAGCAGCATCTCGTCGGGCACGAAGGCGTCGTCGAAGACGATCTCGCTGAAGTGCGCCTCGCCCG
>CAYOGL010000125.1:0-1218 GCA_964403515.1 uncultured Burkholderiales bacterium | reverse complement strand
CGTCGGCGTAGCCGCCTGCTCCAGTGCTGGGGACACGCCGTTTATGGCCAAGAGCGGTGCAGCGATGACGCGGATGATGGCCGCGATGCAGATCAAGCCATCTGGCGACGTGGATCGCGATTTCGTGGCCATGATGGTGCCACATCACCAAGGCGCCATTGACATGGCTGAAGCCGAGCTGAGCTATGGACACAACCCACTGCTACACGGTCTCGCCCAGGAAATCGTCGTCACGCAGCAGGAGGAGATCGCCGGGATGCGGGTCGCGCTCGTTAGTCCGGTTGCCTCCCCGCCCACCGGACCGGAGGAAGCAGCATTCCTAGCCAAGAGCAATGCGGCGATGACGCGGATGATGGCTGCCATGCGGATCAAGCCATCTGGCGAGACAGACCGAGACTTCGTGGCCATGATGGTGCCACATCACCAAGGCGCCATTGACATGGCTGAAGCCGAGCTGAGCTATGGACACAATGAGCCGCTGCGCGGCCTCGCCCAGGAAATCATCGTGACTCAAGAGCAGCAGATAGTGGTCATGCGGCGCGCACTTGATGAGCCGCTCACACCGTCTGTGCGGTCGTTCCATCAGTCCGCTGCGGCTGGATAGCATCTGCTAGCCTCTGCGTGGCGACGCAGGCTATCTGCCCGTGCAAAGGAGGCGCCACATGAAACGCCGGTTCTTCCCTATCTGGCTGACCAGCATGGCCCTGGTCATTGTAGGGCTCGCGACGACTGCCTTGTTCGCCGCCCCGATTGTTCGGGCGGGGCAGGTGCCATTTGGGACACCTACCTCTCCAGATATCCCCGTCAGCCATCGCGACCGCGTCTATACCGCGGATCAATGGTCCAACACCGTCACCGTCACCGATCCGGTCAACAATCAACTCTTGGGCGTCATCCAGCTCGGCAATCCAACGCCAGCCAATCTGAGCCCGCTCTACTATGGGCAGGTGCTGACCCACGGCATGGGCTTCTCGCCCGATCATCGTACCCTCCTGGTCGTCTCCATCTCATCGAATTCCGTGGCGTTCATCGACACGGCCACCAATGCCGTCAAACACATCCATTACGTCGGGCGCTCGCCGCATGAGGCGTTCTTCACGCCAAACGGCAAGGAGGTCTGGGTGACCGTCCGGGGCGAGAACTATGTCTCCGTCGTCGATCCAACCACCTACCAGGAGAAGGCCCGCATCGTCGTGCCCAACGGGCCGGGCATGACGA
>CAYOGL010000124.1:0-1225 GCA_964403515.1 uncultured Burkholderiales bacterium | reverse complement strand
GCACGGACGCGCAAACCTCCCGGCAGCGCCCGCAAGCCCGACGCCGCTGCCGACGGCGACGCCCTGGCCGACCGACACGCCCTCGCCGCCGCCACCGACAGCGATGCCGGCGCTCGTTTCCACCGTGCATACCTCGGCGCCCGTCTTCTACTACTCCACCTATGGTGGACAGCCCTCCGCGGCGCTGCGCCTGCAGGCGATGGATTGGTCGGGCGCGCTGCAGGGCTATATCGACCTCCCCGGCGAATCGATCCCCAGCGACGGAAGCACCTTCGAGAACATTCGCCAGTCACCGGACGGCCAGCGCCTGTTGGTGGGCAGCTGGGTCTACGCCGCCGACGGGCGTCATCTGTACGACCTTGGCGACGTGCACTCGTCGATGTGGGCGGACGACGGACGCCATGTGTGCGGCCTCTCCACCAAGCAGGATCCCGCGACCAGCGGCACCATCTCGCAGGTTGACGTGTACGGCGATGGCGGCACCGTCGAGCACAGCGTGCCGATGCCGCACGAGACGGGCGGCGACTCCGCGTACCAGCTCGCCGCCTGCAGCGTCATCCATGATCGCGTCGCCCTGTACACCAGCGTCTGCTGCGGGCTGAGGTATGTGACCACTCTGCAGATCAGCACAGGAAGAGTTCTCAGCGAGCAGGACCTCTGCCCCAACAACTGCACTCGCCCAGTCATCTCCACGGCAACCACGCCCGACGCACGCTTCTCCGCCGAGGGCGGCCCTGTCTCCGTCCAGGTCCGCTCCCTGCTCGATGGCAAAGTGCGCATGCTGCGTGAGCAAGGCGACGTGATTGCCCTGTCGGCCGACGCCTCGCGACTGCTGATCAGCCCGGGCACGGGGCTCGAGCTGATCGACGTCGCCAGCGATCGCGTGCTCTGGTCAACGCGGATCGCCGACGATGCGGGCCGGAGCCGCGTGATCGTGGCACCGAGTGGCGGCGCCATCGCCGTCGCCCTCGCTGATCACCCGGCTGCACAGACCAGTCCCGCCCCGACCTCCGCGCGTCCACTGCCGGTTCCCGCGCATATCACTTTGTTGCTCGGCTCCGGCCCCGCACTCCGCATCCAGACCACCGCAGCAGCCGACGTCTACTCACTCTGGGGCTGGCAGCCGTAACGGCGCCTCAGCGCCGACGCTGCCGTCGCAGGAACTCTCGGATGCGCTCCCGTGCATGGTCACGCAACTCAGGCCCATGCGTGAAGGCCGCGACTT
>CAYOGL010000123.1:0-1228 GCA_964403515.1 uncultured Burkholderiales bacterium | reverse complement strand
TGCGCAACCGCACGCGCGAGGAGAAGACCGACGTGATCCGCCGGCTGCGGGAAGACGTCCTGCCGTTGTTCGCGCAGAGTCGCGTCGTCGTGCCGGTGCACGAGACGTTCCCGCTCGAGCGGGCGGAAGAGGCCTACGAGGCATTTGCGGCCGGCGGGAAGCTCGGCAAGATCGTCCTGACGGCGTAGCATTCGTCACATGACGAACGTGCTCCCGGAGAACGCCGAAGCGCAGCGCGCCTGGGACGGCGTGCTCTTCGACCGCTTCCTGACCTACAAGCACCTGATCGTCTCGAGCCTGGCGCAGCACGGCGCCGCCGCGATGACACGCTTCCCGCCGCCCGAGGACGCGCGCGTGCTCGACATCGGCTGCGGCTTCGGCGACTCGACGCTGCAGCTCGCCGAGCTCGTCGGCGCGGGCGGCAGCGCGTTCGGTGTCGACATCTCCCCGCGCTTCATAGACGCGGCTCGACACGAGGCGAAGAAGCTCGGGATCGCGAACGCGCGCTTCGAGGTGATGGACGTACAGGCGTCGCAGTTCGACGAGCAGTTCGACTACGCGTTCGCCCGCTTCGGAACGATGTTCTTCGCGAGCCCGGTCGCCGCGTTCCGGAACATCCGCGCCGCGCTCGTCGACGACGCGCAGCTCGTGCTGATCGTCTGGCGCCGCCGCGAGGACAACCCGTGGATGTACGTCGCCGAGCAGATCGTGAAGCCCCTGATCGATGTCTCGGAGGAGACCGACGAGGCGCGTTGCGGTCCCGGCCCCTTCTCGCAGGCGAACGCCGACACGCTGTCCGCGCAGCTCAAGTCCGCCGGATTCGGGGAGATCTCGTTCCTGCGCCTCGACCGGCCGAACAAGCTCGGCAACACGCTGGACGAGGCGATCGAGATGAACCTCGCGCTCGGCCCGGCCGCGGAGGCCGTGCGGCTCGCGGGGGACGACTGCGAGGCAATGAAGCCGATGCTCCGCGACCTGCTCCGGCCGGCGCTCGAGCAGTTCGTGACCGACGACGGCGTCTGGGGCCCGTCCTCGGTGTGGATCGTCACTGCGTCGGCCGCCTGACGCCGCTCGCTAGCATCGCCTCCGGAATCCGACTGAGGAGCTGAGATGGAAGTCGACGTCGCCGTTCTGGGCGGAGGGCCCGGTGGCTATACCGCAGCGATCCGCGCAGCCCAGCTGGGCGCGAAGGTCGCGTGCATCGAGAAGGAGCCCGACCTCGGCGGCA
>CAYOGL010000122.1:0-1233 GCA_964403515.1 uncultured Burkholderiales bacterium | reverse complement strand
TATCAGTGCCACTCTTCATGAAGTGGGGCATCCTCCCCTTTACAACCTCCTGCTGTGGGGTTGGATCCACCTTTTTTCCTCGGTCGATGGCGCCAGGCTCCTGTCGGTTGTTGCGGGTACCGCCGCGGTGGCGCTCGCGATGGCGCTCGCCTGGATTTTCTGGGGCCGCGGAGCCGGGCTCGTAGCCGGCGTGCTCGGCGCACTCAGCCCATGGCAGGTCTACTACTCGAACGAGATCCGCGTCTATGCCATCGAGTCGGCACTCGGAATCGTCAGCCTCATCGCCCTCTGGCGCGCCGCGTCGCGCGGACGGCGTTTGGATTGGGCAATTTATTCACTCTCTGCAATTGCCTTCGGCTGGTCAGACCTGGTTGCCGCGTTTGCACTTCTCGGACAGGGTCTGTGGATGATTGTTCGCTTGAAGCAGACAGGCGGAAAACAGCAGCGACGCCGCGCTGCCATCAGCTATGCAGCAATTCTGGCCAGCCTTACAGCGGTGGCGCCTTACGCAGCCATCGCTGCTATTCGTGGAACCGGGAGTGGCGCGCGGAGTGATCCCTTACGCTTCCTGACGCTGCTTGCCGATCTTGGTGCTGGGCTGACCGCCCCGTCATGGGCGCAGCTGCTTGGGGCTGTATCGGTGCTGGCCGTGGCTGCCCTGCTGGTGGTTTTTGCACGCTCGGATGACCGATTCGCTTGCCTAGCTCTCTATAGCGCAACCCCAATCGCTCTCATGTTCGTGATTGGCTTGCTGAGCCCGAACTGGACGGAACGGACGATGCTCTTTTTGGCCCCCTCCGTTTGGGTTGCGGCAAGTGGTCTGTTTGTCACCGCAAGCCGAAGGACGAATACCATTGCCGTACTGTGCGTTTTGCTGCTCGCGTTGAGCGGAACGGCAGGCATACTCTCACAAGTTAAGAACCCTTTGCGCGCGTACTACCGGCTTCCCACGCCGGAGGCATACAGCTTTGTCGCTGACGAGGAGGCCCGCGGCGAGCGATTTCTCGATGTCGACAGCATGATCGCCGTACCCTTCGCGGTTCGTGACCGGCTGGCGAACCGTACCGTCTTGCTGTGGGAGCTGTCTGCGCAACGCCATCCCGGCGTCGATGTCACCAAACGTCGTGGACTCCCCGGCTGGATAAATGAGCTGGGGCTCCGTCTGGACACCAGCCTAAGTTGGGATCCGGGAGCACGCAGGATCTCTTTTAACGACATCGCTCGGTGGTGTCG
>CAYOGL010000121.1:0-1235 GCA_964403515.1 uncultured Burkholderiales bacterium | reverse complement strand
CGATCGCCCGGCTGCACTTTGTCGCCTTCGTGCACCGCCAGATGCGTGCCGTGCGGCACGTCATATTCGTGCTGCTCGCCGGTTTCGTCGACGACGATTACCACGCGACGGTTCTTCTCTTCCCCGAAGTGCACTTCACCGGAGACTTCCGTAATAGCGGCTTGGCCTTTTGGTTTGCGCGCTTCGAAGATTTCTTCGACACGCGGCAGGCCGGTGATGATGTCTTCGGTTGCAACGCCGCCGGTGTGGAACGTACGAAGCGTGAGCTGCGTACCGGGCTCGCCGATGGACTGCGCCGCGATGATTCCCACCGCTTCGCCGATATCGACTTTATTGCCGGTTGCGAGGTTCCGTCCGTAGCACATCGAGCAGACGCCGTACCGCGCTTGGCACGTCAGCACCGAACGGATCTTGACCGTCTTGATGCCCGCGTCGAGAATCGCCTTGACTTTCTCTTCGTCGATCTCTTCGTCGCGTTTGGCGATGATGGCAGCCCGCCCTGAGCCTGTCGAAGGGTCTTTGACGTCTTCCGATGCGCGGCGCCCGATCATGCGATCGCTGAGCGGCTCGATGATTTCTTTGCCGACGGCGATGTCGCTGACCGTGATGCCGTTGGCGGTTCCGCAATCTTCCTCGCGGATGATCACGTCTTGCGCAACGTCGACCAGACGGCGCGTGAGGTAACCGGAGTCGGCCGTACGGAGTGCCGTATCGGCAAGACCCTTACGCGCACCGTGCGTCGAGATGAAGTATTCGAGAACGGTGAGACCCTCTTTGAGCGACGCCTTGACCGGAATCTCCAGGATTCGGCCCGAGGGGTCGGACATGAGGCCGCGCATACCGCCGAGCTGCTTGACCTGTGCGATAGAACCACGCGCACCGGAGGTCGCCATCATGAACACCGGGTTGAGCGGGTTCTGCGCCTCTTGCATTGCGACCGTGACTTCGTCGCTGGCCTTGGACCAGATCTCGATGGTCTTGTTGTACTGCTCGTCCTGCGAGATGAAACCTTGCTCGTACAGACGATGCAGATCGTCGACTTCCTTCTGCGCTTTCTCGAGAATGCTGTACTTCGCGTTCGGAACGATGATGTCGTTGATCGACACGGTCGTACCGGACTGCGTGGCATAGTGGAAACCAAGATCCTTGATCGCATCGAGGAACTTCGCGGTCTCCGCGTTGCCGTACGTGCGGTAGCACGACGTGATCAGCTTCTTGAGCGCGCTCTTGTCGAG
>CAYOGL010000120.1:0-1252 GCA_964403515.1 uncultured Burkholderiales bacterium | reverse complement strand
GGTTCCACGCGAAATACACCTCGTCGGTCGGGACGAGGAGCATCGGCTGAGCCGGGTCCCACTCGGCGTTCCCAGCGAGCAAGACGCTCGACCACTGCCGCGAGCCGATGAACACCGTCACGGTCGCCCCGGCCGGCACCTGCGTGACCGCGATGTGATGGCACTCGTACGTCGGCACCTTCGCGCCGAGCGCCGCCACGTCGAACTGGTTCGTCCAGTTGCCCGTGTTCAGGCCCGTCGTGTCTGAGACGGCCTTGACGACCTTGGACCCGAGCGGCCGGTACCCCATCGGTCACAGCAGCTTCCAGAGCAGCGGGCCCGGCACGCTCACGGCCTCACCGGTCAACGTCACCTGCCCGGTAGCGGCCAGTCCGGTTCCTGAGATCGACAGGAACTCCGACGGCCGGAGTACCAGCCCTAGAGACCCCGGGTGGTACACGCCCGGCTGGAAGGCGATCCACGTGATGAACCGCGAGCCCGGCGAGCCCTTCCAGAGCTTCACCTGATCGTTGGCCGCGAGTCCATCCACTGAGACGCGAATGATCTTCCAGTAGAACCCGGATCCCGGACCGCAGTACGGCTGCCCCTCGGTCTGTCCGCCGTCGAAGCTGATAGCGCCGGCCGACACGCTGCCGAACAGCCGCGGGATGTTCACGTGCCGCATACCGAGAGCGGCCTCACGCTGCCACCCGCCCGAGGCGTGCAACGACTTGTCCAGCTCATCCTTGGTGAGCATGTCGAGCTGCGCGCCGAGCTCCAACTTGACCTTAGCCATCGTCACCACTTCCACTCTCGGCCGCACTCGCAGCGGCTGTAACCGCTCCCCGAGAACGGGCCGTTCACGTCGCCGTACCAATTCACCTCATGGACGAGGGCATGCCAGAACCAACTCCACCGGAACCGGTGCGGTGACCAGGGCGGACCCCAAAGCTTCTTCATTACGCCGCCTTCATGAGGGTGATGAGTCCAGCGCCGAGCAGGAGGAACCCGAACACCGCGGCGATGATCCGCGCCCAGTGCGTCGGGTTCACGATCCACAACATCGCCTGCAAGGGCTTCTCGAGCGCGGTGAAGAAGTCGGTGACCTCCTTGGGCAGCGACAGCAGGTTGCCGCCGATCGCCCCGCCGATCGCGCTTCCCGCGCTGCCGAGCAGGTCCTTGAAGCCGCCCTTGATCTTGTCGTACCAAGAGGACACGCCCTTGGCCCACTCCGGATCCGTCGCCCACCAGCGCGCCTTACCGGCGCGGACGT
>CAYOGL010000119.1:0-1262 GCA_964403515.1 uncultured Burkholderiales bacterium | reverse complement strand
CGTTGGCGTAGCGTTGCCGCAGCTCGGCGAGGATCTTGTCGCGGTTCTTCTTGTGCCGGTTGAACAGGGCAGTGCGCTCCTCGTCGCTGAGAGCGAGTTGTGCGGACAGTTCCCGCACTTCGGCCCACGGGTCCGCTGCCGGCGCTGGCGTGACGGTCGCCCTTCCGCGCTGTTGCGGCTGCTGCTGGTGTGCGGGTCGTGCGCTGTCCTCGGGCATCTCCTCGGCGCTGACTTCGCCGCCACCTACGAGGTCGCTGATGGCGCGGTTCTTGGCGCGGGTGTGCGCGGTCGCACGTACATTGTGCTCAGGCCAGCCGCCGCGACCTGCCTCAGCGGTGGAGCAGTAACCGTCGCTGTCCATCGTGCGGCCATTGGGCGCGATGGCGCGGTACATGACGCGATAGGCGAGCGCGCCGTCCTGGACGATGCGCTCCTCGCGCACCAGCTCCAGCGACAGGCCAAAGCACGTCGCCACGCGGCGCCAGAACGATTTCTTGAGGAACTTGCGATTCTGGATGATCTGCACGTCATCGGGTCGCACAATGGCGGCTTTCAGTTGCTCATAGGCGGCAATGGCGGCAGCGGCCTCGGTAGCCGAGGCGAGCGGCATCAGCATGCCGGCAGATTGCGTCTCAACCGGGACAAGCGCAGTAGACGTATTCATAGCGAAGAATGCTCCTTGAGCGAACTAGCGGCCTTGCCGCATGGCGATACGGTCGGCAATGGTGAGCGCGGCGGTCATATAGGTATCGGCGAGCAGACGGGCCATCCGTGGAAGCTGCCACGGCTCCAGCGCCAGCTTCGGGTACTGCTGGAGCGCGTCATCGAGCACCGCTTTCCAGTGCGCGGGGCAGAGCGTCGGGTCGCCGACGGGGATAAATGACATGCCGGTGCGCTCCAGGTAGACCAGATAGCCCGCCGCGCACCATGTGCCCTCGCTCGGCTCTGGCGTGCAGCCGCTCCACATGTCCGCCACCGGCTCGACAAGCAATTCGGTATTGATCGTGACTGCCGGCAACTCGACCGTCTCCATGTCGGCCAGCACGTCGAGCTGGTAGCACGTCGTGCAGACAAACATGCGGCTCATGGCGTCGCCAATGGCACGCAGGCTGAACGCGCCCAGGCCGCACTTCTGGCATTTCAGGATTGCGTTGTCGTCTTTGGGGGAGCCGGTTAGCGACATGGTGACACCAGCCCCGCGCCGCTGAGCGTCAGCACGTAGAACTTGCGGCGGTAGGCGTCGCTGCGCTCGACAATCCAGC
>CAYOGL010000118.1:0-1276 GCA_964403515.1 uncultured Burkholderiales bacterium | reverse complement strand
GCTCGCGAGAGCTTGCCCTCTTTGAAGGCATGCCAGTGGCCGAACAGCAGGTCGATTTCCGCCTGGAAGGACCGTCCCCAGGCCACCAGCTGCTCGCCCCGGAACACCAGCTTGGCATCCGTGCGCTTGCCGAGGATCGCGCCGCGATCGATGGCCGCGGTGGCCTCGCGGTCGAGGTGGGCCCAGCAAAGCTGGCGACGATTGCCGAAGCGGCTCTGGTAGGGCTTCCAGCGGTCGCAGGTGACGATGCCCGCAAAGTCCGGCCCCAGGACGCCGAAGCTGCCGGCCACGCCACGGCCCGGCATCAGGGCGTACAGCGTGCCCACCGGCGTGGTCGCCACCCAGCACCAAGCACGCTTGCCAGCGGCGAAGCCCGACTGGTCGCGCCAGCCCGTTTCGTCTGCCCCGACGACGGGAGCGGCATCGATGTGGGCGCGCAACCCGTCGATGGCGCCGGCCACGGCCTCGCTCGCGGCCTCCAGGGCCGCCTGGATGGCCCCGATGGAAATGTGCCGCCCGAACAGGTCGGCGAGCAGGTCCCGCACGGGCCGGCGTCCCAGGCGGTAGCGGATGGTCAAGGTGGCAATCAGCGACACCAGGCCCGGACCGAAGGGGCTCGACCCCACCCCATCGGGCAGCGGCGCCAGCGTCCAATGGCAGCAGTGGTCGCATTGACGGCGCCGGCGGCGGTAGGCGGTGACTTCGAGCGCGATGGGCGGCGCGTCGAGCCGGTAGTCCGTGACCACCTCGTCGCCCAGAACCAGCGGGGCATCGGCCAGGTCCGCCAGACAGTAGTCACAGCGCCGCGCCGGAAGGCACTCCACGGTGTTGGTGACGCTCTCCGGGGCGATGGCGGCAAAGCGGTGGGGCTCGTGGCCCATCTGGCCGCCAGGCGGCTTGCCCGTCGGCTTGGACTTGCGTCCGACCTTGACGTGCGGCGGGTTCTTCGACGGCGGGCTCGACGAATTGGCGCTGGAGCGGGTCAACAGCTCCTCCAACTTGGCAAGCCTTGCCTCGAGCCTGGCAATGACCGCGTCGCGCTCCGCGACGGCCGCCTCCAGGACACGAACGCGCTCTTCGAGTTCTGCCTTCGTCGCCACACGATCATTGGATCATGCCGCGATCGTCCCGTCGATCCCCCACTCACGTCGGGGTACCGGGGTGAACGGATACGCGTCGACTACGTGCGCGTCTGGACCCGCGAGGAGCACCCGCAGGTCGAGGACTAATCCGAACCCACCCGCTTCAAGCGGGCCGCTGGCGCGATGATCTGGTC
>CAYOGL010000117.1:0-1282 GCA_964403515.1 uncultured Burkholderiales bacterium | reverse complement strand
TTCATTTTCGTCGGCGCCGCTTATTGCATGTTTGCGGCTAACCTTCGAAATCTTTCAGGAGTAGCTAATCAATGACGAAAGTAAATACCACTATCGAACAGATACGTAATCAGGCCGATAAGCTGCATCAACAGCTCGATGAGGCTCGGGCGAAGCATGAAGCGTCGGCTCGTAAAACGTACGAAGAGGCAGCAGCGAAGGCGAAAGAACTGGCAGCTTCGCTGCGTGCGCATGCGCAAGAGCATAAGAGCGATGCAGCCGCGCGTTTCGCAAATGCGGCGTCATCTCTTGAAGCTGCCGCAACCGCGGCTAAAAAAACCGCAGATGCAAAGGCTGCGGAGTTTCGCGAGCGTCAACAGGAAACGATTCACCACGTTCGCGAGGGCTTACAAGGCATTAGCCACGGCGTCGCTGCAACGCGTTCGCGTTCAGCGGCTGAAAAGCAGCACGCATAAGACGCGCGTGCTGTAAGGGAGGATTAGTGTATGAACAATTACGTTACGGTAGTGTTCGATAACGATGAAAAGGCGTATAAAGGTCTGCACGCGCTTTGGAGGTTAGATGGAACAGCCGACATTACGGTCCATGGCGCTGCGGTCATACACCGCGATCGCATGGGCTATCTCGATGTTGCCACCGAAGATTCTGACGTAGGTCTGCGAACCTTCGCCGGCGTGGGTATCGGCGCGCTTCTCGGCGCACTGGCCGGTCCTGTGGGATCTGCAATGGGTATTGCCGGCGCGTCCACGATAGCGGCAGGCACCGCGGCCGGAGCGGGCGCAGCTGCCGGCGGTCTCGTCGGCGCCACAGCCGAAGGCGTTAAGGGAGCAGAGCGTGAGGAGGCCGGATTCGAATCCAACATCGTGATGGAGCCTGGGCAAGCGGCAGTCGTCGCTGAAGTTTCCGAGGACTGGACGACCCCGATCGATACCGAAATGCGCCGTTTGGACGGTACCATTTATCGGCGTCCGGTGTCAGACGTACGCAGATCGTCGTTCCTTGGCGACAGCTACTACGACTATCTGTACCCCTACGATTACAAGCCGGTATTCAAATACTGATGCCCGGCAATGGCGGCAGGCGCGGCACGAGCGGAATTCCGCCCGTGCCGCGGCCTGCAGTTTGCTTACCAAGATGAGAAGATGCCGTTGCGGTCCTTCCTCAACAAGTCCCTAGAACGCAACAAGTAGCTGCTACGCTAGGCTCCTATGACGCCGGATAGAGATGTGGACCGGCGGCAACAGCTTCGCGTTTTTCTCATGCACTGCCGCACCCGAATACA
>CAYOGL010000116.1:0-1291 GCA_964403515.1 uncultured Burkholderiales bacterium | reverse complement strand
TAAGCGTCATATGAGGGTGAGGCGGCACACAGAGTGCTAAGTACCACCGATGGATGGCTTGTGCCACCTTCAGCAGAATCGTCTTTCCCTCTCCGTCTTTTAGGCGCACTCTTGCGCGGGTTGCTCTTACTTGGCTTGTACAGCAGATCAAGTGTGCTTCTCTTCCAACGTTTTGCCTCTCGCCCTTTACCAATGTCTGGACTTACGCCGCGTAATCGTACCAGAGCGCGAAATGAAACCTCGGAATAGGATTTCATTCCCCACTTTTCTGCAAGATAGATACACGCTTCTTTACTGTCTAGGTATTCTTCTTCTGGCATTGCTTCCCTCCTGCTCATTTGATGAAACTTTATCATGTCAATAATCATATCACGATGTGATGATTATTGCAAGGGAATTTGCCTATGTTGGTTATATCACGGATGAAAATAGAATCGACTTATCAATGGTTATCAATTTACTTATCACTGATGGGTTGTGGTGGTCATGTTTGAAAACTGATAGTTAGTTCCCTTGTAACCCTATTTGGATGCTACAGTCGGTAATATGCATGGATGTCGCTGAATCGTACTGATAGACAATAGCGAATGTGCCAGGTGTTGTGATGTTGCCATTCTCATCGGTGAAGGTGGACGCAGGAAAAAGCGGAGCCAGCGAAGCACTATAATATACGCGTTCATCGCTCGGTACGCCGTGAGAAATAGTAACATCACGCTTATAGACGCTATCGGCAGGCAGGAAAGTTTTACATAGAGGTGCCGCTGACGCCTCACTATCCCATCCATTTCCATCGCTGTTAGCGTCATCGATTCCTGAGACGAGATAATTTTCCGATTTGAAGGCAAGTACAAAGAAGGCTCCACGATTCCAGTTATAGATCCCATCTTTTTGTGTTTGCTCATCCATTGGTGCGCCATAGCGGAAGATAAAGTGTGAAAGTGGCTGCCCTAATGTTGTCGGGCCAGATGTAGGCGTTAAAAGATTCACGTTGTGCGAATGTGTGCTGGTGGCGATAACTGTTGGCTTTGTAGGTGATGCTGTGTAGATTTTAATGACGACAGTTCGATGTGAAGTCGTGTCTTGTGTGATTGTTGTGGAATCGGCGGTGCTGGTATTGCTTGTGTGGCTGCCAATATAGGCTAGCCCAATGCAACTACAGAACAAGAGAACACCGATTGCACCAATGATCCAAGGCCAGATAGGCTTCTTCTTTGGCTGAGGCTGTGGTGGATAGTACGTGTGTGACGGGGGTCGCATACTAGCTCCTTCCAAATATTCAATACGATCAATC
>CAYOGL010000115.1:0-1318 GCA_964403515.1 uncultured Burkholderiales bacterium | reverse complement strand
GAGGGTGCGCAGACGCTGAGCAAGCGCCGAGAGAGAGGTAGGCGCAAGCTGGCCTTCACCGGGCGGACGGTGCGGGCCGATGAGAAGGCCAAGTACGTCAATACGCCCGAGACCGCCGCCTATCACAAGGGCCGTGTCCTCTTCGCCCTCGACCTGGCGCGCGAAGGCATCCAGGAGCGCGGACACGCTGTGCTCATGGAGGGTCAGTTCGATGTGATCGTGGCCCACCGCTTCGGCATCGGCAACGCCCTGGCGGCCTCGGGCACCGCCCTGACCGAGGAGCAGGTTCGGCTGCTGAAGCGCTTCACCTCCGAGGTGGTGCTCGCCTTCGACAGCGACAACGCGGGCAAGGCGGCCGCCTTCCGCGCCATCGAGCAGGCCGCCGCCGGCGGCCTGCGAACCCGAGTCGGCGTGCTGGACGGCCCACAGAAGGATCCCGACGAGTTCCTCCGGGCCGACCCCGAGACGGCCGCCGCGCGCTGGGAGGGCGTGGTCCGGAGCGCGCAGCCGGGCTGGGAGTTCTGGATCCGGGACTCCATCCGCGATCTGAACACGCGGCGCCCCGATCAGCTCGAGCTCGCCCTGCAGCGCGTGGAGACGATCGTTCGCAAGATCTCCGACCCCGTCGTCCGCGAGCAGTACCGGCAGCTGCTGCCGACGTGGATCGACGCCGACCCGGCGATCCTGATGCGGCGGCTGGGCGAGCTCGCCAAGGCGCCGGCGCCAGCCGCCAACGGTCGTCAGGCGCCTATGGCGCCGGAGGTTTCGAATGGCAGCGTTGAGGGAAAAGTGCTTTCACCCCAGGTGAGCTACCTCCTGTCGATCCTGGCTGTGCGCCCCGACGCCCTCGACCACGTGCGTACGACGCTGCCCGCAGACGACCTTCAGGACGACGAGCGGGGCTCTTTCCAGAGAATGGTGGAAACCTTAGGAAGAGGGGGGCTGCAAGCTCTCGAGGAATCTCTGGCTGATTTTCCGGACACGGAGCAGCACCTGATACGACGCGCCTGGGCCCATCCGCCCCACAGTCGTGACGACGCGACGATCGACCAGGTGGTGCACCGAATCCGGGCGCAAGCCGGACGGAGGCGCCGAAGCGCAATAATCAGCCGTCTTCGCGACGCGGAGGCAAGGGGGGACCGAGAGCAGGTGGCGGCCCTCGAGGCACGCCTTCTCGAGCTCAACCGGGAAGGGCAAGGGAGTTAACGGTTGGCGAAGACCCAGGAGAAAGTCGAAACCAAACTCGAAGACCTGCTGATCCAGCAGGCCGAGGCATTGATCGTCCGCGGCAAGGAGCAGGGCTACCTGACTCCGGACG
>CAYOGL010000114.1:0-1324 GCA_964403515.1 uncultured Burkholderiales bacterium | reverse complement strand
GTGTGTGCAGCGTCTGCACCGCCACGTCCGGCATCTACCTCCTCCAACCGCGCCGGGTCACGGCGCGAGACCTTCGTGATGGCGCAGCCCGGTGGGATCGAGCACCTCGCGGATGAGGCGCAGCTGCTCGGGAGTGGGCAGCGGTGTCTCCGGCAACGGGTCGGCCTTGGCCAGCGGGAATGCTGTGCAGGATTGCACATCCTCGAAGCTCACGCCCGGGTGCAGGCTGACCACGCGCACGGTTCCCTCGGGTCCGTTCGCGTCCATGACGGCGAGGTTGGTGACGATGCGGCGCACGTGGTGCAGCCGGCGCGTCGCCTCGGGAAGCTCGGCGGCGCGGTCGCTGCCCAGGCCGCTGACCATGTCGACGCGCTCGGGGAAGACGCGCGACGTGTGCCGCGGGATCCAGTAGCTGCAGGGATGGTTGACGCTGTTGCCGGGCGCGCCGCGCACGCCGAGGAGCTGCGCCTTGGGCTTGTGCCAGTCGCCGATGCAGGAGATGTTCTGGTTGGCGTAGCGGTCGAGCTGGGCGGCGCCCATCATGATGTGGCGCCGCCCGCCCCACAGGACGTCGAAGACGGCGCGATAGTTCATCAGCCCCTCGACCACCGCGCGCGGCGCGTGCCCGTTGTGCGCCGCGGTGGGAACGCCCGCCGGTGCGGGATCGGCGCGCAGCAGCGCCTCGCCGTCGGTGATCAAAAGGTCGGGGCTGAAGGTCAGGCGGGCCAGTCCGGCGGCGATGCGCGGCACCAGGCCGATGCCGGTGGCGAGGATCTCGCCGTCACCGCGCCAGGCTTCGGCGCAGGCGACGATGCACAGCTCGGACCACAGGTATTCGCTCATCGCGCCGTCCCCGCGGCGGTGGCGAGGTTGGCCTCGCGCCACGCCTCCCAGTGCTGCGGATCGGCGGCGCGCGCGTAGTCGTCGAGGGCGGGGTCGTCGATTGCGTAGTCGGGCATGCAGGAGGTGAACCAGGCGCCGCGCGGTGCCTCGACGACGCCGTGCACGTACATGCGGTTGATGCGCAGCGTGTGCACGCCGCCCTCGTCGAGCAGCGCTTCGGTGGGCACGACCTGCTCGCAGGTCATGTAGCCGCGCTCGGCGGCCTTGCAGAACAGGTCGTCGAAGTAGTGGTCGACACCGAGGATCTGTCCGGTGCCGCGCGCGTCGGCGCGGTTGACGTGCACCAGGGCCGCGTCGAGGTGCAGCGGCGGCATGGCGATCACCTCGTCGTCTCCGTACGGCGATTGCACGCGCCGCAGGTCGGGGTTGAGGCGCTCGACGTCGGAGCCGAGCCCGGCGCGCGTGGGCAGGAAGGGCAGGC
>CAYOGL010000113.1:0-1344 GCA_964403515.1 uncultured Burkholderiales bacterium | reverse complement strand
TGTTGTTAGAGGGGTAGGCGGTCGGGGAAGGTGATGGCGAACGCGTTGAGTGCTTGTTTCCAGCCTTGGCTGCCGGTGGCGAGGTCGCCGCCGCGTTGGTGGCCGATGTTGCGGATGCCGAGGTAGAGGATCTTCAGGGCGGCGTCGTCGGTGGGGAAATGCCCGCGGGTCTTGCTGATCTTGCGGAGCTGGTAGTTGAGGGACTCGATGGCGTTGGTGGTGTAGATGATCTTGCGGATGGCGGGGTCGAAGGCCAAGAAGGGGATGAAGCGTTCCCAGGCGTCCCGCCAGACCCGCACGACCGCGGGGTAGCGGGCCCCCCACTGGCGGGCGAAGGCGTCGAGGGCGTCGGCGGCGCCGTCGAGGGTGGGGGCGGAGTAGACGGGTCGCAGGCCGGCGGCGACCTTGTTGCGGTCGCCGTAGGCGACGTAGCGCATCGCCGCACGGATGAGGTGCACCACGCAGGTCTGCACCGTGGCGTTGGGCCAGACGGCTTCGATGGCGTCGGGGAACCCCGACAGGCCGTCGCAGCAGGCGATGAGTACGTCGGTGACGCCCCGGTTGCGGATTTCGGTGAGCACGCCGAGCCAGCTGTTCTGGAGTGCTTGTCAAGGGGTTTGGGGCGTGTTTCTGCCCGGGCGTCCGTCGGGGGTGTTGACGTGTGGTCGTCGGTCGCAGCGGGCACACGGCGTCCCGGGCGGTGCTGCCTCATGTGGACGCACTCGGGGTGCTGGCTGTCGTGTACGCGCTCGCTGGTCGGGAAGCGTCCGGCGTCATGCTGGCTACGCAGTCGTGCTGCAAGAACTTGGCGACGTTGGTCGGGCGCTTGCCTCCGTGCCTGCCGGAGCCGGCGACGGGGTTGCAGCCTCGCCGGTGCGAGGCCATCGTGGGAGGTCGACGGAGGGTCGGTTACGTCGCTGCGGTCACCTCTGAGGTGGTCTTGACGGGCCGGCCCTTCGCCACCGAGGCCCGCCAGCGCTCGTCGTCATAGGGAACCTGGCTGCGGACCATGGCGAACGCCAAGCGGTGAGCCCGATGCGCGACCGCCACCGTCGCCACCAGGGGTTTCTTGCCCGACGTGATCAGCCGCCGGCGAAAGGCGGCGAAGTCGGGATGGCTGAGCCCCATGGCGGTGCCGAGCATGATCATCGCCGTGCGCAGCTCGACGGAGCCTTCACGGCTGATCCGCACCCGCCCGGCCCGCCGGCCGGCGGACTCGTAACTGGCAGGCGACAGGCCCGAGTACCGGTAGGCGGCCGCCGCGTCGGAAAACCGCCACGGGTCACCTACCGCGGCGCCGTAGTAGGAGGCGGTTACCACGCCCACCCCGGGGATGGTGGCCAA
>CAYOGL010000112.1:0-1352 GCA_964403515.1 uncultured Burkholderiales bacterium | reverse complement strand
ATTCCCTAACAAGCTCCTCTAAAGCAGGGTTATGTCCTATTATAAGCACTAGGCTGAACTCATTTTGTATTGCACGCAATGCTCCAACATAAGAGTGATAATCAGCTCCATAAAGCGAAGGATCTAGCTCTAAGTTTCCTTTGTATTTACAAGATTCGATCACGGCTTTAGCAGTATCTTTGGCTCTCTTTGCAGTAGAGCTAATTATAAGGTCAGGAACCAGATTTAGTTGTGTTAGCAACTTGCCCACCCTCGGGGCATCACGTTTGCCACGTTTGCTAAGTGGTCTATCAAAGTCTAGCAAATCAGGTTCTTTCCAGCTAGATTTTGCATGTCTGAGAATTAGAAGGATTTTCTTCCTGCCATTCGTCATTTTTGACAAGTTATTATAATACTAGGATGAAAATAAGGGTCACGATTAATGTTCAAAGCCTATTATAGACCGTTTGGAAAATGTATGGAATCATGTTAGCTTTCAATTTAGCGTCAACTACCCACCTCTAATAAACGGTGTGGGCTTGTTCCTGCTTCATTGACTTCACTTAAAGTCTCTAATACAGGCGTAACTTCCCGATGCCGCATCGGTAGGTTGAGCAGTACTCTTCCCCTATCTTCTATGACCATGCTGCTGTTGTTGTAATCACGATCAAGTACTGCTCCACACAAGTCACATTCATGAATGCGTATTGCCAATGTCTTTGACACTTTGTTACCACACTTGCTACATTCAACTGTGGTATTGTAAGGATCAATTTCTACTACCCTGTTGGCTTTATACTGCAAAAATTGTTTGAATGTACCCCATCCAGAATCCATAATATGCCTAGCCAAACAATGATTTTTGTTCATGTTGTTTAACTTCAAGCGTTCTACAAATATCACATCGTATCTATTAGAATAATGGTTGGATATCTTGTGCAAGAAATCCTTCCTCCTCTTGTTTGTTATTCTCTGATGCAGTCTCTGTACCCATGATACTGCTTTTTTGTAGTTGCTAGAGCCTTTTACCCTTCTAGATACCTTTCTCTGAGCTCTGCGCAATGGCTTTAGTTCTTTTGTCAAAAACAAAGGGTTGTCAACAACATGATTGCCATCTGAATCATATGCAAAGTTCTTTATTCCAACGTCAACGCCAACTGTCTTTTCGTATTTGATGATAGTACATCTATCTCTTCTCATTATCTTACAAGCTAAAATGGCATACCACTTACCACCAACTTGTTTTACAACTGTAACTTGAGCAATGTCGTACAACCTACGATGTACTCTTATCTCTATGCTTCCAATCTTGCTTAGATGCAGCAAAGATCTATCGCCTTCTTCTGGCAGTTGCTCTACTCTATATCCTGTCT
>CAYOGL010000111.1:0-1387 GCA_964403515.1 uncultured Burkholderiales bacterium | reverse complement strand
CGCGGCGGCGGAGATCAGCTCGCGCGCAGCGAATCCGCCGAAGAGCGGGACACCGATCAACGATACGGCGCCCACGCACCACGCGAAGAGGCTCGCGGGCGAGAAACGCGTCCCGAAAGCGCGCGGCCCGGCGCCGTCCGGCTCTTCGTCGTCGGTGAGCGTGGCGCCGGCAAAGCTCGCGGCGAGCATGGCGCCCAGCCCGAAGATGCTTCCAGCGAGCAGCAGCGCGAATCCAGCCAGGCTCGCCGGGTCTCCGGTGCTGAGGGCGAGCATGCCCCAGCCGATCTGCGCGATGGCAAGATAGGCCAGCAGTGTCCGGTTGTCGCGGCGCTCCAGGGCGAGCAAGCCGCAGACGGCGACCGTCACGGTGCCGAGAACGGCCCAGGCGATGCCGCCATAGATGGGCGGAGCAGCCTGCCCAATCTCGGACCATTGCCCGCTCGCATCCACCGCCGCGCCGTATGTGCGGGCGGCGGCGAAGAGCACTATAGGCAGCAGCACGAGCAGCAGCGCCCCCAGCCCAGCTGGCGTCGCAAGCGCCGCGCGGCGGCGCACCCAGGCGAGAAACGGATATGCTCCACCAGCGAGCGCGATCACAAGCGCCAGCAGCACAACCTGGATAGGCGAATACGCGCCGCGGCCCATCAAGGCGAAGAATGTCGGCGACTTTGCCGGAACCGCCCCGAACAGCATGACGGCGGCCCACAGCACCGGCCCGACCAGCACGACCACCAATCCTGTGCGATCTACCGCCTCTGCGCCAAGCTCGCCGATCCCCCAGACGAGTGCCGCCAGCACCAGCCACGCGAGCGCCAGCCAGAGAATGTTATCCGCGAAGAGAACGGTCAGCGCTGCCGTTTCAGCGGCCAGCGTCAACGCGACACCCGCCCAGCATGTCACCGGCAGCATCGAGCGGACAACAGGTGCGACGCTCTCATCCTCCGTGTCTGCATCCGTGTCCGCCTCTTCCGTCTCTACGATCTCAAGCTCCATTTCGATTGGTGCGGCAGGAGCGAGGTGACCTTTCCAGGCCATCCAGAGCAGCAGCGGCACTACCAGAATGGTGAGCCCCAGACCAGCATAGACACCGAAGGCATCAATGCGATACACCGCCGAGAACCAGGCGGTCGCGGCGAGCGACCCTCCAAAGAGCGTCACGCGCAGCGGCTCGCCCGAGCCGAGGTACGGCGCGAGGATGAGCAGGCAGACCACTGGCACGAGAGCGCCCAGCGCGCAGAGCACGAAGACGGCTGGGGCGAGCGCGCGCCGCGCCGCTCCCAGCCCCGCAATGAGAATCGCGGCCAGGGCGGGCACAAGCGTGAGCGCGCCGATAAATAGACTGAACGGCACAACCGTCTTCCTTTCTCTACGAGTCCAGACGGGCTTC
>CAYOGL010000110.1:0-1392 GCA_964403515.1 uncultured Burkholderiales bacterium | reverse complement strand
GTTCGAGTACGCGCGCGCGCTCATCCTCAACGCGGCAGAGCGGATCACGGCCGGCCACTTCCCGCCGACCATCTCCTACCGCTGCCGCTACACACACGGGCTCCCGCCCGCAAGGAGGGCTATCGAATGGCCGGCGGCATAGAGAACGCTTCCGCGAGTACGCAAAGGCGGAACACCGACGCTCGGGTGAAGATCTACGCGCCCGGTGCTACCAATGGAAGATGGCAACCGCTTAGGGCGATTCCGACCGAATTCCCGGGGCTGATTGTTCACAAGGACGTGACGGGCGACGGCATTACGCCAGGGAGCGGATGGACGCTGACGCATGTCGGCAGCGGACGCTCGCTTGCGAAGCACTTCCCTACCCGCGCCGCAGCAATGAAGGCCGCCTCTGAAGTCGCGGACCTGGTGGACTGGACGATCCCGACCATGACCGCACTTATGGCGGAAATCAGGGCTAAAGGCGTCCTGAAGTCAATCGGGGAGCGCCTGACGGCGCAGGGAGGCTCCAAATGAGTGCCAATGACCGCAGCTCGTTGAAAGCGGAGCAGACAAAGCGGCTCTATGGTCGCCTACGCCAGTTCCACCGACACCCCATCCACATCATGTGGTGGGAGCGGGGATTGCGGCGGGTCATCGTTGGGCCGCTCGACCTCTTCTACCAGCGCGGCCATCCCAGCTACCCGGATGCGCACGGTCTGACCATCTCATTCGGGACTCACGCGCGGCTGGAGTTCGGAAACCGCGACTTCTGGTTCGCGCACTCATGAACATCTATCGCGTGTTCCGAGAGGGCTACATCCTCGTGGCGGCTGCCAGTACAGATGAAGCAGAAGCCAAGGTAGAAGAGTGGGAATCGGACGGCACGCCGCTCGGCCAACTATGGGCCGAACTCCAGTCATCTGATGTACCAGACGGCGTGATCGAAGCCGATCCGGATGTGCTGCGATGAGTAACTTCCGCAACCCATCGGTAACGGCTCTTGATTCGAACGTGAAAGCGGTCAAGGTCATGCGTGGATACTGCGGTGGCTGCGGACGATCTCAGGGGTGGTGGCCGACGTTCGAGGACGCCTTAGGCGACAAGGGCGACTGTTGCCACGTATGCGGAACGACGTGGATGAAGATTAGTCCCGGTCGCCGCCCAATCGGTCGCCGTAGCCGGAACTGGCCGGCCGTCGAGGAATGGGTCCTGATCGCGCTCAGCGTGGCCGATGAGTCGCCTGGCCTCCACCGAGAAATCGAGGAGGCGCTGATCCGTGCCTGAGTTCCGCATTGACAGAGCAACGGCCACAAACAGGAGGGATCGAAATACAGGTTGATGTTGTCTTCGACGCACCGCCCGGACCCGAGTCGGGTCGCTTCATCGAGGTCGAGGACGCCGCAGGTCGCG
>CAYOGL010000109.1:0-1401 GCA_964403515.1 uncultured Burkholderiales bacterium | reverse complement strand
GGGACGAGGTATTGGCTACAGAGATGGGCATCGGTTACAGCCCGTTCTTGCGCATGGTCGGCAGCCCGGTGTAGGTCACCACGATCGTCTGCCCCGCTGGCACGAAGAAGCCGCCCGAGGTCAGTCCAGTGGCACTGCCGTTGGCGGTGATGGCCGTGACCACGCCGCCGGACACATAGACCATCTCGTCCACGCCGTCACCATTGGTGTAGGTGAAGGGTGAAGCGGTGACGGTGATGGCGCCGAGGTCGCCGCGTGGGTTGTACGCCTTGTTGCCACGCCAAACGCTATGCGTCCCCACCGGCGTCGGCAGGACCGCCGCGGTGGCGTTGCCGTCGAGATTGTTGCCCGTGAAGAGGTTGTTGTCCGAGGTCCCTTCCTCGGCGAGGCCGTACTGCTGATGTGCAAGCCCCACCGCGCTTGAAACGTTGTCTGCGACGACGGTCTCGGTGGCGTTGAACAGACGGATCCCCTTGGGGTCCGTCCCCGACGAGCCGTTGTCGATGGCATGGTTCCCGCTCAGGATGCCCCTGGCGCCATCGTAGAAGATCCCCTCGCGGCCGTTCTGCGAGCACCAGTTACCGATCAGGCGGGCCTCGTTGGCGTTACAGTCGATGCCGCGCTGCGTGTTGCCCTCGGCCGTGCATCCGATCACGCTGGTCTGGTTGGAGGAAGCAGCGATGAAGATGCCCGTTTGGTTCGCCTCGACGTGCGTGCCGCCATGCACGAGGCCGTAGATGACGCCAATGAGAGCGATGCCATTGGCGGCACAGTGCTCGACACGGCAGTGGTCGATGGACAGCACGTCGCAGTTGACTGTGCCGGGGTTGGCCTCGATTCTGATGCCGTCCGCGAAGGCTCCGTAGACCTCCACATCCCGAAACCACCCTTCCTGCAGGGCGAAGAGGTGGATGAGGTGGCCCGCAGTCTGCGAGCCTCCCATGGCGGCGTAGTTACCCACCACCGTCATATTCTCCATGCCGAAGAACGTGAAGACGGTCCCTGTGGGCGAGGTGATCATGTCTCCAGCGAGGGCCTTGGCGAGCAGGATGGTACCGAAGGCAGTGCTACCGAAGAACCCATCCTGCATGTAGCCCGATCCGCGGAACACGATGGGGCTCGTCTGGTTGGTCGCTCCCTTCTGTGGGATGGTCAGCGTCGCGGAAATGCCGTACGTCCCCGGCGGGAAGAAGATCACGCCTCCGCTACCCGACGCAGCCGCATTGATCGCCGCCTGGATGGCTGCCGTGTCGTCGGTGACCCCGTCGCCCTTGGCGCCGTAGTCGATGACATCGAAAATGTGGCGACCCTGCTTGAACATCCACCCCGTCTGCCCGTTGACCGTGGCCGAAAGCTGGTAGTCCTCGGGGGTTGGTAGGTTGATCTGAAAGACGCCGGGAC
>CAYOGL010000108.1:0-1404 GCA_964403515.1 uncultured Burkholderiales bacterium | reverse complement strand
ATTTGATGTTTAGACAAACAGGACCCTTCTGAACGGATCAAAGCCGTTCAGTTGGAAAGGACAAACGTTGCGCATGATGATCCAGATGAACTCACCCGCTTGGCTCAGAGGACTTTTTTGGCCCTTTGATCACGACCTTGTAGCGTGGTGCAGGCTCAGGATGAAATCCCAGAGCTCGCCCCGGCGATTTTCCACGCCTTTGGCACTCTCTTGCGGGTGTGCCAACCTGCGACAAAATCGCAGGCATAACGCGACGAACCTGTCCAGGCGTGACCACCTGCCGCCTGCTTTCCCAGGGACGATAGCAGGCTTGTCCCAGCGCGCGTGCCAGCAGCAACTGGTTCATCACGATACTCACGATTTGGCTCCAACGTTCAAACTGTTCTGGAGTTCGCACCTGTGCCTCTTGCCAGAGCAAGTCTTGCTTCAAGTACCGGTAGCCATGCTCCTGGGAAAAGCGTCGCTCATAGCTGCTGATCACTTGTGCCAGAGCAATACTGACTGGATGGTCAGCGAGGCAGACAAACCAACTTTCACGCGGATCGCGTTTGTTGCCTTTGGCTCCCTCCCTCTGCACACGAAACACGCAGACTTGCACCTGGCGTGCTTGCCGGAAATGCAACCCGCTCCATCGGTTGACTTTCACCAGATGACCGCTTTCATCGTGGCTCAGCCAAACCGCTTCGGCTCCCAGAATCGTCTCAGGCCGTGTCCCTTGAAAGAGTGGGCCATCCAAAGGCATGCGTCCTTTGACGTGAAGGCGCACGGGGGGCCGATACAACTTGCGATTGCGTTTGAGACGAATAAGTACTTGACACCCCAATTCTTGGCAAGCGCGCAAAAACTCGGCGGTGGCATACCAGCGATCTGCCACAATGATGATGGGTCGCTGCACCAAAGGAACCACTGCTTGCAATTGCTCAATGGCAACCCCAATAGCCGTTTGCTCCGTCGAGATACGGCGTTGATCGAAAATCCCGACCCAACTACTGGGTTCGTGCGGCAAGAGCATCACGGTCGAAAATTGCCATCCCACACTGATGGGTTTGACGGCACGAGGCATATTCGAGACATGAATGATGCCGCGATCTGGACTGGTTTCGGCTTCGGGTCGTGGGATCGGGCTGGCGTCTACGCTGATCCAAATGGTCTCTTCACAAGGCACTTCAGAGAGCAGAGCCTTGACCCACACCTCTCGCAGCATCTTTTCATTGATCTTGCCATTGGAAAGCGCTTGATAGAGACTGGGCCATGCCCGTTCAAAGAACGGCGACAGCGACAGCTCTGGCAAACTGCGAGCGTGTTCTTGGCACAGCAGAGCATCGCACAGATTGAACAGGGCATCACCTCCGCGTTCAAAACTGTCATAGATCTGCTGACGGAGTTGCTTCAATGTGTTAAAGT
>CAYOGL010000107.1:0-1404 GCA_964403515.1 uncultured Burkholderiales bacterium | reverse complement strand
CGCGAGGACGGCGCGGTGCGCGCCCTCAACGTCGGCGGACGCCTGGCCTACCGCGAAGGCACCGGCACCGCGGCCTGATCCACGACCGATACAGACCTGGCGCGGCGGGGCGCCATGCCGTGTATCGGTGGCGCGCACAAGACCTGCGCGCAGCTTTGGCCAAACCACCCACGGCGCGGCTGACACGGCGGCCTACCATCCCGAGTCCATCGGGGAAGGCATGGCCGTCGGAGGTGGCAGCCCAATGCGCTGTCGTGTCGCCGTCCGTTTCGCGCTCGCGCTGTGCGGCGCAGCAGCTCTGGTGGCGGGCGGGACGCTGCTGAGCTCGGTCGCCTCCGCGGAGACGATGTCGGTCAAGGTCGACCGCCAGGACTCCCAGGCGGATACGGCGGTGAACCCCTACAACGACAGCGACCTGCACGTCGCCTTCGAGGGCGGCCAGAACACGTGGCACTCGTACGTCCACTTGGACTTCAGCGCGCTGCCGCATGGCGCCACGGTGGACAGTCTGGTGCTCTCCCTGACCCAGAGCGGCAGCACCACGGGCAACGTGCAGCCCCAGAACGCCACCGTCCAGGCCTGCCCGCTGACCAGCGAGCTGCCCGCCAAGTACGACCCGTCGCACCCGCCGCAGTGGGACTGCACCAAGGTGTCCGCGCCGGGCGAGGCCGACGGCAGTGGCGGCTGGACGTTCGACCTGCAGCCACTGATGGCCTTCTGGGACCAGGCGGGCAACACCGGTGCGGCCATCGTCCCCCTCCCCGAGCCGCTGGCGGTGGGCAGCCAGCTGGGGCCGCCCGCAAACAACTGGGCGCTGGCCTTCGATCCCAGCAAGACCAAGGCCCGCGCCGAGATCAGCACTCCGGACTCCTTCTCGGACACCGGCGGCGCGGTGCCGCTGAGCGTCTCCCCACCTCCTCCCGCCCTGCCCCCGGCGCTGGCCGGAACCCTTCCCGCGGTGAACCCACCCGCGCCCGCTGCGGTGCCGCCCGCCCCGCCGCCCAGCACGGGCACGGGCCGCGGCCCGTCCGCCTCGGCCACCCCGGCGCCGAAGACGTCGGTCGTCGCACCCGCCTCCCCGGCGGCCGGCGTCTCCCGCGGCTGGGTGGTCGCCGCCGTGCTGCTCGCCCTGGCCGCGGCCACCGCGGTGGCGGGCGTGGGCATCCGCCAGGTGGCCCTGCACGGCTTGGTGTCGGTGGGGGCGCTGCTCTCGTCGCTGGGATCGGCGCGCTCACGGCTGGCCACCCCGGTGGCCGTGCTGGCCCTGGGCTCGGTGCTCGCCGTGGGCTTCGCGGGCCGCATGGCGGTGACCGGCTCCTCGGGCGGCGGGCCGGGCGCGACGGCCACCACGGGAGGCGCCGGCGGCGGCGGCGCGGGATCGGCGGGCGGCGCTGCGGGTGGGGC
>CAYOGL010000106.1:0-1479 GCA_964403515.1 uncultured Burkholderiales bacterium | reverse complement strand
ACCGCCTGCACTTCAACAGATTCGTTGACCGACCCCGGCTCCAATGTCAGGGAGCCGAGCGGCAGGTTGGTATTGGCATTCAGTTCGATGCCGGTCTTTTCGAACTTTTTAAAGCCTGGGGATTCCACAACGACGCTATAGGTCCCTGGCTCGGCCTGCGCAAAAACGAAGCGGCCATACTGGTCCGTCTGGGTGGTAAGCACACTGTTTTTACTGATGTTCTTGGCGGTGACGCTCGCATTCACAATAGCGGCGTTTTGAGAGTCGACCACCGTGCCGGAAATTGTGCTGCTGATGGTTTGGGTAAAAAGCATCTGGGGAATAGACAACAGGGCACACAGAAGGCCAACTCGCAGGGCATTTTTGCGCATGTTTTTAAAGGTCTCCAATCGCACATCACTACAACGGCGCTTCATAGAAACGATTCGCGCGCCTGTTGGTACGTGCGAGGAGCAAAATTATCGCCGAACGATAGAGTTGTCAAGAGCAGTTTCGCTTAATGAAACTGTGGCATTTTCTCGTAATCGCACTGGTCTAAATCGTGTGAGGAGTTATGAGGAAACAATCAAAGAGAGGACCGAGGGGCGGGAGAGGTGAGGAGCTGCAAAACTAAAACGCTTCCAAAAAGCAAAGGCTTCCATCACCGATTCAGGATCTTCGTTCCCCCCGGAGGGGCTGTATGGCGTCAGCTCCAGGGAAAAGAACGTAGAGGGTGTCAGAAGCCTTTTCTTATATGCCAGCACATTTCGTATCGTGCTGGGTTCCGCGCGGTTGAACGTCGTGCGTCCCTAAAGGGACAAAACTTAAGCAGCCTTCAATTCCTTCTGAGCTGCACTAGATTGGTTGCTATAAGCAGGGCTGCCGGTTGCCTGCTCCACTGTTTTTGGTTGCCGGCCCAGTTCTTCCTGGCGGCGCAAAATACGCAGCAGAAGGATGAGGACGCCGAATCCGGCGAAATAGCGCCAATCCGGACGGAAGCTGGAGGCGATGGACGCTTGCGTCGCCAGAATGGTGCCCTGCGGCCCATATTTCTCCAGCGTCAGATTCACTTCCTGCGGAGCGCTCGTCTGCTCGGGGCCGTTCCATCCCACGCGTGCTGGAGGAAAGTTGATCTGCGGCCGGCTGGGCTGCTTCAACATATCCTGGATGGTAGGTTTGATGGGCGTGGCATTTGCGACGAGAGCAACGCCCATCATGAGTGCGACTCCAAAGAAGCGGGATGTAATCTTACTGCGCACAAGTTCCTTCGATGAGTATCCAGAGGCTTAGGTTGCGAATTTTCAACTTGTATTTGTAATTTGTCAACGACAAATTCGGTAATAATATACTTGACTGACTAACCAATTTACGATACTCTGCTTCTAAGTAAGAGAGGCAGAGAAATGCAATCGCCAAAAACCCTTCAAGAAGCCATCCAGTTCTTCACCGAATTTGAGAATTGCCGTCAGTTCATGATCGCAGTCCGTTGGGCTGATGGCA
>CAYOGL010000105.1:0-1585 GCA_964403515.1 uncultured Burkholderiales bacterium | reverse complement strand
ATTCACCACAAAGATTCTCTCTTAGCAGTCAAGAAGGTTTTTTCTCTGGAGAGGTGCAGGAGAACCTCTCTTTCAAGGCTCATGCCAGCAGCGCGAAGGCGGGACAGAGGAGGTCTCCGCGGTAGGGCTGGTGGTGGCGGAACATGCCGTAAATGGCATGAAGCAATTTGCGCATGAGAGCGGTCAAGGCTTGGCGCTTGGGTTTGCCGCGGGCCAGCAGTTGCTGATAACAGGCACGCAGGCTGGGGTCAAAGCGCGAAGCCACCAGCGCGGGCATGAACAGGGCGCGTCGCAAGTAGCGGTTGCCGCACTTGCTGATGTGGGGCGGGCGGCGGACCGAAGTGCCCGAACTGTAGTGGCGCACGTCCAGGCCGGCGTGTTTGACCCATTGGCGGGCACTGCGTTGACCCAGGAGGCTGACTTCGGCCAGCAATTGCAGGGCGCTGAGTTCACCGATCCCGGGCACGCTGAGCAGGAGCTGGAACTGGGATTCCAGGGTAGGATCCTGGAGCAGCAGAGCGCGAGCCTGACGCTGCAGGCGAGCCAGAGCGGCCTGGCTCTGACGCAGGCTGCGCTCCAGTTCGTGACGCACACAAGCGGGAGTGGAGCGGGTACTGCGGGCGGCATGCAGCCGGTTGCGGGTGGCGGTGCGGACTTCGGTGGTGGCCAGCATGTGGCGGGTGATCTCGCGCACCGCCAGCAGCGTGGGGGAAGGCGGCTGCCAGCGGCGGAAGGGCATGCGGGCGCTGTATTCCAACAAAACCCAAGCGTCCAGGGGATCATCCTTGCTGCGCTCATCGAGCGATTCGGCGAAACGACGGATGAGTTTGGGATTGACCACCGCCAGTTCGATGCCGTCGGCGGCGGCTAAGAAGAGAGCCAGATCCAGACTATAGGCGCCGGTGGCTTCCACCGTGACCCGAACCTGGGCGGTGTGGGCACACAGCCAGGCCAGCAGGCGACGATGCCCCACCGCGTTGTTGGGAAAACTTTCCCGCCCCAGATTGTGATCCCCGACGCGCAGGGCGACGATCAATTCCGAAGCGCTCACATCGATGCCGCAATGATTCATGGTTGTCGACTCCGCCAACGATGAGCTAGGCTGAGTGGCGGCTTCCCGCTCCCAAGGCAACTTCCGCCGCCGACCTTGAACATGCAGGCTCATGGCCTCGGATTCTCCGCGACGTGGCAGAAGAGAGAGCGGGAGGCCACTCTTTGTGACAGGCTTCCGGATGGAAGAGCACCGGGCCTCGGACACGTTCGGCCTTCCCGCCGCTACTCAACCCGCGGCTCACCCCTATCACGTGGCCTCCACGCTGAATAGCATCTGGGAAGATACAAGGACACGAAGGTTCACAAAAGTTTTCCTTAGTGTCCCTTCGTGTCCTTTGTGGTGAATTCTTATTCTTGCTTGCTGAAGTTGCGGCGAGACTACACTCTACAAAAGCGTCAGCACAACTTTGCCGAAGTTTTTGCGATCGAGCAGTAACTGAAATGCTTCCGAGGCACGCGACATAGGGAACGTATGCCCCACAATGGGATGCAGCCTGCCTGCATTGGCCCACTCGGAGAGCTGCTTCCAGGC
>CAYOGL010000104.1:0-1616 GCA_964403515.1 uncultured Burkholderiales bacterium | reverse complement strand
TGAGCCTGCCCCAATTTTGTAGAGTCTCCAGAGGTTTGAGATGAGGAAAACGAAAAACGTTTGACGTTACGTAACGTACATTGACAAAAGGAGTATACCACATTACCCCTAAAACGTCAACCGTTACGTAACGTTCGCAGCATTCCTCTCTGCTCGTAAATGAACGGACTGACGTATCCAAGCGTGGAATGCCGACGAACACGATTGTAGTACACCTCCATATAGGGAAAGAGTGCTGAACGTGCTTCATGGTGAGATGCATAGATCGTACTTCCTACACACTCATCTTTCACCGTGCCAAAAAAACTTTCCATCACAGCGTTATCCCAACAGTTCCCTTTTCTTGACATACTGACCAGAATGCCTGCTTGCTCCAAACATTCCTGATAAGCCCTTGACGTATACTGACACCCTCGATCACTGTGATGCAACAATCCTGGGCGCGGGCGACGACGGGCCAGAGCCTGTTCAAGGGCATGATGCACTAATTCCTCATCACAGTTCCCTGACATCGACCATCCTACCACCATTCGTGAGTAGAGATCTAAAATCACTGCTAAATAGAGCCATCCCTGTTTTGTTGGAATGTACGTGATATCCGTCACCCATTTCCTATTAGGAGCTTCCGCACGAAAATCACGATTCAGAAGGTTTGGCGCGACTGGATGGGCCTGGTCTCTCTTCGTCGTGACGACACGACGCCGTGTGCGCCTGGCCGAGAGCTGGGCCTCCTGCATGAGTCGAGCCACCCGTTTGCGAGCAATACGCCGTCCTTGCTCGCGCAACTCCCGATGCAAGCGTGGACTCCCATACCGGCCTTGATGGGCAAGAAACCTCTCTCGAATCGCTTCTGTCAGTTGAGCATCTTCTCGCTTCCGCTGGCTCAGAGGGCGGGTGCGCCAGGCATAGAAGCCGCTTTCCGAGACCGAAAGAACTCGGCACATCACCACGACGGGAAACTCCTGCTTGTGTTCTTCTATGAACTGATAGATCATTTGCTTTCCCGCGAAAAGATGCTCACCGCTTTTTTTAAGATGTCTCGCTCCTGGCGCAGAATCTCATTTTCACGCTTCAAGCGGCGATTTTCTTCCTCCAAAACTGTTTGATGTCCTTTCCCAGGAAACGCTTCTTTCCCGTGCTCAGCCAGTTCCTTGCGCCACCCGTGAATCGCACTGTCGGAGATGCCCAACTCTCGGGCTATTTGTGCAATCGGCTTGCCTGACGTTTGCACCAATCGCACCGCTTCCTCTTTGAATGCTTTCGTATACGTTTTTTGGATCTTTCCCACAGAGTCTCCCCTTTCTGATTTGTTTCTAGTATATCTCAGCTTCGGGGACTCTATCAAGTCGGGGGAAGGTCAAGAGAAAAGAGAGCAAAAAAAAGGAGTGAAAACAGAAACGTTTTCCTCCATTTGTTCAGTATTCCAGCGTGACGCAAGCTTATCCCTGGTAAGGTGTTGAGAGCGCATAGAGTTCCCAGGCTATGCCATCAGGATCATAGAAGCTGATGTACCTGTCCCGGGTCTCTGAATCTTCTTCAATCCCATTGTTGGGAATGCCTGCTGCATCTAAATCTTGTTTGAGGACAGCTAAGGCGTCCGGGTTTTCTACGAGAAG
>CAYOGL010000103.1:0-1630 GCA_964403515.1 uncultured Burkholderiales bacterium | reverse complement strand
AGGCCGTAGTCGGCGACCTGGAAGATCGGCGCCTCCGGGTCCTTGTTGATCGCCACGATCACCTTGCTGTCCTTCATCCCCGCCAGGTGCTGGATCGCCCCCGAGATGCCCACCGCGATGTAGAGCTCGGGCGCCACGATCTTGCCCGTCTGCCCCACCTGGCAATCGTTCGGCACGTAGCCCGCATCGACCGCCGCGCGCGAGGCGCCGACCGCCGCACCGAGCTTGTCCGCGAGCGATTCGATCACCTTGAAGTTCTCCGTGCTCCCGAGCGCACGCCCGCCCGACACCACGCGCCGCGCCCCGGCCAGCTCCGGGCGCGCCGATTTGGTGATCTCGCGCCCGAGCACCTTCGATTGCGCCTTGTCGGGACCGGCCGCGATCGTCTCGATCGATGCACTGCCCGTCGCGGCCGCCGCATCGAAGCCGGTCGCGCGAACCGTGACCACCTTCACCGCATCGCTCGATTGCACCGTGGCGAACGCGTTGCCCGCGTAGATCGGGCGCACGAACGTGTCGGGCGACTCCACCGCGGTGATCTCCGAGACCTGCGCCGCATCGAGAACCGCCGCGATCCTCGGCGCGATGCTCTTGCCCAAGGCGCTCGCACCGGCCACCACGTGCGAGTAGCCCTTGGCGAGCGGCACCACGAGTGCCGCGATGTTCTCCGGGCTCGCATCCGCGTAGTGCGCCGCATCGGCGAGCAGCACCTTCGTGACCCCGGCGAGCTTCGCCGCCGCCTCGGCCGCGCCCTTCGCATCGCGCCCGGCAACGAGCACGTGCACCTCGCCACCCATCTTCGCGGCGGCCGTCACGGCGTTGGCCGTCGGCCCCTTCAGCGTCTGGTTGTCGTGCTCGGCAATTACGAGGGCGGCCATTCAGATCACCTTCGCTTCGTTGCGCAGCTTGCTCACCAGCTCCGAGACGTCCTTCACCATCACGCCCGCCTTGCGCTTGCCCGGCTCCACAACCTTGAGCGTCTTCAGCCTCGGCCTCACGTCCACCCCGAGCGCCTCCGGCTTCACCACCTCGAGCGGCTTCTTCTTCGCCTTCATGATGTTGGGCAGCGTCGCGTAGCGCGGCGCGTTCAGGCGCAGGTCGGTCGTCACCACCGCCGGGAGCTTCACCTCCACGGTCTCGAGACCGCCGTCGATCTCGCGCGTGACCTTGGCACTGCCCTCCCCGATCTCGACCTTGCTCGCGAAGGTGGCCTGCGGCCAGTCGAGCAGTGCCGCGAGCATCTGCCCGGTCTGGTTCGCGTCGTCGTCGATCGCCTGCTTGCCCAGGATCGCCAGGCCCGGCGATTCCCGGTCCGCGACGGCCTTCAGGAGCTTGGCCACCGCGAGCGGCTGCAGCTCCACCTCGGTCTCGACGAGGATCGCGCGATCGGCCCCCATGGCGAGCGCCGTCCTGAGCGTCTCCTGGCACGCGCCCGGACCCGCGGACACCACGACCACCTCCGTGGCCTTGCCCGCCTCCTTGAGTCTCAAGGCTTCCTCGACGGCGATCTCGTCGAAGGGATTCATCGACATCTTCACATTGGCGAGCTCGACGCCGGTCTGGTCGGCCTTCACGCGCACCTTCACGTTGAAGTCGACCACCCGCTTCACGGGAACGAGGATTTTCATGG
>CAYOGL010000102.1:0-1684 GCA_964403515.1 uncultured Burkholderiales bacterium | reverse complement strand
GAGATCAAGGGCACGTACCTCAACGTCACCGCCGGCACGATGGAGGCGATGTACGAGCGCGCCGAATTCGCGAAGGAGCTGGGCAGCGTCGTCGTGATGATCGACCTCGTGATCGGCTACACCGCGATCCAGTCGATGGCGAAGTGGGCGCGCCGCAACGACATGATCCTGCACCTGCACCGCGCGGGCCACTCGACCTACACGCGGCAGAAGAACCACGGCATCTCGTTCCGCGTGATCTCGAAGTGGATGCGCCTGGCGGGCGTGGACCACATCCACGCCGGGACGGTGGTCGGCAAGCTCGAGGGCGATCCCAACTCCGTGCAGGGCTTCTACAACGTGCTGCGCGAGGAGCGCAACGAAGTGGACCTGCAGCGCGGGCTCTTCTTCGAGCAGGACTGGGCCGGCCTTCGAAAGGTGATGCCGGTCGCATCCGGCGGCATCCACGCCGGGCAGATGCACCAGCTCCTCACCTATCTCGGCGAGGACGTGGTGCTGCAGTTCGGAGGCGGCACGATCGGCCACCCGATGGGGATCCAGGCGGGCGCGACGGCCAACCGCGTGGCGCTCGAGGCGATGGTGCTCGCGCGCAACGAGGGCCGCGACATCTGGACGGAGGGACCGCAGATCCTCGCCGACGCCGCGCGGCATTGCGCGCCGCTCAAGGCCGCGCTCGACACCTGGGGCGAGGTGACGTTCGACTACGCGTCGACCGACACGCCCGATTTCGTCCCCACGCTCACGCCCGCCTGAGGAGCCGACCATGAGACTCACCCAAGGCACCTTCTCGTTCCTGCCCGAGCTCACCGACGCGCAGATCCGCGCGCAGGTCGAGCACTGCCTGAAGAAGGGCTGGGCCGTCTCCATCGAGTACACCGACGATCCGCACCCGCGCAACAGCTACTGGGAGATGTTCGGCCAGCCGCTGTTCGACCTGAAGGACGCGGCCGGCGCGATGGCCGAGATCGACGCGTGCCGCAAGACGTTTCCGAGCTACTACGTGAAGGTGAACGCGTTCGATTCGACCCACGGGTGGGAATCGCTGCGGCTCTCGTTCATCGTGAACCGTCCGCCGCACGAGCCGGGATTCGAGCTCGTGCGCCGGGAAGCCGAAGGACGCACGCTGCGCTACACGACGCGCCCGTACGCGACCGCGCGGCCCGAAGGCGAGCGTTACTGACCGCGCGAGGCGAGCCCATGGCCGCGATCCGCGAAGCGCCCGCGACGGACCTCGAGACGCTCTACCGCGAATCGTGCGTGGCGGCCGCGCTCGACGCGCTCGACCGCGAGCTGGTGGGCCTCGCGCCCGTGAAGAAGCGGGTGCGCGAGATCGCCGCGCTCCTGCTGGTCGACAAGCTGCGCAAGCAGGTCGGGCTCGCGACCGGCGCGCCGTCGCTGCACATGTCGTTCACCGGCAACCCCGGCACCGGCAAGACGACCGTCGCGATGAAGATGGCGCAGCTCCTGCACGGCCTCGGCTACGTGCGCAAGGGCCACCTCGTCGCCGTCACGCGCGACGATCTCGTCGGCCAGTACATCGGCCACACGGCGCCGAAGACGCGCGAGGTCCTCAAGAAGGCCATGGGCGGCGTGCTCTTCATCGACGAGGCGTACTACCTCTACCGGCCGGAGAACGAGCGCGACTACGGGCAGGAAGCGATCGAGATCCTGCTGCAGGTGATGG
>CAYOGL010000101.1:0-1785 GCA_964403515.1 uncultured Burkholderiales bacterium | reverse complement strand
TGCACGAGGTGCAGAAGTACCTCACGCTCTCGAACCACGGCTACCTCGGCTACGCGGTGATCGTGAACAAGAAGTTCTGGGACGGCCTGCCGCCCGACATCCGCAAGACGCTCGACCAGTGCATGCAGGACACGACCAAGTACGTGAACGACATCGCGCAGAAGGAGAACGACGACGCGCTCGCGGCGGTCCAGAAGAGCGGCAAGACGCAGATCATCAAGCTCACGCCGGAGGAGAAGAACGCGTGGAAGAAGGCGCTCATCAAGGTCCACAAGGAGAACGAGTCGCGCATCGGCAAGGACCTCATCGAGTCGATCTACAAGGCGACCGGGTTCGACCCGAGCAAGCTGTGACGTGACGCACCGGGGCCCGGCCACGCCGGGCCCTTCCATTTCCAGCGGAGGAGGGGAATGCGTTTCCTGCTGAAGGTCCTCGACCGGCTCGAGGAGATCCTGATCGCCTCGCTCATCGCGGGCGCGACCCTCCTCATCTTCGTGGCGGTCACGCACCGCTATGCGCTCGACCTGAGCGCCAAGTACCACTTCACCAGGATCTACGACACGCTGTTCGAGATCAACCTCGCGTGGGCGCAGGAGCTTTGCATCTACATGTTCGTGTGGATGGCGAAGTTCGGCGCGGCCTACGGCGTGCGCACCGGCATCCACGTGGGTGTCGACGTGCTGGTGAACCGCCTGCCCTCGAAATGGCGCTTCGCCTCGATCCTGTTCGCGCTCTTCGCCGGCGCTTTCTTCACCGGCATCGTGGCCGCGTTCGGTGGCGTGTTCGTGTGGGACATGGCGCACACCGACCAGACCTCGCCCGACATGGAGGCGCCGATGTGGATCGTGTACCTCGCGATCCCATGCGGCTCCGCGTTGATGTCGTTCCGCTTCCTGCAGGTCGCGTGGCAGTTCGTGCGCAGCGGCGAGCTGCCGCACCACGACGCCGCCCACGTCGAGGGCGTGGACCTCGCCGCCTCTCCCAACCTCACGCCGCAGCCGGAGGGCGCGCGATGAGCGCCACCGCCTATCAGCCGCCGGTCATGTCGCAGAAGTCGACGGCGATCACGCTCGGCGTGATCTTCGCGGTGCTCTTCGGCATCGCGCTCACCAGCAACGCCGGGATCATCTTCGCGCTCCTCGTCGCGCTGATGCTCACCGGGATGCCGATCTCGATCGCGCTCGGCCTCACCGTGCTCACGTTCCTGTTCACGATGACGCAGGTGCCGATCCAGTCGGTGGCGCTCAAGCTCTTCACCGGCATCGAGAAGTTCGAGATCATGGCGGTGCCGTTCTTCATCCTCGCCGGCAACTTCCTCACCCACGGCGGCGTGGCGCGGCGGATGATCGATTTCGCGACCGCCATGGTCGGGCATCTGCACGGCGGCCTCGCCCTCGCGGGCATCGTGGCCTGCGCGATGTTCGCGCTCGTGTGCGGCTCGAGCGTGGCCACCGTCGTCGCGATCGGCGCGATCGTGCTGCCGGAGATGGTGCGCCACGGCTACCCGATGAAGTTCGGCGCGGGCGTGATCACCGTCGCCGGCTCGCTCGGCATCCTCATGCTGCCGTCGATCCCGAAGGTGATCTACGCGGTGGCGACGAACACCTCGATCGGCGCCCTCTTCGTCGCCGGCCTGCTGCCCGGCATCCTGCTCACCTTCCTGCTGTGCACGGTCACCTGGTGGATAGCGAAGAAGAACAACTACGCGCGCCTGGCGCGCAAGAGCTGGGCCGAGCGCTGGACCGCCTTCCGGCGCAGCGTCTGGGGCCTGATGCTGGTCGTCAT
>CAYOGL010000100.1:0-1789 GCA_964403515.1 uncultured Burkholderiales bacterium | reverse complement strand
GGTCGGCGGGCCAGTGGGATCCGCGGGCGCATGTCCGGCAGTACGGGCAGCGGACTGTCAGCGGCGTCGACTGTGACGTCAACGAGGCGATGAAGCCGGATATCGGGACGTGGCGGATCGGCGTCACCCCTCAACCACCAGCACAGCAGGAGGACGACATGCCGCAAGGCCAGCTCAACCAGGTGCCGAATGCGAAGGGTGTCAGGAACACGACGTTCCCGATCGCGGCGGGCAAGTTCAAGACGATCCGGTTCGCGGCCGACAACGGCTACGCCGGGCATCCGCCGGTGCAGCTGCGGGTGGCGCAGCGGATCGGTAAGGACAACTGGCACCTCGACCAGGTCAAGGTTGATTCGGCTGGGGACGAGGCGCAGCTGGTTCTGGACGCCAAGTGCAGCCAGGTCAGTGTCAGCTACGAGGACGACGGCTCGGTCCCGGTCGGGTGGATGGTGTCGTGAAAGCGGATCGCATCGGCAACTTCGTCGGCATGCCCGCCGCGATTCGCCTTGACGCGTTCGCTGCGCGGGTCTTCGACGCGTTCGGTGACGTGCCCTATCAGGTCGGCTCGTCCCTCAACGGCCGGGACTGGCGCGATGTAGACGTCCGGCTGATCGTCGACGACGACGAGTTCGCCGCGCTGTTCCCCGACTACGCCAGGGTCGGCCAGCTCGACCCGAAGTGGGCACTGCTGTGCGACGCCCTGTCGGAGATCGGCCGCCAGATGACCGGCCTGCCGATCGACTTCCAGATCCAGTCGCAGACCCACGCGAACGAGAAGCACCCGGGCCCTCGCAACGCGCTCGGCCTGCGGTTCGCCAAGGAGAGCACGTGACCATCCTGAACGAGGAGTGACCCATGCTCAAGAACTGGCTGAGCTTGGAACCGGCCGCTGTCGGCTCGGCCGTGGCCGCGCTGTACGCGGCCGGGGCGATGCTGTACCGGGCGGACGTGCATGAAGGCGTGCTCCAGCCTGACGTGCTGGTCGCGGCTGTGACGGCCGTGTGGGGGCTGTGGACGCGTGCGAAGGTGACGCCGCTCGCCAAGCCTCAGGACGCTAAGGGGCGGGCGCTCAAGCCGTCCCAGCAGTAGCCTGGTGGCGCGCAGCCAACGCAATCCAGCTGCCCTGTTCTGGGCGTTCAAACGGCCCGCACTCCCATCTCGGGAGGCGGGCCGTTTCGTTGTGCGGGGTCAGCGGTTGGCTTCGCGTTCGCCGACCTGCTCGCGGACGCGGCTGATGAACTCGGCCACGCCGATCTTGTCGTCGTCGTAGTCATCGAGGGCCTCGCCGATGTGGTCGAAGGCGCAGGAGAGCGTGAGGTAGCCGATCGGCTGCTCGGGCGTCCCACCGTTCAGGACGATGACGCGCCTGGTGGCCTCCTCTCGGCTGCCGTGGTCGCTTTCGGGCTCCCATGACCCGTCGGGCTTGTGGTAGCCGACGGTCCAGAGGGCGGGCTCGGTGCGCTGGTAGACGTACATCCAATCTCCTGTCTCTGTTTGGTGGGGCGATGTTGGTCAGGCGGCGAGGGTGAGCTGGTTGCGGCGGGCGCTGGCCAGCTCCAGGGTGTCGGCTGCGACGAGGTGGTAGCACCTGCCAACCCGCTGATGCCCGCGGCACGTGCAGCTGCGCTCGACCGTGTCCACCAAGTAGGTCTGCGTCCCGTCCGAGCTGGCGGCGAGGTATTGGCCGGTGTGGCGGGTGGGGATGAGGGCCTTGTCGGCGAGGAGGTTGAGGGCTTTGGTGCGGGCGGCTTCGGCGCCTTTGAAGGTGCGGGTGAGGACGGTGGCGGCG
>CAYOGL010000099.1:0-1944 GCA_964403515.1 uncultured Burkholderiales bacterium | reverse complement strand
GGCGCGATCGGCATGTTGAAGCGCAGGAAGCCGTACCCGCCGATCTTGAGCGTGATCGCCGCGAGGATCACCGAGCCGCCCGTCGGCGCCTCCACGTGCGCGTCCGGCAGCCACGTGTGCACCGGCCACATCGGCACCTTCACCGCGAACGACGTGAACATGGCGATGAAGATCAGGATCTGCTGGGTGAGCGTCAACGGCACCTTGTGGAAGTCGAGGATCTCCCAGCTGCCGTTGGTCTGGTAGAAGAGGTAGATGAACGCGGCGAGCATCAGCAGCGAGCCCAGCAGCGTGTACAGGAAGAACTTGACTGCCGCGTACACGCGGTTCGGGCCGCCCCACACCCCGATGATGAGGAACATCGGGATCAGCATCGCCTCGAAGAAGACGTAGAACAGGATCGCGTCGAGCGCGGCGAAGGTGCCGTTGATGAGGCCCGACATGATGAGGAACGCGGCCAGGTACTGCCCCACCTTGTCCTTCACCACCTGCCAGTGCGCGATCACCACGAGCAGCGTCATGAGGCTGTTCAGGATGATCAGCGGCATCGCGATGCCGTCCACGCCGAGGTGGTAGCTCACGTTGAAGCGCGGGATCCACTGGCCGAGCTCGACGAACTGCATGTCGGCGACGGGCTGGAAGCCGGTCCACAGCGGCAGCGTCACGAGGAAGCCGAGGGCCGAGCCGGCGAGCGCGGTCCAGCGCGCGGGGGCGGGGTTGCGGTCGTCGCCGATGGCGAGCACCGCGAGGCCGAAGACGATCGGCACCCAGATCGTCAGTGACAGCAGGTATCCCTGGAACATCTGTTTTTTCTTTTCGAGTGGGGGCCTAGAGCTTGCGCAGGTAGACCCAGAAGAAGCTGAGCAACGCGAACACGCCGAAGATCATCGTGAACGCGTAGTGGTAGATGAAGCCCGTCTGCATCCGGCGCGTGACCGAGGCGAACCAGCCGATCAGGCGCGCGGTCCCGTTCACCATGATGCCGTCGATGATCGTGCGGTCGCCCCACGTCCACAGCCCCGTGCCCAGGCGCCGCAGCCCGCCCGCGAAGAACCAGTCGTTGAAGTCGTCGATGTAGTACTTGTTCTGCAGCAGCGTGGCGAGGAAGCCCGACCGGGCGCGGATCTTCGCCGGCAGGTCGGGGCGCACGATGTAGCAGAAGAACGTGATGACGAGCCCGGCGATGGCGAGCCAGAACGGGAGCGAGGCGAGGCTGTGCAGCGCCATCGCGCCCCAGCCGCCGAACTCGTGCGCCATCTCCTCCATCGTCTTCGTGGGCGCGATCGAACCCTCGAACCAGCCGCCGTAGAGCATCGGGCCGATCGTCATCGCGCCGATGAAGATCGAGGGGATGGCGAGCAGCACGAGGGGCACCGTGACGACCCACGGCGACTCGTGCGGCTTGCCGTGCATCGCCTCGTGGTGCGGCTCCTCGGCGGCATGCACCTTCTTCTCGGCGCCGTGGCCCTCGACCACCTCGCCGGCCACCGTGGCCGTGCCGGGCGCATGCTCGTGCGCGGCGTGGGCGAAGCGCTCCTCGCCATGGAAGGCGAAGAAGACGAGGCGGAACGAATAGAGCGCGCCCACGAAGACGCCGGCGAGCGCCAGCGCGTACGCGAAGCCGTGGCCCGGGACCTCCGAGATCGCGAGCGCCTCGATGATCGAGTCCTTCGAGAAGAATCCGGCGAAGGGCGGGATGCCGGCGTTGGCGAGCGCGCCGATGAGCACCGTGACGTACGTGATCGGCATGTACTTCGCGAGCCCGCCCATCCTGCGCATGTCCTGCTCGTGGTGCAGGGCGATGATCACGGACCCGGCACCGAGGAAGAGGACGGCCTTGAAGAAGGCGTGCGTCATGAGGTGGAAGATCGCGACGGGGTAGGCGGAGGCGCCGAGCGCGACCGTCATGTAGCCGAGCTGCGAGAGCGTCGAGTACGCGACCAC
>CAYOGL010000098.1:0-1955 GCA_964403515.1 uncultured Burkholderiales bacterium | reverse complement strand
GCATCGAGTGCATCGACGAGATCGCCGACTTCGCGGGACGCAAGGCGGAGGTGGCCGCGGTCACGGCCTCGGCGATGCGCGGCGAGATCGACTGGCCCGAGAGCCTGCGCCGGCGCGTGGCGACGCTACGCGGCCTCGAAGCCTCGGTGCTCGAGCGTGTGTACGCGGAGCGGCTGCGCTTCAACCCGGGCGCCGAGCGCCTCATCGCGGCGGCGAAGCGGCACGGCGTGAAGACGCTGCTCGTCTCCGGCGGGTTCACCTACTTCACCGACCGCGTGCGCGACCGGCTCGGGCTCGACTACGCGTACTCGAACGAGCTGGTGATCGAGGACGGCAGGCTCGCGGGCCGCGTGACCGGGCCGCTCGTGGACGCGGCGGGAAAGGCCGCGCATCTCGCCCGGCTCAAGCAAGAGCTCGGCATCGCGCGCGAGGGCGTGATCGCGATCGGCGACGGCGCGAACGACCTGCCGATGCTCGCCGAAGCGGGCACCAGCGTCGCGTACCATGCCAAGCCGGTGGTGCGCGCGCGCACCGACTACGCGCTCGACTACGGCTCCCTCGACGGATTGCTCAGCTTGTTCCCGGAATCCGGCGGCTCGGGCGGACCCTTGCGCGGGAGCGGGAAGTAGACGTAGGAGGGTTGGCGCACGGCAGCGGCCTGGCGCTCCTCCGACGTCTCGAGGTCCTGGGGCCGGTCCCACCACGTGAGACGGTTCTTCTTCTGCTGCTCGACCACCTGCGGGTTCTTCGACAGGAAATCGCGCATGAATCGGGTAAGCTCGGACTCGTACATGGCCTTCAGGCAAACGGTTGATTCCTAGAAATTTTATCACCGACAACCGGAAGCTGATGCGGTTCACGTATCCGCGCTCCTTCCTCGCGCTGCTGCTGATCGGCTTCTCGATCGTCGCCGCGCCGCTGCTGTTCGCGCTGTTCTCGAATGCGATCGCGTTCGAGCGCCTGGCCACGCTCTCGGAGCAGGCGGTGCATTCGGCGGTGAAGGTCGCCGAGGCGAGCCGCGCGCTGGTCGTGACCATCACGTCGCTCGAGCGCTCGGCGCGCCAGTACGCGGTGGCGGGCGAGCCCCAGTTCCTCGAGGCGTATCGCACGAACCGGGCGAACTTCCAGGCGATGACGCGCCGCCTCGATTCGATGAAGCTCACCGATGCCCAGCACGACGAGCTCGCCGCGGTCGAGGCACGGGAGCAGGCGATCGCCGCGCTGATCGAGCGCCTCGGCCCGGTGCCCGCGCTCACCCAGCGCCTGCCGCGCGAGTTCGACGGCCTCGCGCAGCGCGGCCAGGCGCTGGTGCAGCTCGGCGACCGCGTGATCGACGACGGCATCGAGCGCCTGCGGGTGCAGGCCGAGCAATCGCGCAACAGCGTCTTCTGGCTCGCCATCGCGTTGATCCCGACGGCGGTCGCGCTGATCGGCTCGTTCACCTTCCTGATCGCGCGCCCGATCGGCCAGGTGAGCGCCGGCATCCGCGCGCTCGGCGAAGGCCAGTTCGCCAAGCCGATCCAGGTGGAGGGCCCGCGCGACATCGTGCGGCTGGGCGAGCAGCTCGACTGGCTGCGCGAGCGGCTGGTCACGCTCGAGGCGCAGAAGACGCGCTTCCTGCAGCACATCTCCCACGAGCTGAAGACGCCGCTCACGGCGTTGCGCGAAGGCTCCGACCTGCTCTCCTCGGGCGCGGTGGGCAACCTCAACCCCGAGCAACGCGAGATCACGCGCATCCTGCAGGAGAAATCGATCGAGCTGAGGAAGCTCATCGAGGGACTGCTCAACTACAGCGCCGTGCACGCGCAGGCCTCGTACCTCGATGCGAAGATCGTGCGGCTGCGCGACGTCGTGCGCCGCGTGGTGAACGACCGCAAGCTCGCGATCGTGGCGAAGGGCATCCGCATCGAGCTCAACTGCGAGAACGTCGCCGCGTACTGCGACGAGGAGAAGAT
>CAYOGL010000097.1:0-2196 GCA_964403515.1 uncultured Burkholderiales bacterium | reverse complement strand
CAGTCTTCACCGATCCGCAGGCGGCCTCGGTCGGCGCGGCGGAGGCCGCCTTCAGCGCGACCGCCCGCGTGTCGGACGTGGCGAGGACCCGCACCTACACGCGCGCCTACGCCCAGTCGAACGGCTTCATGACCCTGCTCAGCGACGGCGAGCGGCTGACCGGCGCCTATGCGCTGGGCCCCGAGGCCGGCGAGTGGCTACAGCAAGCCACGCTCGCGATCCGCGCCCGCGTGCCGCTCGCCGTGCTGCGCGACACGATCCAGCCCTTCCCGACCTTCTCGGAGATCTATCTTGCCGCGCTGAAAGCCCTTCATCGCCAGATCGCGGGCGGGCGCCAGCCGGTGTGACGGTTTGTTTAATGCACCGAGGCGTTCGAAAGACGCAGGAGGCTCTTATAACACGTCATGCCCGGACTTGATCCACGGCTGTCCGGTTTAATTTTGTGGACTGTGCGCATGGCGTTGATTCTACTCGTATCTGGACGTCACCACACGTTCCCGGACACGAGATGAGGATCACCGCCATGCGCCACGAGAATAGCGTTTTTCATTCGGTTCTGAAGCACGTTCCGTGGACCCGGTTCGATGATCTGGTCGAAGCGTACGATGCCGATGCGCGGGTGCGGCGGCTTTCAACCAAGAGCCAGTTCGTGGCGCTGCTTTACGGGCAGCTTTCCGGAGCCTCGAGCCTGCGCGAGATCGTGACCGCGCTGGAGAGCCATGAGGCGCGGCTTTACCATGTGGGCGCCGATCCGGTTCGCCGCTCGACCTTGTCGGACGCGAACGCCGCCCGGCCTGCCGCCGTGTTCGGTGACCTGCTGGCGACGATGATGACGCAGGCCCATCGCCAGCTGCGCCGCAGGCTGGCCGAGACGGTCTATCTGATCGACGCCACCAGCGTGCGGCTGAGCCAGCTCAGCGCCGATTGGGCGCGGTTTTCGGCCCAGGCATGCGGCGCCAAGCTGCACGTGATCTACGATGCCGACGGCGATCGGCCGATCTATGCTCAGGTCAGCCCGGCCAAGGTCAACGACATCACCATGGCGCAGGAGATGCCCATCGAGCCGGGCGCCACCTACGTCTTCGATCTCGGCTATTACGATTACCGCTGGTGGGCCAAGCTCGACGACGCGGGCTGCCGGATCGTCACCCGCTTCAAGGCCAACACACCGTTCGAGCCGATCAAAGAGCTGCCGGTGCCCGAGGGCGCCGGCATCCTCTGTGACCGCATCGGCTTCCTGCCCGCCCGCCAGGCCAAGAACCGGCGCAATCCCATGCAGGATGCGGTGCGCGAGGTCCGGGTCATGACCGAGACCGGCAAGGAGTTGCGGATCCTCTCCAACGATCTCGACGCTCCCGCCAAGGAGATCGCCGATCTCTACAAGCGGCGCTGGGCCATCGAGCTGTTCTTCCGCTGGGTCAAGCAGACCCTCAAAATCACCCGCTTCATCGGCATCTCTGAAAACGCCGTCCGCATTCAAATCGCCGTCGCGCTCATCGCCTTCCTGCTGCTCAGGCTCACCCAAGCCACTCAGAAGGCCGTCCAAAGCCCGCTCGCCTTCGCCCGCTTGGTACGTGCCAACCTCATGCATCGGCGCCCCATCGAACGGCTCCTCAAACCTGAGCCCAAAATAAACCGCAGCACTCATCAATTGGTGCTCCAATGGCCCTGAAAACGCGAACCGGACAGCCGTGGGCTCGTCCCGGCCATCCACGCGGGGGCGTTTGCACCAGTGTTTGCAAGGATTTCCGGTGGCGCCACGTGGATGGCCGGGACAAGCCCGGCCATGACGAAGTGAATCCTACGTTTACCTCAGTGCACTAGCTGCAAGAGAGGCAGATCTTGCCGAAATGCTTGCCGGCTTCCTGGTGGCGGAACGCCTGGCCGATCTCGGCCAGAGGGAAAACACTGTCGACCACCGGCTTCAGTCCGCTCAAAGCGACGGCGCGGATCATCTCCTCCTGGTGGATCTTGTTCCCGACGGTCAGGCCGACGATGCGGACGTTGCCGTTGATGACGCCGCCCGCGATGAACTGCGCCGGCTTCCGGCTGAGCGCACCGATCATGTAGAGCGCGCCGCCGGTCGCCGTGGCGCGCAGGCTCTGCGACAGGTCACCGCCGACGACCTCGACCTGATGATCGACGCCGCGTCCGCCCGTGAGCTCCTTGACGGTCTTTCCCCATTCCGGGGTCTCG
>CAYOGL010000096.1:0-2633 GCA_964403515.1 uncultured Burkholderiales bacterium | reverse complement strand
ACGTCATCGCGAGCGCGCCGCGGATCGGCCGCAGCTCGCCCGAGAGCGCGAGCTCGCCCGCGAACTCGAGCGCGCCGAGCTGCCCTGCGGGAACCTGGCCGGTGCACGCCAGGATGCCGATCGCGATGGGCAGGTCGAAGCGCCCGCTTTCCTTCGGCAGGTCGGCGGGCGCGAGGTTGACCGTGATGCGGCGTTGCGGGAAATCGAAGCGCGCGGTCTGCAACGCCGCCCGCACGCGATCGCGCGCTTCCTTCACCTCGGTCTCGGGCAGGCCGACGATGTGGAAGGCCGGCAAACCGTTGCCCACGTGCGCCTCCACGCGCACGAGCGGCGCTTCGAGTCCGGCGAGCCCGCGGCTCAGGACGACCGCGACGTCCATCCCTTTCCTCCCGCGGCGCGGCGCCGTCCGCGGGGCGTGCGCGACGGCGGTCAGGGCGTTTCGCGTGGCGCGAGCCGCGCCTCGAGCTCGCGCACGCGGGCTTCGAGACCGGCGAGCTTCTCGCGCGTGCGCGCGAGCACCTGCGCTTGCACGTCGTATTCCTCGCGGCTCACGAGGTCGAGACGGGCGAACGCGCTCGCGAGCAGCGCGCGGAAGTTGCGCTCGAGGTCCCGGGCCGGGTTCGAGGCGGCGAAATCGGCCAGTCGCCGGCTCAGTTCGCTGAAGAATTTCTCGTTCATCTCAATTCCCGACGCCGCAGGTTCGTTGACGGTCCGCGTGCACCCGATTGGTGCCCGCAACCGGGATCGCGCACGGCCACGGTGCGCCCATGCCCCGGACAAGCCCAGGCGGGTCAAGGCGATGCGCGAATGGCCCGATTGGCATGGTTGGTGCTGAGTCGTTGCGGCCCACGCACCGCCATCCACTCGACAAAGGATACCAACATGACGAGACCCACCGCCCCGACCCTGCGTTGCCTGCGCGGCGGTGCCCTCACCGCGGCGCTCGCCGCGGCGATCGGCGCCTTCGCGCAGACACCGCCGGCCGACACGGCGCCCGCCGCCGCGCAGGCCGCCGATGCGCCGCCGCCGCCCATCTTCTCGATCGGCGGCTTCGACCTCACGGGGCACATCGACGCCGCGTACAACCACCTGTCCGGCTCGGGCAAGTTCGTGAGCGGCGCGAACGACCGCGTCTTCGACATCCGCCGCGACGAGGTGATCTTCCACGCGCTCGACCTGCAATTCGCGAAGACCCCCGAGCAGGGGTGGGGCGGCGTGTTCGAGGTCAACGCGGGCCGCGACTCGGACACCATCGCGTCGTACGGCACGATCGACAAGGACAAGGGACCGGCCAACGGCGCGAACCACTGGTTCGACGTGACCCAGCTCTACGCACAATACGCCACCGGCCCGCTCACGCTCATCGGCGGCAAGTTCGTGACGCTCGCCGGCGCCGAGGTGATCAAGAGCGACCAGGACGTGAACTACTCGCGTTCGATCCTCTTCGGCTACGCGATCCCGTTCACGCACACCGGCGTGCGCGCGACGTGGAAGCTCAGCGACCAGCTCTCGCTCATCGGCGGCGTGAACCAGGGCTGGGATGCGGTCGAGGACCCGAATAGCGACAAGACCGTCGAGCTCGGCGCGACGTATGCGCCCGCGAAGACCGTGAGTTTCTCCGCGGCCTACTACGGCGGCAAGGAGCTCACCTCGAACTACCCGAAGAGCGGCGTGAACGGCATGCGCAACCTGTTCGACCTGGTGGGGACGTTCAACGTGAGCGACCAGCTCGCTCTCGTCGTGAACTACGACTACGGCACGCAGGAGAACGGTGCGGCCGATGGCGGCAAGGCGAAGTGGGAGGGCATCGCCGGCTACGTCAACTACACGATCGATCCGCAGTGGCGCGTTTCTCTTCGCGGCGAGTACTTCGACGACAGGGATGGCTACCGCACCGGCGTGATCCAGAAGTGGAAGGAAGCGACGCTCACGCTCGCGTGGCTGCCCGCCAAGCCGTGGGAGATCCGCGCCGAAGCGCGCGCCGACAAGTCCGACCGGAACGCGTTCCTCAAGTCCGACGGCGTGACCCCGACCGACAAGCAGAGCTCCGTCGCGCTCGAGGTCCTTTACAAGTTCTGAGCGATTTCCGAGGGGAGACCCATGAAACTGGTTACCGCCATCATCAAGCCGTTCAAGCTCGACGAGGTGCGCGAGGCGCTCTCGGGCATCGGCGTGCAGGGCATCACCGTCACCGAAGTGAAGGGCTTCGGCCGCCAGAAGGGCCACACCGAGCTCTATCGCGGCGCCGAGTACGTCGTCGACTTCCTGCCGAAGATCAAGGTGGAGGCGGCGATCCCCAACGAGCTCGTCGACCAGGCCATCGAGGCGATCGAGGCGAGCGCCAAGACCGGCAAGATCGGCGACGGCAAGATCTTCGTCTTCGACCTGGAGCAGGTCATCCGCATCCGCACCGGCGAGACCGGCGCCGAAGCACTCTGAGGAGAACCCCACGATGAAACGTCTGATCACGCTATTCGCGCTCGCCGCGGCGCTCGCCTTCACGCCGGCCGGGTTCGCCCAGGACAAGAAGGCCGAGCCCGCCGCGAGCGCGGCTGCGCCGGCGGCCCCCGCCGATGCGAAAGCGGCCCCCGAGGCCGACGCGAAGCACGCCGAAGCGAGCTGCGGCGCGCAGG
>CAYOGL010000095.1:0-2826 GCA_964403515.1 uncultured Burkholderiales bacterium | reverse complement strand
GTACTACATCCTCGACCTGAGCCCCGCCAACTCGCTCGTGCGCTACCTCGTGTCCCAGGGACACACGGTCTTCATGGTGTCGTGGAAGAACCCGGGTCCCGACGATCGCGAGCTCTCGATGGAGGACTACCGGGAGCTGGGCGTGGCCGCGGCGCTCGACGCGGTGGCTGCCATCGTGCCGGCACGCAAGGTGCATGCGGCCGGCTATTGCATCGGCGGGACGCTGCTCGCGATCGCGGCCGCGGCGATGGCGCGCGAGCGCGACCACCGGCTCGCCAGCTTGACGCTCTTCGCCGCGCAGACGGACTTCACCGAGGCGGGCGAGCTCATGCTCTTCGTGAACGACAGCCAGCTTGCGTTCCTCGAGGACAGCATGTGGGAGCAGGGCTTCCTCGACACGCGCCAGATGGCCGGCGCCTTCCAGCTGCTGCGCTCGAACGACCTCGTGTGGTCGCGCATCGTGCACGACTACCTCATGGGCGAGCGTGCGCCGATGAACGACCTCGCGGCCTGGAACGCGGACGGCACGCGCATGCCGTACCGGATGCACAGCGAGTATCTTCGCGGACTGTTCCTCGGCAACGACCTCGCGGCCGGCCGCCACGTCGCGGGCGGCAGGCCGGTCGCGTTGAGCGACATCGGCGTGCCGCTCTTCGTGGTGGCCACCGAGCGCGATCACGTCGCGCCCTGGCGCTCGGTGTACAAGATCCATGCGTTCGTGGAAGGCGAGGTCACGTTCCTGCTCGCGAGCGGCGGCCACAACGCGGGCATCGTGTCCGAGCCGGGACACGCCGGGCGCTATTACCGCGTCGCGACCCACGTTCCCGGGGCGCACCATCGCGATCCCGACGCGTGGGTGCACGAGGCCGCGCCGGTGCCCGGCACGTGGTGGCCGGCATGGCAGCATTGGCTCGAGCGCCATTCGCGCGGACGGCGCGCGCCACCGCCGCTCGGCACGGCGAAGGGCGCGTACGCCGCGCTCGGGCCGGCGCCGGGAACGTACGTCCTGCAGGAATAGCGCGCCGCGCTGCTCGATGTCCGCGTCGCCTGTCCTGCAACGGCGCGGCGGAGGCGTTGCGCGCGCCGCTGCGTGGGTCGAGAATCGCGATGCGCGATGTGCGCGCGAAGGAGTCCGCGATGAGCGATCGAGCCGGCCCGTGGCCCGCGTGGCAACCGAGCGCCTGGCTGCCCATCGCGATGTCGCTCGCGGCGCTCGCCGTGGTGCTCGTGCACCTGGCCGCCTTCGGCACGGCGCGCGAGGCCGACGAGGGAACCGCCGCTCACGTCTGGCAGATCCTCATGGCGGCGCAACTGCCGATCATCGCGTTCTTCGCATTGCGCGGATGGCCGCGCGCCCCGCGGCGCACGCTGGTGGTGCTCGCGATGCAGGCCGGCGCCGCGCTGGCGGCGCTCGCGCCGGTCTTCTACCTCGGGCTGTAGCGCGCGAACCGGCGGTGCGTCAGAAGCGCCGCGCGGTGCCGCCGATGGCGAGCGCGGTCGTCTCGCGCAGGCGCGTCCCCTGCTCGGCGACGACCCGCGCGACGAGGCACAGCTCGTGCCGCACCTCCTCGAGGCGCGCGATGAGGCAGCCGAGCTGGTCTCCGCGCGTGGCGTCGACGGGGATCGATTGACGAAGGTCGCGCGCTTCGGCGAAGGCGCGGTTCAGCGCCTCGAACGCGGGCTGGAGCGGGTCGTGCTCGTCCATTGCGTCTCCTCGCGGGATCGGCGGCCGCGCGGGGTGTTCGCGGCACCGTTGCCCGTTATACCGCAGCGGCCGGCGCCCTTCCAGATGCCGGGCGAACCGGTGTCGCCGCGCGTTCACGGGCGCGCAATCCGCTTCGGCACCGCGCGCGCGGTTCGACGCGATTTGCGCGCGGGCGGCGGGGCGGCGCGCGGCGCGGTGCTGCCGCGCACCATCAGCTCGACCGGGATCTCGCGCAGGCGCGGGACGCGTCTCGCGTCGAGGCGGGCGAGCAGGCGCTCGGCGGCGATGCGGCCGATGTCGGCGGAGGGGACGTGGATGGTGGTGAGCGGCGGCGAGAACTCCGCCGCGAGCTCGATGTCGTCGAATCCCACGACCGAGAGCGATTCCGGCACGCGCACGCCCTGCGCGGCGCATTCGATCAGCGCGCCGAGCGCGATCAGGTCGTTGCCGCAGACGAGGGCGGTGAACGCCTCGCGGCCGCAGCGCTCCCACAGGGTGCGCAGGCCCTCGCGGCCGCCGCGCAGCGAGAAGGCGGTCTCGACGATGCGCTCGGCGGGCAGGGCGATGCCGCGCGCGGTGAGAGCGTCGCGTACGCCGGCGACGCGATCGCGCGCGCGGTCGTTGTGCGCGGCGCTGCCCGAGAGCACCGCGAAGCGGCGGTGCCCGAGGTCGAGGAGATGCCGGGTGCAGCGCGCGCTCGCCTCGCGGTTGGCGAAGCCGATGCAGTGGTGGAAGCCGGCCCCGTCGAGCGCCCAGAGCAGCTCGTAGGGCACCGAGGCATCGGCGAGCGCCTGGAAGAGCGCGGGCTCGTGGTCGGTCCCGACGAGCACGAGGCCGTCGACGCCGCGCTCGAGCAGCGCGCGCGTGACCGACGTCTCCATGCCCGCGTCGTACTCGTGGCTCGCCACGAGCAGCGTGTACGATGCGCGCGCCAGCTCGCGCGCGAGCGCCTGCGTGGCCGAGGCGAAGATCGGGTTGTCGATCGTCGGCAGCACGGCGCCGATGGTGCGCGAGCGGCGCGAGGCCAGCGCCCGCGCGGCCCCGTGGGGCACGTAGCCGAGGAGCGAGGCGGCGCGCTGCACGCGCTCGCGCGCCTCGGTGGCGGGCGCCTGCGTCCCGGC
>CAYOGL010000094.1:0-2925 GCA_964403515.1 uncultured Burkholderiales bacterium | reverse complement strand
CGTAGGCCTCAAGGGTCGCCTCCATGAGGTTCGGCGAGTGGGCGACGTGGGCCTCTCCGTGGCCGTTCACGGCCATCGTCCACTTCTCGTCCAGCCTGACCCACGTAACGCCCGGGTTACGGTTGATCGGAGCCATGCCCTTTGCCATCAGGAGCTCGGCGGCGAGGCCGGTAATCATCTTGGGCTGCTCGCTCATCGGCCGCCCGCCAGATCAGGGTGCGCTGGCCCGAGGTACTTGTTGGCGCAGCAGGGGCCGAGGCGCAGGCCTTCGGCGATCCGCGGCCACCACTTCGCCTTGCGACCGCAGGAGCCGCACGGCCTCGAGGTCCGCCGACGCCAGCGGCGCCGCTCCTCGCCAGCGATAAATGAAGCGCGCATTAGAAGGGGGGGGTCTCCAGGCGCGACCGCTTGACTTGCTCCGCGTCGATGCCAACCTCCTGCGAAGCGGTCGGCGTCATCGCCTGCCCGGCTCCCGTCTCTGGTGATCGGCCATGCTCAAGCGCGTGGTAGGCCTCGTCCCCGAGTCGCTCGTCTTGGTCCTCGTAGGCCATGAGCACCATCTCCACGGCTGCCCTCAGGGCGCGAGCCGCCACCTGGCGCCAAGCGACGGCCTCGCGGAGGAGATGTTCGCGATCCCGGCGCATCGGGAAGTGCGGGTCCCGGTGCGGGATCAGGTTGACGACGTCGAGGGCGTGGACGGCAGTGTTGTGGTCGGGAAAGTCGGCCCGGTCGAGTAGGTTCTTGAGCTCCTCCTCGACCCCTCTGACAGCGTAATTACGCATCGCCCTGATCCGCTCGTATGGCTGGTTCACTCGAAACTACCTCCCAAGACTTGTGCTGCGGCGTCGGGACGTCTGCGATTCAGGAGCCGACGCTGGTACTCCTGAACCCGTTGCATTACGAGCTCGCGCGACATCTTGGGGCCGATCCGGTCCTCGAATGCCATCAGGCGCTCCCACTCGTACACGCACGGCTTGAGCTGCGTCGCGGTCGTGTTCTTCTTGCCGGCGACCCTGACCTCATGGGTGGCTAGGGCGTAGCCCTCGCCAGTGGAGTGCAGGACGATGGCCCCCATCGAGAGGCCGCGCCGGAACCACTTGACGAGCATCGTCGGTAGCCCAGGCGGAACGCAGTATTCCGTCTCGGCGGCCCCGCGCTCGGCGGCGAGGAACATGAGCACGCGCTCGCTCGGTTCGATCTTCGGTTCGTCGCTCATACCGTCCCCTCTGCGTGTTCAGCCGTCAGGTGCGCGGCGTAGGCGTCCCGAACGGCCTTACGCCTGTGCTGGTGGTCGAACCACGCGCAGTGGACACAGCGGATGCGCCAGACAGGCAGGCGCCGGCCGCCAGCGGGGTTCGGAACGTTGCCGTGGTGGACAATGTGACCGCGCGGCTCCTCGGGCGGGACTACCTCCGTCGGTGGGGCCTCGCCAGCGCGGATCTTGCGCAGGATCTCGGCCATCTGACCGAGGCAGCCGACCGCTGGTGACTGAAAGCGGCTCCTGGGCTGCGTCATGCTGCAAGCTCATAGAAGCCGGCAACGTTGTGAGCGGTGTTGGTGCCGGGGCCAGAACCAAGGAACCAGTCCCACGTCTCAACTCGATGCCCAAATAGCGGGTCCATGACGATGACCCCACCCTCGCCCGCCTCAAGGGCGACGAGCATGTGGTACGTCGGATAGGCGCGGTAGACATTTACCAGCGCCAAGCGGCCGGCCAACTTCTCAGTGAACCATCGTCGGGCATCCCCGCCGAGGTAGAAGCGCGCCCCGGTCGTGCGCCACAACTCTTTGTCATCGATGTTCTGGGTGTAGTCCCAGAATGACTCGCGCTTGAGCCCGTAGCGTTCGACGGGGAATGTCTCGCAGAGCGGCAGGTAGCTCTCTGGCCCGGTGTATCCGGCCTTCGTGGCGGTGGCCCTCAGATCCTCAGCACTTACGTCGAAGCCGAAGCATCGGCAGAGGTACGCGCTGGCGTAGTAGCCGCATGAGTGGTTGTCGGGCTGGAGGTACGGAGAGGGCCACGTTGGAGCCGAAACGCGCGGTAGGCGGTCGTTGTCGTTCATGCCACCTCCGGTCGCCATCGCAGCCACAGCCCTCGCCGACGAGCGAGCCAGTCGAAACACCGGATGCAACACAGGCCGCCGGGACCGCCCATGAGATCGCCCCAAAGGTCGTCAGGTGCGTGCCAGAGTGGGTAGGGCTGACCACAGAACTCACAACACTCCCCGTCGTGGCCGCGCACATAAGCCCACCAGGCTTGACGCGCACCGGCGAGGAAGCGACGCTGCTGGAAGTACCAGAGCACCCATCGCCAGCCGTTACGGCGGGCATAGGCTGCGGCGGATGAAACGCTGTCAGGCATGTGGCACCGCCTTGTCAGCCGCCATGGTGGCCTCTTCGAGTGTGTCGTAGCGACCGATGTGCTCGTCTCGGTAGCGCCGGCCGAACCGATGGGTGCGAGCTGCGACGAATCCTGTCTGGCCCTTGAGGAACGGATGAAAGTCGGGATGGCCGCGGCCGACTTCGTAAACCTCGACCTCGCCATCGTCGCGCTGCCAGTAGTTGCCAGCGTCTCCTTCGGCCTGAGCCGCGTATTGCGTCCATGTGGCCACTTCGTGGGGGATGCGGTCCTCGGTCATCGGCGGCTTCTCAGGTCATTGGCGTATTGGCGGATCATCAGTTCGCGCTGAACCGCGTCGAGGTCTGTTCGCCGCGGTGCCAGGTAGCCTTCCATCCACGCCCGAGCAATGCGTTCCGGGTCACCGCCGCTCAGCTGCTGGATCATTAGGTAGCACTCCTCCAGCGCCTCGTAGGCGTCGCCCAGGTGGTCAAGGAGTTCAACTCCAGCGAAGGTGCCGTCGTCGTGGATCAGGTGCCGGTAACTACCAGCCATGAGTTGTTACCTCCGTCAAGAGTGCTTTGCGG
>CAYOGL010000093.1:0-3609 GCA_964403515.1 uncultured Burkholderiales bacterium | reverse complement strand
CCGCCAGGAGCCGGTTTCCTTGCCGTCCTTCTGACAGAGCGTGCAGTCGCGGTCGGGCCGCGGCGGGAGCTCGACCCGTCGGCTCGCGTCGGCGGGGTCCGCGCCTGGCTCCTTCACGAACCAGCGGCCCTCAAACTCGTACCAGTTCTCCGGCTTGACCAAGGTCCCGATCTTGGGCGGCTCAGGCACGGCCGGCGCCTGCTCTCGTGGCTCTGGTGGCCCCTCAGCCACGGGCGCGGTGTGCTGCACGGTCGCCTCGTTGCGGATCACCGGGAGCACGCCGGTCGCGCTCGGGTCGCCCTGCGGCGCCGCCGGCGTGAAGTCGTCAACGACCGAAGGAGTGCCCATAGGGGAGATCAGCCCCTCGCCCGCCTTACCTGACGGGGCCGTTGCAGGGCTGGCAACGGGTGGAATCGAACCACCTACCGGCGAACCCGAAGCCTCGCCGGTAGGCACCACCTGGCCGTCGATGATCTGATCGCTTGGCATGGGCGGCGCGGTTCGCTGCGTCTCTGGAGCCTTGGCGAAGCTATCGGGCACGTTGGGGTCGGGTGCGACGTGCGCACCCCACTCGTTCGTGTTCTCGTCGCCGAGCTCGTCGGCGGTCTTGAGTCCCAGCGTGACGTCGCTGAAGAGCGCCGTGCCGAGTGCCGAGATGGCGCGGGCCCAGAGCATCGACTTCTTGTACTTCTTCCAGTTTTGCTTGCCGAGCAGGTCGGCGTCTCGGGCATCCTCGATCGTCCAACTGACCTCGGCCTCGTCGCCGTTGTCCTTGCGGACGCCTTTGATGACGCACTCCTCGGACGTCCACTTCACGACGATGATCCGGTGGCCCTCTCGCCGGATGAGCGCTGCCTGTAGCTCAGCCGAGGCGGACGGCTTGCCGTCGATGACGTGGATGTTGAGGACTGCGGCCATCGGGCCGATGCCGAGCTCGCGGCCCTGCAGCATGGCGGCCATCACGTTCTCCGGCCGTTGGTTCCAGCCGAGGGCGAAGGCGGTCTTGGCTACCAGATACGCGCTCTGGCGCATGATTTCCCACTCGGCCGGCCTCGGGAGAGTGGCGGTTACAGGCGTGAGGGCGCGCGTCGATTCTGGTTCAGTCATAGACCTAATCTCCCTTATTGGCTCGTAATGAGGGTGGGCGTTGTTCGCGTTACGTTGACGTTACCCGCGAGGACTCTACTCCAACCGGGAGCCGATTTCAACGGTCGGTTCGGAGAGGAGAGCGATTGTCAATAGGCGTCTTTGGTCCGCAGCGCACATGCCCTCTTCGCCGGTCCTCACGTCGGCCCTGTCAAGGCAACGGAGGTTACAGCGGGAGGGGCCCGGGCCGGTGACGAAAGGGAACGTCTCCTGCTCGATCACGGTCGCCTCGGGCACAACAAAAGGGGCTCCCTGGCGCGTTGCCAGAGAGCCCCGGGAAATAGGGAGTCGACGTTACCGAGCACGCTGCTCAACCTCGATCCAGTGCCGTACCTCGTCCTCGTAGAGCACGAAGCGAGAGCCAAGGCGCTGTATGCGGGCGGCGAGCGTTCCCTCATGGCGCACCTGAGCGGGGAGTCCGAAACTGCGATCGAACACGCGCAACAGGATCTCCCGCGCGAGGTCGCGCGCCTCGGCCGGGTGCCGCCACCACTCAAAGGAGCTGCCCGGTACAAGCTCGCGCTCATCCCTATCCCGTCCCCGCACGTACACGCGCCCGCTCGGGTATCCGTGGAACACCAGCTGACGGCTGGTTGCGACCAGCGCCGCCGGCACTCTCACGTGCCGCCCTGCCCGGTCGGAACCTCAAGCCGCGGGCGCAAGGTGAACACCTTCGCACCCAGGAAGTCGTCAGGGATCCGCGGCTGCCGGATGTAGCGGTAGGCGTTGCATCCCACGCAAGAGCTCACGTCATACCAGACATAGGCGCCCTGGCCGCCCCCGAACGCCGCATCGCCAGCATCCTCGCCGGCTGACTTCATGGTGATCCGCTCAGAGCGCAGGTACGCGAATTTGCACTCGTGCGGCGGGTCTGCGAGTTGAGCCTCGAGCGCCGCTAGGCGCCGCTCTAGCTCGGAGAGATTCGTCACTGCCATATGTTCCCTATCTCCCTGAATGGCGACGGGTGACCGCCCGTCTGCGGCGCGCGTGCGCGCATCCTTCCTCCCGTTGCAGCTGCGACAAAGCGGCTGCAGGTTCGCGGCATCATCTGATCCGCCAAGCACGATCGGGACGATGTGATCCCGCTCAAGGCGTTCGGTGGTGCCGCAGTGGGCGCAGCAGTTTCCATAGGCCTCCAGCACGGCGAGCCACTCCTTATGGGTGTGACTCCCGAGAGCGCCACGACGCCGGGCGCGCTGACGGGAGTTCTTGGCCCGGATCGTGGTTGTCGTGACGCGCCGCCTGTACTCGGCCTGCTTCGCAAGCAACTTCGCGCGCTGTTCCGTGTCGTGAGCTGCGTACTGACTCCGTCGCTGTGCATTGATGCGCTCAGCGTTGGCCTCGTAATATCGGCGGTTCTCCTCCGCACGGGCTACTGCGTCGTATACCGGTCGCGGCAACCTATCCTCCCTCGTTTGTTTTTTCAGCGCCCGGGCACGACCCACGGGCGGACGAGAGAAAGGGCGAGGGGGCATTGGGGAGCCCCGGCTGTCGCGCCCAATCTCCCGTTTCGGCGAAGCCTGCGGCGGATTCTAGCGCCGCTCCTGCCAGCGAAGGACGAACATGCCCCACCCCAAGGTGAGAAAGCCCATCAGTGACGCACAGGCAGCGGTCGCGATCTGCTCCTTGTCCAGCCGTGTGAGCACGACCCAGGTCGCGCACGTGTTGAACACGGCGACGAATAGAACCTCAAGCGGGTGAGCCATCGTGCTAGCCGTAAAGGATGCGCACGGTGACCGCGACCGCATCCTTGAAGATGCCGCAGGAGTCTAGGCCCCTGTGCTCGCCCCAGCGCGTCCAGGTCGAGCGGGTGCCGGCGCCGCGATGCTCCACGGCGATCAGGCCGTTTGGCAGCTCCTCGAAGCTGAATTCGCCGGTTTCGAGCTCGCCGCCCTCCAAGGGTGAAGCGCTGAGGATCGCCCAGCCGCGGCTCTGGTTCCTGGTGCCTCGCATCTCGATCATGTGTCCCTATCTCCCTTGCCTCTGCCTCATCAGGCGCGCGGGAGAGGCTTACCCGCGCACGACCGGGCCCGCCGCCCGGTTTCGGCTTACTCCTCGCAGACGTCCCATTCGCTCGAGGCGACCGCGCTATTGCCGCCCGACCATTGATCGGTCCGGCCCTCCGCGTACAGCACGGCTAGGATCGGCTCGTTCCGGTAGTTGACGAAGCCCGTCCGCTCGACGCGGTCGACCGTGCGAACTAAGCCACTAACTAATCGGACCCGGTCGCCTTGATTGAGCTCACTTGTGGTTTTGCTCATGTGTCCCTATCTCCCTGCGCCAAGCCATCATCAGGACTCGCATACGGCGCCTAGCGGGTCGACGCGGCGTGCGGCCGCGTTTCGGCTTATGTGAGGCGGAGCTCGGCCGCCACGGTGTCGAGGTCGAACAGTGCCGCTTGGATGCCCCGGTACTCGCGCATGTAGCCGGCCGCATCCGTTGGTGCGGGCGCCGTGCTTGGTG
>CAYOGL010000092.1:0-3889 GCA_964403515.1 uncultured Burkholderiales bacterium | reverse complement strand
TGGCGATCAACAAGGACCCGGAGGCGCCGATCTTCCAGGTCGCCGACTACGGCCTCGTCGCCGATCTCTTCCAGGCGGTGCCCGAGCTCGCGGCGCAGGTCTGAGCGCATGCGCGGGATCCGGATCACGCATCCGCAATAGCCGCGAGGGACCATGGACCTTCCCCTTTCCGGCATCACCGTGATCGAGCTGGGCCACAGCGTGGCCGCGCCCTTCGCGGGACAGATCCTCGGCGATCTCGGCGCGCGCGTGATCAAGGTCGAGAATCCCGACGGCGGCGACGACGCGCGCGGCTGGGGCCCGCCGTTCTGGCACGGCGCCTCGGCCACCTTCCAGGCCCTGAATCGCAACAAACTGTCGGTCGCGATCGACCTCAAGGACGCGGACCAACGCGAGGCGCTGCGCACGCTGATCGGCCAGGCCGACGTCGTCGTGCAGAACATGCGACCGGGCCTGGTCGCGCGCTACGGCCTCGACGAGACGCTGCGTGCGCGCAACCCGCGCCTCGTCTACTGCAATCTCGGCGCATTCGGCGCCCACGGCCCGCTGAAGGACAAGCCCGGCTACGACCCGCTCATGCAGGCCTTCGCCGGCATCATGAGCGTCACGGGCGAGGCGGGCCGCCCGCCGGTGCGCGTCGGCCCCTCGATCATCGACATGGGCGCGGGCATGTGGTGCGTGATCGGCATCCTCGCCGCGATCGAGCGCCGCCATCGCACGGGCGAAGGCTGCGTGGTCGACACGTCGCTCTTCGAGACGGCGCTCGCCTGGATGACGGTGCCGATCGCGCTCGCGATGGCATCGGGCCGCGATCCGGGACGCACCGGCACCGAGGTCGCGATGATCGCGCCGTACAAGGCGTACAAGGCGGCCGACCGCTACGTCGTCATCGCGGCGGGCAACGATTCGCTCTTCCGCCGCCTCTGCACCGTCATGGGCCACGCCGAGTGGGCCGAGGATGCGCGCTTCGCGAGCAACGCCGAGCGCGTGAAGAACCGCGAGGCGTTGAATGCGCTCATCGACGGCATCGTCGCCACCGCGAGCGCCGCGCAATGGGTGGCGCGCCTCGATGCCGCCGGCGTCCCGGCCGCGATCCTGCAGGGCGTGAGCGAGGTGCTCGCCCACGCGCAGACCACGGCCGTCGACATGGTGCGCGCGCTTCCCGACGGAACCATGGCGCTCACGAGCGTCCCCCTGCGCTTCGATGGCGAGCGCCTGCCGTTCCGCACGACGCCGCCCGCGCTCGGGGCCGACGCCGCCGCGGTGTTCCCCGCGTCCGCCACCGAGGCATCGCGATGAGCCGGCCCGCCTTCGCCACGCTGGCTCTCGCCGAGCCCGCGCCGGGCCTGCTCGTCGTCACGCTGAACCGTCCCGAGGTGCGCAATGCCATCGACACGCAGATGGGACGCGACCTGCGCGACCTCTTCGTGCCGCTGCAATTCACGCCGGGGAGCCTGCGCTGCATCGTCATCACCGGCGCGGGCGACAAGGCGTTCTGCGCCGGCGGCGACCTCAAGGAGCGGCGCGGCATGACCGAGGATGCGTGGCGCGCGCAGCACGCGATCTTCGAGGAAGCGTTCTACGCGGTGATGGATTGCGCGGTGCCGGTGATCGCGGCGGTGAACGGGGCGGCCTTCGGCGGCGGCTGCGAGCTCGCGCTCGCGTGCGACTTCATCCACGCCTCGCGCGCGGCGCGCTTCGCGCTCACCGAGGTCACGCTTGGCATCATGCCGGGCGCGGGCGGCACGCAGAACCTGCCGCGCGCCGTGGGCGAGCGCCGGGCGAAGGAGCTGATCCTCACCGGCTCGCCCTTCACCGCCGAGCACGCGCACGCCTGGGGCATGGTGAACGGCGTGCACGAGCCGCACGAGCTGCAGGCGGCCGTGCTCGCGATCGCGCAGCGCATCGCCGACAACGCGCCGATCGCGGTGCGCCAGGCGAAGAAGTCGATGCACGCCGGCCTGCAGATGGACCTGGCGAGCGGTCTGCGCTTCGAGGTGCAGGCGTACGAACGCATGATCGCGACCGAGGACCGGCACGAGGGCGTCGAGGCATTCAACGCCAGGCGCAAGCCGAAGTTCGTCGGCCGCTAGGAGGGAAGAGACGATGGACCGCAACCGACCGGGGGCAACGGTGCGCGAGATGGGCCTGCGCGACGGGCTGCAGAGCGTGAAGACGATCCTGCCGACGGCGACCAAGCTCGAATGGATCGCGCGGGCGGTCGCCGCGGGCGTGCGCGACATCGAGGTCGCCTCGTTCGTGCCGCCGAAGCTGTTGCCGCAGATGGCCGACGCCGCGGACGTCGTCGCCGGCGCACGCGCGATCGACGGCCTGGTCGTCGCCGCGCTCGTGCCCAACCTCAAGGGCGCCGAGCGCGCGGTGAGCGCGGGCGCGATGAAGCTGAACTACGTGCTCTCCGCGAGCGAAAGCCACAACCAGGCGAACGTGCGCCGCCCCGTGGGCGAATCCGTCGCCGACTTCAGGCGCATCGTCGAGTACCGCAACGCGTTGCCGGCCACCGCGCGGCCGATCGTCGTGGGCGGCATCGCCACCGCGTTCGGGTGCACGATCGAAGGGGCCGTCGCCGAGGATCGCGTCGTCTCTCTGGCCGTGGATCTCGCGCGGCTCGGCGCGGACGAGCTCGTGATCGCCGACACGGTGGGCTATGCGAACCCGGCCGGCGTGCGCCGCGTGTTCGCGGCGATCCGTCGCGAGCTTCCCGGGATGGCGCTCGGCGCGCACTTCCACGACACGCGCGGTGTGGGGCTCGCGAACGTCGTCGCGGCACTCGACGCGGGCGTGGCCGCGTTCGACGCGTCCACCGGCGGCTTCGGCGGCTGCCCTTATGCACCGGGCGCGTCGGGCAACATCGTGATGGAGGATCTCGTGTTCCTCCTCGAGTCGATGGGCTATGCGACGGGCGTGGACCTCGCGCAGCTGATCGAGGTGCGCCGCTTCGTCGAGGCGCAGCTGCCGGGCGAGGCGTTCCATGGAGCGCTCGCGCGCGCCGGCATCCCGAAGAACTACGTCAGCGCGTGAGCGGCGCCATGTCCGCGAACGACACGCTCTCGATGACGCTCGGCGAGGACTATGCCGAGATCCGCGCCGCGATCCGCGCGATCTGCGCCGACTATCCCGGCGCGTATTGGCGCGGGCTCGAGGACCAGCAGGCCTATCCCGATGCCTTCGTGAAGGCGCTAACCGACGCGGGCTACCTCGCGGCGCTCATCCCCGAGGAGTACGGCGGCGCGGGATTGCCGCTGCGCGCGGCGGCGGTGATCCTCGAGGAGATCCACGCGAGCGGCTGCAGCGCCGGCGCCTGCCACGCGCAGATGTACATCATGGGCACGCTCCTGCGCCACGGGAGCGAAGCGCAGAAGCGCACGTACCTGCCGCAGATCGCCTCCGGCGCGCTGCGCCTGCAAGCCTTCGGCGTGACCGAGCCCACGACCGGCTCCGACACGACGCAGCTGAAGACCCGCGCCGTGCGCGTGGGCGATCACTACGTGGTGAACGGCCAGAAGGTGTGGACGTCGCGCGCGCTCAACACCGATCTCATGCTGCTGCTCGCACGCACCAAGCCGGTCGAGGAATGCAAGAAGCGCTCCGACGGGCTCTCCGTGTTCCTCATCGATATCCGCGAGGCGCTCGGCCATGGGCTCGAGATCCGGCGGCTTCCGGCGATGATCAACCACAACACCACCGAGGTGTTCTTCGACGGCCTGCGCATTCCCGCCGCGAGCCTCATCGGCGAGGAGCACCGCGGCTTCCGCTACATCCTCGACGGCATGAACGCCGAGCGCATCCTCATCGCCGCCGAGGCGCTGGGCGACGCGCGCTTCTTCATCGCCCGGGCGAGCGGCTTTGCGAGCGAGCGCGTCGTCTTCGG
>CAYOGL010000091.1:0-4103 GCA_964403515.1 uncultured Burkholderiales bacterium | reverse complement strand
GCGAGCCGGTCATCGTGCCGTCGCAGGACATCGTGCTGGGCCTGTACTACGCCACGCGCGAGCGCATCGCCGCGCGCGGCGAGGGCTCGATGTTCACCAACATCACCGAGGTGAGCCGCGCCTACGAGTCGGGCGGCGTGGAGCTGCACGCGAAAATCACCGTGCGCATCCGCGAGTCGCGCCGCGACGACGACGGCACGCTCACCGAGCTCACGAACCGCTACGAGACCACGGTGGGACGAGCGCTGCTCTCCGAGATCCTGCCTGCGGGCCTGCCCTTCTCGCTCATCAACAAGCCGCTCAAGAAGAAGGAGATCTCGCGCCTGATCAACGAGGCTTTCCGCCGCGTGGGCATCCGCGAGACCGTCATCTTCGCCGACAAGCTGATGTACACCGGCTTCAGCTACGCGACGCGTGCGGGACTCTCGATCTGCGTCGACGACCTGCTCATCCCGTCGCAGAAGAAGTCGATCATCGACGAGAGCGAGCGCGAGGTGAAGGAGATCGAGCGCCAGTACACCTCGGGCCTCGTGACCCAGGGCGAGCGCTACAACAAGGTGGTCGACATCTGGGGCCGCGCCGGCGACCAGATCGCCAAGGCGATGATGGACCAGCTCGGCAACGAGAAGGTCACCGATCGCAAGGGCAAGGAAGCGAACCAGGAGTCGTTCAACGCCATTTACATGATGGCCGACTCGGGGGCGCGCGGCTCGGCGGCGCAGATCCGGCAGCTCGCCGGCATGAGGGGCCTCATGGCCAAGCCCGACGGCTCGATCATCGAGACGCCGATCACCGCGAACTTCCGCGAGGGCCTGAACGTGCTGCAGTACTTCATCTCCACGCACGGCGCGCGCAAGGGCCTGGCGGACACGGCGCTCAAGACGGCCAACTCCGGCTATCTCACGCGCCGCCTCGTGGACGTGACGCAGGACCTCGTCGTGATCGAGGAGGACTGCGGCACCCAGCAGGGCATGGCGATGAAGGCGCTGGTCGAGGGCGGTGAGGTGGTCGAGGCGCTGCGCGAGCGCATCCTCGGGCGCGTGACCGCGAACGACATCATCAGCACCGAGAACCAGGAAGTGATCCTCGCCGCCGGCTCGCTCCTCGACGAGGATGCCGTCGAGCGCATCGAGCAGGCGGGCATCGACGAGGTGAAGGTGCGCACGCCGCTCACCTGCGAGACGCGCTACGGGATCTGCGCCAAGTGCTACGGGCGCGACCTCGGCCGCGGCATGCTGGTGAACGTCGGCGAGGCGGTGGGCGTCATCGCCGCGCAGTCGATCGGCGAGCCGGGCACGCAGCTCACGATGCGCACGTTCCACATCGGCGGTGCCGCCTCGCGTGCGGCGGTGGCGAGCTCGGTCGAGGCCAAGTCGAACGGCGTCGTCCACTTCGCCAACACCATGCGCTACGTCACCAACGCGCGCGGCGAGATGATCGCCATCTCGCGCAACGGCGAGATCGTGATCGCGGACGACAACGGCCGCGAGCGCGAGCGCCACAAGGTGCCGTACGGGGCGACCCTCACGGTGGCCGACGGCGCGAAGGCGAAGGCCGGCCAGCAGCTCGCGAACTGGGACCCGCTCACGCGTCCGATCATCACGGAGTACGCGGGCGAGATCCGGTTCGAGAACGTCGAGGAAGGCGTCACCGTCGCCAAGCAGATCGACGAGACCACGGGCCTGTCGAGCCTGGTCGTGATCGATCCGAAGCGGCGCGGCACGTCGACCACGCGCGGGCTGCGCCCGGCGGCGAAGCTGATCGGCGAGGCGGGCAAGGAAGTGAAGCTCGCCACGGGCGACACGCCGGTGAACTACACGTTCCAGATCGGCGCGATCATCACGGTGAAGAACGGCCAGCAGGTGAACGTGGGCGACGTGCTCGCGCGCATCCCGCAGGAGTCGTCGAAGACGCGCGACATCACGGGGGGCCTGCCGCGTGTGGCCGAGCTCTTCGAGGCGCGCTCGCCGAAGGACGCCGGCCTGCTCGCGGAGATCACCGGCACCGTCTCGTTCGGCAAGGACACCAAGGGCAAGCAGCGCCTCATCATCACGGACTTCGACGGCGCCGCGCACGAGTACCTGATCCCGAAGGACAAGCACATCGCCGTGCACGACGGGCAGGTGGTGAACAAGGGCGAGATGATCGTCGACGGCCCCGCCGACCCGCACGACATCCTGCGCCTGCAGGGGATGGAGGCGCTCGCGCGCTACATCATCGACGAGGTGCAGGACGTCTACCGGCTGCAGGGCGTGAAGATCAACGACAAGCACATCGAGGTGATCGTGCGGCAGATGCTGCGCCGCGTCTCGATCGTCGACCCGGGCGAGACCCGCTTCATCACCGGCGAGCAGGTCGAGCGCGCCGAGGTGCTGGAGGAGAACGACCGGGTGAAGGCCGGCGGCAAGAAGCCCGGGACGTTCGACTACATGCTGCTCGGCATCACCAAGGCGTCGCTGTCGACCGACTCGTTCATCTCGGCGGCCTCCTTCCAGGAGACCACCCGGGTGCTCACCGAGGCGGCGATCATGGGCAAGAAGGACGACCTGCGCGGCCTCAAGGAGAACGTGATCGTCGGGCGCCTCATCCCGGCCGGGACGGGCCTGGCCTACCACTCGACGCGCAAGAAGAAGGAGGCCGAGCCGGGCTCGAGCGCGACCTTCGGCTTCGCGCTCGACGAGGCCGACACCTCCAGCGAGCAGGTGGCCTGAAGTGCTTGACCATGGTGCGATAAACCCTTAAACTAGAGAGCTTTTTTGCGTCGGCCCTTCCGGAACGGAGGGGCCGGCGGAAGCTCCCGGGGGCCGAGGGCGCCCCGGAAACCGACGAACCCGAGAAAACATGCCGACGATCAATCAGTTGCTGCGCAAAGGGCGCACGAAGACCCCGTCCAAGAGCAAGGTCCCCGCGCTCGGCGGCAGCCCCCAGAAGCGCGGCGTTTGCACGCGCGTGTACACCACCACCCCGAAGAAGCCGAACTCGGCGTTGCGCAAGGTCGCCAAGGTGCGCCTCACCAACGGCTACGAGGTCATCAGCTACATCGGGGGCGAAGGCCACAACCTGCAGGAGCACTCGGTCGTGCTGATCCGCGGCGGCCGCGTGAAGGACCTGCCGGGCGTGCGCTACCACATGGTGCGCGGCAGCCTCGACACCGCCGGCGTGAAGGATCGCAAGCAGTCGCGCTCGAAGTACGGCGCCAAGCGGCCGAAGGCCGCGTAACCGGTTGAACGGCCCGCTTCGCGGCGGGCCGGTTTTCCAAACGCAACACAGACTGGATAGAGACTTATGCCACGTCGCAGAGAAGTCCCCAAGCGCGAGATCCTGCCGGATCCGAAGTTCAAGAGCGAGGAAGTCGCCAAGTTCATGAACGTGCTCATGACCCGCGGCAAGAAATCGGTCGCCGAGCGGATCATGTACGGCGCGCTCGACGCGATCGCCAAGAAGTCCGGCAAGGACGCCTTCGACGTGTTCGGGTCCGCCATCAACAACGTGAAGCCGATGGTCGAGGTCAAGAGCCGGCGCGTCGGCGGCGCGAACTACCAGGTGCCCGTGGAGGTGCGTCCGGTGCGCCGCACCGCGCTCGCGATGCGCTGGATCCGCGAGGCGGCGCGCAAGCGCGGCGAGAAGAGCATGGCCCAGCGCCTGGCCAACGAGCTGATGGAAGCGGCCGAGGGCCGCGGCGGCGCGGTGAAGAAGAAGGAAGAAGTGCACCGCATGGCCGAGGCCAACAAGGCCTTCGCACACTACCGTTTCTAGTCGATTCGAACCGCTGCGTGCCGCTTGAAGGGGCAAGCGGCACAGAGTGAAGAGGTAAGTTACCGTGGCACGCAAGACACCTATCGAACGCTACCGCAACATCGGGATCTCGGCGCACATCGACGCCGGCAAGACCACGACCACGGAGCGCATCCTCTTCTACACGGGCGTCTCCCACAAGATGGGCGAGGTGCACGATGGCGCCGCCGTGATGGACTGGATGGAGCAGGAGCGCGAGCGCGGCATCACGATCACGTCGGCGGCGACCACCTGCTTCTGGAAGGGCATGGACGGCAGCTTCCCCGAGCACCGCATCAACATCATCGACACCCCGGGCCACGTCGACT
>CAYOGL010000090.1:0-4379 GCA_964403515.1 uncultured Burkholderiales bacterium | reverse complement strand
TACGCGGGAATCGCGACCGCGGCCAGGATGCCGATGATCGCAACGACGATCATCAGTTCGATCAACGTGAAGCCGGATTGCTTTCTCATGACGACGTCCTTTGTGGTTGGGGCTGGGCCCGACGCGGGTTCGCGCGGGTTGGACGCAGCCGACGCAACCGGCGTGCCAGCGGCCGCCGCCCGAACGACACTTGAAATCCGGGTGGGAAAGCGGGCTTTAACTGCGCGAAATCAACGAATTGGAAAACGGCCGGCGGCCGGCGCCCGACCGGCCTTCATATCGCACGCGGTATACGATTCGTGGACATGCCGCGATCGGTCACTTCCTGCCGCCGCTTCGCGGCGGCGCGGCGCCTCACGGCTGGTAGCCGGGAATGCGCGACTCGTCGACCGCGTCGATCTGCTCGGGATCGAGGAATTCCTGGGCGTAGCGCAGGTACACCTTTTCGCGCACGAAGATGTCGAAGAGGTCGGGGTCGATGTGCCCGCTCTGCTTGAAGCGCCCGAGGATCTCGAGCGACTCGGACAGCGTCTTGCCCGCCTTGTACGGGCGGTCGCGGGCCGTGAGCGCCTCGAAGATGTCGGCGATGCCCATCACGCGCGCGGGCACGCTCATCTGCTCGCGCGTGAGGCCCTTCGGGTAGCCCTTGCCGTCCATGCGCTCGTGGTGGCCGCCCGCGTACTCCGGCACCTTCACCAGGTGCTTCGGCCACGGCAGCGCTTCCAGCATCTTGATCGTCGTGACGATGTGGCGGTTGATGATCTCGCGCTCGTCGGTGTTGAGCGTGCCGTAGGCGATGTTCAGGTTCTCTTCCTCGTCGAGGCTGAGGAACCGGTCCATCTCGCCGCGGTCGTTGCGCCACACGTAGCGCGCGATGCGCGACACGCGCGCCTGGTCCTCGGAGCGCATGCGCTCGCCGCCGATGTTCGTGCGCCTCAGGAACTCGCGATCGTCGTCGAGCTGGCGAATGCGCTTCGCGTACGCCTCGTCGGCGCGGCGCGCGCTCGCCTCGTCGCCCACCTCGAGCGCCTGCGCGCGGGCCTGCAGCATCTCGATCTGCGCGTCGCGCTTGAGCACCTCGAAGCGCGTGGCCACGAGCTCGATGCGGTCGAAGATGGTCTGCAGCTTGGTCGCCTTGTCGACGACGTGCACCGGGGTCGTGATCTTGCCGCAGTCGTGCAGCAGCCCCGCGATCTTGAGCTCGTAGCGGTCGCGCTCGGTCATGCGGAAGGCGGCGAGCGGCCCGTCGGAGGTCTCGTGCGCGGCCTCGGCGAGCATCATCGTGAGCACGGGCACGCGCTTGCAGTGCCCGCCCGTGTACGGGCTCTTGTCGTCGATCGCGGTGTTGATCAGCTCGATCAGCGACTCGAACAGCATCTCGAGCTGCTGGATGAGCAGGCGGTTCGTGAGCGCGATCGCGGCCTGCGAGGCGAGCGATTCGGCCAGCCGCTGGTCCTCCTCGCCGAACGGGACGACCCGGCCGCTGTCGGGGTCGATCGCATTCAACAGCTGCAGCACGCCGATGATCTCGCCCTCGTGGCTCTTCATCGGCACGGTGAGGAACGAGGTCGAGCGGTAGCCCGTGCGCTTGTCGAAGTTGCGCGTGCCCGAGAAATCGAAGCCCTCGGCGGTGTACGCGTCGGCGATGTTCACGGTCTTGTGCGTGAGCGCCGCGTAGGCCGCGATCATCGTGTAGTTCGGCTTGCCCTCGTTGTCGTGCAGCGGGATCGGGTAGAACGGCACGGCGTTGCCCGAGGTGCCGCCCATCGCGATGCCGAGGCTGTCGGTGCGCAGGATCTCGAACTGGAGCTTGTCGCCCACGAGGCGGTAGAGCGTCCCCCCGTCGGCGCGCGTGAGGTTCTTCGCCGCGATGAGGATCGTCTCGAGCAGGCGGTTGATGTCGCGCTCCTGGGAGAGCGCGATGCCGACCGCGTTCAGGTACTCGAGCTTGGAGAGGAAGCGCGATTCGAGCGCCGGCGCCGGCTCGATCGTGGCGCGCGCCGCCCGGCTGGGCGATGCGACGACCGGATCGGCGGTGGGCGTGCTCACTTGATGCAGACCGCGCGCACCTGCGCCATGTCGGTGATGCCCTGCAGCACCTTCTCCATGCCGTCCATCTTCAGGGTGAGCATGCCCTCGGACAGCGCCGTGGCGAGGATCTCGGCCACGCGCGCATGCTCCTGGATCAGCTTCTTCACGGAATCGGTGCCGACCAGCATCTCGTGCAGGCCGACCCGCCCCTTGTAGCCCGTGTTGCCGCACGCCTCGCACCCGGCCGGCTTGTAGAGCTGGAACTCGGGCTTGCCGAAGCCGTAGTCGCGCTGGAAGCGCTCGAACACCTTCTTGTAGCCGGCGTTCAGGTCGGCCTTGAACTCGGGCGTGTTCTTGAGCTCGTCGCAGTACTCGGTGAGGAAGTGCTTGATCTCCTCGGGGTTCGGCGTGTACGGCTGCTTGCACTTGCACAGCCGCTTGGCGAGGCGCTGGGCGAGGATGCCGAGCAGCGCGTCGGCGAAGTTGAACGGGTCCATGCCCATGTCGAGCAGGCGGATGATCGACTCGGGCGCCGAGTTCGTGTGCAACGTGGCGAACACCAGGTGGCCGGTGAGCGAGGCCTCGATGCCGATGTGCGTGGTGTCCTTGTCGCGCATCTCACCGACCATGATGATGTCCGGATCGGCGCGCAGGAACGCCTTCATCGCGGTGGCGAAGGTGAAGCCCGCCTTGGGGTTCACCTGGCACTGGCGCAAGCCCTTCTGCGTGATCTCGACCGGGTCCTCGGCGGTCCAGATCTTGGTGTCCGGCGTGTTTAGCGAGCCGAGCACCGAGTGCAGCGTGGTCGTCTTGCCCGAGCCGGTCGGCCCGCACACGAAGAAGAGGCCGTACGGCTTGGAGATGCACGCCTTGAGCTTGTCCATGTTCGGCGGCAGCACGCCCAGCTTCTCGAGGGGGATGGGCTCGCCCGCGGCGAGGATCCGCATCACCACGTCCTCGACGCCGCCCGCGGTGGGAATGGTCGCGACGCGCAGCTCGATGTCGAGCGGCCCGAACTTCTTGAACTTGATCTTGCCGTCCTGGGGCTTCCTCTTCTCGGAGATGTCCAGGTCGCACATGATCTTCAGGCGGGTGATCAGCGCCTGGCGGTACGAGGCGGGCACCTCGATGTAGTTCATGAGCGAGCCGTCCTTGCGGAAGCGGATGCCCGTCTTCGCCTTGCCGGGCAGGGGCTCGACGTGGATGTCCGAGGCGCCCTGGTTGAACGCGTCGACGATGATCTTGTTCACGAGCTTCACCAGCTCGTTGTCGGCGGCCGCGGACATCTCGTCCGCGCTCGCTCCGCCGGCCGCACCCTCCTCGTCCTCGTCGAGGTTCGACAGCAGGTCGCCGATCGACTCCCCACCCATGCCCTCGGCGCCGAAGAACTGGTCGAGCGTGCGCACGAAGTCGCGCTCGGTGGTGACGCGGTAGATCACGCGCGAGCGCGGGAAGACGTTCTCCACCATGCGCGAGCTGCGCACGCGCTCGGGATCCGTGGACATGACCACCACGCCCTGCTTGGAATCCTCGAGCGGGATCCAGTGGTTGCCCTCCGCGTAGTCGCGCTTGATGTTCTTGAGCAGGTCCGGCGGCTTGATGCGGTCGGTCTTGAACGGCTCGTACTCCACGCCGAAGAACTTCGCGAGCGCCACGCCGATGGCCTCGGGCTTCACCTGGAACTCCTCGACCAGGATCTCCTCGACGTTCCTGTTCTTGCGCCGCGCCGCCTTGGTGGCGAGCTCGAGCTCCGCGGCCGCGATCACGTTGTCGATCACCAGGTACTCGAACTTCGACTGCATCTGCCCCGGCATCTGCTGGCGCACGCGGAAGGCGATCGCGAGCGTCTTGGCGAGCTCCACCACGCCCTCGTCGTGCAGCCCGGAGAACGGCTGCCCGGCGAGGTTGTTGATGATCTGGATGACGCCCATCAGCTCGCCGCCCTCGCCCGCGAGGATCGGCGCGATCAGCATCTGCTTGGAGCGGTAGCCCGTGCGCTGGTCGACCGCCTTCAGGAACGTGAGCGTCGGCGAGTACTGCTTGAGCTCGGCGTCGTCGTAGACGTCGCGGATGTTCATGTGGCGCTTGTGCAGCGCGCAGAAGCCGGCGAGCGACGATTCCGAGATCGGCAGCTTGATGTCCTTGAAGGAGTTGAGCCCCGTCTTCACCTTCGAGACGATCGACGTTCCGTCCTCGCTCGTGATGTAGACCGTGAGGCGGTCGGCCTCGAACAGCTGGCAGATGTCCCGCGAGACGTCGAGGATGATCTCGTCGATGTTCGAGGTCGAGTGGATGCGGTTGGTGACCGCCTGCAGCTTCTTCGAGAACGCGAGCTTCGCGCTCATGTC
>CAYOGL010000089.1:0-4863 GCA_964403515.1 uncultured Burkholderiales bacterium | reverse complement strand
GGGCGCGCGCACATCGCGATGCCCTCCGGAATCCAGCCCCGGGCCACCATGTCGAGCAGCGTCGAGTCGCTGGTCGTGAAGCGATGGTTCGCATCGTTTTGCGCCGCGCGATCGTTGTACGCGCGCAGCACGCCGAGGTAGCCCGCGGGGCACTGGTCGTGCAGGTCGGGCGGCCGGATGTCGAAGCCGATGCCCTCGTAGGTCCAGTCGCGGTTGTGCTTCACCGCCTCGCATTCGACCGGGTCGAGCGTGAAGAAATGGGAGTTGAACGGATAGCTGTAGAAGCGGCACACGGGCAGCGTCGAGTCGCCGGGCGTGGGATTCAGCCAGACGTTGAACGACTGGCCGGTGAGCTGCCAGCCGGGGCCGGCGCTGCCGTGCAGGATCGCGTCGATCTCGCCCGCGCCCGGCGCGATGAAGTAGTGGTTGGTGGCGGTGTTGTGGAACTCGAGGGCGGGAACCTGGCCGAGGGTGCCCGGCAACGGCACATGCACGTCGAGCAGGAGCTGCTGGGCGTAGCCGCCGCCGTTCACGTCGGCCATCTTGATGAAGCGCGTCATGGCGCCCGCGTCGAACCCGACGTCCATGTACGCGTCGAGGAACGTGAGCGTCCAGGTGAAGACGGCGGGCACGTCCTCGGGACGCAGCTCGTGCTGCCCGCCCACGAGCGCGACGAGGTAACGCGACGAGCCGAAGGTGCGCGCCGCCTGCAGCGCCATGACGATCGGCGCCGTGGTGTCCGAGGTGCCGGAGATGGCGAGGTAAGGCCGGTTCACCCCCGCGGCGCCGTCCTGGCTCTCGCAGAAGGCGGGCAGGTACGGCTGCCCCGCGTAGGGCACGTAGCCCACCACGGCGCGGATGCGCGGATCCCGCGTGCCCGCGTCGCATGCGAGGCTCCAGCTGGTCGTGAGCTTCGCCCCGGCGAGCAGGGCCACCGCCTCGCCGCCCATGCTCGCGCCGAACGCGCCGATGCGCGTCGTGTCGATGCTCTGCGCGTACGCGGGATTGGCGAGCAGGGTGTCGAGCATCACCTTGAGCGACAGGGGACGCATCATCTGCATCTCGACGATGCGGTCGAACTGGGTGAAGAGGTACGCGACGTCGGAAAGGTCCTGGATGCGCACGCGCGAGAAGCGCGGGTCGCCGTGGAAGGGCGCGGCGACGACGTATCCCTCGGCCGCGAGCCCGACCAGCACCTGCACGTAGCCCTGGCTGATGGGGCTGCCGGTGAGGCCATGGGAGAACACGATCATCGGCAACTGTGCCGGCACCGTCGCTCCCGGAGGCGGGCACAGTTGACAGCCGGTGCCGGTGATCGCGAGCGCCTCGGCGAGCGAGACGATCTTCGGCGCCGTGCCCGCGGGCTGCATGTGCGGGATGATGTCGCCCGTCTCGGGCAGCACGTAATCCGGATCGCTGTTGCTCTTCGAGGTCGGATAGCAGACGAGCGCGGCGAAGGTCACGCTCTGGCCGGCGTGGTCCGCGTAGAGCCGGCTCGCGTCGGGGACGGCCGTGTCGAAGACGATCGCGGTCTCCGGATGCACCAGGATGTCCGTGATGTAGTGGTCGACGCCGTTCACGGGCCGGCCTTCCCAGTAATCCGACGGGCTCGCGCCGGGAGCGACGCGGCTCGTGTCCTGCTCGATGTTCGAGCACGCGACGGGGAACCGCCCGGCGGGCAGCGGCCCCACCACGGTGTCGTGGTTCAGCAGCGGGAGGGCGACGGCTTGCGCGGCCGCAACGAGGAGCGCCGCCGAAAGGGCGAAGCGCACGCGCATGAAGGTAGAATCCATCATCCGATTATAGGTTTCGGATGCGGCCCATGGACGACAGCGACAAGGTGCGGAGGATCCTGCGCACGGCGCGGACGATCGCGGTGGTGGGGCTCTCGGCGCAATGGCACCGGCCCAGCTACTTCGCGGCGAAGTACATGCAGGAGCACGGCTACCGCGTGATCCCGGTGAACCCGATGTATCCCGAGATCCTCGGCGAGAAGTGCTACAAGAGCCTGCGCGACATCCCGGAGAAGGTCGACATCGTCGACTGCTTCCGCAAGAGCGCGGAGATCCCGGCGATCGCCGACGATGCCATCGCGATCGGTGCGAAGGTGCTGTGGATGCAGCTCGGCGTGGAGAACGCCGAGGCGCGGCGCAAGGCGGAGGGCGCCGGCCTCGAGGTGGTCGAGAACCATTGCGTCAAGATCGAGCACGGCCGCTTCTTCGGCGGCCTCGGCTGGGCGGGCGTGAACACGAAGGTGATCTCGGCGAAGCGCGCGAGCGCCTAGGCGTCGCCGCGCGGGAAAGGGGAACGCATGGAACAGTGGCTCGCATGGGTGATCGTCGGCTTCGTGCTCGTGATCGCGGAGCTCGTGACCGGCACGTTCTATCTGCTCGTGATCGGTCTCGGCGCCTTCGTCGGCGCGCTCGTCGCGTGGCTGGGAGGCAACGAGCTGGTGCAGGCGGTGCTCGGCGGCGCGGTCGCGATCGCCGGCGCCGTCTTCGTGCGCGGCTGGCATCGGCGCAACCGGCCCGACGAGGACGGCGGCACCAACTTCCTCGATCGCGGCCAGCCGGTCGTGCTCGAGGGCTGGACCAACGAGGCGGCCCGCATCGCGCGCGTGAAGTACCGCGGCGCCTCGTGGGACGCGCGGCTCGCCGACGCGGTCGACCATCCCGCGCCCGGCGCCACCCTCTACATCGAGGGCCACGAGGGCAACACGCTGGTCGTCGCCGCCTCCCGAAATTTGGGGACAGACCCCGATTAGCAGCATGCGAAATTTGGGGTCCGTCCCCAATTGGCGAAGGGCGAACCGAACAACAAACCAGGGGAGGTCCGCATGTTCTGGAAAACGCTGATCGCGGTGCTGGTGACGATCGCCATGGCGTGGGTGAGCCACAGCACGGTGGCCACCATCGCGACGTTCGTCGTGGCGATGCTCGTGGTGCTGGTGGCCGAGGGCGTGCGCATCGTGCCGCAGCAGAACGCCTGGGTCGTCGAGCGGCTGGGCAAGTTCCACACGGTGCTCGCTCCCGGCATGAACCTCATCGTGCCGTTCATCGACCGGGTGGCGTACCGGCACTCGCTCAAGGAAGTGCCCCTCGACGTGCCCGAGCAGGTGTGCATCACGAAGGACAACACGCAGCTCACCGTCGACGGGATCATCTACTTCCAGGTGGTCGACCCCAAGCTCGCGAGCTACGGCACGTCGAATTACGTGATCGCCATCTCGCAGCTCGCGCAGACGGCGCTGCGCAGCGAGATCGGCAAGATGGAGCTCGACAAGACCTTCGAGAGCCGCGACGAGATCAACCACAAGGTCGTGTCCGTGCTCGACGAGGCCGGCAGCACGTGGGGCATCAAGGTGCTGCGCTACGAGCTGAAGAGCCTCACGCCGCCCGAGTCGATCCTGCGCGCGATGCAGGCCCAGATCACCGCCGAGCGCGAGAAGCGCGCGGTGATCGCGAAGTCCGAGGGCCAGCGCCAGCAGGAGATCAACATCGCCGACGGCAACCGGCAGGCGGCGATCCTCGCCTCCGAGGGCCAGAAGCAGGCGGCGATCAACAAGGCGCAGGGCGAGGCGCAGGCGATCGAGCTCGTGGCGAACGCGAACGCCAACGCGGTGCGCGCGGTCGCCGCGGCGATGGAGACGCCCGGCGGGATGAGCGCGGCCAACCTGAAGGTGGCGGCCCAGTACATCGACGCGTTCGCGAGCCTCGCGAAGGCGGGCAACACGCTCATCATTCCCTCCGACCTCTCGAACGTCGCGGGCCTCGTCTCGAGCGCGATGACGGTCCTCGACCGCACGAAGCTCGGTGAGGCGAACGTCGGGAAGTGATGCGGGCGAAAAGCGGGGAACGCGGATGAATGCAGAAAAGCGTGCGCAGATGAACAGATCTCTTGAGTGTTCTTCGCGGTGTTTCGGGCGCCCTCCCGCAATCGCGAGCGCAGGAAGGATATCAGTGCGTGTGCCCTTCTGCGTTCATCCGCGTTGCATCTGCGTTCATCTGTGTTCCATGTCTTAGTCCTCTGAACCAAAGCGAATGCCCGACCACGAATTCGGATTCGAGACCCTGTGCCTGCACGCGGGCCAGATCCCCGATGCGCAGACCGGCTCGCGGGCGGTGCCGCTGTACCAGACGACGTCGTACGTCTTCGACAGCGCCGACCACGCCGCGAGCCTCTTCAACCTGCAGACCTTCGGCAACGTCTACACGCGCCTGTCGAACCCGACCACCGCGGTGTTCGAGGAGCGGATGGCGGCGATCGAGGGCGGGCGCGCGGCGGTGGCGACGGCGTCCGGGCAGGCCGCGGAGATGGTGGCGCTGCTCAACATCCTCGAGCGCGGCGACCACATCGTCTCGTCGTCGAAGCTCTACGGCGGCACCTACACCATGCTCGCGGTCAATTTCGCGAAGCTCGGCATCGAGGCGACGCTCGTCGATCCGGACGACCCGGAGAATTTCCGGCGCGCCATCCGGCCCAGCACCAAGGCGCTCTACTCGGAGACGCTCGGCAATCCCGCGATCAACGTGATCGACATCGCGGCCATCGCCGCCATCGCGCACGAAGCGGGCGTGCCGCTCATCGTCGACAACACCGCCGCGTCGCCCTACCTGTGCCAGCCGATCGTCCACGGCGCGGACATCGTCGTGCATTCGGCCACCAAGTTCATCGGCGGCCACGGGACCTCGATGGGCGGCGTGCTGATCGAGAGCGGCAAGTTCGCGTGGGACAACGGCAAGTTCCCGGGCATGACCGAGCCGTCGAAGGGCTACCACGGCGTGCGCTTCTACGAGACCTTCGGCGATTTCGGCTTCACGATGAAGGCGCGCATGGAGATCCTGCGCGTGTTCGGCCCCGCGA
>CAYOGL010000088.1:0-4897 GCA_964403515.1 uncultured Burkholderiales bacterium | reverse complement strand
CTCGCTCGTAGAGGCCTGCAGGATCTTCGCCTTCACGCGCTTGGCGAGTCCCAGCATGTTGATCGCGCCGTGGACGCTCGTCTTCGTCGTCTGCACCGGATCGAACTGGTAATGGATCGGCGCGGCGGGGCACGCGAGGTTGTAGATCTCGTCGACCTCGATGTACAGCGGGAAGGTCACGTCGTGCCGCATGAGCTCGAAGTGCGGGTTCCCGATGAGGTGCGTGATGTTGTCCTTGGTGCCGGTGAAGAAGTTGTCGACGCACAGGACGTCGCAACCCTGCTCGAGGAGCCGCTCGCAGAGGTGCGAGCCGATGAAGCCCGCGCCCCCGGTCACGAGCACGCGGCGGCGGGCGTTGTATTGGCGTGAGGACATGGGCGGAGATTCTACTTGAAGGTCCCTCAACTCATGCGCGCGGTGAAAGCGCGTCGGCCGCCTTGCGTACCTCGGCGTGGATCGATTTCCACATCGGCGTGCGCGAGTGCGGCTTGAACCCGAGTGCCCGCTCCACCACCTCGTCGATCAGCGCGCGCGGATGCGCGATCCCGCAATGGTCACGCCCGAAGTCTTCGAGGCGCTTGCGGTCCGGCCACTGGCGCGTCCCGCCGAGGCTCAGCGCGAGCGTGTCGCGGGGAATCCACACGACGGTGCAAACGAGGTCGTAGACCGGCGACAGGCGCGCATCGTCGTCGGCGCTCGACGGATCGCCATAAAGCACGCCCCAGTTCTTCAGGTGCGCATCACCGTTCCTGATCAGGCAGCAAAGGACGAGCTGGCGATAGAACGCCTCGAGCGAGGCCGCACGATGACGCGGCGCGCAGAAGTCGCCGACGGCGCGCGCCACGTCGGCATAGGTCGCGTGGTACTTGTCGCGCGGATGCCGCCCCGTGAGGCTCGCCATGTCCTCGAATCCCAGATAGGCGCCGTCCGTGCCCAGGTCGAAGCGGCGGATGACGAAAAGCGAGCGATCTTCCGAGAGCCAGCATTCCGGAACGTCGAGCCCGGCCGAGCGCGCCATGCCCATGCAGAGATGCTCGTTCTCGGCGAGACCGGGGAAGTCCGCTCCCGCGGACTTCACGATCAGATCCGGTGCATGGATGGCGCTTCGCTCCGCCGGCGGTGCGGCATGATCATGTGCGCGGGAATGGCGGCGCGCTTCCTCCACGACGACTTTCGGCTGCACGCCCGAGATCGCGGAGCTCAATGCATATCGCTCGACGAGCTCGTCGAAGAGCGCCTCGGTGCCGGGCGTGGAAAGCAGCTCGCGCAGCCGGACGGGAGCCGCACGCGTGGGCTCGTCGGATCGCTGCTCCGCCAGCCGCGCCCAGACGCGGCCCGAGGCCGGCGTCGATGTGAGCGCGAGCAGGTTCATGTCGTCGTTGACGTCCATCGTCTTGCGATAGCGCGCCATGACGTGATCGAGCAGGAATCCTTCCGGCAGGTTCATCGCGAGGACCGGCGGAACCCGGTTGGCGCGATAGCCTTCGGGGCGCGGCGGCATCGTGAGCGACAGCGCGAGCGCGGGCCGGTCGAGCGCCTCTTCGGCATAGCGGAGCACGAACTGCGACTCGCGGTGGAGTGATGCCGCATGGCCCTGCGCGGTCTCGATCTCGAGTCGCCGGACGCGGCGTGCGCTCATCGCATGCGCCGGCGAGCCCTGCGCCTGGGCGGCTCGCCCGGCTCCTCGCCGGAATAGCGCTCCGCCAGCTCGTCGAGCGTCGGCCTGCGGCTGGCTTCACGTGCCGTGAGCTCGAGGCCGACCGCGGCGAGCAGCCGCGCCAGGTTCGCGACGGTGATCGAAGCCTTGCCGTTCTCGAAGTCGCTGACCGTCTTGCGCGTGAGCCGCGCCGACTCGGCCACGGCTGCCTGGGTGATTCCCAGCGCCAGCCGCCGCTCGCGGAAGGCATCCCGAAGGGTTTTCATGACACCTAAACTACTCGTTACTTCGAAAAAGTCAACTTAACGTATAGTTTTCTATACGGTGCCGCGGCGCACGCTTTTCAGGCGTAACCCGGACCGCGAATGCCGCGCACCGATTTTGCGGATTATTCCGCAGCGTCCCGGGCCGCTCTTCCCTACATTCACTCGCGAGGTCGCGGCAAACGGATCCGACCAGATCGGACCGCGGCCCGGAGTCGACAATCCCTTCGCGCACAAAGGAGACGCCCATGGCCACGAGGAGCCGCAAGTCAGCGATCGATCGCAACGACGACCAGATGGTCGTGCACTTCGTGATGGGATCCCTCGTCGCCATCGCGCTCACCCTCGTGCAGACGACCACCACGCCGAGCGCCGCCGCCGTGGAATGCCCGGTGTCCGTGGAGGCGCAGGGAATCACTTGCCAGTAAGGGCTAGGGCGAGCAGCCGGCGGCCTGCACGGCCGCCACGACCGTCGAGAATTCGGGGCTCGCGACGAACGACTGCCGCACGGCGTCGCGCGACTGGCCGGAGGCGAGCTGCCCGAGCCAGTACTGCATCCCGGTGAGATCGGCGCCGCGGCGCAGGAACGCGTCATAGAGGTCGCTCACGTCCTGCGGGTCCGTGCGGTTGCGCTGCTGGGCCTCGCTGCTCGAAGCAAACGCGCCCGACATTGCGTCCGCCGCCGCGCCAACCGCGCCCTGGCATTGCGCTGCGCGGATCTGCTGCAGCCAGTATGCGTAACCCGCGTCGTCGGGCAGGCGGCCGAGCAGCCCTCGATAAAGATCCATGACGAGGCCCGATTCGGGCCGTGCGCCGGGAGCGCCGAAGATCGATTGCGTGAAGCTCGCGAACTCGGGCGAGAAGAGGAAGCCCACCAGCGCGGCGTCGCGGGGAAGGCCCGACGCGAGCTGACCGGTCCAGTATGCAAGGCCGCCCGCATCGGACGCGCGGTTGAAGAACGCGGCATACAGGTCGCTCACGAATCCGGCGTCGTCGCGCGCGAGCGCGGCGTATTCGGCGCTGCCGAAGAACTGCAGCGCCATCGCGTGCCAGGTCTCGTCCACGTCGGCGCCGAGCGATGCGACGCGCGCGGCCTCGCCTTGCCAGAACGCCTTGCCCGTGGCGTCCGGAGCGCGCCGCAGGATCGAGCGGTAATAGTGCGTGACGAGCGATTTCTCGGCGGTCCCCGCGAGCGCGATCGACAGCGAGGGATTCGCCGGATCGTTGCTCGTGAGGACGAGCGTCGCGGAAACGGCAATCGTCGTATCGACCGGACCGCTCGCGACCGCGGGCGTGAACGCGATGCCGACCGTGCAGCTCGCGCCCGGCGCGATCGTCGTGCAGCCGCTCGATTGCGTGAATTGCGCATCCGAGACGGCGAGCGACGTGATCGCGAGCTCGGCATTGCCCGCGTTCGTGATCGTCACGGTCTGCGAAGGCGAAGTGGTCGCCATCGATTCGCCGCCGAACTGAAGGCTCGCGGGCGACACCCGGATCGCGGGTGCGGAGGCTGGCGGCGGCGACGGCAACGGGTCGAAGGCCGCGCTCACGCTCGTCGCCGAATCGAGTGTCACCGTGCATGCGCCCGTGCCCGAGCACGCGCCGCTCCATCCGCGGAATGTGGAAGTGGCCGCAGGCGTCGCGGCGAGATCCACGCGGGTGCCCGTCGCGTAATTCGCGCTGCACGCGCTGCCGCACGCGATTCCCGTCGGCGTGCTCGCCACCGTACCCGAGCCGGAGCCGACGAGCGTGATCGAAAGCGTCGCGGTCGAGCCTGCCAGCCAACGCTTGAGGCCGCTGTCGTACGCGACGTCGAACCGGCCGTAGATGTCGTCGGCGGGCGCGCTGCAATCGCTCGAGCCGCCGTAGAGATGGCCGACCAGGTAGCCGTCGCCGAGGAACAGGCCCGAGCCGCTGCTGCCGCCCTCGGTCACGCCGCTCGACCACGCGATGTCGAGGTAATTGCCGCTCGAGGCGGACGCGGGATCGCACGTGAAGTTGCCGCTCGCCGGCGCGGTGCATGCGAGATAACCGTTGATGGTGCCGGTGCTGATGCGCAGGAAATCGCCGCCCGGGTGGTGAAGGCCGACGATGGTGCTGCCGACGGCCGGCGCCGCGCCGGCGAGCCAGCCGGCGAAGACCGCGCCCGCGGGCGGCGGATCGTTGAGCTGCATGAACGACGTGTCGGTCGCGGTCGTCGCGCTCAGCAGCGTGGCGCCGCTCGACAGTTGCTGGTACGGACCGGGCGTTCGCGCATTGCACGCGCTCGTGCGGTAGAACCAGTATGTCGTGAGCGACGAGGCCGAGGTCTGCGTCGAGATGCAGTGGTTGGCCGAGAGGAAATACGGGACGTTCGACGTCGCGTCGTTGTCGGCCATGAGCGTGCCGGTGCAGAGGAAAGTGCCCGTGCCGCCGTTGAAGACCATCTTCGCCACGGCGTTCATTTGCGGGCCCCACGCGTCGATGGCGCACATCGCGTCGACCTCGCAGCCCGCCGATTTCGTGCCGAGCACGAAGTCGCGCGTCGCCGAAGTCGCGAGATGCGAAATCGTCGGGATCGACAGCCGCACGCTCGCGGGATCGGTTCCGGGCGCGAGCGCGATCTCCGCGGCGATCGCGTCCCCTTCGATCACCGGCGACCAATACGTATGCGCATCGGCACTGTCATCGCCCGCGACGACGTTACGCGCGATCGCGTCGAGAATCTCGCGGCCGGTGAACTCGAAGAGCTGCGTCGCGCCGGGCGCCTGGAACCGGACGTGCGCATCCTGGGGAAGATCGGTCACGAGGAGCCCCGCACGAATCGCCGCTGCCGTGGGCGAGCTCACGATGATCGCGGCGACGTGCGAGCCGTCGTTCTCACGCTCCCACTCGAGCGAGGATGCCGTGGCGTCTTCCGAATCGAGGCCCGGCACCGCGCGCGCGAAGCCGATCTTCAGCGGCACGCCTCTCGGGCGCGGACCGAGCTCCTTGGCGA
>CAYOGL010000087.1:0-5385 GCA_964403515.1 uncultured Burkholderiales bacterium | reverse complement strand
CGCACCGCGCCGCCGCCGAACCCCGCCACGCCGCCGCCGGGCGCGCCGAAATGAGCGCGGTGCGCCTCGCCATCGCGGGCGCCGGCGGCCGCATGGGGCGTGCGCTGCTCGAGGCCGCGACGAGCACGCGCGGTGTCGTGCTCGCGGCCGCGCTCGAGGCTCCGGCAAGCGCGCTCGCGGGACACGACGCCGCGGAGCTTTGTGCGGGCGCGAAGGGCGTGAAGATCGCCGCCGATGCCGCCGCGGCGCTGCGCGAGGCCGACGTGCTGATCGATTTCACGCGCCCCGAAGGGACGCTGCGCCATCTCGAGGCGTGCGTGGCGGCCAAGCGCGCGCTCGTCATCGGCACGACCGGATTCGAGGCGCCGCAGCTCGCGCGCATCCGCGAGGCGGCCGGCACCATTCCCATCGTGATGGCGCCCAACATGAGCGTGGGCGTGAACGTCGCGCTGCGGCTGGTGGAGATGGCCGCGCGCGCGCTCGGGCCCGACTACGATGTCGAGGTCTTCGAGATCCACCACAAGCTCAAGGTGGACGCGCCCTCGGGCACCGCGTTGAAGCTCGGCGAGGTCGCGGCGAAGGCGCGCGGCACCACGCTCGAGAAGGAGGGCGTCTTCGCGCGCCACGGCGTGACCGGCGAGCGCAAGGGCGGCAGCGTCGGCTTCTCGGTCGCGCGCGGCGGCGACGTGGTCGGCGACCACACGGTGTTCTTCGCCGGACCCGGCGAGCGCATCGAGATCACCCACCGTTCGGCGAGCCGCGCGACGTACGCGCAGGGCGCGATGCGCGCCGCGCTCTTCCTCGCCGGTCGCGGCCCGGGCCTCTACGACATGCAGGACGTGCTCGGCCTCAAGGGCGGAAACTAGCGGTACCTCCCCGCTTTCCGTTCACACGAACAGCGCGACCACCGCCGCGGTCATGCACGTCGCGATCGTGCCCGCGATGATCGACTTCATGCCCAGCTCGACGATCTCGCCGCGGCGCTCGGGGACCATGGCGCCCATGCCGCCCAGGAGGATGCCGAGGCTGCCGAAGTTCGCGAAGCCGCAAAGCGCGTAGGTCATGAGCAGCTTGCTGCGCGGGGACAGCACGTCCGGCGGCATCTTCGCCAGATCGAGGTAGGCGACGAGCTCGTTCAGCACCGTCTTCGTGCCGAGCAGCGCGCCGCCCGCCTGCGCCTCGGCCCACGGCACGCCCGCGGTCCACGCGAGCGGCGCGAAGAGCCAGCCGAAGAGGCGCTGCAGCGTGAGCGGCTCGGCGAGCGGCAGCAGCCCGAGGATGGCGTTGGCGAGATAGACCAGCGCGACGAAGACCACGAGCATCGCCACGATCTGGATCACGAGCTCGACACCCTCGATCGTGCCGCGCGTCACCGCGTCCATCGCGCTCGTGTCGGTGCGCGGGAGCGCCACGCCTGCCTCGCGCGTCATCGCGCCGGGCACCATGAGCGCCGAGACGGTGATCGCAGCCGGCGTGGCGACGATCGAGGCGATGAGGATGTGCCCGATCGCGTCGGGCACGACCGGGCCGAGGATCGCGCCGTAGAGCGCCATGACGGTTCCCGCGATCGTCGCCATGCCGCAGACCATCACCATGAAGAGCTCGGAGCGCGAGAGCCGGGCGAGATACGGCTTGATGACGAGCGGCGCCTCGACCATGCCGACGAAGACATTGGCCGCGGCCGACAGTCCGACCGCACCGCCCAGGCCCATGCTCTTCTCGAGCACCCAGCCGAACGCGCGCACCACGAGCGGCAACACGCGCCAGTGGAAGAGCAGGGCGGAGAGCGCGCTCACGACGATGACCAGCGGCAGCGCGCGGAAGGCGAGCACGAAGCTCGCATTGGCATCGGTCACCGCGAACGGCTCGGGGCCGCCGCCGAGGTAGCCGAACACGAACGACGTCCCGGCGCGCGTCGCCCGCTCGAGCACGTCGAGCGCGCTGTTGAGCGAGAAGACCGCGCCGCGCAGGGGCGGGACGAGGAGGAGCGCCGCGGCGAGCACCGCCTGCAGCACGAGGCCGGCGCCGACCACGCGCCAGCGCACCGCGCCGCGGTCTTCCGACAGCGCCCAGGAGAGCGCGACCAGCATCGTGAGGCCGGCCGCCGCATGCAGGCTTTCCATCGCGCGCGCATTATCGCAGGCGGGCGAGATCCTTTCCCGGGGAGGTCCGGTTCTGCTATAATTTCGTGTTGACGAAAGCGGGATGAGCCGGGTCGGTAATTTGCGCTCTCCCGCTTTTTTACGCCCGCAGTTTCCCCGCTTATTTCGGAGCAAGTTCGTGTCGCAGAAGACCCCCGCCGTCCTGGTTCTCGCCGACGGGAGCGTTTTTCGCGGCTGCAGCATCGGGTTCGATGGAGGCGGCCGCGGCGCCCGTAGCGTCGGCGAGGTGGTGTTCAACACGGCGATGACCGGCTACCAGGAGATCCTCACCGATCCCTCGTACGCCGGCCAGCTGGTCACGCTCACCTACCCGCACATCGGCAACGTCGGCGCGAACGTCGAGGATGCCGAGTCGCGCAAGGTGTTCGCCGCCGGGCTCATCATCCGCGACCTGCCGCGCGAAGCGTCGAACTGGCGCGAGCAGGAGGACCTGCCGTCGTACCTGCGGCGCAACGACGTGGTCGCGATCGCCGACATCGACACGCGCCGCCTCACGCGGCTGCTGCGCAACAAGGGCGCCCAGAACGGCTGCATCCTCACCGGGCGGCCCGGCCAGAAGGCGGAAGAGGTCGACGCGAACGCGGCGCTCGAGGCGGCGCGCGCGGCCCCGTCGATGACCGGCCTCGATCTCGCCAAGGTCGTGAGCGTGCAACAGCCGTACGACTGGAACCAGAGCCTGTGGGCGCTCGGCACCGGCTACCGCCCCGCGGGCGAGCCGCGCTTCCACGTCGTGGCCTTCGACTACGGGGTGAAGCACAATATCCTGCGCAACCTCGCCGAGCGCGGCTGCAAGGTGACGGTGCTGCCGGCGACCGCGACCGCGGAACAGGCGCTCGCGTTGCAGCCCGACGGCGTGTTCCTCTCGAACGGCCCGGGCGATCCGGAGCCGTGCGACTACGCGATCCGCGCGATCCGCAAGATCCTCGAGACCGACACCCCGACCTTCGGCATCTGCCTCGGCCACCAGCTGCTCGGGCTCGCCATGGGCGCGAAGACGGTGAAGATGAAGTTCGGCCACCACGGCGCCAACCACCCGGTGCAGGAGCTCGACACGGGCAAGGTGTTCATCACGAGCCAGAACCACGGCTTCGCGGTCGACGAGAAGACGCTGCCCGCGAACGTGCGCACGACGCACCGCTCGCTCTTCGACGGCTCGCTGCAGGGCATCGAGCTCACCGACCACCCGGCCTACAGCTTCCAGGGTCACCCCGAGGCGAGCCCCGGCCCGCACGAGATGGCGTATCTCTTCGACAAGTTCGTGAAGATGATGGAAGCCCGCAAGAAGCAATCAAGTGCAAGTGAAACCACAGATGAACACAGATGAACACGGATGGTGTTCGCGATCCCGCGGCAAGTGGGCATTGATCGGCGTTCGCAACGGCGAACACGTCCGCATTGACCGACCCATCTGCGTTCATCGGTGTTCATCTGTGGTTCCGATTGCCTTTCAGTAAATGCCCAAGCGCACCGACCTCAAGAGCATCCTCATCATCGGCGCGGGCCCGATCGTCATCGGTCAGGGCTGCGAGTTCGACTATTCCGGCGCCCAGGCGTGCAAGGCCCTGCGGAGCGAGGGCTACCGCGTCATCCTCGTGAACTCCAACCCGGCGACGATCATGACGGACCCCGACATGGCGGACGTCACGTACATCGAGCCGATCACGTGGCCGATGGTCGCGCGCATCATCGAGAAGGAGCGGCCAGACGCGCTGCTGCCGACGATGGGCGGGCAGACCGCGCTCAACTGCGCGCTCGACCTCGCGCGCGAGGGCGTGCTCGACAAGTTCGGCGTCGAGATGATCGGCGCGCGCAAGGAAGCGATCGACAAGGCCGAGGACCGCGAGAAGTTCAAGCTCGCGATGGCGAAGATCGGCCTGGAAAGCCCGCGCTCGGCGCTCGCGCACTCGCTCGAGGAGGCCCGCCAGGTGCAGGCGATGGTCGGCTTCCCCACCATCATCCGTCCCTCCTTCACGCTCGGCGGCACCGGTGGCGGCATCGCCTACAACATGGAGGAGTTCGAGACCATCTGCGAGCGCGGCCTCGACGCTTCCCCCACCCGGGAGCTCCTCATCGAGGAGAGCGTGATCGGGTGGAAGGAATTCGAGATGGAGGTGGTGCGCGACAAGAAGGACAACTGCATCATCATCTGCTCGATCGAGAACCTCGACCCGATGGGCGTGCACACGGGCGACTCGATCACGGTGGCGCCGGCGCAGACGCTCACCGACAAGGAATACCAGATCATGCGCGACGCCTCGATCGCGTGCCTGCGCGAGATCGGGGTGGAGACGGGCGGGTCGAACGTGCAGTTCGCGATCAATCCCGACAACGGCCGCATGGTCATCATCGAGATGAACCCGCGCGTGTCGCGCTCCTCAGCGCTCGCCTCGAAGGCGACCGGTTTCCCCATCGCCAAGATCGCGGCGAAGCTCGCGGTCGGTTATACGCTGGACGAGCTGAAGAACGACATCACCGGCGGGGCCACGCCGGCTTCCTTCGAGCCCACGATCGACTACGTCGTCACGAAGGTGCCGCGCTTCGCCTTCGAGAAGTTCAAGCAGGCCGACGACCGCCTGACCACCCAGATGAAGAGCGTCGGCGAGGTCATGGCGATCGGTCGCAACTTCCAGGAATCGCTCCAGAAGGCGTTGCGCGGGCTCGAGGTCGGCGTCGACGGCTTCAACCTGAAGAGCGTCGACCCCGAGAAGATCGAGGACGAGCTCGCCTATCCGCGCGCCGAGCGCCTGTGGTACGTCGCCGATGCGTTCGGCGTCGGCATGTCGATCGAGGAGATCCATCGCTTCACCAAGATCGACCGCTGGTTCCTCGCCGAGGTGAAGGACCTCGTCGACACCGAGCTCGAGATCGAGAAGAAGACGCTCGCCGACTTCGACCGCGACGCGCTCTACGAATTGAAGCGCAAGGGCTTCTCCGACCGCCGGCTCGCGCACCTGTGGAAGACCACCGAGCACGAGGTGCGCAGGAAGCGCCATGCGCTCGGGATCCGCCCGGTGTTCAAGCGCGTCGACACGTGCGCGGCGGAGTTCGCGACGAAGACCGCGTACATGTACTCGAGCTACGACGAGGAGGACGAGTCGGAGCCGAGCGACCGCCGCAAGATCATGGTGCTCGGCGGCGGCCCGAACCGCATCGGCCAGGGGATCGAGTTCGACTATTGCTGCGTCCACGCGGCCCTCGCCCTGCGCGAGGACGGCTACGAGAC
>CAYOGL010000086.1:0-5786 GCA_964403515.1 uncultured Burkholderiales bacterium | reverse complement strand
CAGTGGCCCGAGGACGTGCGCCAGTACTTCGGCGACGGCGACGAGTGCCACATGTGCTTCCACTTCCCGCTGATGCCGCGGCTGTTCATGGCCATCGCGATGGAGGACCGCTACCCGCTGGTCGAGATCATGGCGCAGACCCCCTCCATCCCGCCCAACTGCCAGTGGGCGATCTTCCTGCGCAACCACGACGAGCTCACGCTCGAGATGGTCACCGACCGCGAGCGCGACTACATGTACCGCATCTTCGCGCACGACCCGAGGATGCGCGTGAACGTCGGCATCCGCCGGCGCCTCGCGCCGCTGATGGAGAACGACCGCGACAAGATCGAGCTCATCACGTTCCTGCTCATGACGATGCCGGGCGCGCCGATCCTCTACTACGGCGACGAGATCGGCATGGGCGACAACATCTACCTCGGCGATCGCAACGGCGTGCGCACGCCCATGCAGTGGACGCCCGACCGCAACGCCGGCTTCTCCCGCGCCGACCCGCAACGGCTGTACCTTCCGCCGATCATGGACCCGGTCTACGGCTACGAGGCGGTGAACGTGGAGGCGCAGACGCGCAGTCCTTCCTCGCTGCTGAACTGGACACGGACGCTCATCGCCACGCGCAGCCGCTACAAGGCGTTCGGCCGCGGCACGATCGCCTTCCTCGAGCCGGGCAACCGGCGCATCCTCGCCTACGTGCGCGAATACGAGGACGAGGCGATGCTGTGCGTGGCGAACCTCTCGCGCATGCCGCAGGCGGTCGAGCTCGATCTCGGGCGCTACGAGGGACGCGTGCCGGTCGAGCTCGTGGGCCAGGAGCCGTTCCCGCCGGTGGGCAAGCTGCCGTACCTGCTCACGCTCCCGGGCCACGGCTATCTCGCCTTCCGCCTGTCGCGCGACGCGAAGCCGCCCGACTGGCACGAGGAGCGGTTGCAGACCCGGCGGCTGCCGGTGCTCGTGCTCGCGCCCACGTGGGAGGCGGCGTTCGAGAGCGGCGCGCCGCGGCCCGAGATCGGCCACGTGTTCTTCCACGCCACGCGCGAGAAGCTGCGCGACGAGGTGCTGCTGCCGTACCTGCGCGGAAGGCGCTGGTTTGCGGCCCGCAACGAGCCGATCGCCGAGGCGGGCATGCAGATGATCGTGCCGTGGAAGACCCCGGAAGCGACCTGGCTGATCGCGTTCGTCTTCATCGAGCTCGCCGACGGGCGCAAGCAGCGCTACTTCCTGCCGCTCGCGCTCGAATGGGAGCGGCGCGACTATGACCCGTTCGAGCGGTTCGGCGCGTACGGCATCGCGAAGGTGCGCCAGCACGACCGCATCGGCCTCTTCTTCGCCGCGTTCGCCCATCCGCAGTTCACGCGCGCGCTCGCCCGCGCCATGGGCGCGAACGTCGAGGCGCCCCTCGGCCCGGGACGGCTCAAGTTCTCCTCCACGCGCCGCTTCCAGGAGCTCGCCGCCGCGATCGACGACGACGTGAAGGTGCCCGCGCTCGAGCAGAGCAACACCGCGGTGTTCTTCGGCAACCGGCTCTTCCTCAAGGGCTACCGCCGCATGCGCGAGGGCGTGAACCCCGAGCTCGAGCTCGGCCGCTTCCTCACCGAGGTGTCGCCGTTCCCGAACATCGCGCCCGTGCTCGGCGCGGTCGAGTACCAGGAAGGCGCTGCCGAGCCGGTCACCTTGTGCGTGCTGCAGCAGTTCATCGAGAACCAGGGCGACCTCTGGGCGCTCACGTGCCAGAGCCTCGCGCGCCTGCTCGCGCGCACCGACACGGTCGCGGCGGGCGGCGAGGCTTCGGCGGGCGAAGCGGCTGCGGCGGATTTCCACCTCGGGCGCATGGCGCTGCTCGGGCGGCGCGTGGCCGAGATGCATCGCGCGCTCTGCGTGACCACGGGCGACCCCGCGTTCGACCCGGAGCCCGTCACCGAGGCGGACATCGCGGCATGGAAGCAGGCGATCGAGCGCGACATCGACCAGACGTTCGCCGCGCTCGAGGCGGCGACCGGGCTCGCCGAAGCGGTGCGCGCGCAGGTCGCGCCGCTCGTCGCGCAACGCGAGCGCCTGCGCCGGCGCGTGCGCGAGGCCGCCATTCCCGCCGGCGCGATGATGAAGACGCGCTACCACGGCGACCTGCACCTGGGCCAGGTCCTCGCCGCGGGCGACGAGTTCATCATCGTCGACTTCGAGGGCGAGCCCGAGCGTCCGCTCGCGGAGCGGCGCGCGAAGTCCTCGGTGCTGCGCGACGTCGCGGGGATGCTGCGCTCGTTCAGCTACGCGGCGCACGCCGCCGCGCTGCGGCGCGAGCCGGACGGCACGCCGCCCAAGGCGCTCGAGACGCTCGCACGCTGGGAGCAGGGCGCCATCCGCCACTTCCGCGAGGGTTATCAGCGCGCCGCCGAAGGGGTCGCCTCGATTCCGTCCGACGGCGCCGTGTTCCAGGCGACCCTCGACCTGTTCCTCCTCGAGAAGGCGCTCTACGAGCTGCGCTACGAGATCTCGCACCGTCCCGACTGGGTGGCGATCCCGGTCCGCGGATTGCTCGAGCTCGCCCGCCGCCCATGACGCGCGCGGCGGCGCAGGCCATCAACGAGCTGTGGAACGGCTCGCCCTATCCGCTCGGCGCGACCTGGGACGGCGAGGGCGTGAACTTCGCGCTCTTCTCGCGCCACGCCGAGAAGGTGGAGCTGTGCCTGTACGACGACGAGGGGCGCCGCGAGGTCCAGCGCATCGCGCTGCGCGAGCGCACCGACTTCGTGTGGCACGGCTACCTGCCGCAGGCGCGCCCCGGCCAGCTCTACGGCTATCGCGTGCACGGGCCGTACGCGCCCGAGAAGGGCCACCGCTTCAATCCGCACAAGCTGCTGCTCGACCCGTACGCGAAGAGCATCGTCGGCGCGATCCGCTGGAGCGACGCGCAGTTCGGCTACACCATCGGCCACAAGCGCGAGGACCTCTCGTTCGATCGCCGCGAAAGCGCGGGCGGCATGCCCAAGTGCCAGGTGATCGACCCCGCGTTCAGCTGGGGCGAGGACCGGCATCCGCACGTTCCCGCGAACGAGCGCATCCTCTACGAGATGCACGTGCGCGGCTACACCAAGCGCCATCCCGACGTGCCGCCGCAGCTGCAGGGCACCTTCGCCGGATTGTGCACGCCGCAGGTGATCGACCACCTGAAGTCGCTCGGCGTGACCTCGGTCGAGCTGCTGCCGGTGCAATGGTTCGCCGACGACCGCCCGCTCGTGCAGCGCGGGCTGGTGAACTACTGGGGCTACAACACCGTCGGCTTCTTCGCGCCCGACTCGCGCTACGGCGTGGGCAACCCGGTGAACGAGTTCAAGGCGATGGTGAAGACGCTGCACTCGGCCGGGCTCGAGGTGATCCTCGACGTGGTCTACAACCATACCGGCGAGGGCAACGAGCGCGGGCCGACGCTGTGCTTCCGCGGCATCGACAACTACACCTACTACCGCCTCGGCGACGACAAGCGCTACTGCGCGGACTTCACCGGCTGCGGCAACACCCTCGACCTGCGCAACCCGCGCGTGCTGCAGCTGGTCGTCGACTCGCTGCGCTACTGGGTGACCGAGATGCACGTCGACGGCTTCCGCTTCGATCTGGCGACCACGCTCGGGCGCAACACGCCGCACTTCGACCCGATCGCGAACTTCTTCGCGGTGCTGCGCCAGGACCCGGTGCTCTCGCCGCGCCTGCTCATCGCCGAGCCTTGGGACCTCGGCGAGGGCGGCTACCAGGTGGGCAACTTCCCGACCGGCTGGGGCGAGTGGAACGACCAGTACCGCGACACGATGCGCGCGTACTGGAAGGGCGACGACGGTCTCATCGGCAACTTCGCGCGGCGGCTCACCGGCTCGAGCGACCTCTACGCGCACAACCAGCGCGGGCCCCTGGCGAGCGTGAACTTCGTGACCGCGCACGACGGCTTCACGCTGGCGGACCTCGTGTCGTACAACCACAAGCACAACGAGGCGAACGGCGAGGAGAACCGCGACGGCGCCTCGCACAACATCTCGTACAACTACGGCATCGAGGGGCCGACCGACGACCCGGAGATCAACGCGGTGCGCGAGCAGCAGAAGCGCAACTTCATCGCCACGCTGCTGCTCTCCCAGGGCGTGCCGATGCTGCTCGCCGGCGACGAGGTCTCGCGCACCCAGAAGGGGAACAACAACGCCTACTGCCAGGACAACGACACCACGTGGCACGACTGGCAGTGGCGCGATCCCGACTGGCACCTGCTCAACTTCACCAAGAAGGTGATCGCCCTGCGCAAGGCGCACCCGCTCTTCCGGCGGCGCGATTTCTTCCACGGCATCCCGGTGGGCGACCGCGGGCGCAAGGACGTGGCGTGGCTCAAGCCCGACGGGCTGGAGATGACGGTGCAGGAGTGGGAGAACGACTTCGCGCGCTGCCTCGGCATGTGGCTGAACGGCGAGAAGCTGCCCGAGACCGACGAGCGCGGGCGCCCGCTGCACGACGCGAGCTTCCTCGTGCTCTTCAACGCTCACGACGAGCGCATCGACTTCCGCCTGCCCGCGCTCGAGGAGGGCGCGACGTGGGTGACCGAGCTCGACACCGCGGACGTGATGGGCAACGCGGCGCCCGAGCGCGCCGCGCCCGTGGATTCCTATCCGCTCGACGGGCGCTCGCTCGTGGTGCTGCGGCAGCGCGCGCCGGGTCCCGCGTGAAGCGCGCGCACGCCATGCCGTTCGGCGCCGAGCTGCGCGGGGGCCGCACGCGCTTCCGGTTGTGGGCGCCCGCGCGCGAAGAGGTCGGGCTCGTGCTCGGAGCCGAGGGGCGCGAGCGCGAGATCGCCCTCGAGCGCGAGGCCGACGGCTGGCACGGCGTCACGCTCGACGACGCGCCGGCGGGCACGCCGTACGCGTTTCGCGTCGACGACGGGCCCGCGGTTCCCGATCCCGCCTCGCGCTTCCAGCCCTGGGATGCGGCCGGACCGAGCGTCGTCTTCGATCCGCGCGCGTTCGAATGGAACGACGACGCGTGGCGCGGGCGGCCGTGGCACGAGGCGATCGTCTACGAATTGCACGTGGGCGCGTTCACCGCCGAGGGCACGTTCCGCGCCGCGATCGCGCGCCTCGACGATCTCGTCGCGCTCGGCGTGACCGCGCTCGAGCTCATGCCGGTCGCCGACTTCCCGGGGCGGCGCAACTGGGGCTACGACGGCGTGCTGCCGTTCGCGCCCGATTCCGCGTACGGCACGCCCGACGACATGAAGGCATTCGTGGCCGCCGCGCACGCGCGCGGGCTCATGGTGCTGCTCGACGTGGTCTACAACCACTTCGGCCCCGAGGGCAACCACCTGCACCGCTACGCGCCGCAGTTCTTCAATCCCGCCCACCACACGCCGTGGGGCGCGTCGATCAACTTCGACGGCGAGCGCTGCGCGACGGTGCGCGAGTTCTTCGTGCACAACGCGCTCTACTGGATCGAGGAATTCCACCTCGACGGGCTGCGCCTGGACGCGGTGCACGCGATGATCGACGAGTCGGGGGCGCACATCGTCACGCAGATCGCGCGCGCGCTCGCCGCCGGGCCGGGGCGCGAGCGGCACGTGCACCTGGTGCTCGAGAACGACGCGAACGAGGCGCGGCTGCTCGAGGCGCGCGACGGCGCCGGCCACGCCACGGCGCAGTGGAACGACGATTGGCACCACGCGGCGCACGTGCTCGTGAGCTGCGAGACCGACGGATACTACGGCGATTACGCCGCGCGCCCCGTCGCGCACCTCGCGCGCGCGCTCGCCGAGGGCTTCGCGT
>CAYOGL010000085.1:0-6136 GCA_964403515.1 uncultured Burkholderiales bacterium | reverse complement strand
AGCCCGCGTGTCTGGAAGGACTTCGGCAACCACGAGCCGACCGGGATCGAGAAGCCGGTCTTGGCGCGATTCAACACGGCTTCGGGGAGCGATCGAGCCGGCGCGGCCGCCATGTCGAGCTTGCTCGGGGGAGCGGTGGTGCCCATCCATGGCACGACGGTCGAGAACAGCGCGCGATCGACCAGGGGCACCCGAATCTCGACGGACCACGCCATGCCGGCCCAATCCGCATCCCGCAGCAACTGGTTGCGCAGGTACATGCGCATCTCCATCGCGGCGACCTTCGCGTAAGGCGACTCGATGCGCTGCACCTTGCGATCGAGGCGAGCGACCGGCTGCAGCTGTCGCCAGCCCTCGCGCGCCATGTCGGGCTCCATCAGCCGCGGGAGCTCCCATGGCATGAAAAGGCCGCGGCGAAGCAGGTAAAGGCCGCCGTAACTGCCGCCATACTCGAGCAACCCGGCATATTTGGGCGAGGTGAATCGCCCGATCCAGTTTCCCGTTGCGACGCGGAATCCCTTCCCGAGCGTGCGGCTCATCGGCACATGCGCGAGGAGCCGCGCGGATTTCGGAATCTGGCGATAGCTCGGATATCCCCCGAAGAGCTCGTCTCCTCCGGTACCGGCGAGGGCGACCTTCATCCCCGCTCGCGATGCCGCGCGACTCACGAAGAACATGTTCACGCCGTCGATGCTCGGCTGGTCCATCGCCTCGTAGATCCGCTCGACCTCGGTCTCCATGTCGGACTTGTGGATCACCTCTGCAACGTGTGGCGAGCCGCAGTGCTCCGCCACGAGCCGGGCCAGAGGCACTTCGTCGCTCGGCGTTCCTTCGTACTCGTTGAACCCGAGGGTGACGCTCTTCAGCTCGTGAGCGCCGGATTCGTCACCGAGCGCGGCGATCGTCGCGGAGTCGAGGCCGGACGAAAGGAAGAGACCCACCGGCACGTCCGACACGAGGTGGTGGCGAACGCTGTCCTTGAGCGCCGCTGCCAGTTCCTCGCGCATGCGAGTCCGATCCAACGCGAGATGGGGATCGGCGTTCGCGAGCTCGTGGGAGATGCTGAAGTAGCGCTTGAGGACGCTGCTCCTGCCTCGCTCGACCCAGAGGGCCGTACCGCTTTGCAGCGCGGAGATGCCGCGGTAGAGCGTGTACGGCTCCGGCACGGTCCCCCAGAGGTGAAATCCGACGAATCCCGCGGCGGATGGGCCCGTATCGATACCGCCTCCCGCGAGCAGCGCCTTGACCTGGGACGCGAAGCGCAAGGTCCGCCCGTCATCGGAGTAGTAGAGCGGCTTGATCCCGAAATGGTCGCGAGCGAGAAAGAGGCCCTTCTTGCGCTCGTCCCAGATCGCGAAGGCGAACATGCCGCGCAACTCGTCGACCATGTCGGTCCCGCGCTCCTGGTAGAGGGCGAGGAGGACCTCGGTGTCGCTTTGGGAGCGGAACCGGACGCCGTTCCCCTCGAGCCGGCTGCGAATGGCGCGGTAGTTGTAGATCTCGCCGTTGAACGTGACGACGAGCATGCCGTCGTCGGACGCCATCGGCTGCGCGCCGGCTTCGGTCGGGTCGATGATCGCCAGGCGCCGATGGGCGAGGCCCGCGGTCCGGTCAGTGGAGGTCCACTCGCCGGCTCCGTCCGGCCCGCGCGTCGCCATGCGCTCGCGCATGGCAAACAGCTCGCGCCGCGATACTTCGCTGCGGAGCCGATAGTTGAAGATGCCCGCGATTCCGCACATGGTGTCGGCTGGCCGCCTGCAACATCTGGTTACAGATCGGCCTCATCATCCGGGCACGAGCTTGCGGGAAGCTGAATAGGTCGTGGCGCGATGGAAAGGCAGGACGCTCACCCCGGCCCTCTCCCAAGGGAGAGGGAGCGCTTCAGGGCAGAGGGGCTAGAGACACCCCTGCGCCACGATCGCGTTCACGCGGTTGGTGAACTCGGTGCTGCCCAGGAACGACTGGCGCACCTGCTCGCGGCTCTGGGCGCCGGTGTTGAGCTGGCCGAGCCAGAACTGCACGCCGGCCGCATCGCCGCCGCGGCGCAGGAACGTGTCGTACATGTCGCCGACGAACTGCGCGTTGGTGCGGTTGCGGTTCACGTACTCGGTGCTGGTCGTGAAGGCGTACGAGATGTTGTTGGCCTGTGCGACGACGGCGCTCGCGCCCTGGCACTGCGCCGTGCGGAACTGCTGCAGCCAGTACGCGAAGCCCGAATCGTCGGGCAGGCGACCGAGCACGCCCCGATAGAAATCGGTCACCGTGTTGATCTCCGCGCGCACGGTCGAGGTGCCGAAGATCGACTGCGTGAACGTGCTGAACTCGTTCGAGAACAGGAACGAGACGAGCACCACCTCGCGCGGCGTGCCTTGGGCGATCTGTCCCGTCCAGTAGCTCAACCCCGATGAATCCGGCGGCCGGTTGAAGAACGTGTTGTAGAGGTCGGTCACGAAGCCCGCGTCGTCGCGGTTGAGCGAGGCGTACTCGGCGCCCGCGAAGAACTGCAACGCCATCGCGTTCCAGGTCTCGTTCACGTCCACGCCATCCGTGACCATGCGCGCGGCCTGGCTTTGCCAGAACGACTTGCCGGAGGCGTCCGGATCGCGGCGCAGGATCGACTGGTAGTAGTGCGTGACGAGCGAGGCCTCGGCCGTGCCCGCGAGCGAGACCACGTACGGGCTGTTCGCCGCGTTGCTGGTGAGCGTGAGCGTCCCGGATGCCGCCACGGACGAGTTGACCGGGCCCTGCGTGATCGCGGGGTTGAAGACCACGGTCACCGTGCAGGTCGCGTTCGGCGCGATCGACGTGCAATTGTTGGTCTGCGTGAACGGACCGGTCACCGACGACCCGGTGAAGCTCACGGTGGAAGCGCCACTGTTGGTGATCGTGAGCGTCTGCGGAGGCGAGCTCGTTCCCATGGACTCGCCGCCCATGTTGAAGAGCACCGGCGCGCTGATCTGCACCGTGCCCGCCTGGCTGACGGTCTGCGTGACGACCGCGGACGTGCTCGCGTTGTAGACGGCGTCGCCGCCGTAGCTGGCGGTCAGCGAATGCGTGCCCACCTTGAGCGTGGATACGCTGCACGTCGCGCTTCCCGAAGAGAGCGGAAGATTCAGGCACCCTGCGAGCGCCGCGCCATCCGCGCTGATGGTGAGGCTGCCGGTCGCCGTTCCCGCGCCGCCGTTCACGTTCGCGGCGAACGTGACGGCCGCCCCGACGAGCGAGGGATTGATCGACGGCACGACCGCCACGGTGGGCGCCGTCTTCAACGCGAAGATCGCGCCCACCGAGATCGAGCCGTTCGCGGTCACGGTGCACGCCCCGGTGCCGGAGCACGCACCCGCCCAGCCGGAGAAGTAATAGCCCGGTGCCGGCACCGCGGTGAGCGTGACGGAGGTGCCCGCCGTGAAGGAGGCCGAGCAGCCGCTGCAGTTGATGCCCGCGGGCGAGCTGGTGACGGTGCCCGCCCCCGTCGTCGAGACGGATACGATGCCGTTCGCGAGGCCGAACGATGCGGAAACCGTCTGCGATTGGTTCACGAGCACGGTGCACGCGCCGGTGCCGCTGCACGCGCCGCTCCAGCCGTTGAACGTCGATCCCGCCGCGGGCGATGCGTTCAGCGTGACCGAGGTGCCATAGGTGAAGCTCGCGCTGCACGACGTGCCGCAGTTGATCGCGGCCGGCGTGCTCGCCACCGTGCCGCTGCCCGCTCCGGATTTGTTCACGGTGAGCGTGAGCGGCGGCGAGAGCCATTGGTTCAACGCCTTGGCGTAGGCGAGGTCGAAGCGTCCGTACACGTCGCCGCCCGGCATCGTGCAATCCCCGGTGCCGCCGTAGAGCTGCCCGACCAGCAATCCGTTCGAGAGGAAGATGCCCGAGCCGCTGCTGCCCGGCTCGGTGATGCCGCTGTTCCAGTTGACGTCGTAGAAACCCTCCGACGGGCTCACCGTGCTGGAGCCCCCGTTGCAGGAGAAGCTGTCGTTGCTGTTGGGCGCCGTGCAGACGTCGTAGCCGCTGATCTGACCGTTGCTGATCTTCAGCAGGTCGCCGCCGGGGTGGTGCAACCCGGTAATGGCTGAAAAGAGACCGGGCGTCGGGCCCGCATACCAGCCGGCGAAGACGGTGCCCGCGGGCGGCGTGTTGTTGAGGCGCATGAACGACGTGTCGGTGTACGGGGTGTCGAACGCCTGCGAGTGATAGAGCAGCGTCGCCCCGCCGGCGAGCTCGATGTAGGGCCCTGCGACGCCGGAGCCGCAGCTCGTGGAGCGGTAGAACCAGCGGGTGACGAGCGACGAGGCCGCGGTCTGGGTCGAGATGCAGTGGTTGGCCGAAAGGAAATAGGGCGCGTTGTTCGCCGCGTCCTGGTCGGCGAGGAGCGTTCCCGTGCACGCGAAGAACGACACGCCATCGGGCGTGAAGAGCATGCGCGCCACCGCATTCATCTGCTGGCCCCACGTCGCCGTGTAGCACATCGCGTCGAGCTCGCAGCTCGCGGACTTGAGGTCGGCGGGAAGCGCATAGTCCTTCGCGGCGGAGGTGACCATGTGCGCGACGGTCGGAATGGCGACCTTCACGTCGAGCGGATCGGTGCCCGGCGCGAGCTCGATCTCGACGCTGATCGCCTCTCCGTCGAGCTCCGGCGACCAGTACGTGCGCCCGGCATCGCTCGTGTCGCCCGCATCGGCGTTGGCCTTGATGGCCGCGTTGATCTTCGCGCCGGTCACGTCGAAGAGATCGGGCGCGCCCGGCGCCTTGAAGCGCACGGTCGCGGAATCGGGCAGGCTCGCGACGCGCAGGCCCGCGCGGATCGCGGCCGCGCCGGTCGATGCGAGCTTCACGTCCGCGACGAGCACGCCGTCGGCGAGCGGCTCCCATCGCAGCGCTGCGGCCGTGCCCGCATCGGTGTCGAGCTCGCTCACGTGGCGGCCGAATCCGATCTTGAGCGGCGCGCCCTTCGGCGGATGCGCGAACTGGCTCTTCACCTGGTCGGCCGTGGGCGCGGGAAGAACGACGGCATGCGCGTGCGAGGCCCGCATGTCGCCCGCATGCGACAGGCCCTCGGTCACGGGCTTCCTCTGCTCGCGCGCGTCGGCGTGCACGTCGCCGCGGCGTGCCGCGTCACCCGACGTGACGGGCGCCGAATCGGCCGCGAAAGCGCCCATGCCGCAGGCGACGGACAAGAGGAATGCGGCGAGGCTTTTCGAATGAAGCTGCATGCTGTCCTTCGGCTCCATGGCGCGCGGCGCGCCGATCAAATGATAAGTGCTGCGGTAAACGGCGCCAGTGAAGAACCGCGGCCGAAAGTGTGACGTGCGTCACACCACGCGTGGCCTTCGCTCGTGCTGTTGCAGGCGCCGGGAGGGTCGTTGGAGTTGTCGTTTCGGAGCGACGCGGCCGACCCTGCCGCCGACGCTCTCCCCCCTTTGATGGAGGGGATCAATGTCTTTCCCTCCCCCTTGGGGAAGGGCTAGGGAGGGGGTCAATTGTTCCGACTACCCTCCACCCCGACCCTCACCCAAGGGAGAGAGTCGCCTTGGCCATAACTCTATCAGACCGCCCGCAGGCTGCGATCCTTGAAGTAGGCGATGGTCTTGCGCAGCCCCATCTCGAGCGGCGTGAGCGGCTCCCACGCGTCGAGCGCCTGCTTGGCGAGCGTGATGTCGGGCTTGCGCTGCTTCGGGTCGTCGGCCGGCAGCGGCTTGTGCTCGATCTTCGATTTCGAGCCGGTCTGCTCGATCACCATCTCGGCGAGCTGCAGCATCGTGAACTCACGCGGGTTGCCGAGGTTGATCGGGCCCGTCACGTCGTCCTTCGTGGCCATGAGCCGCAGCAGCGCCTCGACCAGGTCGTCGACGTAGCAGAACGAGCGCGTCTGGCTGCCGTCGCCGTAGACGGTGATCGGCTCGCCCTTCAACGCCTGCACCACGAAGTTCGACACCACGCGGCCGTCGTTCGGGTGCATGCGCGGGCCGTACGTGTTGAAGATGCGCGCGACCTTGATGCGCACGCCGTTCTGGCGGTGATAGTCGAAGAAGAGCGTCTCGGCGCAGCGCTTGCCCTCGTCGTAGCACGCGCGCAGCCCGATGGGATTCACGTGGCCCCAGTAGCTCTCGACCTGCGGGTGCACCTCGGGATC
>CAYOGL010000084.1:0-6475 GCA_964403515.1 uncultured Burkholderiales bacterium | reverse complement strand
GTCGAGGTGCGTGCCGAGGCTCTGGTGGTGCTCGGGCAGCGACTGCTCGACCGCGGCGAGCGCGGCCGCCTCGATGAGGTTGATCATCACCGGCGTGGCCAGCACGTGGATGCGACCGCTGCCGACGCGCGGCGCGGTGTGATGCTCGCCGACGACGAGCTCGGCGGTGCCGACGAGGCCGGCGGGAAGCGTGAGGACGAGGGGCATGGGCGCCATTATCCACGAGGTAGGAGGATTCCTGCCCCTTTTCCTGCGCGTGTCCGACTCGATTTCCCGCCGCGTGGCCCGAACCGCGCCATCCCCCCCGCATCTCACGCCTGAAGAGGGGGAAATTCCATGATCGATACGACGCTGTCTTCCTTCGAAGCCGATGTGATCGAGGCCTCGATGGAGGTGCCGGTAGTGGTGGATTTCTGGGCCCCTTGGTGCGGACCCTGCAAGCAGCTCGGCCCCCTGCTCGAGCGGCTGGAGCGCGAGTACGGCGGTCGCTTCAAGCTGGTCAACGTGAACGCGGACACGAACCCCGAGCTCGTTTCCTCGTTCAACCTCAAGTCGATTCCCTACTCGGTCGCGTTCGTCGACGGCAACGCGGTCGCCCAATTCATGGGCGCGCAGCCCGAGGCTTTCGTGCGTGCGTTCCTCGACCGCTTGATCCCGAATCCGTCGGAGATCGAGCATCGCGCCGCGCGCGAGGCGATCACCAAGGGACAGCCCGGGCTCGCCGAGGACCACCTGAAGGCCGCCATCGCGCTCGACCCCGCCAACGACGGCGCGCGCCTCGACATGGTCGCGCTGCTGCTCGACCGCGCCGACGCGACGGCCGCGCGCACGCACTTCGACATGCTCTCCTCCAAGGGCCTGCAGCAGTCGACGTACGCGTCGGTGCGCGCGCGGCTCGAGGCCGCCGAGGTCGCGCTGGCGCTGCCGCCGGCCGAAGTGCTGCGCCGTCGCATCCGGATCGACGCGAACGATCTCGAGGCGCGCTTCGCGTTGGCCGAGCTCGAGATCGCGCACATGCGCTTCGCCGGCGCGCTCGAGGAGCTGCTCGAAGTCGTCAGGCGCAGCCCCGAGACGCGCGACGAGGCGCGGCGCAAGATGCTGGAGGTGTTCGAGATGGCGGCCGCCGATCCCGACCTCGTGTCGGACTATCGCGCCCGGCTCTCATCGGTGATCTTCTAGATTCCGCACCCGACGCGGCCGTCCGGCCCGTCTCGCGATTGGCCGGGGCGCCTTTCACTCCTTTGGGGCGCAGGGAAGCGACCGCGTCGAAGGGCGGAATTCCGTGTGGGCCGGTATCATGGAAGCATGGGCGGCCCCTCCGTCACCGTGCCCGCGGCGCGCCTCGAGCGTGATGCGTCGGGCACGACGTACTCCCCCGAATTCGAGGACATCTACCATTCGGCGCAGGGCGGGCTCGCGCAGGCGCGCCACGTCTTCCTCGCCGGCAACGGGCTGCCGGCGCGCTGGCGCGGCGCCGACGACTTCACCATCGTCGAGACCGGCTTCGGCATCGGACTGAACTTCCTCGCCACCTGGAAGGCGGCCCGCGACGACGGCGAGCGCCCCAAGCGCCTACACTTCGTCTCGGTCGAGAACCGCCCGTTCGTCGCGACCGATCTGTTCGCGGCCCTCGCGCCTTTCACCGAGCTCGGCATGCTCGCGCGCGAGCTCGCCTCCGCGTGGCCGCCGCTCATCGCCGGCTACCACCGCCTGCATTTCGACCGCGGCCGCGTCATCCTCACGCTGCTCTTCGGCGAAGCGTCGGACCTGCTGCCGCAGCTCGTCGCGCGCGCCGACGCGTTCTTCCTCGACGGCTTCGCGCCGGCGAAGAACCCGCAGCTGTGGTCGCCCGCGATCGTGCGCGAGCTCGCGCGGCTCGCCGCTCCCGGCGCGACGCTCGCGACGTGGACCGTCGCCGGCGGCGTGCGCGCGGCCCTCGCCGGAGCCGGCTTCGCGATCGAGAAGCAGCCGGGCTTCGGCGCGAAGCGCGAGATGCTCACCGGCCGCTTCCCGGGCGAGCGCAGCCGCGCGACGCGCGACCGGCGCGCGATCGTGGTCGGCGGCGGGCTGGCCGGCACCATCGTCTCCGAGCGCCTCGCATCCCGGGAATGGAGCGTGGATTGCTTCGAGGCGCGCCGCGACCGCACCGCGCCGGCCGTGGGGCTGTTGCGGCCGATCGCGAACCTGCGCGACGCGTTGAACGCGCGCCTTTCGCGCAGCGCCTTTCTCTACTCGCTGCAGCACTTCCGCACCCTCGAGCGCGAGCATGGCCTGGTGTGGAAGTCCTCCGGTGCGCTGCAGCTCGCGAAGGATGCGGCCGAGGCCGAGCGCTTCGAGGTGATCGCCACGTCGCAGGGCTATCCGGAGGAATTCATCACCTACGTCGACGCCGGGCGCGCCACCGCGATCGCCGGGCGCGAGGTGCGCGGGGCGGGATGGTGGTATCCGCACGCGGCGCTCGTCTCGCCGTCGAGCGATGGCCAGGTGCACGTGGCGCGGGCCGGCGCCCGATTGGCACGGCGCATCGGCGAAGCGGTCTTCCGCATCGAGCGCCACGGCGAGCTCTGGCGCGCGTTCGACGAGCACGGCGCGCTGCTCGCGCAGGCGCCCGTCGTGATCCTCTCGAACGCCGCCGATGCCGCACGGCTGCTGCCCGAGGCGCGGCTGCGCGTCGCGCGCGTGCGCGGGCAGCTCACGTACCTGCCGCCGAATCCGCGGCGCACGCTCGACGTCGTCGTGAGCGGCGACGGCTACGTCGCCCCGCGCTTCGAGGGCGGCCACGCGATCGGCGCCACCTACCAGCACGAGGACGAGGACGCGCTCGTGCGCGCCCACGACCACCGCGAGAACCTCGCGCGCGCGGAATCGATGCTGCCCGGCTTCACGCGCGATGTGCACCCGATGCGCCTCGAGGGCTGGACGGGATTCCGCACCACGGTGCCCGACCGGCTGCCCATCTTCGGCGCGACGCGCGCGGCGGGCGCGTGCGTCGCCACGGGCCTCGGCTCGCGCGGCCTGCTCTGGGCGCCGCTCGGCGCCGAGCTGATCGCGAGCGAGCTCGAGGGCGAGCCGCTGCCGCTGCCGCGCGACTACGCCGGCGCGATATCCCCGCAGCGCTTCCTGTCCTGACGTGCGCCCCGACCTCTCCTCCCTCGCGCTCTTCATCCGCATCGCGGAGATGCGCAGCCTCACCAAGGCCGCGGACGCGAGCCACATCGCGCTCGCCGCCGCGAGCCGCCGCATCACGCAGCTCGAGGACCTGTTCGGCGTGAACCTGCTGCGGCGCCTGCCGCGCGGCGTCGAGCTCACGCCCGCCGGCGAGGCGCTGCTCTTCCACGCGCGCGAAGTGATGGAGCAGATGGACCAGATGCGCGCCGAGATCTCCGACTACACCATGGGCGCGAAGGGCACGGTGCGCATCCACGCCAACGCCTCCGCGCTCGCGCAGTACCTGCCGGAGGACCTCGCGTCGTTCTCGACCGCGCACCCGGCGATCAAGGTCTCGCTGGGCGAGGAGCGCAGCACCGCGATCGTGCAGGCGCTGCTCGCCGGCCACACGGACGTCGGCATCGTGATGGAGGGCGCGGAAGAAGCCGATGCGCTGCAGCTCTTCGACTACAAGGCCGATACGCTCGCGGTCGTGGTTCCGCGCCGGCACGCGCTGCGCATGCGCGAGGTCGCCCTCGAGAGGGTGCTCGAACACGACTTCGTCGGGCTCGAGAGCAACACGGTCATCTCGCGGCTCCTGGTCCACCAGGCCACCGTGAGCGGGAAGCCCCTGCGGCTGCGCGTGCAGGTGAAGAGCTTCGACGTGGTCGCGCGCATGATCCAGGCGGGGCTCGGCATCGGCGTGCTGCCCGAGGCGACCGTGAACGCGTACTACGGCAAGGCGCTCGGCCTGCGCGCGATCCGGCTCACCGACTCGTGGGCCACGCGCCGCATGTACGTCGCGGTGCGCGAGTACGCGAAGCTGCCGGCGGCGGCGCGCGCGTTCGTCGACCACCTGGTCCCCGGCGCCGGTAAATAGCTCCCTTCGCATCCCGCGAAGGGTCGGTTGCCGACATACCAATTCTCCGGAGCGCAATCGGGATGGTTTGATGCGGTCGAATCCGCATCCCGTCAACCCTTTTGCATGGAGAGTCCCATGACCCCCCGCGACCAGGAGCTAGCCCGGCTGCGCACGGACTGGAACGAGAATCCCCGCTGGAGAGGCATCAAGCGCGGCTACACCGCCGAGGACGTGTACCGCCTGCGCGGCAGCCTGCACATCGAGCACACGCTCGCCCGGCGCGGCGCCGAGAAGCTGTGGAAGATGATGCACGAGCGGCCCTACGTGAACTCGCTCGGCGCGCTCACCGGCAACCAGGCGATGCAGCAGGTGCGCGCGGGCGTGCCGGCGATCTACCTCTCCGGCTGGCAGGTCGCGGCGGACGCGAACGACAGCCTCGCCATGTATCCCGACCAGTCGCTCTACGCCGTCTCCAGCGTGCCGACGGTCGTGAAGCGCATCAACGCGGCGCTCGCGCGCTGCGACCAGATCGACCACGCCGAGGGCCGCGACGAAACCGACTGGTTCGCGCCCATCGTCGCCGACGCCGAGGCCGGCTTCGGCGGCGTGCTGAACGCGTTCGAGCTGATGAAGGCGATGATCGAGGCCGGCGCGGCGGGCGTGCACTTCGAGGACCAGCTCGCCTCGGTGAAGAAATGCGGCCACATGGGCGGCAAGGTGCTCGTCCCCACGCAGGAGGCGGTGCAGAAGCTGGTCGCCGCGCGCCTCGCGGCCGACGTGATGGGCGTGCCGACGATCCTGCTCGCGCGCACCGACGCCGAAGCGGCCGACCTCGTCACCTCCGACGTGGACGAGAACGACAAGCCGTTCCTCACCGGCGAGCGTACCGCCGAAGGCTTCCACCGCACGCGCAAGGGCTTCGACCAGGCGTTGTCGCGCGGGCTCGCGTACGCGGAGTACGCGGACCTCGTGTGGTGCGAGACCGGCACCCCGGACCTGGATTTCGCGCGCCGCTTCGCCGAGGGCATCCAGCGCAGATTCCCCGGCAAGCTCCTCGCCTACAACTGCTCGCCGTCGTTCAACTGGAAGAAGAACCTCGACGACGCGACCATCGCCCGCTTCCAGCGCGAGCTGGGCGCGATGGGCTACAAGTTCCAGTTCATCACGCTCGCCGGCTTCCACGCGCTCAACTACGCGATGTTCGATCTCGCCCACGGCTATGCGCGCGAGGGCATGAGCGCCTACGTGCGCCTGCAGCAGGCCGAGTTCGCCGCGGCCGAGCGCGGCTTCACCGCGGTGAAGCACCAGCGCGAGGTCGGCACCGGCTACTTCGACGACGTGACTCAGGTGATCCAGGCGGGAAAGTCGTCGACGACGGCGCTCGCCGGCTCGACCGAGGACGCCCAATTCTTCGTGCAACCCACGCCGCTGCGTCCCGAGCAGGCGGCCGCCGCCGATTGACCAGGAGAGATCGATGAAACGCGACAACCTCAACATGCCCGGCATCGAGCTGCCGGCCGAACAACCGAACCTCTACGATCGGATCCTCACGCCGGCCGCCCTCGGCTTCGTCGCCCACCTGCATCGCAGGTTCGAGGCGCAGCGCCGCACCCTCATGCAGGCGCGCGCCGAGCGCCAGGCGCGGCTCGATTCGGGCGCGGAGACGTTGCGCTTCCTGCCCGAGACACGCTCGGTGCGCGACGGCGACTGGACGGTCGGTGCGATCCCGCGGGACCTGCAGGACCGCCGCGTCGAGATCACGGGTCCGACCGACCGCAAGATGGTCATCAATGCCCTCAATTCCGGCGCGAGCACCTTCATGGCGGACTTCGAGGACTCGCTCACGCCGACGTGGGACAACCTGGTGCGCGGCCAGATCAACCTGCGGCAGGCGGTCGACCGCACCATCGGCTTCAAGAGCCCCGAAGGCAAGACCTACCAGCTGAACGAGAAGACCGCGACGCTCATCGTGCGCCCGCGCGGCTGGCACCTGCTCGAGACGCACATGCTGGTCGATGGCGAGCCCGTGGCCGGCGCGCTCTTCGACTTCGGCCTGTTCTTCTTCCACAACGCCGAGCGCCTCATCGCCAACGGCAGCGGCCCGTACTTCTACCTGCCGAAGCTCGAGAGCCACCTCGAGGCGCGCCTGTGGGATCACGTGTTCGCCGAGGCCGAGTCGCGCATGAACCTCGCCCGCGGCACGATCAAGGCGACGGTGCTGATCGAGACGCTGCCCGCGGCCTTCGAGATGGACGAGATCCTGTACGAGCTGCGCGACCACGCGGCGGGACTGAACTGCGGGCGCTGGGACTACATCTTCAGCTGCATCAAGAAGCTGCGCGCGCAGGACTTCGTGCTCGCCGACCGCGCGCAGGTCACGATGACGAGCCCCTTCCTGCGTGCCTACTGCCAGCTCCTCGTGAAGACGTGCCATCGGCGCAACGCGTTCGCCATGGGCGGCATGGC
>CAYOGL010000083.1:0-6592 GCA_964403515.1 uncultured Burkholderiales bacterium | reverse complement strand
TGTCGGCGAGGCGCACGCGGTCGCCCGTCGTCGGGCCGTACATCTCGGCGTACGCGCGGCGGTCGATCGTCGTCATTCGAGCTTTCCGTCCACGCGGCCGAGGAAGCCGATCACGCGCCGCTCGCCAGCGAGCGCCACGAGCCGCACGCGCCGCGATTGCCCGGGCTCGAAGCGCACCGCGGTGCCGGCCGCGATATCGAGCCGCATGCCGCGGGCCTTCGCGCGATCGAACGCGAGCGCGGCGTTGGTCTCGAAGAAGTGATAGTGCGATCCCACCTGGATCGGCCGGTCGCCGGTGTTCGTCACGTCGAGCACGACCGTCTCGCGACCGGCGTTGATCGCGATGTCGCCTTCGGCAACGATGATCTCACCGGGAATCAAAGCTCAAGGTCCCGGGAAGGTTGGCGAACATTCGAGGCGAAAGTCCCTTGAGCCTCGAGGCTTCGCAATGCGATCGATTTCATACGATTGGATGATGGACGGTGACGAGCTTGGTCCCGTCCGGGAACGTCGCCTCGACCTGGATCTCGGGAATCATCTCGGCCACGCCTTCCATCACGTCGTCGCGCCCGAGCAGCGTCGCGCCGTAGCTCATGAGATCGGAAACGGTGCGGCCGTCGCGCGCGCCCTCGAGGATCGCGGCGGTGATGAACGCGACCGCCTCGGGGTAGTTGAGCTTCAGCCCGCGCGCGCGCCGGCGCTCGGCCAGCAGCGCCGCGGTGAACACGAGCAGCTTGTCCTTCTCGCGCGGCGTGAGCTCCATCTCACGTCCTCCAGATGCGCGGCTCGATGGCGGGCCGCCCGAAGCACGGCACGCGCGCCGCGTGCCACAGCGAGGCGAAGTATGCGCGCGCGGCGCCGGTGCGATGGCCGCGATAGCGCGCGAGCAGCATCCCGGGCAGGCGCGTGACGGCGCCCTCGCCCTCTTCCGGCGATCGTTCACGCCATTGCGCGAGCAGCGCGTCGTTCACGTCGGACGAGGCGAGCACCATCGTGCCGAACACCGGCGCGCCCGCGAGCGCGACCGGCGAGCGGCAGGCCGCGCCGTCGGCTTCGAGCGTCGCGTTCTCGATCCATGCGAGCCGGCCGTCGCGCACCAGCCGCGAGGCGATGCGGCAGCGTCCGCGCGTGAAGCGCTCGCCGGAGCCGGTGCGACCGAGGCAGAAGATGTCCCACGCGACGAGCGCCGCACCGGCGGCGACGTCGGCCTCCCAGGCGATGTCGGCTCGCGCGCCGTCGAACACGATCGTCTCCTGCGGCAGCCACTCGATGCGGCTGCCGGCGCGCGCCTCGATCCTCACGCGCTGGCGGGCCGTGGGGCCGGCCGAGCGATACCACTTCGCCGCGCCCGGCGTGGTGAGGAGCGCATGGGCGCCCTCATCCGCGCGCACCTCGATCGCGAGCCGATCGCCGCCCGCGATGCCGCCGGGCGGATGCACCACGATCGCGTGGCACACGCCCTCACCCTCGGGGTGCAGCGCCTTCTGCACGACGAGCGGGCCCTCGTGCGCACGGCGCGCGAGCACGGTGCGTTCGCCCGCACGCGCGAATCCGAGCGCCAGGTGGGCGCGCCAGCCGGTCGCCGGCGCGAGATCGTCGGGAGGCATCGGCGGATCATACTGCCAGCATGGCGCGCACGTTCGCGCTTTCCATGTCGGCCCCGGCACCGCGCGCGACGATCGCGCCGCGCTCCATCACGAGGTACTGGTCCGCGAGCGAGCGCGCGAAGTCGTAGTACTGCTCGACGAGCAGGATCGCGAGGTCGCCCGCCGCGGCGAGCGCGCGGATCGCCCGCTCGATCTCCTTGATGATCGAGGGCTGGATGCCCTCGGTCGGCTCGTCGAGGATGAGCACGCGCGGGGCCATCGCGAGCGCGCGCCCGATCGCGAGCTGTTGTTGCTGCCCGCCGGAAAGGTCGCCGCCGCGGCGCGAGCGCATCTGTCTCAGCACCGGGAACATCTCGAAGACCTGCGCGGGAATGTCCGCCCCGCGTGGGCGCGTGGCGAGCCCGAGCGCGAGGTTCTCCTCGACCGTGAGCCGCCCGAAGATCTCGCGGCCCTGCGGCACGTAGCCCAGGCCCGCGCGGGCGCGCTCCTCGGGACGCGCGTGCGTGAGGTCGCGGCGGCCGAACGTGATGCGTCCGCTCTTCGAGGGCACGAGCCCCATCAGCGTGCGCAGCAACGTGGTCTTGCCGACGCCGTTGCGCCCGAGCAGCACGGTGACCTTGCCCGGCGGCACCTCGAAGCTCACGTCGCGCAGGATGTGGCTTCCGCCGTAGTACTGGTGCAGTCCCTCGACCGATAGCATGTCAGCGCCCCAGGTAGACCTCGATCACGCGCGGATCCGCCTGCACATGGGCGAGCGGGCCCTCGGCGATCACGCGGCCCTCGTGCAGCACCGTGACCTTGCGCGCGATCTTCGCGATGAATCCCATGTCGTGCTCGACCACGACGAGCGAATGCTCGCCCGCGAGCGCGAGGAAGAGCTCGGCGGTCTTCTCGCGCTCCTCGTCGCTCATGCCCGCGACCGGCTCGTCGAGGAGGAGCAGCCTCGGCTCCTGCATGAGGAGCATCCCGATCTCGAGCCATTGCTTCTGGCCGTGGGAGAGCATCCCCGCCGCACGGTCCGCGCTTTCGGCGAGGCCGACGCGCTCGAGCATCGCCGCGATGCGGTCGCGCTCGGCGCCGCCCAACCGCGCGAAGAGCGTGCGGCGCACGCGCTTGTCGGCCTTCATCGCGAGCTCGAGGTTCTCGAACGCACTGTGCTGCTCGAACACCGTCGGCTTCTGGAACTTGCGACCGATCCCCGCCGCGGCGATCTGGGGCTCCGTGAGCCTGGTGAGGTCGAGCGTCTGGCCGAAGAACGCGCGCCCGGCGTCCGGGCGGGTCTTGCCGGTGATCACGTCCATCATCGTCGTCTTGCCCGCGCCGTTCGGCCCGATGATGCAGCGCAGCTCACCCGCGTCGATGGCGAGCGAGAGCGCGTCCAGCGCCTTGAAGCCGTCGAAGCTCACCGTGATGTCCTGCAGGTAGAGGACGACGCCGTGGGTGACGTCGAGCCCGCCGGTGACCGCGCGGCCGAAGCTCGCATCGCCCGCGGGATGCGGCGGCGCGGCGGGCCTGGCCGGCGGCCACCACGGCCACGGCCGATGGTCGGGGCTCGGCAGCAGCGCGTCCGCCCGCAACGGCAGCGGCTCGCGCTTCATGCGCGCGCCTTCGCGCTGCTCCATCGCTTCGCGAGCCCGACCACGCCGTCGGGCAGGAAGAGCGTGACCACGATGAAGAGGAAACCGAGCACGTAGAGCCAGTATTCGGGGAACGCGACCGTGAAGACGCTCTTCGCGCCGTTCACGAGTGCGGCGCCGATCACCGGCCCGATGAGCGTGCCGCGCCCGCCCACGGCCGCCCAGATCGCGACCTCGATGGAATTCGCCGGCGACATCTCGCCCGGGTTGATGATGCCGACCTGGGGCACGTAGAGCGCGCCCGCCACGCCGCAGATCATCGCCGAGACGGTCCAGATGAAGAGCTTGTACGACGCCGTGTCGTAGCCGCAGAATCGGGCGCGCGCCTCGGCATCGCGGATCGCCGCGAGGACGCGCCCGTACTTGGACGTGACGATGAAGCGGCCGAGCAGCAAGGCACCCAGCAGCACCGCGCCGCTCAGCATGAAGAGCACCATGCGCGTCTGCGGCGTCGTGATCGGGAAGCCGAGGATGCGCTTGAAGTCGGTGAAGCCGTTGTTGCCGCCGAAGCCGGTGTCGTTGCGGAAGAAGAGCAGCATCGCGGCGAACGTGAGCGCCTGGGTGATGATCGAGAAGTACACGCCCTTCACGCGCGAGCGGAACGCGAAGAAGCCGAACACGAACGCGAGCAGGCCCGGCACCGCGACCACGAGGAAGAGCGCCCAGAGGAACGAGTCGGTGTTCCACCAGTGCCAGGGCAACGCCTTCCAGTCGAGGAACACCATGAAATCGGGCAGCTCCGCGTGGTAGACGCCGTCGCGCCCGATCTGGCGCATCAGGTACATGCCCATCGCATAGCCGCCGAGGGCGAAAAAGAGGCCATGGCCCAGCGAGAGGATGCCCGCGTATCCCCACACCAGGTCCATGGCGATCGCCACCGTCATGTAGCACAGGATCTTGCCGCCGAGCGTCACGCCGAACGCGGAGACGTGGAACGGGCTCGAGGCGGGCACCACGAGGTTCAGCACCGGTACCAGCACGAACATCACCAGCGCCGCGATCGCCATCGCGATCCACGCGCGGCCGGTGTAGAGCCGGCCGTGCATCAGGCCTCCACCGCGCGGCCCTTCAGGGCGAACAATCCCTGCGGCCGCTTCTGGATGAACACCACGATGAAGATCAGCACGGCGATCTTCGCGAGCACCGCGCCCGACCACGATTCGAGGAGCTTGTCGACCACGCCGAGGCCGAGCGCCGCGTAGATCGTGCCCGCGAGCTGGCCCACACCGCCGAGCACGACGACCATGAACGAGTCGACGATGTACGACTGGCCGAGCTCCGGGCCGACGTTGCCGATCTGCGAGAGCGCGCAGCCCGCGAGCCCCGCGAGGCCGGAGCCGAGGCCGAAGGCCCAGGTGTCGACGCGCAGGGTGCGGATGCCCATGCACGCGGCCATCGCGCGGTTCTGCGTCACGCCGCGCACGAAGAGCCCGAGGCGCGTGCGGTTGAGCAGCAGCCCCACGATGGCGAGCACGACCGCCGCGAAGCCGATGATCACGATGCGGCTCCACGGAAGCACCAGCCCCGAGAGCACCTCGATGCCGCCCGACATGAACGCGGGATTCTCGACCTGCACGTTCTCGGGCCCGAAGATCGTGCGCACGGCCTGGATGAGGATGAGGCTGATGCCCCAGGTGGCGAGCAGCGTCTCGAGCGGCCGGCCGTAGAGCCAGCGGATCACCGAACGCTCGAGCGCCATGCCGACCAGCGCCGACACGGTGAACGCAGCGGGCGCGGCGAGCGCGAGATACCAGTCGAACGCGGCCGGCACGTGCGCGCGGAAGATCGCCTGCACGACGTAGGTCGTGTAAGCGCCGATCATGATCAGCTCGCCGTGCGCCATGTTGATGACGCCCATGAGGCCGTAGGTGATCGCGAGCCCGAGCGCGGCGAGCAGCAGGATCGACCCGAGGCTCACGCCGGAGAAGATGAGGCCCGCGAAGTCCGCCCACTTGAGGCGCGACTCCACCTGCCGCAGGCTCGACTTCGCCGCCCAGACGACGTCCTCGTCGGATTCGGCGCCGGGCGCGAGGATTCCCAGCAGGAGCGTCTTCGTATTCGGGTGGCTCGAATGGGCGAGCCGCTTCACAGCCGCGAGCCGCGCCGCCTTGTCGTCGCTGTGCAGGTCGAGGTTCGCGGCGACGAGCTCGAGGATCGACTTGATGCCGGGATCGCTCTCCTGCTCGAGCGCCTTCATCACGAGGGGGCGCATGGCGGGATCGGCGCCGTCGACGAGCGCATTGGCCGCCGCCGCGCGCGCGTTGCGGTCGGGCGAGACGAGGCGCAGCGCCGCGAGCGCGGACTCGATGTGCCGGCGCACGCGGTTGTTCGCGACGACGTCGTCGCGCGATTCGGGAACGGGTTCGACGCTCGCGCCGCTCGCCGCGTCCTCGGCCGCGTCGCCCTTCATCAGCAGCACCCGCTCGCCCGCGGTCGACAGGTTGCCGTCGGAGAGCGCCTGCAGCACAACCGCGGCGCGCCCATCGCCCGTGGCGGCGAGCTTGTCCACCGCCGCGACGCGCGCATCACCGTCGCCGAACGCGAGGTCGTGCACGAGCGCGGGATCGAGCGCGTGGGCCGCGCAGGCCGCGCACGCGAACACGAGCGGGGCGAAGCGCTTGAGCAGGTTCGAAAGCATGTCGAGGCTCGGGAGAAGGGGCGACGCCAGCGCGCCGCCCCGGGGGGATCACGACCCCGTCACTTCTTCACCGCCACCGCGATCAGGTCGGGCTCGTCCTTCTTCTTGTCGTTGCCGGGAATGAACGGGCTCCACGGCTGCGCCTTGATCGGGCCGGGCGTCTTCCACACGACGTTGAACTGCCCGTCGGCGCGCACCTCGCCGATGAACACCGGCTTGTGCAGGTGGTGGTTCTTCGCGTCCATCGTCGCGACGAATCCCGACGGCGCCTTGAACGTCTGCCCGCCCATCGCCACGATCACCTTGTCCACGTCGAAGCTGTGCGCCTTCTCGACCGCCTGCTTCCACATGTGCATGCCGATGTAGGTGGCTTCCATCGGGTCGTTGGTGATCGGCTTGTCCATCTGGCCGGCGATCTTGTGGGCCTTCGCGTACGCCGCCCATTCCTTCTTGAACGCGTCGTTGGACGGGTTCTTGAGCGACATGAAGTAGTTCCACGCGGCGAGGTCGCCCACGAGCGGCTTGGTGTCGACGCCGCGCAGCTCCTCCTCGCCCACGGAGAACGCGACCACCGGGACATCGGTCGCCTTCACGCCCTGGTTGGCGAGCTCCTTGTAGAACGGCACGTTGGAGTCGCCGTTGATGGTCGAGATCACCGCGGTCTTGCCGCCGGCCGAGAACTTCTTGATGTCGCCGACGATCGTCTGGTA
>CAYOGL010000082.1:0-7274 GCA_964403515.1 uncultured Burkholderiales bacterium | reverse complement strand
CCGCGCCGCCGAAGCAGGCGAGCGTGTATTCGGTGACGTCGTGCCCGCGCTGCACGGAGATGAACTTGATCGCGTTCGCCATGTTCGCGACCGCGATGCGCACGTAGCCTTCGGCGACGGAGGCGGCGTCCTGCGGCGTGCCGGTGGCGCGCGCGATCTCGGCCGCGAGCGCGTCGAATTTCGCCCGGACGGCATCCGCGTCGAGCGGCTCGTCGCCGCGCGGGCCGAAGACGCGCGGGAAGAACGCGGGCTGGATCTTGCCCAGCATCACGTTGCAATCGGTGACCGTGAGCGGGCCGCCGCGCCGGTAACACGCGGGGCCCGGGTTCGCGCCGGCCGATGCGGGTCCCACGCGCTGGCGTTGCCCGTCGAAGAAGAGGATCGATCCGCCGCCCGCGGCGATAGTGTGGATCGACATCATCGGCGCGCGCATGCGCACGCCCGCGACGAGCGTGTCGAACTCGCGCTCGAGCTCGCCCGCGTAATGCGAGACGTCGGTCGACGTGCCGCCCATGTCGAAGCCGATCACCTTGTCGAAGCCCGCCGCCTCCGACGTGCGCACCATGCCGATGATTCCGCCCGCGGGCCCGGAAAGGATCGAGTCCTTGCCCTGGAAGCGGTGTGCATCCGTGAGGCCGCCGTTGGATTGCATGAACATGAGGCGCGGACCGCGACCCAGCTCGCTCGCCACCTCGTCCACATATCTCCTGAGAATCGGCGACAGATATGCATCGACCACGGTCGTGTCGCCGCGGCCCACGATCTTCATGAGCGGGCTCACCTCGTGGGAGACCGACACCTGCTCGAAGCCGGCTTCGCGCGCGAGGGACGCGACGCGCGCCTCGTGCGCGGGGAAGCGGTAGCCGTGCATGAAGACGATCGCGATCGCGCGCAAGCCCTCGGCGCGCGCGGTGGCGAGCTGCTCGCGCACGGCCGCCTCGTCGAGCGGGCGCACGACCTCTCCCCGCGCGGCCATGCGCTCGTCGACCTCGACCACCTTCGAGTACAGCAACTCGGGAAGCCTGATGTGGCGGTCGAAGATGCGCGGCCGGTTCTGGTAGGCGATGCGCAGCTGGTCGCGGAAGCCGCGCGTGATGAAGAGCACGGTGGGCTCGCCCTTGCGCTCGAGCAGCGCGTTCGTGGCCACCGTCGTGCCCATCTTCACCGCGTCGATCTTCTCGACCGGGATGGGCGCGCCCGCCGCCACGCCGAGCAGCCGCCGGATGCCGGCGATCGCCGCGTCCCGATACTGCTCGGGATTCTCCGAGAGCAGCTTCAGCGTCTCGAGCGCCCCGTCCGGCCGCCGCGCGACCACGTCCGTGAACGTGCCGCCGCGGTCGATCCAGAACTGCCAGCGCCCCGAGGTGTCGCCGCTCTTCGCGATATCCGAGCTCATTGGCCTTGGGGGTCGTCTGTGTTCATCCGTGTTCATCCGGGGTTCCAAAGCCTCTTGCCGGCATCACTCTCGACCGCACGCGCGCATTTTGACACGCACTCCGCGTTTGCCATGGTGCGCCGCGCACGTGCGGCAAGGCGTGCCACAATTCGCGGATGTGCCTCATCGTGCTCGCCTGGCGCGTGCGCCCCGACCTCCCCCTCGTCGTCGCCGCGAACCGCGACGAATGGCGCGATCGTCCCGCGCAACCCGCGGCGTGGTGGAGCGATCATCCGCGGCTCCTCGCGGGGCGCGACCTGAAGGCGGGCGGAACGTGGATGGGCGTCACGCGCGACGGCCGCTTCGCCGCCGTCACCAATTTCCGCGATCCCGCGGATCGGCGCTCCACCGCGCGCTCGCGTGGCGCGATCGTCACCGAGTTCCTGCTCGGCGATGCGGCGCCCGAGCGATTCCTGGCCAGCCTCGCCGCGCGCTCGCACGAGTACAACGGCTTCAACCTGATCGCGGGCGACCGGGCGAGCCTCTGGTATTTCGGCAGCCGCGAGGGCATCGCGCGGCCCGTCGAGCCGGGCGTGCACGGCCTTTCGAACCACCGGCTGAACGAGCCGTGGCCGAAGGTGATCCACGGACGCGACGTGATGCGCGAGGCGCTGCGCGATGCCGATCCCGCCGCCCGCCTGTTCGCGATGCTTTCCGATTGCCGGCCCGCGCCCGACGCGGCGTTGCCGGACACGGGCGTGGGCCTCGCGTGGGAGCGCCGTCTCGCGTGCGCGCTCATCGTCGGCGAGGACTACGGCACGCGCGCCTCCACCGTGCTCACCGTCTCGGACTCCGGGGCCATGCGCTTCGAGGAACGCACCCGCGATGCGCGCGGCGAGGTCGCGGGGGTGAGCGTGCACGAAGTCGCGCCGGCGTCGATCCCGACCCCGTAGCCGCACCCGCGACGCCGCTCACTCCTCGATCGGCCGTCCCTCGTTCGCGTGCAGGTGGCCGCCGCGCCTGCGCACATCGGGCATGACGAACGCGGCCAGCAGCGCCACCCCGCAGATCGCGGTGACGTACCAGAAGAACGTCGTCTCCCGGCCCGCCGACTTGAACCAGAGCGCGACATACTCGGCGCTGCCGCCGAAGATCGCGTTCGCGATCGCGTACGAAAGGCCCACGCCGAGCGCGCGCACGTGCATCGGGAAGAGCTCCGCCTTCACCAGCCCGCTGATCGACGTGTAGAAGCTCACGCCGAGGAGCGCGGCGAGGATGAGCGCGAACGCCGCGATCGGCCGGTGCGCGTGGGCGAGCGCCGACAGGATCGGCACCGTGGTGAACACGGTGCACAGCCCGAACAGGATCATCGCGTTGCGCCGTCCCACCCGGTCGGCGAACGCGCCGAAGAGCGGCTGCACGATCATGAAGCAGAAGAGCACCGCGGTCATGATGCGGCTCGCGGTCTTCGCGTCCATGCCCGAGGTGTTCACCATGTACTTCTGCATGTACGTGGTGAACGTGTAGAACGCGAGCGATCCGCCGGCGGTGAAGCCGAGCACGGTGAAGAACGCGCGCGGATGGCGGAAGACGCCGCGCAGCGTGCCCGCCTCGCGTTCCGTGCGCACCGCGCGGGAAGCGGTCTCGGCGAGCGAGCGGCGCAGGTAGAACGAGATCACCGCGGCGATCGCGCCGATCCCGAACGGGATCCGCCATCCCCAGTCCTTGAGCTGCTCGTTGTCGAGCAGCTGCTGCAGCACGACGATCACGAGCACGGCGAGGAGCTGCCCGCCGATGAGCGTCACGTACTGGAAGGACGCATAGAAGCCGCGCCGGCCGTGGACCGCGACCTCGCTCATGTACGTCGCGGCGGTGCCGTACTCGCCGCCGACCGACAGGCCCTGCAGCAGGCGCGCGAGGAGCAGCAACGCGGGCGCGGCCAGGCCGATGCTCGCGTAGGTCGGCGTGAGCGCCACGAGCAGCGATCCCGCGCACATCGAGATCACCGCCACCATCATCGAGAAGCGCCGCCCGCGCCGGTCGGCGAGCCGGCCGAAGAGCCAGCTGCCGACGGGGCGCATGAGGAACCCCGCGCCGAAGACGCCCGCCGCGTTCAGCAGCTGGGTCGTCTGGTTTCCCTTCGGAAAGAATTGCGCGGCGAAGTACAGCGCCGTGAACGAATAGACGTAGAAATCGAACCACTCGACCAGGTTGCCCGACGAGGCGCCGACGATCGCCCAGATGCGCCGGCGGACCTCGTGGTCCGAATGGTCCGTGGCCCTGTCGCGCGGGATGCTGACCATGGGATCTCTCGCATGCGCGACGTGCATCGCGCCGTGAACGTTCCCCGATGGACACGGGACAACGCTGCAGTGTTCATGCCACGCGTCCGATGCGGCTAGGGGTTCATGCGGCGCGGATGGGGATGTAGGAGGAGACCCCCTGAGCCTCGGAATTCCTCAGCCGTCGGCGCGGCGGGTGGCGACGAGCGCGGCGAGCTCGACGGCGGTCTTCACGCCCATCTTTGCGAGGATCCGCGCGCGATAGACCTCGACCGTGCGCATGGCGATGCCCATGTGCTCGGCGATGACCTTGTTGTAGTGGCCGGCGAGGATGCAGTCCATCACCTCGCGCTCGCGCGGCGTGAGCGCCGCGAGCCGCTGCTCCACGGACTGGTTGGTGCGCGCGTGGTCGAGCCGCCGCGTCGACTCCGCGAGCGCCGCCTGTACGCGGTCCACCAGCGAGTTGTCGTTGAACGGCTTCTCGACCAGGTCGAAGGCGCCGATCTTGAGCGCATGCACCGCCATCGGCACGTCGGCGTGGCCGGTGAGGAAGATGGTGGGCCACGCGGTGCAGCGCGCTTCGGCGTGCAGCAGCTCGAAGAGCTCGATGCCGGTCATCGCGCCCATGCGCACGTCGAGCAGGATGCAGCCGGGCGCGTCCGCGGCCGTCGCCGGATCGCGCGCGTACGCGAGGAACGATTCGGCGGAATCGAAGCCGCGCGCGGCCAGGTCCCGCGAGCGCAGCAGCCACGCGAGCGAGTCGCGGATCGGCTCCTCGTCGTCGACGATGTGGATCACGGCACCGCGGGCAGCTGCAGCACGAACTCGACGCCCGGCGTGCGCGGCTCGAACCAGAGGCGCCCGCCGTGCGCCTCGGCGATGGAGCGGCAGATCGAAAGCCCCATGCCCATGCCTTCGGGCTTCGTGGTGAAGAAGGGCGAGAACATGCGCTCCGCGGCCTCGGGCGGGATGCCGGCGCCGTGGTCGCGCACCGCGATGCGCACGCCCTCGTCGGCGCGCACCGCCGCGATCTCGAGCCGCCGCCGCTCGGGCGGCACGCCGGCCATCGCCTCGATGGCATTGCGCGTGAGGTTGAGCACGACCTGCTGCAGCATCACCGGATCGCCGTGCACGGGCGCAAGGCCGGGCGCGACCTCGATCGAGGCGCGCACGCCCTCGCGGCGGCCCTGCAGCTCGATGAGCGGGCGGCAATCCTCGAGCAGCGCGCGCACGTCGACCTCGGTGCGCTGCGGCTCGCGCTTGCGCACGAACTCGTGCACGCGCCGGATCACGTGGCCCGCGCGCTGCGCCTGCGCGGCTGCCTTCGCGAGCGCCGCGCGCACCTCGTCGGTGGCGCCCGCCTGCGCCTGCAGCAGGTTCACGCTGCCCGTGAGGTAGCTCGTGATCGCGGCGAGCGGCTGGTTCAGCTCGTGGGCGAGCGAGGAGGCCATCTCGCCCATCGTCGTGAGGCGCGCGGCGGTCTGCAGCCGCTCCTCGCGCTGGCGCTCGCGCTCCTCGGCGTGCTTCTGCTCGGTGAGGTCGATCACCGAGCTCATCCATCCGCGCTGCACGCCGTCGGCATCGCGCAGCGGCGCATCGTAGATCATCACCGGCACGCGCGTGCCGTCGCGCCGGCGGAAGGTCGTCTCGAACGGCGCCTCGCCCGCGCGTCCCGCGAGCACCGCGCTCGTGCGCCGCTGGTACTCGTCGGCGAGCTCCGGCACCCAGTAGGGCATCGGCGGATTGCGCCCGACCAGCTCGTCCTCGGTGTAGCCGACGATGCGCGTGAAGGCGGGGTTCACGTAGATGATGCGGCCGCTCATGTCGCGCGCGCGCAGGCCGATCACCGCCGAGTCGCCCATCGCGCGCCGGAAGGCCGCCTCCTCGCGCAGCCCGTGCTCGGCCGCCACGCGCTTCTGCACGTCGCGCCACAACGCCCACAGGCTCCAGAGCAGGATCGCGGCGAGCGCCGCGATGCCGCCGCGCAGCGCGTTGGCGATCCAGTCGGGCGGGCCCTTCACGCTGTTGGCGCCGAGGACGAGCGTGGTGCCCGCGAGATCGAGCGGCTCCTGGTGCGTGTAGACGTTGCGGCCGCGGCCCGCCGAGGCACGCCGAGCCTTCACGGTGCCCGACACGTTGCTCAACGTGATCTCGTTCTCCTGCGCGAACGTCCACGGCACCATCTCCTCGAGCAAGCGGTCGAGCGCGTAGGTGCACACGATGTAGCCGCCGCGCGGAAGGGCGCCGCGCGCCGAAGGCGGCGCGGGCACCGGCACGAACACCGACAGCGCGGCTCCCCACGGCGCGGCGAACGCAACGGTGAAGTACGGCCGCCCCGATTGCTGCGCGCGCGCCGCCGCCGCTTCCGCGAGCGCGGGCGGGATCTGCCCGAGGTAGTCGGCGCCGGGCCCGCGATCGACCTGCACGACGGGCGCGAGCTGCGGATCGACCAGGTCGGCGGCGACCACTTCGCGCGCGCGCCGCAGGTAGACGCGCAACCGCGCCTGGGCCGCGGCGGCGTTGAGCGGCGACTGCACGATGTCGGAGGCCACGAGCTGCAGCGTCTCGACCTCGTGGTCGAGCTGGAAGCGCAGCGACTCGCGCACCCACACGGTGTCGGCGACCAGCTGGTCGCGCACGATGCTGCGCTCCTGCGTGCTCGACAGCGCGAACAGCGCGAAGGTCGCGGCCGCGAGCAGCAGCACGACGAGCACCGGCAACGCCCAGCGCATCCCGCGCCACGCGAGGCTGCGCGAGGCGAAGGGCGGCTCGGAAGAGGCGGCGGCGACGGCCATCCGTTATCGTAACGCCCGGCGAGGCGCCGGCGCGCGGCCATGTGGAAAACCACAATAGGCAGGCGCGCGGGGCCGGACCAGAATGCGCGACACCATCACCCCTGGAGGACCCGTCATGCTTCGCCGCCTCGCCGTTGGCGCCCTGCTCGCCGTCTTCGCGGCCGCCCCGGCATTCGCTCAATCGCCCATCGTCATCAAGTTCAGCCACGTCGTCGCCACCGACACGCCCAAGGGCAAGGGCGCGGAATACTTCAAGAAGCTCGCCGAGGAGCGCACCAAGGGCCACGTCAAGGTCGAGGTGTACGCCAACAGCACGCTCTACAAGGACAAGGAGGAGGTCGAGGCGCTGCAGCTGGGCGCCGTGCAGATGCTCGCGCCCTCGCTCGCGAAGTTCGGCCCGCTCGGCGTGCGCGAGTTCGAGGCGTTCGACCTGCCGTATCTCTTCGACAACGAGGCCGAGCTGCACAAGGTCACCTACGGCCCGGTCGGCGCCTCGCTCATGAAGAAGCTCGAGCCGAAGGGCATCATCGGGCTCGCCTACTGGGACAACGGCTTCAAGGACATGAGCGCGAACAAGCCGCTGCGCAAGCCCGAGGATTTCCGGGGCCTCAAGATGCGCATCCAGTCGTCGAAGGTGCTCGACAGCCAGATGCGCGCGCTCGGCGCGATCCCGCAGGTGATGGCGTTCTCCGAGGTCTACCAGGCGCTGCAGACCGGCGTCGTGGACGGCACCGAGAACCCGCCCTCGAACCTCTACACGCAGAAGATGCACGAGGTGCAGAAGTACCTCACGCTCTCGAACCACGGCTACCTCGGCTACGC
>CAYOGL010000081.1:0-7754 GCA_964403515.1 uncultured Burkholderiales bacterium | reverse complement strand
CTCGAGGCGCGGCCGGAATGGGCCGGGCTCATCGGGTTGCACCACGGCTCGCTCGATACGGACGTGCGCCGCTGGGTGGAGCAGGGCCTCAAGGAAGGGCGGCTCAAGGCGGTGGTCGCCACGTCGAGCCTCGATCTCGGCGTCGACTTCTCGCCCGTCGAGCGCGTGCTGCAGATCGGAAGCCCCAAGGGCGTGGCCCGCCTGCTGCAGCGCGCAGGACGCTCGGGTCATGCGCCGGGCGAGGTGAGCCGGGCGACGTGCGTGCCGTCGCACGCGCTCGAGTTCGTCGAGGCGGCCGCCGCGCGGCGCATGGCGCTCGCCGGGCGCATCGAGGCGCGGCGTCCCGTCGACTGCCCGCTCGACCTCCTCACGCAGCACCTCGTGACGATCGCGGCGGGCGAAGGCTTCGACGCCGGCGAGATGAAGGCGGAGGTCAGGAGCGCGCGCGCCTTCCGCGATCTGACCGACGACGAGTGGCAATGGGCGCTCGACTTCGTCACGCGCGGCGGCGACGCGTTGAAGGCCTATCCCGAGTACCGCAAGGTCGTGCTCGACGCGGACGGCCGCTACCGCGTGAAGGAGGCGGCGATCGCGAAGCGCCACCGCATGGCGATCGGCACGATCGTCTCCGATGCCGCGGTCGATGTGCGCTATCTGCGGGGCAAGCGGCTCGGCAACGTGGAGGAATCGTTCATCGCGCGGCTGTCGCCCGGCGATGCGTTCATCTTCGGCGGCCAGCTCCTCGAGTTCGTCCGCGTCGAGAACATGACCGCGTTCGTGCGTCCGGGCCGGCCGGGCTCGGCGGTGATCCCGCGCTGGGACGGTGGCAGATGCCCGCTGTCGAGCGAGGTCGCCGAGGGCATCCGCGAGCTGCTCGAGATGCACGTGGACGGGCGCGAGAACGAGCCGGAGATGAGGGCGGTGAAGCGGCTGCTCCGGCTGCAGCACGCCTGGTCGCGCGTGCCGCGGCGCCGCGAGATGCTGGTCGAGCAGACCGAGACGCGCGAAGGGCATCACATCTTCTTCTTTCCCTTCGAGGGGCGGCCGGTGCACATGGGCCTTTCGGCGTTGCTCGCCCACCGCCTCGCGCGCACCCGTCCCGCGACGTTCAGCCTCGCGTTCACCGACTACGGCTTCGAGCTCGTGGCGCGCGAGCGCTTCGAGCTGATCCCGCTGCTCAAGTCGGGATTGCTGTCGACCGACGGCCTGCTCGAGGACATGCTCGCGAGCCTCAACGCCGCCGAGCTCTCCAAGCGCCAGTTCCGCGAGATCGCGCGCGTGGCCGGCCTCGTGTTCCAGGGCTATCCCGGCCAGCCGAAGACGAATCGCCAGGTGCAGGCGACGAGCGGCCTCATCTACGAGGTGTTCGCGCGCTGGGATCCGGCCAACCCGCTGCTCGGCCAGGCCGAGCGCGAGGTGCTCGAACGCCAGCTCGAGTTCTCGCGGCTCGCGCAAGCGCTGCGCCGCATGGCCGCCGCGCCGGTCGTGCTGCGCCAGACGCCGAAGCCCACGCCGTTCGCGTTCCCGATCATGGTGGGGCGCTTCCGCGAGAAGCTCACCAGCGAGAAGCTGGCCGATCGCGTGCGCCGCATGCAGCTCGAGTTCGATCGCGCTGCGCCGCCGCCGCAGGACGATGGGCAGGGAAACCTCTTTGGATAGGTCCGCGCCGTGCGAGGTCGCCGGCGAGCGGCTCGAGCTCCTGCAGGAACGCGCGGTCTACTGGCCCGCGCAGCGCACGCTCTTCGTCGCCGACTTCCACCTCGGCAAGGCGGCGAGCTTCCGGCACGCGGGCATCCCGTTGCCTTCGGGCACCACGAGCGAGAACGTCGCGCGCCTGGATGCGGCCGTCGCCCGCAGCGGCGCGAGGCGCGTCGTGTTCCTCGGCGATTTCCTGCACAGCGCGCAGGGGCGCGCGCCGCGCACGTTCGAGCGGTTCGCCGCGTGGCGCGCATCGCGCTCCGAGGTCGCGCTCACGATCGTGCGCGGCAACCACGACGTGAAGGCGGGCGATCCGCCGGCCGAATGGGGCGCGAGCTGTGTCGATGCCGGCGCCGCGCTCGGACCGTTCGTGCTCAACCACGAGCCCGGGAGCAGCCGCGGAGGTTATGCCCTCGCCGGTCACATCCATCCCGCCGTCCGATTGTCGGGCGTCGGCGCGGGATCGGTGAGGCTGCCTTGCTTCTGGTTCGCCGCGCGCTGCGGCGTGCTGCCCGCCTTCGGCGCGTTCACCGGCAGCGTCGAAGTGCGCCCGCGACGCGGCGACCAGGTGTTCGTGATCGCCGAGGACGAAGTGCTTCGCGTGTCCTGACCAACGTCAGCGGCGGATGATGTCGCCGAAGTGCGGGACGAACCGGCCGCGTTCGCGATCGGCGAGGAAGTGCTCGAGCGTGCGCCGCACCACGGTGAACGCGAGATCGTCCCACGGGATCTGGTCGCCGGTGACGAGCTTCACCTCGAGGCTCTCGGTGCCCGCCGAGCACGCGGCGGGATCGAGCAGGCGCGCGCGGAACATCATGTGCACCTGGCTGATGTGAGGCACCGAGTAGACGGTGTAGAGATCCTCGATCTCGACGCGCGCGCACGCTTCCTCCATCGCCTCGCGCATCGCGCCTTCCGCCGCCGTCTCGCCGTTCTCCATGAACCCGGCGGGCAGCGTCCACATGCCGTAGCGCGGCTCGATCGCGCGCTTGCACAGGAGGATGCGATCGCCGTGCACGGGGACGCAGCCCACGACGACCTTCGGGTTCTCGTACTGGATGGTGCCGCAGCGATCGCACACCGCGCGCGGCAGCGTGTCGCCGTCCGGGATGCGGTAGGTGACCGGCGCCCCGCAGGAATTGCAGAACTTGATCAAGGGATGGGGGTGAGCGCCGGGGCGTCGCGCACGCCCCGAAAGCAATCGGCCATGATAACATAAGCCCCTGAATCCCAAGCAGAAAACCAGCCCGCCGTCCCCGGCTGCCCCACCGAGGTCGACCATGATCCCACGCCTTGTCGCCGTTCTCGCCGCGTGCGCGGCCACGCTCGCTTCCGCAGGCGCGCTGCAGATGCCGTCGCGTGCGGCGCTCGGCGCCGCGCCGATCCGCGCGCGCTTCGTCGCGCCGATGCTCGCCCCGCGCACGCATGTCGCATTGCCGGCTCCGCGCGACAAGCTCGTGCCCCAGCAACGCCCCGGCAAGCCGCTCGCGATCGGCGCCGCGCGCACGCTGGAAAAATCGGTCGCGATCGTCTCGTGGGTGCCCGCGGCGGGCGGCTTCGTCGCGACGCTCGATGCGAGCTCCGAAGGCGCGGCCGGGCTTCGCGTCGAGCTCGCGTTGCACGATCTCGCCGCGCCTCTCGCGGTGCGCGCGAAGGGGACGAACGATCGCATCGAGACCGAGATCCTCGAGGCCGGCGCGTCGTCCTCGGCGTGGACGCCGTGGACCGAGGGCGCGACGCAGACCCTCGAGCTCTTCAGCGCGGTGCGTCCGCCGCCGGACGCGGTCGCGGTCACCGCGCTGCTGCATTTCACCGATTCGCCCCTCGCCGCGAAGATGGCCGCCGGCCCCTGCACGCTCGAGACCATGTGCGCCGCCACCGACAGCTCGCTCGTGCCGGGCATGGCCGACGCGATCAACGAGCGCGCGAAATCGCTGGTGAAGCTGAGCTTCGTCGACAACTTCACCGCGTACATCTGCAGCGCGACGCTCATCAATACCGACAAGTATCCCGCGGGCTACCTGCTCACCGCGAACCATTGCATCGACAACGACAACGCGGCGAATACCGTCACGACGTTCTGGTTCTACGAATCGAACAACGCGTGCCCCGACCAGGGGCAGCCGTCGTTCCCGGTGCAGCTTCCGCGCGGCGCCACCCTCGTGCTCACGAACTACAACGTCGATTCGACGCTGCTGCTGATGCACGACACCGTCCCGGCCGGAGCGGTCTACGCCGGATGGAACGCCACGCGGCTCGCGCGCGGAGATGCGGTCGCGAGCGTGAGCCACCCGCAGGGAGATACGTCGCGCTATGCGGTCGGCGCGATGGACCAGGAGTACCAGGTCGGCGACTGGCCCGAGCCCATGTATGGCGTGCTCTTCTCGAAGGGCATCATCCAGGGCGGGTCGAGCGGCTCGGGCCTGTTCACGCTCTCGGGCGGCTCGCTGCAGCTGCGCGGCATCCTCACCGGCACCACGCTCGACAACAGCGCGCAGGGGATGAGCTGCACCGACACCAACGAGCACGCGCTCTACAGCCGTTTCGACATCTTCGGCCCGGAGATCCTGCCGTTCATCAGCGCGGCGGGCGCTCCCGCGGACGATGCGCCGAACCGTGTGCAGGACCTCGAGAACCTGCCGTTCGATCCGGCGCAGGTGCTCAACGGCGCGCCGGTCGCGCTCGACGCGCGGCACATCGACTATCCGGGCGACATCGACATCTATCGCTTCGTCCTCAAGGCGGCCGCATGGGTGAGCGCATGGACGCAGGGGCCGAACATCGACACCGTCGGCAACCTGCTCGACAACCAGGGCAGCGAGATCGTGGTGAACGACGATGCGCAGGCGGGCGACAACCACTTCGGCATCACGCACCTCCTCGACCCGGGCACCTACTACCTGCAGGTCTCCCATTGGGATCCGAAGGGCACCGGCGCGTACAACCTGCGGCTGCGCGCGGATTCGCTCGACACGAACTATACCGACCTGTGGTGGAACAGCGCGGAATCGGGCTGGGGCCTGAACCTCAACCACCAGGGCAACATCCTCTTCGGCACGCTCTTCACCTACGACGAATCCGGCCAGCCGATGTGGCTCGTGATGTCGGATGGCGAGCGCCAGCCGGACGCTTCGTACGCCGGCACGCTCTATCGCGCGACGGGGTCCGCGTTCAACGCGAGCCCGTTCGGCCCCGTGTCCCTCGCGCCGGTGGGCTCGATGCAGCTCGCCTTCAGCGGCAACGCGAGCGCGGTCCTCACGTATACCTACAACGGCACGAGCGTGACGAAGAACATCACGCGCCAGCTCTTCTCGAAGCCGCCCACGTGCACCTGGTCCGCGTTCGACCGCAGCCTCTCGAACAATTACCAGGACCTGTGGTGGAACCCGTCGGAGCCCGGCTGGGGCGTGAACATCGCGCACCAGGGCGACATCCTGTTCGCGACGCTCTTCACGTACGCGGCGGACGGCAAGGGGATGTGGCTCGTGATGTCCGACGGGCAGCGCGGCACCGACGGCACGTACTCGGGAACGCTCTATCGCACGAGCGGCCCGCGCTTCAACGCCTCGCCGTGGACGCCGATCGCGCTCACGGCGGTCGGCACGATGAGCTTCGCGTTCAGGAACGGCAACGACGGCACCATGACGTACAGCGTGGGCGGCGTGCAGGTCGTGAAATCCATCCAGCGGCAGGTCTTCGGCGTGGTGAAGACGGATTGCGGGTCGTGACTTGGTGAAGCAGGACGGCGGCGAAGCGGTCATCGAATCGATCGACCACGAGGGTATCGGGGTCGCCCACGTCGAGGGCAAGGTCACGTTCATCGACGGCGGCGTGACGGGCGAGCGCGTGCGCTTCGTGCGCCGGCGCAGCCGCGGAAACTTCGACCTCGGCAGCGTCACCGAGGTGTTGCGTGAAAGCCCGCTGCGCACCCAGCCGCGTTGCGCCTATTTCGGGCAATGCGGCGGATGCGCGATGCAGCACGTCGACCCGGCCGGGCAGATCGCGGCCAAGCAGCGCGTGCTCGAGGACAACCTGGCGCGCATCGGGAAAGTCGTGCCGGAGCGCGTCCTGCCGCCGGTGCTCGGCCCCGCGTGGGGCTATCGCAACCGCGCGCGGCTGTCGGTGCACTACGTCGTGAAGAAGGGCGGCGTGCTGGTCGGCTTCCACGAGCGCAAGTCGAGCTTCGTGGCCGACGTGACGTCGTGCGAGGTGCTGCCGCCCGCGGTGTCGGCGCTGATTCCCGAGCTGCGCGCGCTCTTCACGTCGATGAAGGTCCGCGATCGCATCCCGCAGCTCGAGGTCGCCGTGGGCGATGCGGTCACGGTGTTCGTCCTGCGCCACCTCGAGCCGATCCCGCCGGAGGACCAGGAGAAGCTGCGCGCCTTCGCCGATCGCCACGGCATCCAATGGTGGCTGCAGCCGAAGGGCCCCGACTCGGCGCATCCGTTTTATCCCGAAGCGGCGCCGGCGCTCGACTATCGCCTGCCCGAGTTCGGTCTCGCGCTGCGTTACCGGCCCACGGAGTTCACGCAGGTGAATGCCGGCGTGAACCGCGTGCTCGTGAAGCGCGCCGTGGACCTGCTCGGCCCCGGACCCGACGAGCGCGTGGGCGACCTCTTCTGCGGTCTCGGCAACTTCACCCTCGCGCTCGCGACGAGCGGCGCACACGTGGTCGGCATCGAAGGCTCGGCCTCGCTCGTCGAGCGCGCGGTCGAGAACGCACGCGCGAACCGGCTCGAGGCGAACACGCGGTTCCTCGTGCACGACCTGTACACCGACGCACCCGGCGCGTGGTCGCGCCTGGGGCACGTCGACAAGCTGCTGGTCGATCCCCCGCGCGACGGAGCGCTCGACATCTGCAAGGCGCTGCCGGACGACGGCCCGCGGCGCATCGTCTACGTCTCGTGCAGCCCCTCGACGCTCGCGCGCGACGCGGGCGTGCTGGTGCACGTGAAGGGCTATCGCCTGGTCGCCGCGGGCGTGGTCAACATGTTCCCGCACACCGGGCACGTCGAGTCGATCGCGCTCTTCGAGCGCTGAGCGGCCAAAGAAAAAGGCGGCCGCAGCCGCCTTTTTCCCGTGAGCCGGATGTGCTCAGCGATTGTTGCCGCTCGTCATCCCGAGCAGCGCGAGCAGGTTCACGAACACGTTGTACAGGTCGAGGTAGATCGCGAGGGTGGCGGTGATGTAGTTCGTCTCGCCGCCGCTCACGATGCGGTTCACGTCGACCAGCATGAAGGCGGAGAAGATCACGATCGCGATGAGCGAGAGCGCGATCATCATCGCCGGGATGTGCAGGAAGAGGTTCGCGAAGCTCGCCACGATCAGCAGGATCACGCCGATGAAGAGGAACTTGGCGAGTCCCGACAGGTCGCGCTTCACGGTGGTCGCGAGCATCGACATCGCGCCGAAGATCACCGCCGTGCCGCCGAATGCGAGCGCGATGAGGCTGCCGCCGTTCGCGAGGCCCAGCACGGCGCCGAGCATGCGCGACAGCACCATGCCCATGAAGAACGTGAAGCCGAGCAGCAGGGCGATGCCCCAGCCGCTGTTCTTGGTGCGCTCGATGCCGAAGAAGAAGCCCATGGCGATCGCCATGAACAGCACGAAGCCGATGGCCGGATGGCCGGCGAACAGGTTGAACTTGAGCTGCACGCCCAGCCACGCGCCCGCGACCGTGGGCAGCATGGAGATCGCGAGCAGCAGGTAGGTGTTGCGCAGCACCCGGTTTTGGGCGAGCGCGATCGCGGTGCCGCGGCCCTGCGCCATCAACGGGGTTTCGGGTTGCATCATGCGTCTCCTGTGGGGAATGGGGGACGAAACCGTCCTCCCGGTTAGAGTAGGGGGCGCCGGGCCCGGTTTCAAGGGGGCAGCATACCGTAGAATTCCTTGAGAATCAGGGCTTCACGAAACGGGTGCCCGTGGCTTCGGATTCCTGCGCACGAAACCAGCAGGTGCATGACGTCGGAAGGTTGGCCGAGCGGTTTAAGGCACCGGACTTGAAATCCGGCAGGGATGCAAGTCCCTCGTGGGTTCGAATCCCACACCTTCCGCCA
>CAYOGL010000080.1:0-8702 GCA_964403515.1 uncultured Burkholderiales bacterium | reverse complement strand
ACCTGCTGTGGATCGGCTCGCACGCGCTCGACGTGGGCGCCATGACGGTCTTCCTGTACGCGTTCCGCGAGCGCGAGGACCTGATGGACATGTACGAGGCGGTGAGCGGCGCGCGCATGCACGCGGCGTACTACCGTCCGGGCGGCGTGTACCGGGACCTGCCCGACCGCATGCCGCAATACGCGCCGTCGACCGTGCGCTCGGCCGAGAAGGTGAAGGCGCTCAACGCCAACCGCCAGGGCTCGCTCCTCGACTTCGTCGAGGACTTCACCAACCGCTTCCCCGCGTGCGTGGACGACTACGAGGTGCTGCTCACCGAGAACCGCATCTGGAAGCAGCGCACGGTGGGCATCGGCGTCGTGAGCCCCGAGCGCGCCCAGGCGCTCGGCTTCACCGGACCCATGCTGCGCGGCTCCGGCATCCCGTGGGACCTGCGCAAGACGCAGCCCTACGAGGTGTACGAGCGCATGGACTTCGACATCCCGGTCGGCACCAACGGCGACTGCTACGACCGCTACCTCGTGCGCGTCCAGGAGATGCGCGAGGCGAACAGGATCATCAAGCAATGCGTGCAGTGGCTGCGCGCCAATCCCGGCCCGGTCATCACGGACAACCACAAGGTCGCGCCGCCGTCGCGCGTCGAGATGAAGGAGCGGATGGAAGAGCTCATCCACCACTTCAAGCTCTTCAGCGAGGGCATGCACGTGCCGCCGGGCGAGGCGTACTGCGCCGTGGAGCACCCGAAGGGCGAGTTCGGCGTGTACATCGTCTCCGACGGCGCGAACAAGCCGTGGCGGGTGCACCTGCGCGCGCCGGGCTTCGCGCACCTGTCGGCGATGGACGAGATGGCCAAGGGCCACATGATCGCCGACGTGGTGGCCATCATCGGCACGATGGACATCGTGTTCGGAGACATCGACCGCTGAGGCCCGAGGGGCCGACCGCGCCGACCGCACGGAGCAGAAAGATCATGGCACTCCTGAGCCCCGAATCCCTGCAGAAGATCGACCGCGAGGTCGCGAAGTTTCCTCCCGACCAGAAGCAGTCCGCGGTCATCGCCGCGCTCGTGATCGCGCAGGACCAGCACGGCTGGCTCCCGAACGAGCTCATGGAGGAGGTGGCCGCCTACCTCGGCATGCCACCGGTTTGGGTCTACGAGGTCGCGACCTTCTACAACATGTACAACCTGAAGCCGCAGGGCCGGCACAAGGTGACGATCTGCACCAACCTGCCGTGCGCGCTGTCCGGCGCGGTCGAGGCGGGCGAGCACCTGAAGCGCCGCTGCGGCGTGGACCGCTACAACGCGACCTCCGGGGACGGCCGGTTCACGGTGAAGGAAGGCGAATGCATGGGCGCCTGCGGCGACGCGCCGGTGCTCCTCGTGAACGACAAGCGCATGTGCGGCTTCATGTCGGACGAGAAGATCGACGCCCTCATCGAGGAGCTCAAGTGATGGCGATGCTCGACTACGGCCCCGACGCCGTGATCATGAAAGGCCTCGACGGCGCCAACTGGCACCTGAAGGACTACGAGGCGCGCGGCGGCTACCAGGCGCTGCGCAGGATCGTGCAGGACAGGATCGCGCCCGACGCGGTCGTGGCCGAGGTGAAGAAGTCGGCGCTGCGCGGGCGCGGCGGCGCCGGCTTCCCGACCGGTCTCAAGTGGTCGTTCATGCCGAAGGGCTACACCGGCCAGCGCTACGTCGTGTGCAACTCGGACGAGGGCGAGCCGGGCACGTTCAAGGACCGCGACATCCTGCGCTACAACCCCCATGCGCTGATCGAGGGCATGATCATCGCGGGCTACGCGATCGGGGCGACGGTCGGCTACAACTACATCCACGGCGAGATCTGGAACGAGTACCGCATCTTCGAGCAGGCGCTCGAGGAGGCGCGCGCGGCCGGCTACCTCGGGCGCAACGTCCTCGGCGCCGGCTTCGACTTCGAGCTCCACGCGAGCCACGGCTGGGGCGCGTACATCTGCGGCGAGGAGACGGCGCTGCTCGAATCGCTCGAGGGCAAGAAGGGGCAGCCGCGCTACAAGCCGCCGTTCCCCGCGACCTTCGGCCTGTACGGCAAGCCGACCACCATCAACAACACCGAGACGTTCGCCGCGGTGCCGTGGATCATCGCCAACGGCGCCGACTGGTTCCTCGGCCTCGGCAAGCCCAACAACGGCGGCACGAAGATCTTTTCCGTGTCCGGCCACGTGAACCGCCCGGGCAACTACGAGGTGCGCCTCGGCACGCCGTTCGCGAAGCTGCTCGAGATGGCCGGCGGCATGCGCGGCGGCAAGAAGCTGAAGGGCGTGATCCCCGGCGGCTCGTCGATGCCGGTGCTCACCGCCGAGGTGATGATGGCGCTCGACATGGACTACGACTCGATCGCGAAGGCGGGCTCGTTCCTCGGCTCCGGCGCGGTGATCGTGATGGACGAGGACACGTGCATGGTGAAGGCCGCCGAGCGCCTCGCCTACTTCTACTACGAGGAATCGTGCGGCCAGTGCACGCCGTGCCGCGAGGGCACCGGCTGGCTCTATCGCATCATCCACCGCATCGAGAGCGGCGAGGGCCGGCAGGAAGACCTCGACCTGCTGCTCAATCTCGCCGACAACATCCAGGGCCGCACCATCTGCGCGCTGGGCGACGCGGCCGCGATGCCGGTGCGCGCGTTCGTGAAGACCTACCGCGACGAGTTCCAGTACCACATCGATCACAAGCGCTGCCAGGTGAAGCCCGGCGGCTACAGCTCCGCCAACCCGGACCTCGCGAAGCTCGCGGCGGACTGAACGAATATGGCCACCAATAATCCTGCCGACGCCAAGGCGATCACGCTCGAAATCGACGGCAAGGCCGTCCAGGTCGCCCCCGGCGCCACGATCATGGACGCGGCGACCAAGCTCGGCGTCTACGTCCCGCACTTCTGCTACCACAAGAAGCTCTCGATCGCGGCCAACTGCCGCATGTGCCTGGTGCAGGTGGAGAAGGCGCCGAAGCCGCTGCCCGCGTGCGCCACGCCGGTCACCGAGGGCATGAAGGTCTCCACCCACTCCGACTTCGCGATCCAGGCGCAGAAGGGCGTGATGGAGTTCCTGCTCATCAACCATCCGCTCGACTGCCCGATCTGCGACCAGGGCGGCGAATGCCAGCTGCAGGACCTCGCGGTGGGCTACGGGGCCTCCTCCTCGCGCTACCAGGAGGACAAGCGCGTGGTCGTGAACAAGAACCTCGGGCCGCTCATCTCCACCGACATGACGCGCTGCATCCACTGCACGCGCTGTGTGCGCTTCGGCCAGGAGATCGCCGGCATCATGGAGCTCGGCATGGCCGGGCGCGGCGAGCACTCCGAGATCCTCACGTTCGTCGCGCGCACCGTCGACTCCGAGATCTCGGGCAACGTGATCGACCTGTGCCCGGTGGGCGCGCTCACGTCGAAGCCGTTCCGCTTCCGCGCGCGCAACTGGGAGCTCACGCGCCGGCGCAGCGTCTCGCCGCACGACTCCCTCGGCTCCAACCTCATGGTGCAGTCGAAGGTCGACACCGTGATGCGCGTGCTGCCGATCGAGAACGAGGCGGTTAACGAATGCTGGCTCTCCGATCGCGACCGCTTCGCCTACGAGGGCCTCAACTCCGAGGAGCGGCTGCTGCGCCCGATGGTCAAGCGCGCGGGCCAATGGGCCGAGGTCGACTGGGTCGAGGCGCTCGAGGCCGCGGCCCAGGGACTCAAGGACATCGTCACGCGCCGCGGCGCGGACGCGCTCGGCGTGTTGCTCGCCCCGTACCTCACGCTCGAGGAATTGCACCTCGGCGCGGCGCTCGGCCGCGGGCTCGGCACGGACAACATCGACCACCGCGTGCACCAGGCGGATTTCCGCGCGAAGACCGCGGGCGCGCCCTGGCTCGGCATGCCGGTGGCGCAGCTCGGCGAGCTCGACGCGGTGATCCTCGTCGGCTCCACGGTGCGCAAGGAGCAGCCGCTGGTCGCGGCGCGCCTGCGCCAGGCGGCGAAGCGCGGCTGCGCCGTGTCGACGGTGCACGTGACCAACGACGAGCTGCTCATGCCCGTGGCCGCGCGCGTGACCGCGCGCCCGAGCGGGCTCGCCGCGGCCTTCGCCACGGTGGCCGCCGCGATCGCGCAGGCGAACGGCGCGTCCCTGAAGGGCGACGTGAAGCGCGCGGTGGGCGAGGCCGAGAAGGCGCTCGCCGCAAGCATCGCCGGCAAGGGCAAGGTCGCGATCCTGCTCGGCCACTACGCGCAGCAACATCCCGATTACGCGGTGCTGCTGTCGATCGCGCACGAGATCGCGCGCATCACCGGCGCGACCGTCGGCGTGCTGCCCGAGTCGGGCAATGTCGTCGGCGCGCACCTCGCCGGCGCCCTGCCGGCGCGCGGGGGCCTCGACGCGCGCGCCATGATGCAGTCGCCGCGCCGCGGTTATCTCGTGGCCGGCGTGGAGCTCGAGCGCGACATGGGGCCGCAGGCGCTCGCCGCGCTCGCCGGCGCCGAGTTCGGCGTCGTGCTCTCCGCCTATCGCAATGCGAGCACCGACGCGGCGTCCGTGATGCTGCCGATCACGCCGTTCACCGAGACCGCGGGCACCTTCGTGAACATGGAAGGGCGCGTGCAGTCGTTCAACGGCCTCGTGAAGCCGCAGGGCGATGCGCGGCCGCTCTGGAAGGTGCTGCGCGTGCTGGGCTCGATGCTCGGCGTCGCGGGCTTCGACCAGGACAACATCGTGCAGGTGCGCGAACGCATCGCGCCCGACCTCGCCGCGTGGGCGCGCGCCGGCCTCGACAATGCGGCCGGGCCGCTCGACTGGGCGCTCGCCGCCGAGGGCACGACGCTCGAGCGCATCGCCGAGTTCGGCCTGTACGCGACCGACCCGATCGTGCGCCGCTCGCTGCCGTTGCAGAAGACCGCCGACGGGAAGAACGCGCGCGTCGCGCGCTTCCATCCCGCGACGTTCGACGCGATGGGGCTGAAGCCCGGGCTGCAGGTGCGCATCCGCCAGGGCGGTGGGGAAGTCGTCGTGCCCGCCGCGGCCGATGCGGCCGTGCCCGAAGGTTGCGTGCGCCTCGCGCGCGGCACCGCGGAGGCGGCGGCCCTCGGCGAGGGCGAGGTCGCGCTCGACATCGTCAAGCTGGAAGCCGTCGCATGAACGAGTACTTCAACCTCGCGCAGGGATACGCGAACCACTACCTCGGCCCGGTCTGGGGCCCGCAGGCCTTCGCCGTCGGCAAGGCGCTGCTCATGATCGTGATCGTGCTCGTGCCGCTGCTGCTCACCGTCACCTACTACCAGCTCGTCGAGCGCTGGGTGATCGGCTGGATCCAGGTGCGCAAGGGGCCGAACCGTGTCGGCCCGAAGGGCATCCTGCAGCCCATCGCCGACGCGATCAAGCTGCTGATGAAGGAGCAGATCGTCCCCGCGGGCGCCAACAAGGGCCTCTTCCTGCTCGCGCCGATCGTGTCCGTCATGCCCGCCATGGCCGCGTGGTCGATCGTGCCCTTCACCCCCGACTTCGTGATCGCGAACGTCGACGCCTCCATCCTCGTGCTGCTCGCGATGACGTCGATGGGCGTCTACGGCATCATCATCGCCGGCTGGGCGTCGAACTCGAAGTACGCGTTCCTCGGCTCGATGCGCGCGGCCGCGCAGATGGTCGCCTACGAGCTCGCCATGGGCTTCGCGATCGTGGGCGCGCTCATGGCCGGCCAGAGCATGAACCTCACCGCGATCGTGCAGCGCCAGGCGAGCGATTACGGCCTGCTGGGCTGGTTCTGGATCCCGCTCTTCCCGCTCTTCCTCGTGCACTACATCGCCGGGCTCGCCGAGACCAACCGCGCGCCGTTCGACGTGGCCGAGGGCGAGAGCGAGATCGTGGCCGGCTTCCACGTCGAGTACTCGGGCATGGCCTTCGCGCTCTTCTTCCTCGGCGAGTACGCGAACATGATCCTGGTGTCGACCATCTCGCCGCTGCTCTTCCTCGGCGGGTGGCTGTCGCCGTTCGATTTCCCGTTCGTCCGCGACGGCGCCTCCTGGTACGCGTGGCTCGCCGTGCCGAGCGTGCTGTGGCTGCTCGCGAAGATCGCGTTCCTGATGTTCCTGTTCCTCTGGGTCCGTGCGACCTTCCCGCGCTACCGTTACGACCAGATCATGCGGCTCGGCTGGAAGGTGTTCATCCCGCTCACGCTCGTCTGGATCGCGGTGGTCGGCATCCTGATGATGGATCCGATCGCGCACTGGCCCGTGATCCGCCTCTGGTTTGGGAAGTGACATGCTGAGCAAGGTCAAGGAAGTCGCGTCGAGCCTGATGCTCTCGGAGATCGTGAAGGGGCTCAAGCTCACCGGCCGCTACCTCTTCGCGCGCAAGATCACCGTGATGTACCCGGAGGAGAAGACGCCGCTGTCGCCGCGGTTCCGCGGGCTGCACGCGTTGCGCCGCTATCCCAACGGCGAGGAGCGCTGCATCGCGTGCAAGCTGTGCGAGGCGGTGTGCCCGGCGCTCGCGATCACCATCGAGAGCGAGCAGCGCGACGACGGCACGCGCCGCACGACGCGCTACGACGTCGACCTGCTCAAGTGCATCTTCTGCGGCTTCTGCGAGGAGAGCTGCCCGGTCGACTCGATCGTCGAGACGCCGATCCTCGAGTACCACGGCGAGAAGCGCGGCGACCTGCTGTACACCAAGGCGATGCTGCTCGCGATCGGCGACCAGTTCGAGCCGCGCCTCGCCGCCGACCGCGCCCAGGACGCGAAGTACCGCTGACATGAACTTCACCCTGTTCCTCTTCTACGCGTTCGGCGCGATCCTGCTCGCGGCCGGCTTCGCGGTGATCCTCGTGCGCAACCCCGTGCACGCCGCGCTCTGCCTGGTGCTCGCGTTCTTCACGGCGGCGGCGCTCTGGCTCCTCATGTACGCGGAGTTCCTCGCGATCACGCTGATCCTCGTCTACGTGGGCGCGGTGATGGTGCTGTTCCTGTTCGTGGTGATGATGCTCGACATCAACCTCGACCGGCTGCGCGAGGGCTTCTGGCGCAACCTGCCGCTCGGGCTGACCGTGGGCGTGCTCATGGCCGCCGAGATGGCCGCGCTGCTGCTGCGCGCCTACGGCGCCGACGAGGGCCGCGGCGCGGTGCCGCCGGCGGACTACTCGAACACCAAGGCGCTGGGGAGCGTGCTCTACACCGACTACGTCTTCCCGTTCGAGGTTGCGGCGATCATCCTGCTGGTCGCGATGGTGGCGGCGATCGCGCTGACGCTCCGCCACCGCAAGGAAACCAAGTACCAAGACCCGGCGAAGCAGCTCGAGGTGCACGCCTCGGATCGCCTGCGCATCGTGAAGGTGAAGCCGGAGACGACGGTGCGCGGGCCTGCGAAAGGAACCGCCGAATGATCCCCCTGAACCACTACCTCGTGCTCGGCGCGCTGCTCTTCGCCATCAGCGTCATCGGCATCTTCCTCAACCGCAAGAACCTGATCGTGCTGCTCATGGCGATCGAGCTGATGCTGCTCGCCGTGAACATGAACTTCATCGCCTTCGCGCACGCGCTGGGCGACCTCGCCGGCCAGGTGTTCGTGTTCTTCATCCTCACGGTGGCCGCCGCCGAGTCGGCGATCGGCCTGGCGATCCTCGTGGCGCTGTTCCGCAACCTGCGCTCGATCCACGTGGACGACCTGGGAAGCCTCAAGGGATAGAAAAGAAAAGAAAAGACCATGGATCTCTTCACCCTGTCGTGCATCGCGGCCTTCGCGCCGCTCGCGGGCTCCGCGCTGGCAGGCTTCCTCGGGTGGAAGCTGGGGCGGGCCTTCTCGCACTGGGTCACGATCCTGTCGGTGGCCGTCTCGTTCGCGGCCTCGCTCGCCGCGCTCGTGCAGGTCGTCGGCGGCGCGCACCTCGACTCCGCCGTCTACACCTGGGCGGTGGGCGATGGCTTCCGCATGCAGATCGGTTTCCTCATCGATCGCCTGACCGTCACCATGATGTGCGTGGTGACCTTCGTGTCGCTGATGGTGCACGTCTACACCATCGGCTACATGGCCGACGACCCGGGCTACCAGCGCTTCTTCTCGTACATCTCGCTCTTCACCTTCTCGATGATGATGCTGGTGATGGCGAACAACTTCCTGCAGCTCTTCTTCGGCTGGGAAGCGGTGGGCCTCGTCTCCTACCTGCTCATCGGCTTCTGGTACACGCGCCCGACCGCGATCTACGCGAACCTCAAGGCGTTCCTCGTGAACCGCGTCGGCGACTTCGGCTTCATGCTCGGCGTGGCGGTGATCTTCGCCGTGTTCGGCACGCTCGACTACGCGCCGGTCTTCCAGCAGGCGCCGCGCTTCGCCGAGGCCGTCGTCGAGCTCATCCCCGGGGTGCCGTGGTCGCTGATGGCGATCGTCTGCATCTGCCTGTTCATCGGCGCCATGGGCAAGAGCGCGCAGTTCCCCCTGCACGTGTGGCTGCCCGACTCGATGGAAGGCCCGACGCCGATCTCCGCGCTGATCCACGCGGCGACGATGGTGACCGCGGGCATCTTCATGGTCTCGCGCATGTCGCCGCTCTTCGAGCTGTCGGAGAGCGCGCGCTCGATGGTCACGATCATCGGCGCGATCACCATGTTCTTCATGGCGCTGGTGGCGGTGGTGCAGTACGACATCAAGCGCGTCGTGGCTTACTCGACGCTCTCGCAGCTCGGCTACATGAC
>CAYOGL010000079.1:0-9432 GCA_964403515.1 uncultured Burkholderiales bacterium | reverse complement strand
GGTGCAGCTGGATCGCCTTGCCCTCGATGAGGACCGGCTCGAACGCCTGGATGCCGAGGCGGTGCAGCGTCGGCGCGCGGTTGAGCAGCACCGGGTGCTCGCGGATCACGTCCTCGAGGATGTCCCACACCACCGGCTCCTGGCTCTCGACCATGCGCTTCGCCGCCTTGATGGTCGTGGCGAGTCCCATCACCTCCAGCTTGTGGAAGATGAAGGGCTTGAAGAGCTCGAGCGCCATGAGCTTCGGCAGGCCGCACTGGTGCAGCTTCAACGTCGGGCCCACCACGATGACCGAGCGGCCCGAGTAGTCGACGCGCTTGCCGAGCAGGTTCTGGCGGAAGCGGCCGCTCTTGCCCTTGATCATGTCCGCGAGCGACTTCAACGCGCGCTTGTTGGCGCCGGTCATCGCCTTGCCGCGGCGGCCGTTGTCGAGCAGCGAGTCCACCGCCTCCTGAAGCATGCGCTTCTCGTTGCGCACGATGATTTCCGGGGCCTTCAGCTCGAGCAGGCGCTTCAGGCGGTTGTTGCGGTTGATCACGCGCCGGTAGAGGTCGTTCAGGTCGGAGGTCGCGAAGCGGCCGCCGTCGAGCGGCACGAGCGGACGCAGGTCCGGCGGCAGCACGGGCAGCACTTCCATGATCATCCAGTCGGGCTTGATGCCCGACTTGTTGAACGCCTCGAGCACCTTCAGGCGCTTGGCGATCTTCTTGATCTTGGTCTCGGAGCCGGTCGCGGCGAGCTCCGTGCGCAGCGTGTCGATCTCGTGGCCGACGTCGAGCTTGCGCAGCAGGTCGCGGATGCCCTCGGCACCCATCGCCGCCTGGAAGTCGTCACCGTACTCCTCGACCTTCGCGAGGTAGTCGTCCTCGGACAGCAGCTGGCAGCGGTTGAGCGGGGTCATGCCCGGGTCGGTCACGACGTAGGCCTCGAAGTACAGGACGCGCTCGATGTCGCGCAGCGTCATGTCGAGCACCATGCCGAGGCGCGACGGCAGGCTCTTCAGGAACCAGATGTGCGCGACCGGGCTCGCGAGCTCGATGTGGCCCATGCGCTCGCGGCGCACCTTGGTGAGCGTGACTTCCACGCCGCACTTCTCGCAGATGACGCCACGGTGCTTCAGGCGCTTGTACTTGCCGCACAGGCACTCGTAGTCCTTGATCGGCCCGAAGATCTTGGCGCAGAACAGGCCGTCGCGCTCCGGTTTGAACGTGCGGTAGTTGATCGTCTCCGGCTTCTTCACCTCGCCGTACGACCACGAACGGATCTTCTCCGGGGAGGCGAGCCCGATGCGGATGGCGTCGAACTCTTCTTCCTGGGTGACCTGCTTGAACAGATCGAGCAATGCTTTCATTACGTAATCTCCTGATGGCTAGACTTCGGGTTGGACTCCAGCGTCTAGCTGATCAATACCGCTCGAGGTCGATGTCGATCGCGAGGGAGCGGATCTCCTTCACCAGCACGTTGAACGACTCGGGCATGCCCGCCTCGATCTTGTGCTCGCCCTTCACGATGTTCTCGTAGACCTTGGTGCGTCCCTGCGTGTCGTCGGACTTGACGGTGAGCATCTCCTGCAGCGTGTAGGCCGCGCCGTACGCCTCCAGCGCCCACACCTCCATCTCGCCGAAGCGCTGGCCGCCGAACTGCGCCTTGCCGCCCAGCGGCTGCTGGGTGACGAGCGAGTACGGGCCCGTCGAACGCGCGTGCATCTTGTCGTCGACGAGGTGGTGCAGCTTCAGGATGTGCATGTAGCCCACGGTCACCGGCCGGTCGAACGCGTCGCCGGTGCGCCCGTCGTAGAGCGTGATCTGGCCGCTGCGCGGCAGGCCGGCGAGCTCGAGCATGTCCTTGATCTCCTGCTCGGTCGCCCCGTCGAACACGGGGGTCGCGAACGGCACGCCCGATTGCAGGTTGCGCGCGAGGTCCATCACCTCCTCGTCCGAGAGGTCGTTCAGCTCCTCGTGCTTTCCGGCGGTGTTGTAGACCTTCTCGAGGAACTTGCGCACCTTGGCCGCCGTTTCCTGCGCGCGCACCATCTCGGTGATGCGCAGGCCCAGGCCCTTCGCGGCCCACCCGAGGTGGGTCTCGAGGATCTGTCCCACGTTCATGCGCGAGGGAACGCCGAGCGGGTTCAGCACGATGTCGACCGGCGTGCCGTCCGCCATGAACGGCATGTCCTCGACCGGCACGATCTTCGAGATCACGCCCTTGTTGCCGTGGCGCCCCGCCATCTTGTCGCCGGGCTGCAGGCGCCGCTTCACCGCGACGTAGACCTTCACCATCTTCTGCACGCCCGGAGGCAGCTCGTCGCCCTGCGTGAGCTTCTTCTTCTTCTCCTCGAACGCGCGGTCGAACTCCTTGCGCGTGAGGTCGAGCGACTCGCGCAGCTGCTCGAGCTGGGCCGCCGCGTCCTCGTCGGACAGGCGGATGTCGAACCACTCGTAGCGGTCGATCTCCTGCAGGTACGCCTTGGTGACCTTGGCGCCCTTCGCGAGCTTCTTGCCGCCCTTCGCGGTCTTGTTGATGAGCGTCTTCTCGATGCGGTTGAACGCGTCGTCCTCGACGATGCGCAGCTGGTCGTGGAGGTCCTTGCGGTAGTCCTTGAGCTGCTCGTCGATGATCTGCTGCGCGCGCTTGTCGCGCTGGATGCCCTCGCGCGTGAACACCTGGACATCGATCACCGTGCCGGAGATGCCCGAGGGCACGCGCAGGCTGGTGTCCTTCACGTCGGAGGCCTTCTCGCCGAAGATCGCGCGCAGCAGCTTCTCTTCCGGCGTGAGCTGGGTCTCGCCCTTCGGCGTGACCTTGCCCACGAGCACGTCGCCCGCCTCGACCTCCGCGCCGATGTAGACGATGCCCGACTCGTCGAGGCGCGAGAGCATGCGCTCGGACAGGTTCGAGATGTCGCGCGTGATCTCCTCGGGACCGAGCTTGGTGTCGCGCGCGACGACCACGAGCTCCTCGATGTGGATCGAGGTGTAGCGGTCCTCGGCGACGATGCGCTCGGAGATGAGGATCGAGTCCTCGAAGTTGTAGCCGTTCCACGGCATGAACGCGACGAGCAGGTTCTGCCCGAGCGCGAGCTCGCCCATGTCGGTCGAGGCGCCGTCGGCCACCACGTCGCCCGCGGCGATGTGGTCGCCCACCTTCACGAGCGGGCGCTGGTTGATGTTGGTGTTCTGGTTCGAGCGCGTGTACTTCGTGAGGTTGTAGATGTCCACGCCCGCTTCGCCGGGACGCGTCTCGTTGTCGTTCACCCGCACCACGATGCGGCCGGCGTCGACGTAGTCGATGCGGCCCCCGCGGCGCGCCTGCACAGCGGTGCCGGAGTCGATCGCGACGGTGCGCTCGATGCCCGTGCCGACGAGCGGCTTCTCGGCGCGCAGGCAGGGAACGGCCTGGCGCTGCATGTTCGAACCCATCAACGCGCGGTTCGCGTCGTCGTGCTCGAGGAACGGGATGAGCGAGGCGGCCACCGACACGATCTGCGACGGCGCCACGTCGATGTACTCGATCTTGTCCGGCGTGGACAGCGTGAACTCGTTGCGGTGACGGCAGGACACCAGCTCGTCGACGAACTTGCCGTGCTTGTCGAGCTCGGCGTTCGCCTGCGCGATCACGTACTTGCCTTCCTCGATCGCCGACAGGTACTCGATGTCCTTCGGACCGCCGACCTTGCCGTCCTTCACCCGGCGATAGGGCGTCTCGATGAAGCCGAACTCGTTGGTGCGCGCGTAGAGCGCGAGCGAGTTGATGAGGCCGATGTTCGGGCCTTCCGGCGTCTCGATCGGGCACACGCGCCCGTAGTGCGTCGGGTGCACGTCGCGCACCTCGAACCCCGCGCGCTCCCGCGTGAGGCCTCCCGGTCCCAGCGCGGAGATGCGCCGCTTGTGCGTGATCTCCGAGAGCGGGTTCGTCTGGTCCATGAACTGCGACAGCTGCGAGGAGCCGAAGAACTCCTTGATCGCGGCGGAGACGGGCTTCGCGTTGATCAGGTCGTGCGGCATCAGGTTCTCGCTCTCCGCCTGGGAGAGGCGCTCGCGCACCGCGCGCTCGACGCGCACGAGGCCGGAGCGGAACTGGTTTTCCGCGAGCTCGCCCACCGAGCGCACGCGGCGGTTGCCGAGGTGGTCGATGTCGTCGATCTCGCCGCGGCCGTTGCGCAGCTCCACGAGGATCTTGATCACGGCGACGATGTCGTCGTTGGAGAGCGTCATCGGCCCGGTGAGCTCGTCACGCCCCACGCGGCGGTTGAACTTCATGCGGCCGACCGCGGACAGGTCGTAGCGGTCGTCGCTGAAGAACAGGCCGTTGAAGAGGGTCTTCACCGCGTCTTCCGTCGGCGGCTCGCCAGGGCGCATCATGCGGTAGATCGCGACCTGCGCGTTCAGCGCGTCGGTGGTCTCGTCGATGCGCAGCGTCTGCGAGATGTACGGGCCCTGGTCGAGGTCGTTGGTGTAGATGGTCTTCACCTCCTCGACGCCGGAGTCGAGGATCTTCTTGAGCACGGCCTCGGTGATCTCGTCGTTCGCGTTCGCCGCGATCTCGCCGGTCTCCTTGTTGACGATGTTCTTGGCGAGCGTGCGGCCGATCAGGAAGTCGGGCTCGACCGAAAGCTTCTTCATCCCGGCCGCTTCCATCTCGCGGATGTGCTTGACCGTGATGCGCTTGTCCTTCTGCACGAGGACCTTGCCGGCCTTCGTGGTGATGTCGAATTTCGCGATGTCGCCCTTCAGCCGCTCGGGCACCACCTCGAACTCGATGCCCTTGCGGGTCACGTTGAAGGTGTCGAAGTCGAAGAACTGCTCGAGGATCTGCTCGGGCGTGTAGCCGAGAGCCTTCAGCAGGATCGTCACCGGCATTTTGCGGCGGCGGTCGACGCGGAAGTACAGGTAGTCCTTCGGGTCGAACTCGAAGTCGAGCCACGAGCCGCGGTACGGGATCACGCGCGCCGAGAAGAGCAGCTTGCCGGAGGAGTGCGTCTTGCCGCGGTCGTGCTCGAAGAACACGCCCGGCGAGCGGTGCAGCTGGGAGACGATGACGCGCTCGGTGCCGTTGATGATGAACGAGCCGTTGCGGGTCATGAGCGGGATCTCGCCCATGTACACCTCCTGCTCCTTCACCTCCTTCACCGTGGGCTTGGTGGCCTCGCGGTCCATGATGGTGAGGCGCACCTTCGCGCGCAGGGGGCTGGCGAAGGTGAGGCCGCGCTGCTGGCACTCGACGACGTCGAAGGGCGGCTCGCCCAGGCCGTAGCTCACGAACTCGAGCCGCGCGTTGCCCGAGTGGCTCGAGATCGGGAACACCGACGTGAACGCGGACTGCAGGCCGACGGTGCGGCGCTGGTCCGCAGCCACTTCGGCCTGCAGGAACTCGGCGTACGAGTTGATCTGCGTGGCGAGGAGGAACGGCACATCCAGCACGGCCGCGCGCTTGGCGAAGCTCTTGCGGATACGCTTCTTCTCGGTGAAGGAATAAGTCATGGGGGCTCCGAAAATGCCGCGCGCGGAAATGGGAATCCCGATGCGTTGGGGAGATCCGACGCGAGCGTTTGCACCCGACTGGCGCTGAGTGGCCTGGTGGCTCGCCCCTACGAGCCGCTGGCGGACAGCCTTCCGGGGTCCCTTCGCGAAATCAAAAGGACTCGGACGGCCCGACCAAACCCGTCTTCTGCAGTCGCTTCAGAAGACAAAGGCAAGCGCCGGGGGGCGCTTGACTTTGACCTCTAGGGCATTGCGGCCTTCTTCAGGCCGCTTGCCCGCAAATCAGACGACCAACAAGCTCAAATGGGGCCGGTGCTACTTGATTTCCACCTTGGCGCCGGCTTCTTCGAGCTTCTTCTTGATCGCCTCGGCGTCGGCCTTGGAGATGCCTTCCTTCACGGGCTTCGGCGCGCCGTCGACCAGGTCCTTGGCCTCCTTCAGGCCTAGGCTCGTCACTTCGCGCACCGCCTTGATGGTGTTCACCTTGTTCTCGCCCGCGGCGGAAAGGATCACGGTGAACTCGGTCTTCTCCTCGGCGGCGGCACCGGCACCGGCCGCGCCGCCCGCGCCCGGCGCGGCGACGGCGACCGTCGCGGCCGCGGCGGACACGCCGAACTTCTCTTCCATGTCCTTGATGAGCTGCGAGAGCTCGAGGACGCTCATGTTCCCGATCGCGTCGAGAATGTCTTGCTTGGCGATGGCCATTTCAATTGCTCCTGGATAGGTCGTTTACGAATGTGTCGGGGGGTCGGGCGTGGCGCGCATTCACGCGGCCGCCTTCTCCTTCTGGTCGCGCACGGCGGCGACGGTGCGGACGAACTTGCCCGGCACCTCGTTCAGCGTCTGGACGAACTTGGCGATCGGCGCCTGCATCGTGCCCATGAGCTTGGCGAGGAGCTCCTCGCGGCTCGGCATCGACGCGAGCGTGCCGACTTCCTTCGCCGTCATCAGCTGGTTGGGCAGCATGCCGCCCTTGATCACCAGCTTCTCGTTGCCCTTCGCGTACGCGTGAAGCACCTTCGCGGCGGCCACGGGATCGTCGGAGATGCCGTAGGCGAGCGGGCCGACCATCTGGTCGGCGAGCTTCTCGAACGGCGTCCCCTTCACCGCGCGGCGCGCGAGGGTGTTCTTGAGCACGCGAAGGTAGACGCCGGAAGCGCGCGCCTGCGAGCGCAGCACGGTGATGTCCTGCACGGGCAGGCCGCGGTATTCCGCAAGCACGACGGCTTGCGCCTTGGCCAGCCGCGCGGAAACCTCCGCCACGACTTCCTTCTTGCCTTCTAGATTCAGACTCAAGGTCCTTCTCCTGTCGTATCGGCGTCACCGATGCCGTCCCGGGAGGGAGCGGCGGCGGCTTCGCCACCCATAGCGACCTTTCGTCAGGAGCGCCCGCGCCGTGGCGCGGGAAAGCCTGTCTCGGGGTGCGCTATCTGCGTCGGCTTCGGGGCTGCTTTCCCTCGTTTAAGTCCCGGTTTTCCTTGAAGCACCCCCGACAAGTCGGGGGCCCCCGGAGACACCTACGGTCTTTGATAACCCGCAGCCCGTGCGGCGGCTGCGGCCCAAAGTTCTGCGTCAAGCCTGGGCGGGGACGGCACCGCCGCCGAACACGCCCTGGTCGATCCGGATACCCACGCCCATCGTGCTCGAGACCGAGACCTTCTTCAGGTACACGCCCTTCGTCGCGGCGGGCTTCGCCTTGTTGATCGCGCCGATCAGCGCGCTCAGGTTCTCCTCGAGCGCTTCCACCGGGAACGAGGCGCGGCCGATCGTGCATTGCACGATGCCCGCCTTGTCGGCGCGGTACTGCACCTGGCCGCCCTTGGCGTTGCGCACCGCCTCCTCGACGTTCGGCGTCACGGTGCCGACCTTCGGGTTCGGCATCAGGCCGCGGGGGCCGAGCACCTGGCCGAGCGGGCCGACCACCTTCATCGCGTCCGGCGTGGCGATCACCACGTCGAAATCGAGGAATCCGCCCTTCACCTTCTCGGCCAAATCGTCGAAGCCGACCACGTCCGCGCCGGCGGCCTTCGCCTTCTCCGCGTTCGCGCCCTGGGTGAACACCGCCACGCGGACCGTCTTGCCGGTGCCGCGCGGCAGCACGACGCTGCCCCGCACCACCTGGTCCGATTTCTTGGCGTCGATCCCGAGGTTCACCGCCACGTCGATCGATTCGTCGAACTTCGCGGTCGCGGTCTTCTTCACCAGCTCGAGCGCCTGGCGCAAGTCGTACGTCTTCGAGCGGTCGACCAGGCCGACGATCTTCTGCACGCGCTTGGAGGCCTTCATGTCAGATGCCCTCCACTTCGACGCCCATGCTGCGGGCGCTGCCCGCGATCGTGCGCACGGCCGCGTCCAGGTCGGCCGCGGTCAGGTCCGGCTGCTTCGTCTTCGCGATCTCCTCGGCCTGCTTGCGCGTGAGCTTGCCCACCTTGTCGGTGTGCGGCTTCGAGCTGCCCTTGTCGAGCTTGAGCGCCTTGCGGATCAGCACCGAGGCGGGCGGCGACTTGAGGATGAACGTGAAGCTCTTGTCCGCATAGGCGGTGATGACGACCGGCAGCATGAGGCCGGGCTCCATCTTCTGCGTCTGCGCGTTGAACGCCTTGCAGAATTCCATGATGTTCAGGCCGCGCTGGCCGAGCGCGGGTCCGATGGGCGGCGACGGATTCGCCTTGCCCGCCGGCACCTGGAGCTTGATCAGGCCGACGACTTTCTTTGCCACGTGCTTCTCCTCGGGTTCGAGCGGACGCCGCGTTCACGGCACCCTCCCCGTCAATGCGCCGGAAACCGCCGGCACCGGTGGGACGGTTCCGTCCCAGTCGCGTTCAGGCCTTCTCGACCTGCCCGAAATCCAGTTCCACCGGGGTCGCCCGGCCGAAGATCAAGACCGACACCCGGATCTTGTTCTTCTCGTAGTTCACTTCCTCGACCGTCCCGTTGAAGTCCGTGAACGGCCCCTCGGTGACGCGCACCGATTCGCCGACCTCGAACAGCACCTTCGGCTTCGGCTTCTCCACGCCCTCCTGCACCTGGTGCAGGATGTTGTCGACCTCGCGATCGGAGATCGGCGTCGGGCGCATCGCGCTGCCGCCGATGAATCCGGTCACCTTCGGCGTGCTCTTCACCAGGTGCCACGTCTCGTCGGTCATCTCCATCTGCACGAGGATGTAGCCCGGGAAGAAGCGCCGCTCGCTGATCGCCTTCTGGCCGCTCTTCATCTCGACCACTTCCTCCGTCGGCACCAGCACCTGGCCGAACTTGTCCTGCATGCCGGAGCGCTTGATGCGCTCGAGCAACGCCTGCTGGATGCTCTTCTCCTGGCCCGAGTACGCGTGCACGACGTACCAACGCATCGACATGTCAGCCCCCGGTGCCCAGCAGCTTCTGCGTGATCCACAGCAGGGTGCCGTCGACGGCCCACATGAACAGCGCCATCAGGAAGACGAACAGGAACACGACGCCCGTGGTCTGCAGCGTCTCCTTGCGGGTCGGCCACACGACGCGCTTGGCTTCTTCCCAGGACTCGCGCGAGAACGCCACGAACGCGCGCCCCGGCTGCGTCGTCCACAGGATGCCGGCCGCGATAGCGAAGCCCACGATCAGCGCCGCGAGGCGCAGCACGAGCGCGCGATCGCCGAGCAGGTAGAAGGCCGCGAAGCCTGCCACCGCGACCAGCGCCGCCGCCGCTATCTTGATCCGTTCCGCCATCTCAGCTTCGTCCGTTCCCTCTGCCACTCGGGGCAGGCCAGGAGGGTCTCGAACCCCCAACCTGCGGTTTTGGAGACCGCCGCTCTGCCAATTGAGCTACTGGCCTTCTGGCATTTAAATAAAAACTTGCGGGCCAGGATGCGACCTGCCCGACGATTGCGTCACGCGCGCTGCGCTTTCGCTTCCCTTTACTCGAGGATCTTCGATACCACGCCGGCGCCCACCGTGCGGCCGCCCTCGCGGATGG
>CAYOGL010000078.1:0-9692 GCA_964403515.1 uncultured Burkholderiales bacterium | reverse complement strand
GAGCTCGCGCTCTCGGGCGAGCTGCGGCCGATCCGCGGCGCGCTCGCGATGACGTTCCGCGCGCATCGCGATGGGCGCGCGTTCGTGCTTCCCGCATCGGTGGCGGACGAGGCGGCGCTCGCGCAGGGAGCGACGGTCCTGCCCGCGAAGAGCCTGATCGAGGTGTGCGACCACCTTTCCGGCCACAGCCCCCTCGCCCCGCACGCAGGCGTCGCGCAACGCGCGAGCGCCGAATATCTCGATCTCGGCGACGTGCGCGGCCAGCGGCCGGCGCGCCGCGCGCTCGAGATCGCCGCGGCGGGCGCGCACTCGCTGCTCTTCTGCGGACCGCCGGGCACCGGCAAGACGATGCTCGCGCTGCGCATTCCCGGCATCCTTCCGCCCATGACCGACGACGAGGCGCTCGAAGCGGCCGCGGTGCAGAGCCTGGCGAGCGGCGGCTTTTGTCCCGAGCGCTTCGGCACGCGCGCCTTCCGCTCGCCGCATCACACCGCCTCGGCCGTCGCGCTCGTGGGCGGGGGCTCGCCGCCGCGGCCGGGCGAGGTGTCGCTGGCGCACCACGGCGTGCTGTTCCTCGACGAGCTGCCCGAGTTCAACCGCGCGGTGCTCGAGGTGCTGCGCGAGCCGCTCGAATCCGGACGCATCACCATCTCGCGCGCCGCGCGCCAGGCCGACTTCCCCGCGCGCTTCCAGCTCGTCGCCGCGATGAACCCGTGTCCGTGCGGATATCTCGGCGACTTCGCGCACGCATGCCGCTGCACGCCCGCGCTCATCGCGCGCTATCGCCAGCGCATCTCCGGGCCGCTGCTCGACCGCATCGACCTGCACGTCGACGTGCCGGCGATGGGCGAGGACGATTTCGCGCGCAGCGCACCCGGCGAGCCTTCATCGGCCGTGCGCGGGCGCGTCGTGCGCTGCCGGGAACGCCAGCTCGCGCGGCAGGGGATGCCGAACGCGCGGCTGGGAGGCGCGGAGATCGGGCGCCGCGCCCGCCTCGACGCACGCGGCGAGAAGCTGCTGCGCGAGGCCGCCGCGCGTCTCGGGCTTTCGGCGCGTGCGCATGACCGCGTGCTGCGCGTCGCCCGCACCATCGCCGATCTGGCGGAGCGCGAGCGCGTGGCGCCCGACCACGTCGCCGAGGCGCTGCGCTACCGCGCGGCGAGCCTGCCCGCCGCATGACGATCGCCATCGCCTCGCGCCGCTTCCGCTGGAGCTTCGCGGCGCTGCTCGCGGCGCTCGCGACCCTCGGCCCGTTCTCGATCGACGCGTACCTGCCCGCCTTCGCCGGCATCCAGGCCTCGCTCGGCGCCACCCCGCTCGAGATCCAGCAGACGCTCTCGGCGTACCTGTTCGCGTTCGGCGTGATGTTCCTCTTCCACGGCGCGCTCTCGGACAGCTTCGGACGGCGGCCGGTGATCCTCGCCGCGCTCGTGCTCTACACCGTCGCCTCCACCGGCGCGGCGCTCACCGCGTCGGTGAGCGCGTTGATCGTCTGGCGCGTGGTGCAGGGGCTTTCGGTGGGCGCGGGCATCGTCGTCGGCCGCGCGATGATCCGCGATCTCTTCGGCCCGGAGGATGCGCAACGCCTGATGTCGCTGGTCACCCTCTTCTTCGGGCTCGCGCCGGCGATCGCGCCGGTGATCGGCGGCTGGCTGTTCGTGGCGCTCGGCTGGCGCAGCGTCTTCTGGTTCCTCGCCGCGGTCGGCGCGGCGCTCGTCGCGTTGGGCGGGCGCTTCCTGCCGGAGACCCATCCGCCCTCGGCGCGCCAGCCGTTCCGTGCGGTGCCGCTCCTGCGCGGCTATCGCGCGGTGGGCATCGAGCCGCGCTTCCTCCTGCTCTCGCTCGCGGCCGGCTTCAACTTCAACGCGTTCTTCCTGTACATCCTGTCGGCGCCCGTGTTCCTCGGCCAGCACCTCGGATTGGCGCCCCAGCAATTCGCGTGGCTCTTCGTTCCCGGCATCGCCGGGATCATGGTCGGCGCGCAGATCTCCGGTCGCGCGGCGGGGCGCCTGAAGGCGGAGCAGACGGTGAAGGGCGCATACGGCTTCATGGCGACCGCCGCCTTCGTGAACCTGGTGTACGCGCTCACGCTGCCGCCCGCGATCCCGTGGGCGGTGTTGCCGATCATGCTCTACGGTGTGGGCTTCGCCATGGCGATGCCCTCGATCACGCTCATCACGCTCGACCTCTTTCCGACGCGCCGCGGCATGACCGCATCGCTGCAGGGATTCGTCTCCGGCATGGTGAACACGCTCACCGCCGGCGTGATCTCGCCGATGCTCTCGCCGCGCCCGTCGTGGCTCGCCTTGGGCATGGTCGGCATGATGCTCGTCGGCTTCGCGTGCTGGCGCCTGTTCCTGATGCTGCATTTCCGGCACGCGCGCCGCGCGCGGGCTTCGGCCCATGGCGGGTGAGCGCGACGTCGGCGAGGCGTTCCGGCTCCTGCAGGCGGGCCGCGCGGCGGACGCGCTGCGCAGCGCGGGCCACGTGGCGCGCGCCGATCCCGGCAACGCAAGGGCGCATCTCGCCGCGGGCATCGCCTTGCGAATGCTCGGGCAGCTCGATGCGAGTCGCTCGGCGCTCGAGCTCGCGGCGCGTCTCGCTCCCGCCGACTATGCCGTGGCCTTCGAGCTGGGCCGGCTGCTCGAATCGAGCGGGCAAGCCGATGCGGCGCTCGCCCATTTCGAGCGCGCGGCCGAGTTGCGACCGGGATTCGCGCCCGCGCATTTCTCGATCGGCATGGCGCACTTCGATGCCAACCGCTGGCCGCGGGCGATCGCGGCGTTCGAGCGCGTCCTCGCCCTCGACGCGACGAACGTCGCCGCCCGCATGAGCCTCGCCTCGGCGCTCGCCGAGGTGGGCGAGCTCGCGCGGGCGCGCTCGCAGCTCGAGCAGGCGGCCGCCGGCCGGCCTTCGAATCCCGCGATCGAGCAGGCGTTCGGGCGGCTCCTCGAACGCGAAGGACGGCTCCCCGAGGCGCTCGCGGCCTTCGACCGCGCGGGCGCCGGCGCGCCGGAGGCGAGCGACGTTGCGCTCGCGCGCGCACGCATCCTCATCGCGCTCGGCCGCCCCGGTGAAGCGGTCGACACGCTCACGCGTGTGGTGCGATCGGACGCGCGAACGGTCACGGCATTGAGGGCCCAGGGACACTCGCTGCTCGCTCGTGCGCAGTTCGAGGCGGCGGCCGCCGTGTTCAGCGCCGCCTGCGAACAGGCGCCCGCGGACGTCGAGCTGCCGATGTTCGCCGCGCAGGCGCAGCTGCTGCTGGGCGCGTGGCGCGAGGCATGGAGCCACTATTCTTCGCGGCCGCAACGCCGCGCGTTCGAGAACGCGAGGAAGGCAGGCGGCGAGCCGTACTCGGTGCCGTCGCTCGCGCAGCTCGCGCAACGCGACGTGCTGCTCGTCGGCGAACAGGGGCTCGGCGACAACCTCTTCTTCCTGCGCTTCGCACCCGCCCTCGTGTCCGTCGGCGCGCGCGTGTCCTTCGCCGGCAACCCGCGCCTGCACCCCTTGCTCGCGCGCACGGGGCTCTTCACCGCGCTGGAGCCGGACGACGCTTCGATCGACCGGCGCATTCCGATCCTCGTGGGCGACCTGCCGCTCGTGCTCGATCCCTCGCGCTCTGCGTACTTGCCGTCGTTGCGAATCCCGCCGGATCCCGCCCGGCTGGCGGCATGGCGCACGCGGCTCGCGGCGGCCGGCCCGCGACCGTGGATCGGCGTCACGTGGCGCGCGGGAACGCCGCGCGAAGTGTTCGCGCGCGGCCTGTCGAAGTCGGTACCGTCGGCCGAGCTCTTCGGCGCATTGCGGCGCGTGCCCGGGACCGTCCTCGCGCTGCAGCGCGATGCCTCGCGCGCCGAGATCGACGAGGCGGCGCGCGTGCTCGGCCGGCCGGTCGCGGACCTCTCGAGCCTCGGCGAGGATCTCGACGATGTGCTGGCGGTCGTCGCGCTGCTCGATCGGCACATCGCGGTGAGCAGCACCAACCTGCACCTCGCCGCGGCGGTGGCGGCGACCGCGGACGTGCTCGTGCCGTTCCCGCCCGAATGGCGCTGGCGCATCCACGGCGATTCCCCCTGGTTTCCCGGGTTCCGCGTGCTTCGCCAGGCGCCCGACGCGGACTGGTCGCAGGCGCTCGCGCAGATCGCCGGTTCGCGCGCCAACGAGCGAAGCGATGAAGGAGGCAGCGGGACGCCGCCGGACGCCGCCACGCCACGGCCGGAGCGGGGAAGCTAGAATCGCGGGATGAACGCTCCCGACTCGCCCTTCCCTTTGGATCGCGCCCTCGAGGCCGCCGCCGACGCCGTCGAGCCCCGCGTCATCGCATGGCGCCGCGATTTCCACGCCAACCCCGAGCTCGGCAACCGCGAGGTGCGCACGGCCGGCATCGTCGCCGCACACCTGCGCGCCCTCGGCATGGAGGTGCGCGAGCAGGTCGCGTACACCGGGGTGGTCGCGCTGTTGAAGGGCGGCCGTCCCGGTCCCGTGGTGGCCCTGCGCGCCGACATGGACGCGTTGCCCGTCGTCGAGCAGACCGACGTGCCGTTCGCGAGCAAGGTGCGCGCGGAGTGGAACGGCCAGGCGTGCGGCGTGATGCACGCGTGCGGCCACGACGCGCACACGGCGATCCTCATGGGCGTGGCGGAGGTGCTCGCGGGAATGCGCAGCCGCATCCCGGGCGCGGTGAAGTTCATCTTCCAGCCCGCCGAAGAGACGCCGCCGATCGGCGAGCACGGCGGCGCGAAGATGATGATCGAGGAAGGCTGCCTCGAGGCTCCCAAGGTCGATGCGATCTTCGGCCTGCACGTGAGCGCCATCTACGACACCGGCCGGATCGGCTATCGCTCGGGTCCGCTCATGGCCTCCGCCGACGATTTCCGCGTCTTCGTGCGCGGCACGCAGACCCACGCGGCGCAACCGTGGCGTGGCGTCGATCCGATCGTGGTGAGCTCGCAGATCGTCCTCGGGCTGCAGACGATCGTGGCGCGGCGCATGAACATCACGCACGAGCCGTCGGTCGTCACGGTCGGCGTGTTCAACGGCGGCGTGCGGCACAACATCATTCCCGACGAGGTGAAGCTCGAGGGCACGATCCGCTCGTTCGACGAGAAGCAGCGCGGCGAGCTGCACGAGCACGTGAAGCGCATCTCGGAGATGATCGCCGAGGCGGGAGGCGCGCGGGCCAACGTGCACATCCACCGCTGGTACGACGTGACCGTGAACGATCCCGCGCTCACCGACGCGTCGATCCCGACGCTCGAGCGCATGGCCGGCCCGGGCAACGTGGCCGTGGTGGACAAGGTGTGCGGCGCCGAGGATTTCTCGTTCTACCAGAAGGCGGTGCCCGGCTTCTTCTATTTCGTCGGCTGCACGCCGCCCGAGCGCGGCGCCGGCCAGGCCGCGCCGAACCACAGCCCGCGCTTCTTCCTCGACGAGAACTGCCTGAAGCTGGGCGTGCGCACGCTGGCCGCGCTGGCGCTCGACTGGCTCGCCGCGCACTGAAGCGCTCGATGGCCGCGACGGCGCGCATGGAAGAGGCGATCCGCGCCTTCTCCCTCGGGCGCCTGGATGAAGCCGCGCGGCTGTGCCGCGCGATCCTCCAGCGCGACCCGGGCGACTTCTATGCGCTGCACCTGTCGGGCGTGCTAGCGATCAGGCGCGGTGAGCCCGAGCGGGCGGTCGAGTTCGCCACACAGGCACTGCGCGTGAGGCCCGGGCATCCCGAGGTGCTCGGCAATCGCGGCGCGGCGCTGCGCCTGCTCGGCCGCCACGATGCGGCGCTCATCGACTACGACGCGGCGCTGGCGCTCGCGCCGCGCGCCCCCGACCTGCGCAACAACCGCGGCGTGGCGCTCGCCGCGCTCGGCCGCCACGAGGAGGCGATCGAGGAATACCGCCACGCGCTCGACGCGGCACCGCGCTTCGCCGATGCGCTCTACAACCTCGGCATCTCGCTCGGCGCGCTGAACCGCCACGCCGAGGCCGTCGCCGCGTACACGAGCGCGCTCGACGCGAATCCCGAGCATGCGCAGGCGCGCTGGAACCGCGGCCTGTCGCGTCTCGCGCTGGGCGATTTCGCCGGCGGCTTCGCCGACTACGAGGTGCGCGACCAGCTCGACGACCCGCGCGCGGCGCGGCGGCGCATCGCCACGGCCGGCTGGAACGGACGCGATCCCGTCGCCGGAAGGACCGTCCTGCTGCTCTCCGAGCAAGGCTTCGGCGACGTCCTGCAGTTCTCGCGCTTCGCGCGCCCGCTGCACGCGCGGGGCGCCCGCGTCGTGCTCGAGGCCCCGCCGGCGCTCGCCCCGTTGCTCGAGCCGCTGCCGTACCTGGCCGGCGTCGTGACGACCTCGGACCCGCTGCCGCCCTTCGACCTGCATTGCGCGCTCACGAGCCTGCCGGGCTTGCTCGGCACGCGACTGGAGACGTTGCCGGCGCAGGATCCGCCGCTGCAGGCGCCACGCGAATGGCTCGAGCGCTGGTCGCGCCGGCTCGCGCAGGTGCCGCGCCCGCGCATCGGCATCGCATGGTCGGGAGGAACCGGCCGCGCGAACGATCCGCGCTCCATTCCGCTCGCGGCCTGGTCGGCGCTGCGCGAGCTGCCCGCGGGCTGCGTCGCACTGCAGAAGGAGATCGTCGCGGCCGATCGCCCGCTGCTCGAGGGGGCGCGACCGATCGCGCACTTCGAGGACGAAGTCGCCGACTTCCGCGATACGGCGGCGCTCGCGCAGCTGGTGGACGCGGTGGTGACGATCGATACGGCCGTCGCGCACCTCGCCGGCGCCATGGCGCAGCCCACGACGATCCTGCTGCCGTTCTCGGCCGACTGGCGCTGGCTGGTCGACCGCGACGACAGCCCGTGGTATCCGACGGCGCGCCTCATTCGCCAACCGCGCGCGGGAGACTGGGCATCGGTGCTCGAGCGCGCCGCGTGCGATCTGCGTGCGCGCCTCGACGGTTGGCGATGAGGATCCGGCCCGCGGTGCGCCTGCGCGCGCGGCTGCGGTCGCGGGCATAGCGAGCGATGGCGCGCGCGGCCGGGCCCGACGATGCCATGCCGCGTGCCGCCGCGCTCTTCGCCTCGGGCGACTTCGCCGGCGCGCAGGCGCTCGCCGAATCGATCGTCGCGGCCGACCCGCGGCACTTCTACGCGCTGCACCTGCTCGCGACCCTCGCAGCGCGTCGCGGCGACTGGAGCGTGTGCGTCGACATCGCCACGCGGGCGCTGGCGGCCGATCCTTCGCACGCCGAGGTGCTGTCGAATCGCGGCGCCGCGCTGCGCATGCTCGATCGCTACGACGAGGCGATCGCCGACTACGACCGCGCGCTCGCGCGCATGCCTCGCCATGCCGATGCCTTCAACAATCGCGCGGTCGCGCTCGCGGCGCTGAACCGGCATCGGGAGGCCATCGCCGACTACGATCGCGCGCTGGCCCTGCAGCCGGCCTATGCGCGTGCCCGCTTCAACCGCGCCCTCTCGTTGCTCGTCACCGGGGATCTCGCCGGCGGCTGGCGCGACTACGAAGCGCGTTGGGAAGGCAGCGAGAACGCCGCGCCGCGGCGATCGTTCCCGCAGCCGGTGTGGGACGGTCTCGCGCCGCTCGCGGGGCGCACTCTGGCGACCTACGCGGAGCAGGGCATGGGCGATGCGATCCAGTTCGCGCGCTACGTCGGCCTGCTGCGCGCGCGCGGGGCCCGCGTGCTGATGGAGGTGCACGCGCCGTTGAAGCCGCTGCTCGAGCCGCTCGCCGGCGCGGGCAACGCGTTCGCATTCGGCGAGCCGCTGCCGGCATTCGACGCGCATTGCGCGCTCATGAGCCTGCCGGCCGCGTTCGGCACGACGCTGCGCGACGTCCCGGCCGGCGTGCCCTACATCGAGGCGCCGGCCGCGCACGTCGAGCGCTGGCGTGCGCGGATCGCGGCGACGCCGCGCCCGCGCATCGGCATCGCGTGGTCGGGGAGCCCGACGCTGCGCAACGACCGCCACCGCTCGATCCCGCTCGCGGCGTGGGCGCCGCTGCGCGGCCTCGGCGCCACCCTCGTGAGCCTGCAGAAGGACGTGCGCCCGCACGATCGCGCGGCGCTCGCCTCCGACCCGCGGATCCTGCATTTCGGCGATGAGCTGGCGGATTTCCGCGACACGGCCGCGCTCGCCACGCTCATGGACCTGGTGATCAGCGTGGACACGTCCGCGGCGCACCTCGCCGGCGCGCTCGGCCGCCCGGTGTGGGTGCTGCTGCCCTTCTCGCCCGACTGGCGCTGGCTCCTCGAGCGCGAGGACTCGCCGTGGTATCCGACCGCGCGCCTCTTCCGCCAGCCGCGCATGGGCGATTGGGACGGGGTGATGGCGCGCGTGGCGCGGGAGCTGCGGGCGGCGTGATCCGCGCGGCTCTGGAGCGCGGTGCCGGGCACGGGTACAATGCAGGGGTACAGCGCCGATTTGATGCGACAGCTTGCGGGCGCTCTAGAAATGCCGCTAAAGCGATCGGCGCCGAAAAACCCGTTCGCTTCCCGCCAACGGGTTTTTTCGATTGCGGGCCGTCGCGCAGACCGAGAAGCCCATGGACCAACCGATCGCCATCCTCCCCGCCCGACTGCAAGCCCTGCACGCGGCCCTCAAGCAACGCATCCTCGTGCTCGACGGCGCGATGGGCACCATGATCCAGCGCGAGCGGCTCACCGAGGCGCAATACCGCGGCGAGCGCTTCCGCGACTTCCACCGCGACGTGCGCGGCAACAACGACCTGCTGAATCTCACGCGGCCCGAGGTGATCCGCGCGATCCACCAGCAATATCTCGACGCGGGCGCCGACATCCTCGAGACGAACACCTTCAACTCGACGGCGATCTCCCAGGCCGACTACGAGATGCAGCACCTCGTGGGCGAGCTGAACCTCGCCGGCGCGCGCCTCGCGCGCGAGGTGGCCGACGCGTGGAGCGAGCACACGCCCGGCAAGCCGCGCTTCGTGGCCGGAGTCCTCGGGCCGATGAACCGCACGCTCTCGCTCTCGCCGGACGTGAACGACCCGGGTTTCCGGGCGGTCACGTTCGACCAGGTGAAGGACGCCTACCTCGAGGCCGTGCGCGCGCTCGTCGAGGGCGGCGTCGACGTCCTCCTCGTCGAGACCGTCTTCGACACGCTGAACGCGAAGGCGGCGCTCTTCGCCATCGACGAGCATTTCGAGGCGATCGGCCGGCGCCTGCCGGTCATGATCTCGGGCACGATCACCGACGCCTCGGGCCGCACGCTGTCCGGGCAGACGGCCGAGGCGTTCTGGAACTCCGTGCGCCATGCGCGTCCCCTTTCCATCGGCTTCAACTGCGCGCTCGGCGCGCGCCAGCTGCGCCCGCACGTCGAGGAGCTCGCGCGCATTGCCGACATCTACGTTTCGGCGCACCCGAATGCCGGGCTGCCCAACGCGATGGCCGAATACGACGAGCGGCCCGAGGAGACCGCGTCCTTCATCGGCGAGTGGGCCGACGCGGGCTGGCTCAACATCACCGGGGGCTGCTGCGGCACGACGCCCGACCACATCCGCGCCATCGCCGAGCGCGTCCGCGCGTGCAAGCCGCGCCTCGTCCCGAAGATCGAGCCGAAGCTGCGGCTGGCCGGCCTCGAGCCCCTGAACGTCGGCGAGGATTCGCTCTTCGTGAACGTGGGCGAGCGCACCAACGTCACGGGCTCCAAGATG
>CAYOGL010000077.1:0-9893 GCA_964403515.1 uncultured Burkholderiales bacterium | reverse complement strand
GCCACCTCCGCCTTGCGTCCCGCGAAGTCGGCGATCTCGTCGATGCACTCGATGCAGATCAGCGTCGAGTCCATGTCCATCGCGAGCAGCGCGAAATCGGCCAGGCTCGCGCCCTCGCGCACGAAGCCGAAGTCGAGCCTCGCGCGCGCGCAATGCTCGGCCACCGCTTCGCGCGCCATGGGATTGGCGCCCGTGATGCGGAACGCGTTGTCCGCGACGCGCTCGATGCCGGTGCCGCCCGCGAGCTTCGCGATGGCCTTGAGGTCCGGCGTCTCGACCTCTTCTCCCTGGATGACGAGGTTCACGTTGCGCTGCGCTGTCCGTTAAGGCAGGGTTTGAAACGAATCGAGCCGCGTGAAGGTCAAGCGAGCTTCTTGAGGAACTGACGCACTTCGTTCGAGCGCTGCCTCAGGTCGTCGTGCTTCATCTCGATCTTCACGCGGTCCGGCCCGGGCAGGCGGTAGATGCGATGCGATTGCACGAGCTTCAGGACGCGCTGCGCGTCCACCGGCGGCTCGGGCACGAATTGCACCACGATTCCCGAGGGCGCGGCGTCGATCTTCTGCACGCCGAGCGGCGCGCCCTGGATCCGCAGCCGGTGGCATTCGAGGAGCACGCGGGTGGGCTCGGGCAGCGGCCCGAAGCGGTCGACCAGCTCCTCGGTGAGCCGCTCGAGCTCCTCCTCGGTCGCGCAGTTGGCCAGCCGCTTGTAGATCACCAGCCGCTCGTGCACGTCGCCGCAGTACGACTCGGGCAGCAGCGCGGGCGCGTGCAGGTTCACCTCGGTCGCGATTTCGAGCGGGCGCGAGAGGTCCGGCTCCTTGCCCTTCTTGAGCGACTTCACCGCGTGCTGCAGCATCTCGGTGTAGAGCGCGAAGCCGACGTCGTGGATGCCTCCGGACTGGGACTCGCCGAGCACCTCGCCCGCGCCGCGGATCTCGAGGTCGTGCATCGCGAGGTAGAAGCCGGCGCCCAGGTCCTCCATCATGCGGATCGCCTCCAGCCGCTTCTTCGCCGCGGGCGTGAGCCCCTCCTCGGGCGGCGTGAGCAGGTACGCGTACGCCTGGTGGTGCGAGCGGCCGACCCGTCCGCGCAGCTGGTGCAGCTGCGCCAGCCCGAAGCGGTCGGCGCGGTGGATGATGATGGTGTTCGCGGTCGGCACGTCGATGCCGGTCTCGATGATGGTCGAGCACAGCAGCACGTTCGCGCGCTGGTGGTAGAAGTCGCGCATCACCGCCTCGAGCTCGCGCTCGCGCATCTGGCCGTGGGCGACCGCGATGCGCGCCTCGGGCAGCAGCGCCTCGAGCTCCGCGCGCCGGTTCTCGATCGTCTCGACCTCGTTGTAGAGGTAGTACGCCTGGCCGCCGCGCTTGAGCTCGCGCAGCACCGCCTCGCGCACCATCCCGTTCGAGAGCGTGTGCACGAAGGTCTTGATCGCCAGCCGCCGCTGCGGCGCGGTGGCGATGACCGAGAAATCGCGCAGGCCCTCGAGCGACATGGCGAGCGTGCGCGGGATCGGCGTGGCGGTGAGCGTGAGCACGTCCACCTCCGAGCGCAATTGCTTGAGCTGCTCCTTCTGCCGCACCCCGAAGCGGTGCTCCTCGTCGATGATGACGAGGCCGAGATTGCGGAACTTCACGTCCTTCTGGATCAGCCGGTGCGTGCCGATCACGATGTCGAGACCGCCCGCGGCCAGCTCGTCGAGGGATTTCGCGACCTCCTTGGAGCTGCGGAAGCGCGAGAGCTCGGCGATGCGCACCGGGAACGACGCGAAGCGGTCGCTGAAGTTCTGGAAGTGCTGCTCGGCGAGCAGCGTCGTCGGCACGAGGATCGCCACCTGCTTGCCGGCGGCCACCGCGATGAAGGCGGCGCGCATCGCCACCTCGGTCTTGCCGAAGCCCACGTCGCCGCAGATCAGGCGGTCCATCGGCCGGCCGAGCGTCATGTCGACGATCACCGACTGGATCGCCTCGGCCTGGTCGTGCGTCTCCTCGAACGGGAAGGTGGCGGTGAACGCCTCGTAGTCCTGCAGCTTGAGCGGGAACGCGTAGCCTTCGCGCGCGAGGCGCTTGGCGTAGAGGTCGAGGAGCTCGGCGGCCGTGTCGCGCACCTGGCGCGCGGCCTTGCGCTTGGCCTTGTCCCACTGGCCGCTGCCGAGGCGGTGCAGCGGGGCGGATTCGGGCGCGGCCCCGGTGTAGCGGCTGATCACGTGCAGCTGCGACACGGGCACGTAGAGCTTGTCGCCGCCCTCGTACTCGAGATGCAGGAACTCCATGTTGCCCTCGCCGAGGTCGAGGGTGACGAGCCCGAGGTAGCGGCCGATGCCGTGCTGGCTGTGCACGACCGGATCGCCGGGCTTCACTTCCGCCAGGTCGCGCACCATGCCTTCCGCGCTCACGCGCGAGCGGCCGTCGCGCCGGCGCGTCTGCCGCACCTGCCCGGGATAGAGCTCCGCCTCGGTGACGATCGCGATCTTCTCGCCGGGGAGCACGAAGCCGGCGGCGATCGGCCCGTAGGAGATCGCGACCGGGTGCGCCGACTCGACGAAGCGCGCCCAGTCGTCGACCAACGCCGGGTGCAACTCGTGCTCGGCGAAGAACTGCGAGAGCGTCTCGCGGCGTCCCGCGCCCTCGGCGACGATCAGCGTGCGACCGTCGAACCCGTCGACGAAGGACTCGAGGCGCTTCAACGGCTCCACCGAGCGGCGATCGACGTCGATCGGCGGCACCGCGCGCGGTACGAAGCCGGCGTCGTCGATGCCCGCCGCCTCGCTGCTCCCGGTCGCATGCGCCACGCGGATGTCGAGCCGCTCGCGCCCCTGCATCGCGACGAACAGGTCCTCGACCGGCAGGTACAGCTCGCGTGGATCGAGCAACGGCCGGTCGCGGTCGCCGCGCAGCATGTCGTAGCGGCCCTTGAGGTCCTTCCAGAACGCCTCGGCCGCCGCGGCGATGTCGCCGTGCACCACCCAGGTCGCCCCGGCCGGCACGTAGTCGAAGAGCGTCTCGGTGGCGTCGAAGAAGAGCGGCAGGTATCCCTCCACGCCCGCGGGCGCCACGCCGTTCGACACGTCCTTGTAGATGCGGCTCTTCGAGGGATCGCCCTCGAAGCGCTCGCGGAAGCACTTGCGGAAATGCGCGCGGCCGTCCTCGTCGAGCGGAAACTCGCGCGCGGGCAGCATGCGCACCTCGGACACGGGGTAGATCGAGCGCTGCGAGTCGACGTCGAAGGTGCGGATCGTCTCGATCTCCTCGCCGAGCAGGTCGAGGCGGTACGGCACCGCGCTGCCCGTGGGATACAGATCGATCAGCCCGCCGCGCACGCAGAACTCGCCCGGCGCCATGACCTGCTGCACGTGGGCGTACCCCGCGAGCACGAGCTGCGCGCGCAGCGCCTCGACGTCGAGCCGCGTCTTCGTCCTGAGCTCGAAGGTGCGGCCCGCGAGGTAGGCGCGCGGGGCGAGGCGCTGCAGCGCCGTCGTGATCGGCACTATGCCCGCGTCGAACGCGCCGTTCGCGAGCTGCCACAGCGTCGCCAGCCGCTCGGAAACCAGGTCCGGGTGGGGCGAGAACTGGTCGTAGGGCAGGATCTCCCAGTCGGGCAGGCGATGCACGCGCAGCCGCGGATCGAACCACGCGATCTCCTCGCGCAGCCTCTCGGCGTCGAGCGCGGAGGCGGTCAGGACCAGCAGCGGCCGGCGCGCGCGCGCCTCGCGGGCGAGCCAAAACGCGTCCGACGACCCCGCTGCCCGAAGCGTGGGCCTAGGCATCGATGCCGGCTTTCCTCAGACGGTGACGACGGGAATCTTGCCGATTCGCGCGCGCCATTCCGCCGGGCCACTCTTGTGCACGGCATTCCCCGACGCGTCGACCGCGACGATGACCGGCATGTCCTTCACCTCGAACTCGCGGATCGCTTCCATGCCGAGATCCTCGAAGGCGACCATGCGCGCCCTGCGGATCGACTTGGACACGAGGTAGGCCGCGCCGCCGACCGCGATGCAGTACACCGCGCCGTGCTTGCGGATCGACTCGATCGCCGACGGACCGCGCTCGCTCTTCCCGACCATCCCGATCAGACCCGCCTTCGCGAGCATCGGTTCGACGAACCGGTCCATGCGCGAGCTGGTCGTGGGACCCGCCGGGCCCACCGCCTCGTCGCGGACCGCCTCGACCGGGCCGACGTAGTAGATGAACTTGTTGGTGAAGTCCATGGGCAGCTTCTCGCCGCGCGCCATCATGTCGACGAGCCGCTTGTGCGCCGCATCGCGTGCCGTGTAGAGCTTGCCCGAGAGGAGCAAACGGTCGCCCGCCTTCCAGGTGGCGAAGTCGGCCTTCGTCACCGTGTCGAGGTTCACGCGGCGGCTCGACGCGAAATCGAGCGCGAGCTGCGGCCAGTCGGCGAGCGCCGGCGGGTCGAGCCGCGCGGGGCCGCTTCCGTCGAGCGTGAAGTGCACGTGCCGCGTGGCCGCGCAGTTGGGCAGCAACGCCGCCGGCTTCGACACCGCGTGCGTCGGGTATTCGTTCACCTTCACGTCGAGCACCGTGGTGAGGCCGCCGAGGCCCTGCGCGCCGATGCCGAGCGCATTCACCTTCTCGTAGAGCTCGAGGCGCAGCTCCTCGGCACGCGAGCGCGGGCCGCGTGCCTTGAGCTCGTGGATGTTGATCGGGTCCATCATGCCCCACTTCGCGAGCAGCATCGCCTTCTCGGGCGAGCCGCCGAGGCCTAGCGAGAGCATCCCCGGCGGACACCAGTCCGCGCCCATCGTCGGCACGACGGAGAGCACCCAGTCCACCACCGAATCGCTCGGCAGGAGCATCGCGAACTTCGACTTGTTCTCCGAGCCGCCGCCCTTGGCCGCGACGATCACCTCGACCTTGTCGCCCGGCACGAGCTCCACGTGCGTCACGGCCGGCGTGTTGTCGCCCGTGTTCCTGCGCTTGCCGTCGACGTCGGCGAGCACCGAGGCGCGCAGCGGATTGTCCGGATTGGTGTAGGCACGGCGCGCGCCCTCGTTCACGAGCTGCTCGAGCGAGAGCTTCGTGTCCCAGCGCACGTCCATGCCGGCGCGCACGAAGGCGATCGCGATGCCGGTGTCCTGGCAGATCGGGCGGTGGCCCTCGGCGGCCATGCGCGAGTTGATGAGGATCTGCGCCATCGCGTCACGCGCCGCCGGGGACTCCTCGCGCTGGTAGGCCTCGTACATCGCGCGGATGAAATCGGGCGAGTGGTAGTAGCTGATGTACTGGAAGGCGTCGGCGACCGACTGGATGAAGTCTTCCTCGCGGATGGTGGTCATGGGTTCCTCGATTCAGGGCATGGGCGCGCGCGCAGGCCGGGGCGCACGGCGGAAATCGCATCGGGACGGAAGGCCGCGAGACGCTGCGCGACGCGTGCCGTCGCTCGACGTTCGCGAGTGCGGGAGCGGTTTAGCTCGACCCCGATTTTACCATCGCGCACGCAGGCGCACGCCCGCGCGGCTGCGGTGCAAGCCAATCCCGATCAAGCACTCGCGGGTTTGCGCACCCAGAACAGGTACATGCCCGCGAACGTGTCGGGGAATTGCGCTTCGAACGCGTGCCACGCGTCGAGGTCGTTCGGCGCGGCGGCCGGAAAGCGTTGCGCGAAGGCGCGCGCGGCAGCGGGGGGCACGGCGAGGCCGACGAATTCGAGGGCGAGCGCTTCGACCATCGCGCGCACCCCGGGCAGCGTGAAGCGGTGCTCCTGGACGTGGAAGAGCAGGTCGCGGCATTCGTTCAGCCCGTAGAGGTCGCGCAATGCCACGAGGCGCGGAAAGGCGCCCGAATCGAGCAGCTCGCGCCGGCAGCGCCGGATGTCGCGCGGATCGGCGGTGTAGCCGCGCTCGGCGATGAGCGCGCGTGCGGCCGCGAGATCGCGCCGCCCCGACTCGCTGTAGAGGCCGACCTGCATGAACGCACCCGGCCGCAGCAGCGCGGCGAGGCGCCGCGCGCCCGCGAGCGGGTCGGCCATGTGATGCAGCACGCCCACGCTCGAGATCATGTCGAAGCGGCGCTCGAGCCCGTCGAGCGCGAGGATGTCCGCCTGCGCGTACTCGACGTTCGCCAGGCCCAGCGCGCGCGTCTTGCGGCTCGCGTACGCGAGGCTCGCGAGGCTCAGGTCGACCGCGAGCACGCGGCTCGCCGGGAACATGCGCGCGAGCCCGACCGATTCCTGCCCGGTGCCGCAGCCGGCGACGAGGATGTCGCGCCCGGCGATGGTTCCCGGGGCAGGGAGCGACGCGGCCGGGAAGAGCCGACGCAGGTACGTTTCGAGCGAAAGCGGCTCCTCGATCGGCGTGCCGACCCAACGGGGATACGGGCTCTCCTCGTACTGTTGCTGCACGCGGCGCGAGACGTCGTGCACGATCGGCGTGAGCCGCGGGATCGCCCCGGCGATCGCGCGCTCCTCACGCGGCTCCTCGACCTGCTGCACGAGCAATGCGTGAACCGGCGTCGGCCATGCGAGGCGGGCCAGCGCCCCGGTCCCTTCGAGGCAAGCGAGCGGGAAGTAGCAGGCGGCCAACGCGAGGCGCGACGATGCGGCGGGATGCTGCGCGGGCGAGGCGCTCTCCAGCTCGTCGCGCAACGTTTGCGCCTGTTCGGCCTCGGCATCCGTCACGTCGAAGACGTAGTCGTTCAGGAAGCATTGGCGTGCGAGCGCGCACGCGAAGACGAGCGCCTCGTGCGAGAGCGCCTCGCCGCCCGCGACCCGTGCGAGCAGCGCGTGGCGCGCGCTCGTGAGGAAGCGCTCGAGCGCCGGTTCGCAGACCTGCGCGTTCTCGAGCAACGCGACGAGGAGAGGGTCGCGTCCCAGCATCGCGACGCCGGACGCGCCGAAGAGCGCGTCGGCATCGGGCCGCTCCGGCCACGCGCGCGCGGCTGCCTCGAGCATCGCACCGAGCCGCGGGTCGCCGAGGATCACGCCGATCGCGGGCCGCGCGAGATCGGCGGGACGCGCCCACGCCAGGGAGATCGAGCGCGCCACCAGGCGGCGCAGTCCCTCGTCGACCGTCACGCGCGAAGCGCGCGTGAGGGCATGCGCGAAGTTGGCGCAGAACGCGGGATGCTCGTCGATCTCGACCGCGCGCCGGTAGCCCGCCAATGCCTCGTCGAAACGGCCCTGCGCCTCGAGGACGAACGCGAGGCTGTTGTGCACGATCGCCGCGTCCGGCGCGAGGGCGAGGGCGCGGCGATAGCTCGCGATCGCGGGCTCGAGCTCTCCACGCGCGGCGAGCGCATTGCCCAGCCCGAGATACGCCTCGGCGGAATTCGGCTCGAGCCGCACGAACCTGCGGTACGCGGCGATCGCTTCGTCGAGGCGCCCGGCCTGGTGGTGCGCGATGGCGGTGGCGAGCGCTCCTGCGACCGGCGCCGGCGGGGTGCGGGGCGGCGCGGTCATGGCGTGCGCGGCCGCCGCTTCAAAGGATCACGCCGTACGGCCAGTTCTCGCGCACCACCTGGGCCGGGAGCTTCTTCAGCACCTCCACGGCGAACGCGGTGTCCGCCTCGGAGAGCGCGTGCAGGGCGTGCGCGCGCAGCAATGTCTGCAGCGCCTTGCCGAACATCGGCGGGTCGAGCATCTCGCCTTCGAAGCGGATCGCCCCGCCGAGCAACGCGTCGGCCTCGATCGCCGCCTCGAGGATGCGGATGCGCGTGCGGATCTCCGAGGGCGACGGGGTGAACGCGACCTTGCACGGGTGGATGTGCGAGGGATGGATCGCCTGCTTGCCCGACAGTCCCATCGACGCTTCCTCGCACGCGTGGCGGTAGACCACGCGCGATTCGTCGTCGCCGTGCAGGTCGAGCCAGCGGCGCACGTCGTCGGGCTCGACCGCGGACTCGGGCATCGTCGACTGGCCGATCAGCGTCTCGACGCCGCCGATCACGCCCTTGCCCGCGATGCGCGCCTCGAGCAGCAGGTCGTGCAGGTAGAACTTGAGCTCCTCGGTCCAGTGGCGCGGCGTGATGTGGATGCCCATCGCCTTCGAGAAGTCGTGGATGCCGAACACGACGTGCTTGACCGTCGGGTACTGCATGAGCTCCGGCGCGATCTTGAGCGACTTGGGGTGCTCGATGATCGGCTGGATCGTGATGCGATGGTCGAGGCCGGCGAGCACGGCCGACAGGTCGCGGATCTCGGGCGCGCCGTACGCTTCGCCCGCCTTCGCGAGCATGACCACGTCGAACGAGCCGGCCAGGTCGCGCACCATCTGCAAGTCCTTCTCGTACTCCTCGGTGCGGAACGGGTTGATGCGCACGGCGACCTGGACTTCCTTGCGCCGCGGCATGGACGGCAGCTCGCGGCGCAGCAGCTCGCGGCTCGTCTCCTTCTGCCGGCAGCCGTCCTCGAGGTCGAAGAGCAGCGTGTGCGCGGTGGTGTGCCACGCGTGCTTGCGGAAGCGCTGCGCCGCCTGCTCCAGGTCCTCGTAGATGCCGAGGGAGGGCGCGTACTTCACCGGCGGGTAGTAGAACTGGATGCCGGGCCAGTAATCGCCGAGCAGCTGCGCGCTCTCGGCCGGCGCGCGCTCGGGCGCGGCGGTCTTCGCGGTGGAGAGAAGGGCGCTCATCGGGGTGAAGGGAATTCCTTTCACGCTAGCACCGCTTGTTGCAGCGCGTCAAAGCCGGCGCCGCGCGTGCCGCCCCGCGCGACGGCGATCGCGTGTGCTATAAATCGACGAGATACGACGAGGAGGAGCTTCATGACGACCATCGAGTCCGTCCTGCAGGAAACGCGCGTGTTCGCGCCCCCGGAGGCGCTCGCGAAGCAGGCGAACGTGTCCGGAATGGCGGCCTACCACGCGATGTGCCGCGAGGCCGAGCAGGACTTCGAGGGGTTCTGGGCGAAGCACGCGCGCGCGGAGCTCGCGTGGACCAAGCCCTTCACGAAGACGCTCGACGAGTCGAACGCGCCGTTCTACCAATGGTTCTACGACGGCGAGCTGAACGCCTCGGCGAACTGTCTCGACCGGCACCTGAAGACCCAGCCGGGCAAGGTCGCGATCATCTTCGAGGCCGACGACGGCAAGGTGACGAAGGTCACCTACCGGCAGCTCTACCACCGCGTGTGCCAGTTCGCGAACGCGCTGAAGGCGGGCGGCGTGAAGCTCGGCGATCGCGTGCTCGTCTACATGCCGATGTCGATCGAGGCGGTCGTGGCGATGCAGGCGTGCGCGCGCATCGGCGCGATCCATTCCGTCGTGTTCGGCGGCTTCAGCGCGAAGAGCCTGCACGAGCGCATCCTCGACGCGGGCGCCACGCAGGTGATCACGGCGGACGGCCAGTTCCGCGGCGGGCGCGAGATCGCCTTGAAGCCCGTGGTCGACGAGGCCTTCGCCATGGGCGGCTGCGAGAACGTGCGCAGCGTGATCGTCTACAAGCGCACGGGCTCGGCCGTGTCGATGCAGGCCCCGCGCGACCGCTGGTGGCACGACGTCGTGAGCGGCCAGCCGGATGAGTGCCCCGCCACGCCGGTGAACGCGGAGCATCCGCTCTTCATCCTCTACACCTCCGGGTCGACCGGGAAACCGAAGGGCGTGCAGCACTCGACCGCCGGCTACCTGCTCCTGTGCGCGCTCACCATGCGCTGGGTGTTCGACTACAAGCCCACGGACGTCTTCTGGTGCACCGCCGACGTGGGCTGGGTGACGGGCCATTCGTACATCGTGTACGGGCCGCTCGCGGTCGGCGCGACCGAGATCGTGTTCGAGGGCGTGCCGACGTATCCCGATGCCGGCCGCTTCTGGAAGATGATCCAGGACCACGAGGTGAGCGTGTTCTACACCGCGCCCACCGCGATCCGCTCGCTCATCAAGGCAGGCGGCGAGCTGCCGAAGAAGTACGACCTCCGGTCGCTGCGCATCATCGGCAGCGTCG
>CAYOGL010000076.1:0-10488 GCA_964403515.1 uncultured Burkholderiales bacterium | reverse complement strand
ATGGAGCACATCGAGCAGGCGGGCGTGCATTCCGGCGACTCCGCGTGCTCGCTGCCGCCGTTCAGCCTGTCCAACGAGCTGCAGAACGAGCTGCGCCGCCAGACGATCGCGATGGCGAAGGCGCTCGACGTGGTCGGCCTCATGAACGTGCAGTTCGCGATCCAGGGCGGGAAGGTGTACGTCCTCGAGGTGAACCCGCGCGCCTCGCGCACGGTGCCCTACGTGTCGAAGGCGATCGGCCTGCCGCTCGCGAAGGTCGCGGCGCGGTGCATGGTGGGCAAGACGCTCGCCGAGCAGGGCGTGGCGCGCGAGGTGGTCCCGCCGTACTACGCGGTGAAGGAAGCGGTCTTCCCCTTCATCAAGTTCCCCGGCGTGGACACGATCCTCGGCCCCGAGATGAAGTCGACCGGCGAGGTGATGGGCGTGGGCCAGAGCTTCGCCGAGGCGTTCGTGAAGAGCCAGCTCGCCGCGGGCGTGCGCCTGCCGAAGGGCGGCAAGGCGTTCATCTCCGTGCGCGACGCCGACAAGCCGCGCGTCATCGAGATCGCGCGCGCGCTCTCCGAGCTCGGCTTCGCGCTGGTCGCCACGAAGGGCACCGCCACGGCCATCGCACACGCCGGGCTCAAGGTGCAGCCGGTCAACAAGGTCCAGGAAGGCCGGCCGCACATCGTCGACATGCTCAAGAACCGCGAGATAAGCTTCATCGTGAACACCGTGGAGGAGGACCGGCGTTCCATCCAGGACTCCTGGTCCATCCGCAACACGGCGCTGCACAACCGGACCACCTACTACACGACGCTCGCCGGGGCGCGGGCGGCATGCCTCGGCATGCAGCACCTGCAGGAGATGCGCGCGTACGACATCCAGTCCCTCCACGCGAGCCTGCCATGAGCAAGATTCCGATCACGCTGCGCGGCGCCGAGCTGCTGCGCGCCGAGCTCCATCGCCTGAAGACGGTCGACCGTCCCGCGGTGATCACGGCGATCGCCGAGGCGCGCGCCCAGGGCGACATCACCGAGAACGCCGAGTACGAGGCGGCGCGCGAGCGCCAGGGGTTCATCGAGGGGCGCATCCTCGAGCTCGAGGCCAAGCTCGCGAACGCGCAGATCATCGACCCCGCGCTCCTCGAGGACGACGGCCGCGTGGTGTTCGGCACGACCGTGGAGCTCGCCGACACCTCGGGCGGCGAGCCGGTGAGCTACCAGATCGTCGGCGAGGACGAGGCCGACATCAAGCAGGGCAAGATCTCCTATTCCTCGCCGATCGCGAAGGCGCTCATCGGCAAGTCGACCGGCGACGTCGCGGAAGTGCGCACGCCCGGCGGCGTGAAGGAGTTCGAGATCGTCGACGTGAAGTACCTCTAGGGCGGCGGCCCCGTGTGGCCGCCTCGCCCGAAGATCGAACAACCGAGCGGCGGTCGCGGCGGCATCACCGCCCGCGCGGACGTCGGCGTGACGTCGAGGGCGCGGCGCTTCCTGTCCGGGCCTTCGTGCGCGGACCCGAAGGACGCGGAGGACGAGCGCCGGCCGGCTTCGCCCGGGGTGCGGAAGCACGCGGAGGACGGCCGGCGACCGGCTTCGTCCGAGGGGCGGAGGGCCGCGGAGGACGACCAGCGAGGGGCCTGGCGCGAGGCGCTGGCCGCGCGCGACGCGGCGGCGCGGAGGATGCAGGCGCCGCGCGCTTCGGCTCCGGCTGGGGATTCTCGCGGTACACCACCAGGACCTTGCCGATCTGCTGCACCGGATGCGCCTCGAGCTTCTCGCAGATGGACTCCATCCACACGTTGCGCGCGTCGCGATCGTCGGTCGCGGCGCGCACCTTGATCAGCTCGTGCGCCTTCAACGAGCGGTCGATCTCGGCCAGCACCTCGTCGGTGAGGCCCTTGTCGCCGATGATGACCGTCGGGTTCAGCTTGTGCGCCTCGGCGCGCAGCTCGCTGCGGCGCTTCGGATTCATGGGCGTGGACATCGGGGCAGTATATGCAAAAAGCCTTGGAACCACAGATGAACACGGATGAACACGGATGTCTTTCCCGAACGTGCGCAGCGGGAAGGCAGCAGGCGCGCGTGGGGAAGACCCGCGTGAATCGCAGCGTTGGCCTGCGTATCGGCAGCCTCATCCGTGCTCATCCATGTTCGTGTGTGGTTTCCCGTCTTCCCGCATGAAGAAGTCCCAGTCGAGCAAGCAGTGGCTGAGACGGCACGTGAATGATCCCTACGTGCAGCGCTCGAAGCGCGAGGGCTACCGTGCGCGGTCGGCCTACAAGCTGCTCGAGATCGACGAGCGCGACCACCTGCTGCGCCCGGGGCAGGTGGTGGTCGACCTGGGCGCGGCCCCGGGCGGCTGGTCGCAGGTCGCGGCGCGGCGCGCGGGGCCCGCGGGGCGCGTCGTCGCGATCGACCTGCTCGCCATGGAGCCCGTGCCGGGCGTCACCTTCCTGCAGGCGGACTTCGCGTCGAAGAAGGGTCTGGCCGCGGTCGAGGAGGCGCTCGGCGGCCGGGCCGTGGACGTGGTTCTCTCGGACATGGCGCCCAACATGAGCGGCATCCCGGTGTCGGACCAGGCGCGCGCGATGGCGCTCGCCGAGCTCGCCCGCGACTTCGCCGTGTTGCACCTGCAACGCCACGGCATGCTTCTGGTCAAAATTTTCCAGGGGGCAGGGTATGATGATTACCTCAAGTCGCTGCGCCGGGCGTTCGAGAAGGTCGTGGTCCGCAAGCCCCCGGCGTCACGCGGCGAAAGCGCCGAACAGTATCTCCTCGCGCGCGGGCTGCGTCCGGTGGCGAATCCCCCCGACGGGGGTTGATTCCCGGCCGGGCAGCCGCATTTCCGAAATGATGCGTGCCAGTCGTGCCCCGCGAGTCGGGGTCTTTACCCGGGGAAGGATTTTCTTGTGAACAACACCATTCGCACCATCATGGTCTGGCTCGTCATCGGCGTGATCCTGACCATGGTGTTCATGCAGGTCGGCAACCGGACGTCGAGCCAGAACGTGCTCGACTACTCGACCTTCATGGAAGAGGCGCGCCAGGGCCACATCGCCAAGGCCAAGCTCGACAGCTCGCGCACCCTCAAGGCCACGTCCCGGGACGGCAAGAACTACACGGTCTACACGCCGGGGATCCAGGATCCCTGGATGGTGGGCGACCTCATGAAGTACGGCGTGACCGTCGAGGCGAAGCCGGAGGAGGAGCCCTCGCTCCTCATGAACATCTTCGTGTCGTGGTTCCCGATGCTGCTGCTCATCGGCGTGTGGATCTTCTTCATGCGCCAGATGCAGGGCGGGGGACGCGGCGGCGCGTTCTCGTTCGGCAAGTCGCGCGCGCGCATGCTCGACGAGAACCAGAACCAGGTCACCTTCGCCGACGTGGCGGGGGTGGACGAGGCGAAGGAGGAGGTGGGCGAGCTCGTCGACTTCCTGCGCGACCCGTCGAAGTTCCAGAAGCTCGGCGGGCGCATCCCGCGCGGCGTGCTCATGGTGGGCTCGCCGGGCACCGGCAAGACGCTGCTCGCGCGCGCCATCGCGGGCGAGGCGAAGGTCCCGTTCTTCTCGATCTCGGGCTCCGACTTCGTCGAGATGTTCGTCGGCGTGGGTGCGGCGCGCGTGCGCGACATGTTCGAGCAGGCGAAGAAGAACGCACCGTGCATCGTGTTCATCGACGAGATCGACGCGGTCGGCCGCCAGCGCGGCGCGGGCCTCGGCGGCGGCAACGACGAGCGCGAGCAGACCCTGAACCAGCTGCTGGTCGAGATGGACGGCTTCGAGGGCACCTCGGGGGTGATCGTGATCGCCGCGACCAACCGCCCCGACGTGCTCGATCCCGCGCTGCTGCGCCCCGGCCGCTTCGACCGCCAGGTCGTGGTGCCGCTGCCCGACATCCGCGGCCGCGAGCAGATCCTGCTCGTGCACATGCGCAAGGTGCCGATCGCGCCCGACGTGGACGCCTCGATCATCGCGCGCGGCACGCCGGGCTTCTCCGGCGCGGACCTCGCCAACCTCGTGAACGAGGCGGCGCTCTTCGCCGCGCGCGCCAACAAGCGCCTCGTGGACATGGACGACTTCGAGCGCGCCAAGGACAAGGTGATCATGGGCGCCGAGCGCAAGTCCATGGTCATGCCCGAGGAGGAGCGCAAGAACACCGCCTACCACGAGTCCGGCCACGCGATCGTCGCCAAGCTGCTGCCGAAGACCGACCCGGTGCACAAGGTCACGATCATCCCGCGCGGGCGCGCGCTCGGCGTGACGATGCAGCTGCCGGTCGAGGACCGCTACAGCTACAACCGCGACCACCTGCTCAACACGATCGCCGTCCTCTTCGGCGGGCGCATCGCCGAAGAGCTGTTCATGAACCAGATGACCACCGGTGCCTCGAACGACTTCAAGCGGGCCACCGACATGGCGCGCCGCATGGTCACCGAGTGGGGCATGTCCGACGCGCTCGGGCCGATGGTGTACAGCGAGAACGAGGGCGAGGTCTTCCTCGGCCGCACGGTCACGCAGCACCAGAACATGTCCGAGGAGACGCTCAAGGCGGTCGACCGCGAGATCCGCGCGATCATCGACGGCCAGTACGCGCTCGCCCGGCGCCTGCTCGAGGAGAACCGCGACAAGGTCGAGATGATGACGAAGGCGCTGCTCGAGTGGGAGACGATCGACTCGAACCAGATCGACGACATCATGTCGGGCCGTCCGCCGCGTCCGCCGAAACCGGTCGCGACCAAGCCGTCTTCGCCCACGGACGGCGGCACGCGCGGCGGGGCCGAGCCGAGCCCGTCTCCGGCGGAGAGCGCCTGAGCCCGGCAACGCACGTGAAACGCTTCGAGGGGTGGCCGCAGGCCACCCCTTTTTCTTCGCGCGTCCGTCCGCTCGTGATGGGCATCGTGAACGTGACGACGGATTCGTTCTCGGACGGCGGGCGCTTCTTCGATCCCGCGCGCGCGATCGAGCACGGCCTGCGGCTGCGCGAGGAAGGCGCCGATCTCGTCGATGTGGGGGGCGAGAGCACGCGTCCCGGCGCCGCGCCGGTGGCGCTCGAGGAGGAACTGCGGCGCGTCGTTCCGGTCATTGAAGCGCTGGCGCGCGAAGGTGTGGCGGTCTCCGTCGACACCCTCAAGCCCGGCGTGATGGGCGCCGCCATCGAAGCGGGATGCGCGGTGGTGAACGACGTGAACGCCTTCCTCGCGCCCGGCGCGATCGAGGCGGTGGCCAAGGCGGAGGTGGGAGTCGTCGCGATGCACATGCAGGGAACGCCGGGGACGATGCAGGCCGCGCCGCACTACGAGGACGTGGTGCGCGAGGTGGGCGCGTTCCTGCGCGCTCGCGCGTCCGCCCTCGAGGGCGCCGGCATCGCGCGCCAGCGCATCGCGCTCGATCCGGGGTTCGGCTTCGGCAAGACGCTCGAGCACAACCGGGCGCTCTTCCGGGCGCTGCCCGAGCTCGCGCGCCTCGGCTACCCGCTGCTCGTGGGCGTCTCGCGCAAGCGCATGATCGGGGAGTTCACGGGCCGGCCGGTGACCGAGCGCGGCGCGGGCAGCGTTGCCGCCGCCCTGCTCGCGGCCCAGAATGGAGCGGCGATCCTGCGCGTGCACGACGTGCGCGAGACCGTGGACGCGCTCAAGGTGTGGGAGGCGCTGCGATGAGCGGCGCACGCAATCCGCGGCTCGCGCCGCGCGAAAGAAAGCGATGAACAGAAAATACTTCGGAACCGATGGCGTCCGCGGGCGCGTCGGACAGACGCCGATCACGCCGGACTTCGTGCTGAAGCTCGGCTATTGCGCGGGCAAGGTGCTGTCGCGCGCGGACATCGCGCCGCCGCACCGCGAGCGCCCCGCGGTGCTCATCGGCAAGGACACGCGCATCTCGGGCTACATGCTCGAGTCCGCGCTCGAATCGGGCCTGTCGGCCGCGGGCGTGGATACGCTCCTCGTGGGCCCGATGCCGACGCCGGCCGTGGCCTTCCTCGCGCGCGCGTTGCGCCTTTCGGCGGGCGTGATGATCTCGGCCTCGCACAACCCGTTCGAGGACAACGGCATCAAGTTCTTCTCGGGCGAGGGCATGAAGCTGCCCGACCAGGTCGAGAGCGAGATCGAGTCGCTGCTCGAGGCGCCGCTCGCAGTGGCGGCCTCCGCGCAGCTCGGCAAGGCCGAGCGCCTGTACGACGCGGAAGGACGCTACCTCGAGTTCTGCAAGGGCACCTTTCCGCGCCAGCAATCCCTGCGCGGGGTGAAGCTGGTCGTGGACTGCGCGCACGGCGCCAACTACCGTGTGGGCATCCGCGTGTTCCAGGAGCTGGGCGCCGAGGTGATCGCCGTGGGCAGCCAGCCGAACGGCCTCAACATCAACGAGGGATGCGGGGCCACCGCGCCCCAGGCGATGGCGCGCGCCGTGGTCGAGCACGAGGCCGATTTCGGCGTCGCCTTCGACGGCGACGGCGACCGGCTCGCGATGGCCGATCGCGACGGGCGGCTCTTCGACGGCGACCAGCTGCTCTACGCGATCGTGAAGGACCGCCACGCGCGCGGGCGGCTGCGCGGCGGCGTCGTCGGCACGCTCATGACCAACTTCGCCCTCGAGCAGCGCCTCGCGCACATGGACATCCCGTTCGCGCGCGCGAAGGTGGGCGACCGCTACGTGCTCGAATCGCTCGTCGAGCGCGGCTGGGAATGCGGCGGTGAGAATTCCGGCCACCTGCTTTGCCTCGATCGCCATTCCACCGGCGACGGCATCATCTCCGCGCTGCAGGTGCTCGCCGCGCTGCGCGGCGCCGGCGCCACGCTGGGGGAATTCACGCGCGACCTCGTGCTCCTGCCCCAGGTGCTGGTGAACGTGAAGCTCGCCGGCCAGGCGGACCTGCAGGCCGCCTCCGTGCGCGAGGCGATCGCGCGCGCCGAGAGCGAGCTCGCCGGGCGCGGGCGCGTGCTGCTGCGCCCCTCCGGCACCGAGCCGGTCGTGCGCGTGATGGTCGAGGGCGAGGATCGCGCGCACGTGCAGGGGCTCGCCGAGGCGATCGCCGCCGAGGTCCGCCGCGCCGCGGAACGCGCCGTGGCCTGAGAGGGCGCCGGCGCAGGCCGGTCCGCAGGTCGAAATTGACCTGCCATGCTGCATCGCGGTAAAATCCTTCGGTTTCGAGGGTGTGATGCGGCCCAAAGTCGTCGTCGGCAACTGGAAGCTCAACGGCAGCCTCGCCGGCAACGAAGCGTTGCTGAAGGCGCTGCTCCGCGAGGTTCCCCGCGACAACCCGGTCGCTTGCGCCGTGTGCGTTCCCAGCCCCTACCTCGCGCAGGTCCGGGTGCTGCTCGAGGGATCGGGCATCGCGTGGGGCGCGCAGGACGTGAGCCGATTCGACGAGGGCGCGTACACCGGCGAAGTGTCGGGCCGGATGCTGGTGGAATTCGGTTGCCGCTACGTCATCGTGGGGCACTCCGAACGGCGCACCATCTTCGGCGAGACCGACGCCATCGCGGCCGGGAAGTACGTGGCCGCGCGCAAGGCGGGGCTCACGCCGGTCTTCTGCGTGGGCGAAACGCTCGAGGAGCGCGAGTCCGGCCGCACCGAGGCGGTGCTCGCGCGCCAGATCGACGCGCTGTTGCAGGCGTACGGCGTGGTCGGCCTCGAGCGCGGGCTCGTCGCGTACGAGCCGGTGTGGGCGATCGGCACGGGCCGCACGGCGAGCCCGGCGCAGGCGGACGAGGCGCAGGCCTTCATCCGCGCGCGCATCGCGGCCAAGGATGCCGCGACCGCCGAGGCGCTTCCCATCCTGTACGGGGGAAGCGTGAAGGGCGCCAACGCGGCGCAGTTGTTCGCGATGCCGAACGTCGACGGCGGTCTCGTCGGCGGCGCGTCGCTGGTAGCGGAAGAATTCGTGGCGATCTGGCGCGCAGCCCTCGCCCGCTGACAGAGGCAATCGTTCAGATGCAGACGCTGGTTCTCGTGTTGCACATCCTCGCCGCCGCGGCGATCGTGGTGCTCGTGCTGCTGCAGCACGGCAAGGGCGCGGACATGGGAGCGGCGTTCGGCAGCGGCTCCGCGGGCAGCCTCTTCGGCTCCGCGGGCGCGGCCAACTTCCTGTCGCGCACCACGGCGATCCTCGCCGCGGTGTTCTTCCTCACGAGCCTCGGGCTCACGTATTTCTCGGCGCCGTCGAAATCGGGCGGCGTCACGCAGCAGCTCTCGATGCCGGCGGCGCCGGCCGTGAATCCTGCGACATCGAAACCGGCGGCGCCTGCTCCCTCGGCACCGGCGCCGGCGAGCCCCGCGGGCGGTGGCAAGTCCGCGGAGATCCCGAAGTAGCAGCGCAGCACGCAATGGCAGCGGCAGTCGAGGACTTTCGATAGCATTTGCCGGAAGTCAGTTTTTTGTCCTAGGTCAGAAGTCCGCGGGTGGTTGTCCCGGATGATCAGTGCCGTCGTGGTGGAATTGGTAGACACGCTGTCTTGAGGGGGCAGTGCCGAAAGGCGTAAGAGTTCGAGTCTCTTCGACGGCACCAGTTGTTCGGATCATCTCCCCGGTTAACGGGTTACCCAGCACCTTGCTAGCCAACTATTTCCCCGTCCTGCTTTTCCTCGCCATCGGTGCCGCGGTCGGCATCGGCGGCATCGTCTCCAGCGGCATCCTCGCCCGGCTGTCCGGCGCCCAGAACCCCGACAGCGAGAAGTTGTCCCCCTATGAGTGCGGCTTCGAGGCGTTCGAGGACGCGCGCATGAAGTTCGACGTCCGGTATTACCTCGTCGCGATCCTCTTCATCCTGTTCGACCTCGAGATCGCGTTCCTCTTCCCGTGGGCGATCGTGTTGCGCGACATCGGCTGGTTCGGCCTCGTCGCGATGTTCGTCTTCCTCGGCATCCTGGTCGTGGGCTTCATCTACGAATGGAAGAAGGGGGCGCTGGAGTGGGAGTAACGCTCGAGCCCGCCAAGCAGGGGCCCCACCGCTTTCGTGGGGATGCGCCGGACGGGCCGAGCGCACCGCTCATTTGCCGGGAATCGATCCATGAATGAAGTGACTCAGAGCCAGATCCCCGGCGGCGAGGCGAAGGCCGGCATCTCCCAGCAGGGCTTCGTCGTCACGCAGGTAGACAACGTGCTCAACTGGGCGCGCACCGGGTCGCTGTGGCCGATGACGTTCGGGCTCGCCTGCTGCGCCGTCGAGATGATGCACGCGGGCGCGTCGCGCTACGACCTCGACAGGTTCGGCATCGTGTTCCGCCCGAGCCCGCGCCAGTCGGACCTCATCATCGTGGCCGGCACGCTGTGCAACAAGATGGCGCCCGCGTTCCGCAAGGTCTACGACCAGATGGCCGAGCCGCGCTGGGTCGTCTCGATGGGCAGCTGCGCGAACGGCGGCGGCTACTACCACTACTCGTACTCGGTCGTGCGCGGCTGCGACCGCATCGTGCCCGTGGACATCTACGTCCCCGGCTGCCCGCCCACGGCGGAGGCGCTGCTGTACGGCCTCATCCAGCTGCAGAACAAGATCAAGCGCACGCACACCATTTCCCGTCGATGATCGCCATCGAAACGCTGCAGTCCGCGCTCGCCGGCGCGCTCGGCGAGCGCATCCGCTCCCGCAAGCTCGACCGCGACCAGCTCACCATCGAGGTGGCCGCGAGGGACCTCCTCGCCGCCGCGACGACGCTGCGCGACCATGATGCCCTCGCGTTCACGATCATGGTCGACCTGTGCGGCGTGGATTATCGCGGCATCGCCGGCCCGGCCGCCGAGGGCCCGCGCTACGCCGTGGTCTACAACCTCCTGTCGATCAAGCACAACGCCCGGTTGCGGGTGCGCGTCTACTGTCCCGACGACGACCTGCCGGTGCTCGATTCCGTGATCGGCGTGTGGCCTTCGGCGAACTGGTACGAGCGCGAGGCGTTCGACCTTTACGGCATCGTGTTCCGCGGACATCCGGACCTGCGGCGCATCCTCACCGACTACGGCTTCGTGGGGCACCCGTTCCGCAAGGACTTTCCGATCACCGGGTACGTCGAGATGCGCTACGACCCCGAGCAGCGGCGCGTCATCTATCAGCCGGTCACGATCGAGCCGCGCGAGATCGTGCCGCGCGTCGTGCGCGAGGACGCTTACGGGGAGTCGGGAAAGAAATAGCGCATGGCCGAGATTCGCAACTACACGATGAACTTCGGGCCGCAGCATCCGGCGGCCCACGGGGTGCTGCGGCTGGTGCTCGAGCTCGACGGCGAGGTGATCCAGCGGGCCGACCCGCACATCGGGCTGCTGCACCGCGCGACCGAGAAGCTCGCCGAGACGCGCACGTACCTGCAGAACGTGCCGTACATGGACCGCCTCGACTACATGTCGATGATGGTCAACGAGCACGCGTACGTGATGACGGTCGAGAAGCTGCTCGGCATCGACGTGCCGCTGCGCGCGCAGTACATCCGCGTGATGTTCGACGAGATCACGCGCATCCTCAACCACCTGCTGTGGATCGGCTCGCACGCGCTCGACGTGGGCGCCATGACGGTCTTCCT
>CAYOGL010000075.1:0-10541 GCA_964403515.1 uncultured Burkholderiales bacterium | reverse complement strand
GCGATGCGGTTGGCGAGCGCGCACGCCTCGTCGAGGTCGCGCACGTGGATGAGCGCACCGCGGTTGCGCAGCGATGCCTCGATGATGGCGCGCCGCGGCATGTGCGCGATCTGGCGCTCCATCGACGCGGCCACGCGCTCGATCAGCCCCGCATCGGGCGCGAGCAGGATCGCCTGCGCGATCTCGTCGTGCTCGGCCTGGGAGAAGAGGTCCATGGCGATCCAGTCCGCGTGCGCCGCCCCGTCGGCGATGACCAGCACCTCGGACGGACCCGCCACCATGTCGATCCCGACCCGCCCGAACACGCGCCGTTTGGCCGCGGCCACGTACGCGTTGCCCGGGCCGACGATCTTGTCCACCGCCGGCACGGTGGGCGTGCCGAAGGCAAGCGCGCCGATCGCCTGCGCGCCGCCGATGCGGATGATGCGGTCCACGCCGGCGAGCGCGGCCGCGGCGAGCACGACGTCGTTCGCTTCGCCGCCCGGCGTGGGCGTGACCATGACGAGCTCCGGCACGCCGGCCACCTTCGCGGCCACCGCGTTCATGAGCACGGACGACGGATACGCCGCCTTCCCGCCGGGCACGTACAGCCCGACGCGATCGAGCGGCGTCACCTGCTGCCCCAGCACTGTGCCGTCGTCCTCGCGCACGCGCCACGATTCCTGGCGTTGGCGCTCGTGGTAGTCGCGGATGCGGCGTGCGGCGAGCTCGAGCGCGGCGCGCACCGCGCCCGGCAGCGCCCCGAGCGCTGCGCGCGCGCGCTCCGGCGCGACCACGAGCTGCGCGGCGGAGGCGGGGGTCCAGCGGTCGAAGCGCGCGGTGAGCTCGACGAGCGCCGCGTCGCCGCGGGCGCGCACGTCGTCGAGGATCTGCGCGGTGGCGCGTTCGACGCCCTCGTCCTGCGCCGTCTCGAACGCGATCAGGCGCGCGAACGCGCTCTCGAAACCCGGCTCGGCGGTGGACAGGCGGCGCGGCTCAACCATGGATGGCCTTCCGGAAGGCCTCGATCAGCGGCGCGAGCCGTTCGCGCTTGAGCTTGAGCGAGGCGGGATTGACGATGAGGCGGCTCGACACGGGCAGGATGTCCTCGACGGCCTTCAGGCGGTTCGCCTTGAGCGTGTTGCCGGTGTCCACGAGATCCACGATCGCGTCGGCCAGCCCGACGAGGGGCGCCAGCTCCATCGAGCCGTAGAGCTTGATCAGGTCGACGTGCACGCCCTTCGCGGCGAAGTGCTCGCGCGCCGTGGCGATGTACTTCGTCGCCACGCGCAGGCGCGCTCCCTGGCGCACGGCGGCGGCATAGTCGAAACCCTCGGGAACCGCGACCGCCATGCGGCATTTCGCGATGCCCAGGTCGAGCGGCTGGTACAGTCCCTGCCCGCCGTGCTCGGCGAGCAGGTCGCGCCCGGCCACGCCGAGATCGGCCGCGCCGTACTGCACGTAGGTCGGCACGTCGGCCGCGCGCACGAGGATCAGCCGCAGCTGCGGATCGTTCGTGCCGAGGATCAGCTTGCGCGATTTCTCCGCGTCCTCCGCGGGGCGGATCCCGGCGCGCTCGAGGAGCGGCACGGTCTCCTCGAAGATGCGGCCCTTGGCGAGCGCGAGCGTGAGGGTGGCGGCCATGGCTCAGGATACGCGGGCGATGCGCGCGCCGAGCTGCCCGAGGCGCGACTCGATGCGCTCGTAGCCGCGGTCGAGGTGGTAGATGCGGTCGATCACGGTGCCGCCGTCGGCGACGAGCCCGGCGATCACGAGGCTCGCCGAGGCGCGCAGGTCGGTGGCCATGACCATGGCGCCGGTGAGCCTGTCCACGCCGTGCACGAGCGCGGTGTTGCCCTCGATCTCGATCCTGGCGCCGAGGCGGCGCAGCTCCTGCACGTGCATGAAGCGGTTCTCGAAGATCGTCTCGGTGACGAACGCGTCGCCTTCGGCCACGGCGTTGAGCGCGATGAACTGCGCCTGCATGTCGGTGGGGAAGCCCGGATACGGGGCGGTGCGCAGGGACACCGCGCGCGGGCGTTGCGGCATGGAAAGGCGGATCGCATCGCCGTCGCCGTCCACGCGCGCGCCCGCCTCGCGCAGCTTCTCGAGGACGGCGTCGAGGCTCGAGACCGGCGCGCCGGTGAGCGTCACCGAGCCGCGCGTGGCCGCCGCCGCCACGAGGAACGTCGCCGCCTCGATGCGATCGGCGATCACCGAATGGGTCACGCCCGACAGGCGTTCGACGCCCTCGATCGTGATCACGTCCGTTCCGTGGCCGCGGATGCGCGCGCCCATCGCGACGAGGCAGCGGGCGAGGTCGGCCACCTCGGGCTCGCGCGCGGCGTTCTCGAGCACCGTCTCGCCCTCGGCGAGGCAGGCGGCCATCATCAGGTTCTCGGTGCCGGTGACGGTCACGGTCTGCATGAAGATGCGCGCGCCCTTCAGCCGCGTGGCCTTCGCCAGGATGTAGCCCTCCTCGATCGCGATCGAGGCGCCCATCGCCTCGAGCCCCTTGATGTGGAGGTCGACCGGGCGCTGGCCGATCTGGCAGCCGCCGGGCAGCGACACGCGCGCCTCGCCGAAGCGCGCGATGAGCGGCCCGAGGGCCAGGATCGAGGCGCGCATCGTCTTGACCAGGTCATAGGGCGCGAAAGGTTCGCGCACGTTCCCGGCGTCGAGCTCGACCGCATGGCTCTCGCGGCGCGCGCGCACGCCCATGCGCTCGAGCAGCTTGATCATGGTCGCCACGTCGTTCAGCTCGGGCACGTTGGTGATGCGCACGGGCTCGGCGGTGAGGAGCGCGGCGGCGAGGATCGGCAGCGCCGCGTTCTTCGCGCCCGCGACCCGCACCTCGCCGGAAAGCGGCGCGCCGCCGTGGATGGAAAGTTTCTGCATGGTTGCGCGGGCCCGCGGCCCGCCCTGCCTAGTTCAGCGCGCCGCCCACTCTTCAGGGGTGAGCGTGTGCATGGAAAGCGCGTGGATCTCCTCGCGCATGCGGTCGCCGAGCGCGGCGTAGACGAGCTGGTGCCGGCGCACGCGCGACAGCCCCTCGAACTCGGGGCTCACGACGAGCGCCTGGAAATGCGCGCCATCGCCCTCGACGAAAACCTGGCTCACGTTCATGCCCGCGCGGATGGAATCTTCGATCGATTTCGGCTCGACCATCGGAAGCTCCTAGTGCCGCAGCTTGTAGCCGCGGCGAAGGAGATGCAAAGTCAGCCATGATAGGGCACCGAAGGCCCCCGTCGCAATCGCCAGGCTCTGCCAGGGCCCCACGTCGGAGCGGCCGAGGAAGCCGAAGCGGAAGCCGTCGATCGCGTAGAAGAACGGGTTCAGCCGCGACACGGCCTGCCAGAAGGGCGGCAGCGAGTGCACCGAGTAGAAGACCCCGGCGAGGAACGTGAACGGCATGATGAGGAAGTTCTGGAACGCCGCGAGCTGGTCGAACTTCTCGGCCCACATGCCGGCGATGATGCCCAATGCCGCGAGCATGCCCGAGCCGATCAGAGCGAACGCGAGCACCCAGAGCGGATGCTCCACGGGCAAGGGGAAGAGCCAGAGGGTGGCGGCGAAGACGCCCACACCCACGATGCATGCGCGCACGATCGCCGCGAGGAGGTAGGCGAGGAAGAGCTCCGCGGGCGCCAGCGGCGGCAGCAGGATGAACACGATGTTGCCCGTGATCTTCGACTGGATGATCGACGAGGAGCTGTTCGCGAACGCGTTCTGCAGCATCGACATCATCGCCAGGCCCGGGATCAGGAACTGCACATAGCTCACGCCGGGCAGCGCCTCGACGTGCGCCGAGAGCGCATGGGCGAAGACCAGCAGGTACAGCAGCGCCGAAAGCACCGGCGCGGCCACGGTCTGGAAGCTCACCTTCCAGAAGCGCAGCACCTCCTTGTACAGCAGCGTCGGGAAGCCGGTCATGGCGGGAACGGCACGCGCTCGTCGCGATGCATGATGCGCACGAACACCTCCTCGAGCTCGGGCTCGCCCACCTCGACGCTCGCCACGGCCGCGCCCGCCTCGCGCAGGCAGGCGAGCGTGCGCTCGACGTGTCCCATGTCGGCCACGGGGATGCGCCACCAGCCGGTCGCTTCGCAGGTGGCCGCGCCGGCGAGCGTTTCCGGCAGCCCGCCGTGCTCGAGCTTCACGCGCAGCACCCGCTCCGAGAAGCTCGCGAGCAGGTTCGCGGTCGAGTCGAGGGCCACGATGCGTCCCTCCTTCATCATCGCGATGCGCGAGCACAGCTGCTGCGCTTCCTCGAGGTAGTGCGTGGTGAGCAGGATCGTGTGGCCCGCGGCGTTCAGCTCGCGGATGAACGACCACAGCGACTGGCGCAGCTCGACGTCGACGCCGGCGGTCGGCTCGTCGAGGACGATCACCGGCGGGCGATGCACGAGCGCCTGCGCCACCATCACGCGCCGCTTCATCCCGCCGGAGAGCGCGCGCATGTTGGCATCGGCCTTCATCGCCAGGCCGAGGCGCTCGAGGAGCTCCTCGATCCAGGCGCCGTTGCGCCGCAGGCCGAAGTAGCCGGACTGGATCTCGAGCGCCTCGCGCACGGTGAAGAACGGATCGAACACGATCTCCTGCGGCACGATGCCCACCGCGCGGCGCGACGCCCGGTAGTCCCGAGCGACGTCGTGGCCCATCAGCGCGAGGCGTCCGGAGTCGGCGAGCACGAGCCCGCCGAGGGCCGAGATGAGTGTCGTCTTGCCCGCGCCGTTCGGGCCGAGCAGGCCGAAGAACTCGCCGGGGCGCACCTCGAGGCTGACGCCCGCCAGCGCATGCACCGCGCCGTAGCGCTTGTGGACGTCGCGCGCCTCGATGGCGAGCGCCGCCGCGCTCACGGCGCGCGAACGGGCGTGTCGGGCTCGATCAGCTCCGCCACGCCGTAAAGGCGGGCGAGGGCGAGCAACGCGGACGGCAGGTTCTCGAACGAGAGGGCCTTGCCGCGCGCGAGCGCCTGGCGCCGCCATTCGAGCAGCAGCGCCACCGCCGACGAATCGACGTTGGTCACGCCCGCGAAGTCGATGGTGATGCGGTCGGGAAGGTCGGCGCGGGCGGCGAACTTCTCGCTCTCGGCGAGGACGGCCGGGAGCGTCTCGAAATCGAGCGGCCCGGTGAGCCGCAGCACCTCGCCCGCCGCCGTCGCGTTCACCGGGCGGCCGTGCGCGCCGCCGGCGCCTGGTTGCGCTCCTGCAGCGTCTTGATGAGCCCGTCGATGCCCGAGCGCTGGATCTGCTCGTTGAACGAGCCGCGGTAGGTGGTCACGAGCGATGCGCCGTCGATCACCACGTCGTACACCTTCCAGCCGTCGGCCTTCTTTTCCATGCGGTAGTCGATCGGGATCTGCGGGCCGCCCTGCTGGATCACCGCCGTCTTCACGACGACGTCGGTATCCTGCGGCGAGGACGTGAGCGGCTTCACCTGGATCGTCTGGTTGCGGTACTGGTGCAGCGAGGTCGAGTAGGTGCGCACGAGCAGCGTGCGGAACTGCTTCGTGAGCTCCTGCTTCTGCGCGTCGCTCGCCTGGTTCCAGTTGCGCCCGACCGCCAGGCGCGTCATGCGCGTGAAGTCGAAGTGCGGCAGCACCTTCTCCTCGGCGAGCTGCACGACCTTGGCCGGGTTGCCGTTCTGGATGTCCTTGTCGCTGCGAACGATCTGCAGCACCTCGTCGGTCACGCGCTTCACGAGCGCGTCGGGCGTCTCCTGCGCGGCGGCGAGCGCCGGCAGGAACGCGAGCAGGAGCGGGGCGATGAAACGAAGCATGGCGATTTCCTCATGGAACGGGTCGCGGTTCGACTCGACGGCCGCAGCAACGGTTCCGGTGCTACTTCGCGGCGCGGCCGCCTGCGGGAGCGGGTAGCGCGCCCGCGGCCCCCGCGGGGGCCGCGCCGTTGCTCGCGCCTTCCTGCGCCTTGCTGAACAGGAACTGCCCGATCAGCTTCTCGAGCACCACCGCCGATTGCGTGATCTGGATGCGGTCGCCGTTCTTGAGCTTCTGGTCGTCGCCGCCCGCGTCGAGCCCGACGTAGTTCTCGCCGAGCAGCCCCGAGGTGAGGATCGCGGCGGTCGTATCCTTCGGGAAGGCGTAGCGCTTGTCGAGGGCGAGCGTGACGTCGGCCTGGTAGCGCTCGTTGTCGAAATGGATGTCGGCCACGCGCCCGACCAGCACGCCGGCGCTGCGCACCGGGGCGCGTACCTTGAGGCCGCCGATGTTGTCGAAGCGCGCCTCCACGCGATAGGTGTCGGTCGCGCGCTCGGAGCCGAGGTTGCCCACCTTCAGCGCGAGCACGAGGAGCGCGGCGAATCCCGCGGTGACGAAGGCGCCGAACCAGAGGTCGATCGTCGTTCTTTCCATGGCGGCTTCTTGTTCGTCAGGCCTCGCCGCGCAGCATGAACGCGGTGAGGACGAGGTCCAGGGCGAGGATCGTGAGCGCGGAGCTCACTACCGTCCGGGTCGTCGCACGGGACACGCCTTCGGCCGTGGGCGGCGCGTCGTATCCTTCGAAGGTGGCGATGACGGTGACGGCGATGCCGAAGATGAAGCTCTTGACCACGCCGTTCAGCACATCATACCGGAAGTCGACGTTCGCCTGCATTTGCGACCAGAACGCGCCGCCGTCCACGCCGATGATCACGACGGCGACGATGTAGCCGCCGAACACGCCCATCGCCTCGAACAGCGCGGCGAGCAGCGGCATGGAGATCACGCCCGACCAGAAGCGCGGCGCGACCACGCGCGCCATCGGCGAGACGGCCATCATGTCCATCGCCGTGAGCTGCTCGGTCACCTTCATGAGCCCGATCTCGGCGGTGATCGCCGAGCCCGCCCGCGAGGCGAAGAGCAGCGCCGAGACGACGGGACCGAGCTCGCGCACGAGCGAAAGGGCGACCAGCACCCCGATCGACTCGGTGGCGCCGTACTTCTGCAGCGTCTCGAACCCCTGCAGCCCGAGCACCATGCCGACGAACAGGCCCGACACGATGATGATGACGAGCGAGAGCACCCCGGTGAAGTACACCTCGCGCATCACCAGGCGGAAGCGCTGCGCGCTCGTCCCCGACGATGCGAGCACGAGCCCGAAGAAGCGCGCGATCACGCCGACGCGCCAGACACCGTTGATGAACCGGTGGCCGAGGGCGGCGATGGGTCGCTGCACGCGCTCAAGCATGGCCGGCCCCGCGCGCCAGGCGCACGTCCTCGGCGTACGAGCGCGCCGGGTAGTGGAACGGGATGGCGCCGTTCGCATCGCCCCGCACGAACTGGCGCAGGTACGGAATGTCGGAGCGGCGGATCTCGTCCGGCGTGCCCTCGCCGATGATCACGCCCTCGGCGATGAAGTAGAGGTAGTCGACGATGGCGAGCGACTCGCCGACGTCGTGCGAGACGACGATCGAGGTGGCGCCCAGCTCGTCGTTGAGCGTGCGGATGAGCTTGCCGACCACGGCGAGCGCGATGGGATCGAGGCCGGCGAACGGCTCGTCGTACATCACGAGCATCGGGTCGAGCACGACCGCGCGCGCGAGCGCCACGCGCCGCGCCATGCCGCCGGAAAGCTCCGCGGGCATGAGCTCGTGCGCCCCGCGCATGCCCACCGCCTCGAGCTTCATCAGCACGAGGTCGCGGATCATCGCGTCGGGAAGATCGGTGTGCTCGCGCAACGGGAACGCCACGTTGTCGAACACGCTCATGTCGGTGAAGAGCGCGCCGAACTGGAACAGCATGCTCATGCGCCGGCGCAGGCGGTAGAGCTCCGAGCGCTCGAGGCGCGCGACGTCGTGGCCGGCCACGCGCACGCTGCCTTCGTCCGCGCGCAGCTGCCCGCCGATCAGGCGCAGCAGCGTGGTCTTGCCGCTGCCGGACACGCCCATGATCGCGACCATCTTGCCGCGCGGCACCCGCATCGACACGCCCTTGAGCACCGGCCGGCCGCCGTACGAGAAGCTGACGGACTCGACATCGACCAGGATTTCTTCGGACACTCGCGGCTGGAACGGGGCGAAAAAAGAAGGGAATTCTAACAGCTTTGCATGCCGCCCCTCCCCTATAATCCCCGCGTGTCCTGCTCCGCCGCCTCCGGGCGCGCACGCGCCGCGCCGTGAAGAAGCCGCGCCTGCTGCTGGTCGACGACGACCCGCTGATCGGCGAGAGCCTGTCCTTCGCCCTCGCCAACGACTACGACGTCGCGCTCGCGCAGGACCGCGCCTCCGCGGTAGCGGTGCTGCGCGCGGGGCTGCACCCGGAGCTCGCGCTGATCGACCTCGGCCTGCCGCCGGTCGCGCACCTGCCGAACGAAGGCTTCAAGCTGATCGGCGACCTGCTCGCCCATGCGCCCGACGTGCGGATCCTGGTGCTCACGGGACAGAACGAGGAGTCGAACGCGCGGCGGGCGCGGGCGCTCGGCGCGGTCGACCTCGTGCCCAAGCCGTGCGAGCCCGACGTGCTGCGCGCGGCGCTGCGCCGTGCGGCGGAATCGGGCGCGATCGAGCGTCGCGAGGACGAAGCGGAGGAGGCGCGCGCCCTGATCGGCGAGAGCCCGCCGATCCGCCGGCTGCGCAGCCAGATCGACCTGTATGCCGCCTCGTCCTTCCCCGCGCTGATCGAGGGCGAATCCGGGAGCGGCAAGGAGCGCGTCGCCTATTCGCTGCACCACCTGAGCCCGCGCGCGAGCGAGCCGTTCCTCGCGCTCAACTGCGCGGCGATCTCGCCCTCGCTGGTCGAGCCCACGCTGTTCGGCTATGCGAAGGGAGCGTTCACCGGCGCCAACCAGGCGAAGTCGGGCTACTTCGAGGATGCGGGCGAGGGCACGCTTTTCCTCGACGAAATCGGCGAGCTGCCGGCGGAGCTGCAGGCGAAGCTGCTGCGCGTGCTCGAGAACGGCGAGTACCAGCGCGTGGGCGAGACGCAGACGCGCACCAGCCGCGCGCGCGTGGTCGCCGCCACCAACCGCGACCTGCGCGAGGAGATGCGCCGCGGCCGCTTCCGCTCGGACCTCTATCACCGCCTCTCGGTCTTCGAGCTGGTCGTGCCGCCGCTGCGCGAGCTGGGCGACGACCGCCTGAGGCTGCTCGACCACTACCGCGCGCTCTACGCGACCAAGACCGGCAGCCACCCGTTCGAGCTCGACGAGGGCGCCCGCGCGCGCTGGCTCGAGTACGGCTTCCCGGGCAACGTGCGCGAGCTCAAGAACATCGTCATCCGCCTGACCGCGAAGTACGCGGGCTACACGGTGGGCGAGGCCGAGGTGGAGGCGGAGTTCGCGCCGAACGGCCTCGACCTCGCGCGCCCGGATCCGGTGGCCCGCGCGCGCGCCGAGCTGCTCTCGGGCCGCCCCTTCAGCCTGGACGCCGCGCTGAAGGCGGTCGAGGTCTCGTACCTCGACGCCGCCCTCGAGATCGCCCGCGGGAGCATGACGCAGGCGGCGAAGCTGCTGGGCGTTTCGCGCAGCACGCTGTACGGAAGACTGGAGGCGTGCGGACGGTCCGGTGCTAGACTGGCCTCGTCCGAAACGGGAGGGCGGACCGGCGAGAATCGCGAAGACGAGATGCCGTCGCCCCGAGAGCAGCCATGACGATGTACCTCGAGCATTTCGGGTTGCGCGAAGCGCCGTTCCGCATCACGCCGCACACCGAATTCTTCTTCGCCGGCGCGAACCGCGGCGCGACGCTCGAGGCGCTGCTCTACGCCATCACCGCTGGCGAGGGCATGGTGAAGGTGACGGGTGAGGTGGGCAGCGGCAAGACGATGCTCTGCCGCGTGCTCATGGAGCGCCTGCCCGAGACGGTCGAGACGATCTACCTCGCCGTTCCCAGCCTCACGCGCGACGAGATGCTCGCCGCGATCGCGAGCGACCTGTCGATCGAGACGGCGGGCGCGAGCACGACGCAGCTCGTGCGCGCGCTGCAGGAGCGCCTGATCGCGATCCACGCCGAGGGCCGCCAGGTCGTGGCGCTGATCGACGAGGCGCACGCCATGCCGCTCGGCACGCTCGAGGAGATCCGGCTGCTCTCCAACCTCGAGACGGGCAAGGAGAAGCTGCTGCAGATCGTGCTCTTCGGCCAGCCCGAGCTCGACCAGCACCTCGCGCTTGCGCACATGCGGCAGCTGAAGGAGCGCATCACGCACAGCTTCAATCTCGCGCCGCTGCCCCCGCGCGAGATCCGCGACTACCTCGAGTTCCGCTTGCGCGCGGCCGGCTACCGCGGGCCGGAGCTGTTCACGCCCGAGGCGCTGCGCATCATCGCCGATGCCTCGGAGGGACTCACGCGCCGCATCAACATCTACGCCGACAAGACGCTGCTCGCGGCGTTCGCCGCCGGCACCCATGCGATCACCGGCGACCACGCGCGCGCCGCCGTGGCCGACACGCAGATCGTCCTCACGAAGCGCGATTCGCCGCGCCGCGTGGCCACGCTCGCCGCGCTGTGCCTGGTCATCGGCGCGGGCGTCGGTTACGCGGTCTCGCGCCTGGCCGCGCCGCCTCCCCGCACCGCCGAGGCGAACGCCGCGCCGGTCGCCGCGCGGAGCGCGCCCGCCACCGCGACGC
>CAYOGL010000074.1:0-11430 GCA_964403515.1 uncultured Burkholderiales bacterium | reverse complement strand
GCGATCGACGCCCGGCCCCTTGCCGTACCACATCGCGAAGACGCCGTCGTACTTGGCGCCCTCGAAGAGGTTCACCTGCTGCGAGCCCCAGATGGAAGTCGCCGCCAGCTCCTCGTTCACCCCGGGGTTGAAGTAGATGTGGTTGTCACGCAGGTGCGATTTCGCCTTCCACAGCGCCTGGTCGAGGCCGCCCAGCGGAGAGCCGCGATAGCCCGAGATGAATCCGGCCGTGTTCAGGCCCGCCGCGGCGTCGCGCGCGCGCTGGATCATCGCGAGCCGCACGAGCGCCTGCGTGCCGGTCAGGTAGATGCGGCCGGCGGCCAGCTCGTACTTGTCTTCGAGGGAAACGGGCGACGCGGACATGCGATCTCCTCCAGGGTCGGTGCTTTGTGGGCGCCTCGCACCGGCTCCTCGGGATTGTGTCCCGGGCCGGCGGCCGAGGGCAAATTATAGCGGTCTGACCGCGGCCCCTCGGGGGACGTTCAGAAGAGGCTCGCCTGCCCGGGCGGCGACGGTGCGCGGAATCGGGTCGTGTCGAGATCGAAATCGCGCTCGCGCCGGTCAAGCCCGAACCGGGCCCGGGCGATGTCGAAGCGTTTGCGCAGCAGCTCGGCGAAGAGACCCGTACCGCGCATCCTCGAGCCGAATTCCGGGTCGTTCTCGCGGCCCTCGCGCATCTCGCGCACGCGCGCCATGACGTGCGCGGCCTTGAGCGGGAAGTTCTGCTCGAGCCACGCCTTGAAGATCTCCTTAACCTCCCACGGCAGGCGCATGAGCTGATAGCCCGCCGCGGTGGCCCCGGCGCTCGCGGCCGCCTCGAGGATCGGCTCGAGCTCGAAGTCCGTGAGGAAAGGCACGATGGGCGCCACGTTCACGCTCACCGGGATGCCGGCGGCCGCCAGCCTGGAAATCGCTTGCAGCCTCCGCGCGGGCGCGCTCGCTCGCGGCTCCATCCGGCGCGACACTTCGTTCTTGAGCGTGGTCACGGAGAGCGTAACGGTGACCAGGCGCTCGGCCGCCATCGGCGCGAGGAGATCGATGTCGCGCTCGACGAGCGCCGACTTCGTGATGAGATGCAGCGGCTGCCTCGCCTCGTGCGCCACTTCGACGATCGCGCGCGTGATGCGCTGCGTGCGCTCGATCGGCTGGTACGCATCGGTGTTCACGCCGACGGCGATCGGGGTGCACCGATAGGAGGGCTTCGCGAGCTCCTCGCGCAGCAGCTCTGCGGCGTTGGTCTTCGCGAAGAGGCGAGTTTCGAAATCCAGCCCCGGGGACAAGCCGAGGTATCCGTGGCTCGGGCGGGCGTAGCAGTTGTGGCTCACGACACCGTTGGCGATGAAGTCGCCGGTCTCCGTCGTGATGTCGTAGAGCCGCATCGCCTTTCCGAGCGGCTCGATGCGTACGACCCTCAGCTTGGCGTTGCTCTTGATGGTCTGGCCTTCGAGATCCAGCTCGCGCGTGATCGCCGGGCGGAAGGTGTGGAAGAAGCGCAGATGCTCACGCAAGCCGCCGAGCAGCCGCACGACATCGACTGGTTTGCGATCGGCATACGGGACGTGCTCGAGGGCGAAGCGGAATTCGAACCTCTCGAGCGATTCGACGATCCATCCGATGATTTCCGGATCCGTGTCGGATATGCGAAAGACGGTCTGGCTGAAGCTGCCCTCGGCGTCGAAGATGCCGGCGAGAAAACCGGCGCTCCATTGTCGCGTGGGAGCTCTCGGCCACGCGATCAAAGCGCGGATCGACTCGAGCTTGCGCGCGGCATTCGAGCCGATCGCATGTATTTCGCGCCGGTTCCCAACGGCAGCCTTGAAGCGGAACTCGTTCGTGGCGATGTCCCAGTCGAGGAGATAGTCCTGGGCTCGCATGAGCGCTTGCGGATCGCATAGACCAAGCCGGAACGTGTGGATTCGGTCGACGCGACCACTGCGTTCATACGAACAGCTGCCCACATGCCCATCACCGCGAATCATGCCGCACAGGTACCCGCGGCGGTATTCCATGTCTTCGACGACGCCCTCGGCGAACCTGCCCGTGCCCATGAGCTTGTTGGAAAGCGTGAGATGCGGCCGCCGCAGGCGTCCCTGCTCCGTTCCGGTGACGAACTTCCATCCGCGATCCGAAAGTAGGCGATGATCTCCGCTCGTGATGAGCTCGGTGCCGTCCTCCAGCGTGATTGCATAGGCCGGCTTGATCACGCTCCAATGATCGAGGACCCGGGATTTGGCGTATCGACGGTAGGCGCCCGCGCGGCGCGTTCCGTAGATCTCGTCGCCGGGCCTGAGCTCCGAAAGCGGGCGTGTGCGCCCATCGGCCATGAGGATCGGCGTGGCGCCCGATTGGCAGTACGAGCATCCGTGCTCGCATCCCCGGTAGGGATTGATCGACTGCGTGAACCCAACGTCGGGCGACTCGTTGCGCGAGATGATGCTCTTCGCGCGCTCGATCGCGATCACCGTCTTCGGGCGCGACGGCTCGTCTTCCGGCACCTGGAACCATCCATCGTCGGCCGCCTCGCGCGACAACGCCTCGAAGCGTCCCTCGGGATTGATCGGCGAGCCGCGGCCCTTGGCGGGTTCTCCGTGATTGCCGGCGGTGCTTTTCAGGGGCATCTCGGAAGTCTACGGCACGGCGGGCGAGGCATCGCGCCCGGCTCCCGATTGTGGATAGTTTCGGAGCCTCAGATCTCCTTCATCACCTGCGCGTACGAGAGCACGGCGAAGAGCACCGTGCCGCCGACGATGTTGCCGGCGAGCACGGGCAGGAGGAAGTGCGTGAGCAGCGCGGTGATGGACATCGAGCCCGCCGCGACCAGCATGAACGCTTCCATGCTCCCCGCGACGATGTGCGCGAAGTCGCCCGCGCCGATGATGTACGTGATGATCACGACGACGTGGAACTGCGCGCCGCCGGCTGAAGGCACGAGCCACACCATGGCCGCCATGAGGAAGCCCGCGGTGATCGCGCGAAACGCCATCTCGAGCCAGCCGTGGGCCATCGCCGTGCGCGCGACCTCGAGCATCGACGAGCGAAGCTCCGGCCCGATCACCGGTGCGTAGGTGCAGAAAATGGTCGCGAAGAGAGTAGCCGAGAGGTTGGCCAGGAGCACCACGGCCCACATGCGCAACCCGCACAACAGGTGCGCGCGCGTCGGCTCCTTCATGATCGGCAGCACCACCGTGATCGTGTTCTCGGTGAAGAGCTGCTGGCGCGAGAGCACGGCCATGAGGAAGCCGACCGGATAGCCGAAGGCGACGACGAGGTGCCGCCATGGAGCCTCGGGCAAGTGCATGCGCAGGATGCCCGACACCAGCAGCGAGAAGCTGATCGACAAGCCGGCCGCGATGCCCGACCACCAGAGCGACACGGCGGGCCGCTCCATCTCCTCCTTGCCGAGGCGTCGAACGACCTCGTAGATCACGGGGGTAGGCGGAGTCGACTCCTCCTCGAGCCGCCGCACGTCGTCATTGCGGCGCTGGGACTGCGGGGCCTGCTTCGCGAATGGGCTCGGATCGGTCATGTCGGTCCCTGCGGATACCAGCGGACCTCGCGCCGGGCGAGACGTTCACTGCCGCGCCGGCGACGCCCGGGAACCTCGAAACGAGAGCGAACCGGGCCGCGGGCCGGACTCACTCGAGCGGGCGCACCGTCCCCTCCACGATCTGCGCCGGCGCCGACGTGCCGTCCGCGTGGACGAGCGTTCCGCGCGCGTGGGCGAGGCCGTTGTCGAACTCGCCCTCGAGGCGCGTGCCGTCGGGCAGCCAGAGCACGCCCTTGCCTTGCGGCCGCGCCTCGCGCACCTCGCCCTGGTACCTGAGCCCCGAGGCGTAATAGTAGGTCCCGGTGCCGGTCAGCACGCCCTGGTGCACGTCGCCTTCGTAGCGATCGCCGTTCGTGAAGAAGTACTGCGCCTTTCCGTCGGCCTTGCCGTCGACGAACTGGCCCTCGATGCGATCGCCATCGTGGCTGAAGAACTTGCCGTGGCCCTGCAGGCGGCCCTGCTCCATCTCGCCCTCGTAGCGGTCGCCCGAGGCGAAGCGATAGATGCCTGTGCCTTGCGGCTTGCCATTCTCGAACGGTCCCTCGAAGGCGTTGCCGCTCTTGTACTTGTACGTGCCCCGCCCGTTGATCACGCCCGATTTCACCTCGCCGTCGTACGAGTCGCCGTTCGCGAAGGTGAACTGCCCACGGCCGTTGGGAAGGTCGTTGGCGAACTCGCCGGCGTAGCGATCGCCGTTCTCCCAGACGTAGACACCGTTGCCCTGGCGCACGCCGTCCTTGAACTCGCCCTGGTACTTGAACGACTTCGCCAGGTACTCGCCGCGGCCCTCGGGGCGCGCGCCACGCATCGCGCCGCGATAGATCGCGCCGTCGGCAAAGGTCACCTCGTGCACACCGGGCGAGATCTCGCGCGTGTGCGGCTCGTCGGCGGGCTTGGCCATCGCCACGACGGTCGGCGCGGGTGCAGCGGGCGCCTTCGCCGGCGTCGCGGGCACATCGGCCGGCTCCTTCCTGCCGGTGGCCTCTTCATTCGATGCGACGGCGGGCTCGGTGGTCCGCGCATCGGCGGCGGCCGTAGCGGCTTTCTGCCCGGGCGGCTTCGCATCCGCGGGCGCGGACGCGGGCTTCGCCGCCGTCGTGTTCGCCGGGCTGCGCTCGGGCGCCGGCTGCGCTTCCGCGAGCTTCGTGCGGCCGCCCGTGAGAACGGCGAGGCGATTGCGCGCGAGGGCCGCGAAGTTGCCGTTCGGATACTTGTCGAGATACGCCTGGACGTCCTCGGGTCGATTGGACTCGCGCACGCTCACCCAGAACTCGCGCTCGATCTGCAGCGACGCGTCCGCGCTGGGTCCGCTCGCCACGCGCGCGGGCTCGCCGGGCCGGCCGTTCGTCGCGTTGAACACGAAGTCGCCCTTGAGCGAGGACGAATCCCAGGGCGTCTGCAGATGGCGCGTCTCGCGTTCGACCCCTTCGCGCACGCGCTTGAACATGATCTCGACCGGCACGTCCGGCGCCTTGATGTTCTGCAGGATGTGCTTCGTGTAGATGCCGTTGCGCCCATAGCCGTCCGCCGCCACCGAGCCCGGCGCGGTCGCGTACGCGATGAGCGTCCCCGAAGGCGCGCTCATCTGCGCGAGGCCGGAGCTCGTCAGCGTGAAGCTCGAGGCGAACGGGTTGTCGCGGCACGCATCGAGGATGATGAAGTTGAAGCGCGTGCGCGCCTTTTCCATGCGGTCGAAGATCTGGCCGATCTCCACCGAGAAGAACGTGATGTCCTCCTCGGAGCCCATCGCCGCGTCGATGGGGACCAGGTAGTTGCGGTCCTTGAATTGCATCGCATGGCCGGCGTAGAAGAAGAGCGCCGTGTTCGCGCCTTCGAGCGCCTGGCCGAACTCGCGCACGGCGTCGATCATCTGCTTGCGCGACGTGTTCTGCCGCACGATGACCTGGAAGCCGAGCTCCTTCAACGCCTCGCCGAGATCGTGCGCATCGTTCGCCGCGTTGCGCAGCGGCGCCGTGGGGTACTGGTTGTTGCCGATGAGGAGCGCGACGCGATCGGCCGCGACGGCGCGCAAGCTCGCCACCGCGACGCACGTGAAAAGCAACAGGCCGGCGATGCGCGACGGGCGGCGCATCCTCATCGAGCCGCTCCGCGGGCGAGCGCGGCGAGCTCGGGCAGGTCGGGACGTTCGCCGGCGAGCTGCGACCACGCCTCGCGCGCATCCTGCTCCGCGCCCTGCTCCTGCAGCAGGAAGGCGTGCATCACCCGCGCCGGGAACGTCTTCGCGGCGATGCGGGACTTCTCGATGCGCGCGAGCGACTTCGCGGGCAACGTCTCGAATCCCGCTTCGCCGACGACGCGCTCGCCATCCATCACCCGCCAGCGGTACTGCGCGGCCGGGGCGAGCTTGACCGGCACCAGAACGCCGCTCGCGACGCTCGTCGATCGCCAGATCTCGCGACCGTTCGCGTCATGGACGCTGACGGCATAACCCGCGGCGCTGCTGCCGTTCCATCGCAAATGGGGCTGCAGGTTGGCGATGCGCCCATCGCGCGGATACACGAGCGCGGTATCGTTGCGCTCGGGCTGGACGCCGCGCATGCGCAGGCTCGCCGTCGCCGATTGCGTCACACGCGCGACCACGCCCGGATCCTGGAGCGCGTCGACGTGACGGTGCACGGGCGCTCCGCCCTTCTCCGCCGTGAGCGCCGTCTCGCCGACGACGAATTCGCCGGGGCCGCTCGCGCGATATTCGTCGCCCGAGGCGGCGAAGGTGATCGACGCGCGTGCATGCGAGCCGAGATAGATGCGCTGCCCCGCTTCGAGCTGCGCGAGGAAATCGAGCTTGCCGTCGCCCGCGATCGTGGCCGTGCCCGAAACGTCGGCGACGAACGCGACCGGCGTTCCCGCTCGCGCCGCGGAGGCGAGCGCTAGCGCGGCGACGAGGAGCGGCAGCCGCCTCACCGGCCGAGCGCTTCCAGCTCGGGCAGGTCGCTGCGTGCCCGTGCGAGGCGGCGCCATTCGTGCTGCGCTTCCTGCTTCGCCCCTGCCTCGTGCAGCATGAGCGCGTACGCGACGCGGTCGGAAAACGCCGCGCGCTCATCCGGGCGTTGCTGCTCGATCTGCGCGAGGGACGCCGTGGGAAGCGTGCGGAAGCGTGCGGAGCCGATCTCGTCGCCGGCGACGCGAACGGTCCATGCATACTCCGTGTCCGCCGCGAGCGGCTGCTCGAACCGGTACGAGGTGCCGCTCACATCGGCGGCCTGATACGGCGCTTCGCGTCCGGGCAGGTAGACCTCGATGCGAACCGGGCCGCGATCGCCCGGCGCTTTCCATTCGAATGTCGGCCGCAGTGTCGCGATGCGCCCCTCGGTGGGAAAGCTCAGGCGCGGCGCCGCCGCCTGCGGCGCGGCGACCGAGCGCATGCGCACGCTCGCTGCGGCAGCGCGCGAGACCTGCACGACGACCTTCGGATCGGAGCGCCAGGGCGTCGCGCGCTCGACCGCGGGCTTACCCGAAACCGCCTGCACGCCGCGCTCGTCCAGCTCGTAGCTGCCGGGACCGGAAAGCACGTACTCCTTGCCCGTCGCCCCGAACATCACGGTGAGCTGCGAGTCGGCGCCGAGGCGCAGCTTCTGCCCTGCCATGAGCTCGCCGAGGAGCAGTGGGCGCCCGCTGCCGTCGATGGAGACGTCGCCCTTGAGGTCGGTGACGAAGGCGACCGTCCCCGCGGCGACCGCGGTCGCTGCCGCGAACAGGCAGGACAGCAAGGCGAATGCTGCACGCAAGATCAGGCTCATGACGTCACCTCCAATGCGCTGGGTTCGACGGTGGTCGCGCGCGCGGTGCGGATGCCCCACACGGTGACCGGGCTGTGGCCCTTCACCTTGTGGCTGCCGAGCGGATCGAAATGGAAGCGGCTGCCGAGGCGGCTCACGACCGCTTCCGTGATGATGATCTTGCGGCCGAGGTCCTTCGTGAGGCCCTCGACGCGCGCGGCGACGTTCACCGCGTCGCCGATGGCCGAATAGTTGTGGCGGTCCGACGAGCCGATGTTGCCGACGGTGACGGTGCCGTAGTTGATGCCGATGCCGATGGTGAGGACCGGCAGACCCTCGCGCTCGAATTCCGCGTTGAGATGGTCGAGTTCCATCATCATCTCGAGGGCGCATTGCACCGCGTCGCCGCAGGGGTCCGGGGAAGTGCGCGGTGCTCCGAAGAGGACCATCATGCCATCGCCGATGAACTTGTCAACGGTGCCATGGTAGCGGTGCACGGCGCGCACCATGCGGTCGAAATAGCGCTGCAGGACCGTGGTCACCACCTGCGGAGCCATGCTCTCGGAGAGCGCGGTGAAATCGCGCACGTCGCTGAAGAGCACGCAGACCTCGGCCTGCTGGCCGCCGAGCCCCGGGCGTATGCCGCCATCGAGGATCTCCTTCATCACCGCCGGACTCACCTGGCCCGCGAACGACTGCTGCAGGCGCAGGCGATCGGCGACCGCATCGACCGCGTCGCGCACGCCGCCCGCGACGAGCGCGAGCCAGAAGGAAAGCGTGATCGCCGCGACCGGCAGGATCACGTGCAGCGCGACGATGGAGAAGAGGCTCGCGACGACGACCGCCGCGGGGATGAGCACCGCCGCCGCGAGCAACGTTCCCCGGCGCGCCGAAGAGAACAGCGCGACGGCCGAGAGCGCCATCAGCAACCAGCGCGCGGCGTCGGGCACTGTGTGCAGCAGCCCGCCGGCGAGGTGGCTGCGCAGGGTCTGCACGTGCACGAGCACGCCCGGCTGCGAATAGGCGAGCTTGCCCTCGGCCGCGACCGGATCGTGCGCGAGCAGCTTCGCGGGCAGCTGCCAGCGGTCGGTCGCGTGCACGAGGCTGCCCACGATCACGATGCGCCCGGCCAGCGCCGCGATCCTCGGGTCATCGGGAGGCCACTCGAGGAGCTCGTGCATCGGGATGTACTGCAGCGACGACCCGAGGCTGTAATCGATGTAGCCCGACTGCACCTCGCGGCCCATCGCGCGCAGGATCTGCCCCGCGAAGGTCGGCGCCGCGCGCTCGCTCGTCGACAGCGCGCGCTCGCTGAAGCGCCTCGAGACGGAATCGGGATCGCGCAACTGCTGGTCGAGGCCCAAATTGGCATCCGCGAGCAACGCGCGAAGGTTCGGCTGCACCGGCACGGGATAACCGCGGCGATCCACCGTCTGCACGTACACGAGCGCCGAAGCGCGCTTCACGTCGACGATGCCGCGCATGAGCGCGAGGTCGAGGCCCCTCACGATGTCGTCGTAGGAGCGTTCCGGTAGCACCACGTCGACACCCAGGGCGCGAGGCCGCGCACGCGCCATCACGTGGAGGAAGTCGGCGAAGTGGTGATGCCAGAGGGCCGTGGGCTCGACGAACCGGCGCTCGGTCTCCTCGTCGATGCCGACGAGCACGACGTCATCGGCGAGCGGGCGCGGATGAAGCCAGCGCAGCAACCGCATCTGCGCGTCGAACGCGTAGCGCTCGGCCGCCGCGAAGGGGGATTCGAGCCGGCTCGGAAACAGGCTCGCCGCCGCCGCGATGGCGAGCACCGCGGCGTAGAGGCCTGGCCCCCGGAGCCGCAGGGCGCGGGCCAGACGCTGTTGGAATCGGCCCATGACGCCGGCATTGTGCATCCCGGCCAGCCCGGCGGAAAGGAGTGCGTCGTGCACGCCGGGCAGCGAACGATTTTGACTTCGCGGCCGGATCGGTGCACCCTGATCGCGGGGGCAACAGGACCCCCGGGTCTCATCCCTCCAAGACGGTGCCCCGTCCAATCCTGTGAGCGTTGCGCGCGAGCGCGGGCACCGTCGTCCATGAGCTCTCCAGTGCCGCCGTGCTTGCAGCCCCTCGGGGCGGCGCAGCGTCGTGCGACGTTTGCCTGGAGGAAGCCATGCGCTACAAGCTCAAGCAGATCCACTGCCGGCCGTGGACGTTGTCCTACCTCTCGGTGAAGCTCATCGAGAGCCATTACGAGAACAACTACGGCGGGGCGCTCCGGCGCCTGAACGCGGTCACCGAGCAGCTCGAATCGCTCGACCTCGCGACCACGCCCGGACATGTCCTGAACGGTCTCAAGCGCGAGCAGCTCGTCGCGCTCAATTCCACGCTGCTGCACGAGCTGTACTTCGCGAGCCTGGGCGGCGACGGACAGCCGACGAAGACGATGGCCGCTATGCTCGCGCGCGACTTCGGCTCGCTGGAGCGTTGGCGCGCGGAGTTCAGCGCGATGGGATACGCGCTCGCGGGCGGCTCGGGCTGGGTGCTGCTTACCTATGTCCCGCGCGACGGCAGCCTGATCAACCAGTGCGCGTCCGAGCACTCGCAAGCGGTCGCGGGCGGCGTGCCGATCCTCGCGCTCGACATGTACGAGCACGCCTACCACATGGACTTCGGTGCCAACGCCAGGGCCTACGTCGATACCTTCCTGCGCAACGTCGATTGGCCGGCACTCGAGCAGCGGTATGAGGATGCGGCGAAAGTCGCCGGGCCGCGGCCGCTCCAACAACCGGAGTTCGGCGACATCCCGGGCATCGCCGTCGAGGAAGTGAAACAGATGATGGCGGCCGGAACGCCGGTACAGGTCATCGACGTTCGCCCGCGCGCGGCCGTCTCCCGCGGCCAGGACATCGCGGAGGGCGTGCAGTGGCGCGACCCCGAGCGGCTTGCCGAGTGGATCGGCGAGCTGTCGAAGTCCGAGCCGGTCGTCGTCTATTGCGCGTATGGTTTCCACGTCGGATGCAAGACGGCGATCAAGCTGCGTGAAGCCGGATTCGACGCGATGTACATGAACAGCGGACACTCGGGCTGGAAGGCGATCGGGCACCCGGTGAAGCTCAATGTCTGAGCCGCTCGTGCTGCTGTCGCGCGACGATGTCGAGCGCGTGCTCGATCCCGATACGTGCATGGCGGCGGTCGAGGAAGGCTTCCGCCAGCTGGCCGAAGCGCGGACGCCCGCACCCGGGATCCTCGCCATGCACGCGGAGGAAGGCAGCTTCCATGTCAAGGCGGGGTTCCTGGCGCTCGACCGGCCCTACTTCGCCGCGAAGCTCAACGCCAACTTCCCCGCCAACCCGCAGCGTCACGGGCTGCCGACCATTCAGGGCGCCGTCATCCTCTTCGATGCCGCGGACGGCCTGCCGCTCGCGATCATGGACTCGGCGTCGATCACCGCGCTGCGTACGGCTGCCGCCACCGCCGTAGCGGCACGGCATCTGGCGCGCCCGGTTTGCGATACGGTCGCCATCTGCGGATGCGGCGCCCAGGGCGCGGCGCAGCTGCGGGCGGTACTGCGCGTTCGCACGCCCCGCCGCATCATGGTGCACGACACGGATGCGGAAAGGGCCGCGGCATTCGCGCTCGCCATGGAAGCGGAGCATGGTCTGCCGGTCATCGCAGTGCCCGATGCCGCGAGCGCGGTGTCGTCGAGCCGCCTCGTCATCACGTGCACGACTTCACGACGCTTCTTCGTCACGCGCGACATGGTCATGCCCGGGACGTTCGTCGCCGCCGTCGGCGCGGACCACGAGCTCAAGCAGGAGATCGAGCCGGCGTTGCTCGCGGCCGCCAAAGTCGTCACCGACCTCACCACGCAGGCGGCGGCGATCGGCGACCTGCACCATGCCATCTGCGCGGGCGTGATGACGGGCGGGGATGTGTACGCCGAGCTCGGCGAGGTCGTCGCCGGCCGCAAGTGCGGGCGCGCGGACGACGACGAGGTGTTCGTCTTCGATTCGACGGGCACGGGCGTTCAGGACGTGGCCGCTGCGATCGCGGCCTACCGCTGCGCGCTCGCGGCCGGCACGGTGCGCCGCTTCGCGCTAGCGCAGCATCGACGGGGCGCACAAGTGCAAACGCCCGATCTGTCGGGAGATCGGGCGTTCTGTATGGGGC
>CAYOGL010000073.1:0-11723 GCA_964403515.1 uncultured Burkholderiales bacterium | reverse complement strand
ACGAGATGAGGCAGATGGCCATCGTCGCGATGATCATCGAGCGGTAGCCGAAGAGCGGCTTGCAGGAGAACGTCGAGAAGATCTCCGAGAAGATGCCGAACGCCGGCAGGATGAGGATGTAGACCTCGGGATGGCCCCACGCCCAGACGAGGTTGATGAACATCATCATGTTCCCGCCCGCCGTGTCGGTGAAGAAGTGGAAGCCGAGGTAGCGGTCGAGGACCAGCATGGCGAGCGTGGCGGTGAGCACCGGGAACGCCGCGACGATGAGCAGGTTCGCGGCGAGCGCCGTCCACGTGAACATCGGCATGCGCGTGTAGCTCATGCCCGGCGCGCGGATCTTCAGTATCGTGGTCACGAAGTTGATGCCCGTCATGAGCGTGCCGGTCCCCGAGATGAGCAGCGCCCACAGGTAGTAGTCCACGCCCACGCCGGGCGAGTAGCGCAGCTCCGAGAGCGGCGGATAGGCGACCCAGCCGGTGCGCGCGAACTCGCCCACCACGAGCGAGATGTTCACGAGCAGCGCGCCGGTGGCCGTGAGCCAGAAGCTCGTCGAGTTGAGCGTCGGGAACGCCACGTCGCGCACGCCCAGCTGCAGCGGCACCACGTAGTTCATCAGCCCGATCACCAGCGGCATGGCGGCGAAGAAGATCATGATCGTGCCGTGCGCCGTGAAGATCTGGTCGTAGTGGTGCGGCGGCAGGTATCCCGCCGCGTGGAAGGCGATCGCCTGCTGCGAGCGCATCATCACCGCGTCGATGAACCCGCGCAGCAGCATCACCATGCCGAGGATCACGTACATGATCCCGATGCGCTTGTGGTCGACGCTCGTGATCCACTCGTGCCAGAGATACGGCACGTAGCCCTTCACGACCACCCAAACGACGATGGCGAGCAGGACGAAGAGGACCGTCGCGCCGGCGGCGAGCGGAATCGGCTGGTCCCAGGGAATCGCGTTCCAGTCGAGCTTGCCGAGCAGTCGCACGTCAGTTCCCCGGTTCAGGATGGACGAAGACGCCGCCGCGGCTGTTCCCGGGGCCGGCCGCGGGCCGGATCGCCTGCGTCACCACCGCCTCGAAGAGCCCCGCGTCGACGCCGCGGTAAGTGAACGGCCGCACGTTCTGGCTTTCGCGCGCGAGCTCGCGGTAGGCGCCGCGATCGAGGATGGACCCGGAGCCGCGCGCGCCTTGCAGCCATTGCGCGAATCGATCGGCGGGCACGGCGTGCACGATGAAATTCATGTCGGAGAACCCGTCGCCGCTGAATTGCGTGGACTCGCCGTAGTAGTCGCCGGGATGGTCGGCCTGCAGGTAGAGCTGCGTGACCATGCCGTTCATCGTCGCGATCATGCTGCCCAGCTGCGGCACGAAGAAGGCGTTCATGACGCTCGCCGAGGTGAGCGAGAAGTGGACCGGCACGCCGGCCGGCACCACGAGCTGATTCACGGCCGCGACCCCTTCGCGCGGGTAGATGAAGAGCCATTTCCAGTCGAGCGAGACCACCTGCACCTCGAGCGGCTGGCCGTTCGACGGGATCGGTTGGTACGGATCGAGCCGGTGCGAGCCGATCCAGATCACTCCGGCGAGGAACAGGATCGTGAGCAGCGGGATCGACCACACGAGCAGCTCGACCCGGCCGGAATACACGAAGTCCGGGCGACGCCGCGCCTTCGGGTTCGAATCGCGGAACCACCACGCGAACGCGAGCGCCACGAGGATCGTGGGCACGACGATCACGAGCATGATCTCGAGGGCGTTCAGCATGATCTGCCGGTTCGCGCCGGCGATCGGGCCCTTGGGATCGAGAACGCCGCCGCATCCCCCGAGCAGCGCGGCGCTCGCGATCGCCGCGACGGATCGCTGCCGGGCTGCCGCAAGGGACGTGGGATGCATGCGCGCGCTCAACAACCGCTGGAGTTCGGGTCGACCACGCCGCCGGGGCAAGGTTCGCGCCGGGCGGCGCACGATCCATGGGAACCCATGCGATTCCGGAACTCGGGGCGCTCGTCCCCCTCCAACCCGTGGGCCGCGCAGGATGCGCCCCGCATCCCGCGCCCGTCACCGCATCACGCAGGAGACCTCCCGATGGATCCCACCCGCAAGCTCACGCGCCGCTCGGTGCTCAAGTCCGGCGCGCTCATGTTCGGCGCCGCGTTCGCCTCGGCGCTGTCGACCCAGGCCGTGCTCGCGCAGCAGAAGGCGTCGAAGCAGGCGATGAAGTACCAGGACAAGCCGAACGGCGACCAGCGCTGCGGCAACTGCATGCAGTTCGTCGCGCCGAACCAATGCAAGGTCGTCGAGGGCACCATCAGCCCGAACGGCTATTGCATCGCGTGGGCGAAGAAGGCCTGACGGCTAGGGATAGCTGACGCTGCCCGGGCCGCGCTCGGGCAACGGGATGAATTCGGTCTCGTCCGGAACCGCGGGAAAGCGCCCCGCCTTCCAGTCCTCGGCCGCCTGCGCAATGCGCTCCTTGCGGCTGGACACGAAGTTCCACCACACGTGGCGCGGCGCGTCGAGCGCGGCGCCGCCGAAGACCATGAAGCGCGCGCCTGCGGCGCTTTCCACCGCGACCTCGCTGCCCACGGCGAACACGAGCATCTCGCCCGCGCCGTGGGTCGCGCCGTCGACCTGCACCGTGCCGTCGACCACGAAGAGCCCGCGCTCGTCGGGATCGGGCGGAAGCACCAGGCGGCGCGCGGCCGCGAGGCTCACGTCGCCGTAGAACGTGCGCGCGTAGGTCGCGACCGGCGAGGAGACGTCGAGCCAGTCGCCGAGGATCAAACGCACGCGCACGCCGTTGTCCTCCCACACGGGAAGCGAGGCGTGGTGCGCGAACGACGGCTCGTCCTCCTCGTGCGCGGCGGGAAGCGCGATCCACGTCTGGATGCCCGAAAGGCGCGTGCCGCGCGCGCGCAGCTCGGGCGCGGTGCGTTCCGAATGCGCGACGCCACGCCCGGCCACCATCCAGTTCACCTCGCCCGGACGGATCACCTGCACGCTGCCGAGGCTGTCGCGATGCACGATCTCGCCCTCGAAGAGATAGGTGACGGTGGCCAGCCCGATGTGCGGATGCGGCCGCACGTCGAGGCCGCGCCCGGGCGCGAGCGCGACCGGTCCCATCTGGTCGAAGAACACGAACGGGCCGACGCTGCGGCATTCGGCCGAGGGCAACGCGCGGCGGACCTGGAAGCCGTCCCCCAGGTCACGCACGCGCGGCACGATGCGGGTCTGGAGCATTTTGCTAGGATGGCGCGCTTCGAATCGACGAGGAGGTGGCGATGGCGGCTTACGTGCTGGCGGAGATCGAGATCACGAACCCGGAAGGATACAAGCAATACACGGCGCAGGTGCCTGCTACGATCGCCAGATACGGCGGTCGGTTCCTCACGCGCGGCGGAGCGGTCGAGGCGCTCGAGGGCGAATGGCCCGCGCGCCGGCGCGTGTTGATCGAGTTCCCCTCGATGGACGTGGCGAGGAAGTGGTGGAGCTCCACCGAGTACGCGGGGCCGAAGGCGATGCGCCAGGCGAACAGCAACGCGCGCCTGCTGCTGCTCGAAGGCGTGCCGCCCGGCTAGTCGCGCACGTCGGGCACGTGATGCTCGGCAGGTTGCGCGTGCTCCACGTCGCGGATGTGGAAGCGATGGAAGAGCCGGTGCACGACGGGCGAGAAGACGATCGCCGCGATGCCGAGCACGGCGAATCCGCTATAGATCGCGTAGATGCCGGCGAAGATCTTGCCCGCCGTGGTCTCCGGATTGTGCAGCGGCCCCATGCCCGAGAGGATCATCGCGGCGTTCAGGAACGCGTCCACGAACCCGAGGTGCTCGGTGATCGCATAGCCCGCCATGCCGATCGCGAGCGAGACGGCGACGAGGATCAGTCCGAACGTCCCGGTGCCGATGAGCCGGCGGCGGAACTCGCGCCCGCTCGCGAGCCGGGGGTGATGGGCAAAGGGCGTCATGGTTGCGAGGCCCAGTCGCGCGGGGGAACGAGCAACTCGTGCAGGCGCGCCTCGGGCGAGCCCGCGGGCGGCCTCCAGTCGTAGCGCCACTTCGCCATGGGCGGCATGGACATCAGGATCGATTCCGCGCGCCCGCCCGACTGCAGGCCGAAGTGGGTGCCGCGGTCCCACACCAGGTTGAACTCGACGTAGCGGCCGCGGCGATACGCCTGGAAGTCGCGCTCGCGATCGCCGTACGCGATGTCGCGGCGGCGCTCGACGATCGGCACGTATGCGGGCAGGAACGCGTCGCCTACCGCGCGCATCACGGCGAAGCTCCTCTCGAAGCCGAGCTCGTTGAAGTCGTCGAAGAACGTGCCGCCGATGCCGCGCGGCTCGTTGCGGTGCTTCAGGAAGAAATACTCGTCGCACGCGTTCTTGAACCGCGCGTGCAGCCCCGGATAGGGCGCGAGCGCGTCGCGGTTGGCGCGGTGGAAGTGCGCGCAGTCCTCGTCGAACGGATAGTAGGGCGTGAGGTCCATGCCGCCGCCGAACCACCAGACCGAAGGGGAGACGGCACTTCCTCGCTCTGCGGTTCGCTCGTCGGGCAGTGACATGTCTCCCCTGCTAATAGGCATCGTGCGAAAGAACCGGACGTTCATGTGCACCGTCGGGACGTACGGATTGCGCGGATGGAAGACCAGCGAGACGCCCATCGCCTCCCACGGCTGGCCGGCGATCTGCGCGCGATGGGCCGTGGCCGAGGGCGGCAGCTTCGTGCCGCTCACGTGCGAGAAGCCGACGCCGCCGCGCTCGAGCAGGTTGCCGTCCTCGAGCAGGCGCGAGATGCCGCCGCCGCCCTCGGGTCGCCGCCATTCGTCGCGCACGAAGGGCTTGCCGTCGAGCGCCTCGAAGCGCGCGACGATGCGATCCTGGAGGTCGAGCAGGTACTGCTTCACGTCGGCGCTTTGCATGGCACCCCGATCCGCCCCGGCGGGCGCGGTCAACGTCTCTGGAAGGCGCGGTGGCCGATGTCGGTGCGGAACTGCATGCCGTCGAAGCGGATGCCTTCGGCGACCTGGTAGGCGCGCTCGGCGGCGATCTTCACCTTGTCGCCGAGCGCCGTCACGCACAGCACGCGGCCGCCCGCGGTCACGACGCGGCCATCCTTCACGGCGGTGCCCGCGTGGAAGACGTGGAAGTCCTCCTCGTCGCGCGGCAGGCCGTGGATCTCGTCGCCCGTGCGCGGCGTGCCGGGATAGCCGCCGGCCGCGAGCACCACGCCGAGCGCGGCGCGCCGATCCCATTGCGCTTCGGCCTCGTCGAGGGCGCCGTCGATCGCATCCTCGACGAGCTGGAAGAGATCGCTCTTCAGGCGCATGAGGATGGGCTGCGTCTCGGGGTCGCCGAGGCGGCAGTTGAACTCGACCACGCGCGGCGCGCCCTGCGCGTCGATCATCAGGCCGGCGTAGAGGAAGCCGGTGTAGGGCACGCCCTCGGCCGCCATCGCCCGCACGGTCGGCGTGATGATCTCGTGCATCACGCGGTGGTGCACCTGCGGCGTCACCACGGGCGCGGGCGAATACGCGCCCATGCCGCCGGTGTTCGGGCCGCGGTCGCCGTCGAAGATGCGCTTGTGGTCCTGGCTCGAGGCGAGCGGCAGCACGTTCCTGCCGTCGACCATGACGATGAAGCTCGCCTCCTCGCCCGCCATGTACTCCTCGATCACGACGCGATGGCCGGCCTCGCCGAGCGCGTTGCCGGCGAGCATGCGATCGATCGCATCGTGCGCCTCGCCGAGGTTGCCGGCTACCACCACGCCCTTGCCCGCGGCGAGCCCGTCGGCCTTCACCACGATCGGCGCGCCGTGCGCCTCGATGAACGCGTGGGCGAGCCGCGCATCGGAGAACGTCTCGTAGGCCGCGGTCGGGATGTCGTGGCGCTGCATGAAGCGCTTGGCGAAGTCCTTCGACGACTCGAGCTGCGCCGCGGCCTTGGTCGGCCCGAAGATGCGCAGGCCGGCGTCGAGGAACGCGTCCACGACGCCGTCGGCGAGCGGCCCCTCGGGGCCGACGATGGTCGCGTGGATGCCTTCCCTGCCGGCGAAGCGCACGAGGTCCGGAATGGTCTTCGCGTCGACGTTGAACACGCCGTCCTCGCGCGCTGTGCCCGCGTTGCCGGGCGCCACGTAGACGCGCGAGACCTTCGGCGATTGCGCGAGGCGCCAGGCCAACGCGTGCTCGCGGCCGCCGGAGCCGATGACGAGGAGTCTCATTTCAGGCGTTCAGTGGCGGAAATGCCGCATTCCGGTGAAGACCATCGCGAGGCCGTGCTCGTTCGCCGCCTCGATCACTTCGTCGTCGCGCACGCTGCCGCCGGGCTGGATCACCGCGCGCGCGCCGGCCTGGGCCACGACATCGAGGCCGTCGCGGAACGGGAAGAACGCGTCGGAGGCGGCCACCGATCCGCGCAACGCGAGTCCCGCGTTCTTCGCCTTGATCGCGGCGATGCGCGTGGAGTCCACGCGGCTCATCTGCCCCGCGCCCACGCCCAGCGTCATGCCGTGGCGGCAGAACACGACGGCGTTCGACTTCACGAAGCGCGCCACGCGGAACGCGAAGAGCAGGTCGTTCATCTCGTCGTCGGTCGGCTTGCGCCTCGTGACGAGCTTCAATCCGGCGACGTCGTACACGTCGGGCGTCTGCACGAGCAGCCCGCCGCCCACGCGCTTGAAGTCGAGGCGGTTGGCGCCGCGATCGGGCGCGAGGGCGAGCAGGCGCACGTTCTTCCTGGCGGCGAAGACGCGCCGCGCGCCCTCGTCGTAGGCCGGCGCAATGATCACCTCGGCGAACTGCTGCGAGATCGCCTCGGCGGTCGCGCGATCGACGGGCCGGTTGAAGGCGATGATGCCGCCGAACGCGGAGGTCGGATCGGTCAGGAAGGCGTTGCGGTAGGCGGCGAGCGGATTCCCGGCCACGGCCACGCCGCACGGGTTCGCGTGCTTAACGATCACGCAGGCCGTCACCTCGAACGAGCGGCAGCATTCCCACGCCGCGTCCGCGTCGGCGATGTTGTTGTAGCTGAGCTCCTTGCCCTGCAGCTGCTCGAAGCGCGCGAGCGTTCCCGGCGCCGGGTCGCGCTCGACGTAGAACGCGGCCGACTGGTGCGGGTTCTCGCCGTAGCGTAACGGCTGGGCGAGGCGCACCTGCACATTGAAGCGGTCCGGGAACTCGCGCGCCTTCCCGCCCGGATCGCGCGCGGTGAGCCAGTTCGAGATCATGCCGTCGTACTCGGCGGTGTGGCTGAACGCCTTCGCCGCGAGGGCGTAGCGCTCGGCGCCATCGAGACGCCCGCCGTTCGACTCGAGGCGCTCAATGAGGCGCGGGTAGTCGGCGGGATCCGTCACGACCGCGACGAACGCATGGTTCTTCGCCGCCGCGCGCACCATGGCCGGCCCGCCGATGTCGATGTTCTCGATCGCCTCGTCCATCGTGCAGCCCGGCTTCGCGACCGTCGCCTCGAACGGATAGAGGTTCACGACCACCATGTCGATGGCCGGGATGTCGTGCTCCTCCATCGCGCGCGTGTGGTCGGGCCGGTCGCGGCGGGCGAGGATGCCGCCGTGGATGCGCGGATGGAGCGTCTTCACGCGGCCGTCCATCACCTCGGGGAAGCCGGTGTAGTCGCCCACCTCGGTGACGGCCAGGCCGTTGTCGCGCAGCAGCTGCGCGGTCCCGCCCGTGGACAGCAGCTGCACGCCGTGGCCGGCGAGCGCCTGGGCGAGGTCGACGATCCCGGTCTTGTCCGAAACGCTGAGGAGGGCGCGCTGGATGCGAATGCTCGGCATGGGGCGCTCATTCTCGCCCAAAACCGGAATCGAGGAAATTAGGGACGTACCCCAATCACGGAGGAATTGGGGTCTGTCCCCAGATTCCGTCAGTCGAGGCCGTGCTGCTGCAGCTTCTTGCGCAGGGTATTGCGGTTCAGGCCCAGCAGCTCGGCGGCACGGGTCTGGTTGCCCTGCGCCTGGAACATCACCACCTCGAGCATCGGCTTCTCGACCGCGCACACGACCATCTCGTAGATGCCCGTGCACTTCTCGCCGTCGAGATCCTTGAAGTACTGCCTCATCACCTTGCGCACGGTCGAGGACAGCTCGTTCTCGCGTGCCGACGCCTCCGCCTTCCCGTCGTACCGGTTCTTACGCTGCAAGGGGAACCTCTTCGTCGTATTCGAGGCGGCGCGAGTGCGCGAGCAGCTCGTCGAAGAAACGCGCAACGGCGGCGAGCTGCAGGTCGGCGGTCTCGAGGGTGTTCATCCGGGCGCGGAACACGGCGGAGTTCTTGAGGCCTTTCGTGTACCAGCCGATGTGCTTGCGCGCCACCCGCACGCCGCGCTCGTAGCCGTAGAAGGCGTACAGGTCGTGCAGGTGGGCGACCAGGACGTCGCGGATCTCTTCCGCGTCCGGCGCGGCGAGCTTCGTCCCGGTGGTGAGGAAATGGTCGATCTCGCGGAAGATCCACGGCCGGCCCTGCGCCGCGCGCCCGATCATGATCGCGTCCGCGCCGGTGTACTCGAGCACGAACCTGGCCTTCTCGGGCGTGCCGATGTCGCCGTTGGCGACGACCGGGATGCGCACCGACTGCTTGACCGCGCGGATCGTGTCGTATTCGGCGGCGCCCTCGTACATGCAGGCGCGGGTGCGGCCGTGCACGGCGAGCGACCGGATGCCGTTCTCCTCGGCGATGCGCGCGATCGCCAGGGCGTTGCGATTGTCCTTGTTCCAGCCGGTGCGGATCTTGAGCGTCACCGGCACGTCGACCGCGCCCACGACCGCGGAGACGATCTTCGCCACCAGCGGCTCGTCCTTCAGCAGCGCGGAGCCCGCGTAGACGTTGCAGATCTTCTTGGCCGGGCAGCCCATGTTGATGTCGATGATGTCGGCGCCCTTGTCGACGTTGTACTTCGCCGCCTCGGCCATCATCGCCGGGTCGGCGCCGGCGATCTGCACCACCTTCGGCTCGACCTCGCCCTCGTGGTTGCCGCGGCGGATGGTCTTCTCGGACCCCCACAGCAGCGAGTTCGACGCGACCATCTCGGACACGGCCATGCCCGCGCCCATGCGCTTGCACAGGCTGCGGAAAGGACGGTCGGTCACGCCCGCCATGGGCGCGACGACGAGATTGTTGCGTAGCTGGATGGAACCGATCTTCAAGTTCGGAGGGCTCGGGCCTCAACGCCCTTGGCGCTCTGGCGCGCCGCACGAGGCGGTCATTTTATACGCGGGCACACACCGCGAGTGAAGTGATTTTCGCACACGGCGCGAACGCTTGCGCGTGGCTGAATGCGACAAACGTCATTGCGAAATGGAAAGAAGCATGCCATGCGCGTGCTCAAGCGCCGTAGCCTCCGCCGCCCGGCGTCTCGATCACGAAGACGTCGTCCACGCCGACCTCGGTCTCGTCCGCGTAGGAGAGCTCGGTGCGTGCGCCGTTCGCGCGCTCCACCCAGTTGCGGCCGACGTCGCCCGGCTTTCCGCCCGCCATCCCGTACGGAGGAACGCGGCGATGCCCGGCGAGGATCGCGGCGGTCATCGGCTCGAGGAAGCGCACGCGCCGCGTCGCGCCGTCGCCGCCGTGCCACCGGCCTCCTCCGCCGCTGCCGCGCCGGATCTCGTGCGCATCGATGCGCACGGGGAAGCGCCATTCGAGCACCTCGGGATCGGTGAGCCGCGAGTTGGTCATGTGCGCCTGCACCGTATCGGTGCCGTCGAAGCCCGGTCCCGCGCCGGTGCCGCCCGAAATCGTCTCGTAGTACTGATAACGTGCGTTACCGAAAGTGAAGTTGTTCATCGTGCCGTAAGAGGCCGCCATGACGCCGAGCGCCCCGTAGAGCGCATCGGTGATGCACTGCGAGGTCTCGACGTTGCCCGCGACGGTCGCCGCCGGCGGATGCGGGTTCAGCATCGAGCCCGCGGGAATGATCACGCGCAAGGGCTTCAGGCAGCCGGCGTTGAGCGGGATGTCGTCGTCCACGAGGCTGCGGAAGACGTAGAGCACGGCGGCATACACCACCGCGGAGGGTGCGTTGAAGTTGCTCTCGAGCTGGCCCGCCGTGCCCGTGAAGTCGATCGCCGCGCCGCGCCGGTCGGAATCGATGGCGACCTTGACGCGGATCACGGCGCCGTTGTCCATCTCGTAGGCGAACTCGCCCGGCTTGAGCACGCCGATCACGCGCCGCACGCACGCCTCCGCGTTGTCCTGCACGTGGCGCATGTAAGCCTTCACGACGTCGAGGCCGAAATGGGCGACCATGCGGCGCAGCTCCTGCACGCCCTTCTCGTTCGCGGCCACCTGCGCGCGCAGGTCCGCGATGTTCTGGTCGGGGTTGCGCGCGGGATGGCGGGCGCCGGCCAGCAGCTCGCGCATCGCCGCTTCGCGCATGCGGCCGTCCTCGACCAGCTTCACGTTGTCGAGGAGGACACCCTCTTCCTCGACGGTCCTGGAGAACGGGGGCATCGAGCCGGGGGTGATGCCGCCGATGTCGGCATGGTGGCCGCGGCTGCCGACATAAAACAGTGGCTGGCGGTTGGCAAAAGGCTTTGGAACCCGTGGCCGCGAAGCGCCGGCGGAATCGTCACCTGAACGCGGATGAACACGGATGCTTTGCGCTGCGCTGTCTTCCTGCAAGTCTTGTTCTTCGAGATACACCGGGGTGATGACCGTCACATCAGGCAGATGGGTGCCGCCGTTGTAGGGGTCGTTCAGGACATAGACATCGCCCGGCTTCATGGTGCCGGCGTTCTTCGCGATCACTGTCTTGATGCTCTCGCCCATGGAGCCGAGGTGCACCGGCATGTGGGGCGCGTTCGCGATGAGGTTGCCCTCGGCGTCGAAGAGCGCGCACGAGAAGTCGAGGCGCTCCTTGATGTTCACCGAGTACGCGGTCTGCGCGAGGCGCACGCCCATCTGCTCGGCGATCGACATGAAGAGGTTGTTGAAGACCTCGAGCATGACCGGGTCGGCCGTGGTGCCGAGGGCGTAGCGCGCGCGGCGCTCGACGGTGCGCTCGAGGACGAGGTGGTCCTGGTCGGTGACGCGCGCCTCCCATTCGGGCTCGACGATCGTGGTGGCGTTGCGCTCGGCGATGATGGCCGGGCCCGCGAGGCGCGTGCCGGGCGCGAGCGCGTCGCGTTGGTAGACGGGCGTGCGATGCTCGCGACCGCCGCTCGTCATCGGAACGTGCGCGACCGGTTCGGTCTTTCCGCCGCGCGCGCCGGCCGTCTCCTCGAGCGCAGCGGCGGCATCGGATCGCCCCGCCACCTCCACCGAGACCGCCTCCGCGACGAGCCGGCGATCGGGCATGAGGAAGCTGAATCGATGCCGGTAGAGGCGCTCGAACTCCGCGCGCATCTCGTCGAGCGACGCGAGCGGCACGACGAGCGAGGTGTCCGTGCCGTCGTACTTCACGTGCACGCGCTTGTCCGTGCGATCGAGCGCGATGTCCTGCGCGGCGAGCTCGGCCGCGCACTGCTCGGCGAGCTTCGCGCAGCGCGCCTCGAGATCGGCCATCGCGTGCGCGTCCAGCGGCCGCTCGACCGCCTCCTCGCGCAGCGCGCGCACCTGCGCGAGCCCCATCCCGTAGGCGGAGAGCACGCCCGCGAGCGGGTGGATGTAGACGCGCTTCATGCCGAGCTCGTCGGCGACGAGACACGCGTGTTGTCCCGCCGCGCCGCCGAAGCAGGCGAGCGTGTATTCGGTGACGTCGTGCCCGCGCTGCAC
>CAYOGL010000072.1:0-12360 GCA_964403515.1 uncultured Burkholderiales bacterium | reverse complement strand
CCTTCCCGTCCCCTCCCTGCGCCGCGCGCGGGCTCCCCTCCCTGCGCGGCTCGCCTCAATCGTTCGCCATCAAGGAACGCTTGCGGAAGCGGCCGGGGGATGAAGCGCGATTCGTGCCATTCGCGGCTCGAGTCGCGCGATATCGCGGGCAAGACGATTAACCAGGCGTCGTCCGCCTGAAGACCCCGGAATTAAGGGGTTAAGGTTGGTTTGGGGTAATCCGATCGGTGGTCAACCATGCGCGGTTTCCGCGCGGCGCCCGACCAGCGAGCGTCGCCAGTGCCGACGAACGGCACATGATGCTTGGCGGCGGCACCCTACTGCTTCTTCGCGAAGTCCCCCGCCTTCACGATGCTCACCCTGTCGAGGTGGATGTACTTACGGAGCGCCGCGTTCACGTCGCCGACGTCGAGGGCCATGATGCGGTCCTCGACCTGCTTGCTGAAGGCGAACGTGCGGCCGAGGTAGAGGTTGGCGGCCCAGGCGGCGGCGAGCGTGCCGTCCTGCGCGCGGTTCTGCGCGCGCATCTGCAGGATGCCCGACTTCGCGCTCGCGAGCTCGCGCTCGGTGAAGCCGTCCTTCAACGCGCGCGCGAGCTCTTCCTTGAACGCGACCTCGACCTTCGCGACGTTCTGCGGCGCGGCGATCGCGTAGGCCATCCATGCGCCCGCGCGATCGGTCGAGCCCACCGAGAGATCCGAGCCGACGCCGTAGGAGAGCCCTTCCTTCTGCCGGATGCGCGCGCCGAGCCGCGACTCGAATCCCGCGCCGCCGCCGAGGATGTAGTTCGCGACGTAGAGCGCCGGGAAATCCGGATCGTCATCCTTCATGTCGACGTTCTCGCGCGCGACGAAGACCGCGTTCTCCTTGTCGGGCGTGTTCACCGTGCGCTCGACCGCCGGGATGTCCTTGAAGTCCTTGTCGACGCGCTTGTACGGGACCTGCGGCTCCCAGCCCGCGAAGTTCTGCTTGAGGACCGCCGTGACCTGCGCCTCGTCGAAATCGCCGACGATCGCGATCTCGGCCGGATCGGCGCCGTAGAACCGGTCGTGGAACGCCTTCGCGTCCTCGAGCTTCGCGGACTTGAGGCTCGCCAGGGTCTCCTCGAGCGACGGCTCGTAGCGCCAGTCACCCTTGGGGTAGATGTTGAAGATCCTCGCCAGCTCGTCGCTCGCGCGCGCTTCCGGCTCCGAGAGCTGGGACATGATCGCGGTGACCGACTGGTTGCGCAGCTGCTCGAACTCCGACGGATCGAAACGCGGCTCCTTGAGCACGTGCGCGACCAGTTTCAACGCGGCGATGAGGTTCGGCCGCGTCGTCTGGAAGCTCGCGCCGGGGCCGACCACGCGTCCCGAGACCTTGAGCCGCTCGAACTCGTCGGAGAGCTGCGCGCGCGTGTACTTCGTCGTGCCGCGCGAAAGCATGCGCCCCGCGAGCGAGGCATTGGTGCGCTGGTCGAAGAGCGCCTTCTCGTTGCCGATGTGCAGCGCGACCGAGACGTTCACCGTCTCGCCGCGGTTCTTCTTCGCGAGGAGCGCGACCTTGACGTGGCCGAAGTCGAGCCGCTTGGTGCGGGCGTCGATGTTGGCCTGCGACGGATCGAAGATCTCCGCGTGCTCGCTCGCCTCCTTCGGCTTGAAGTCCTTCATGACTTCCTGCACCGAGGGCGTCGCCGGGATGTCGGCGCGCTGCGGGTTCTCCTCGGGCAGGAAATAGCCCGTGGTGCGGTTGTCGCGCTTGAAGTAGTGCTTCGAGACCTCCGCCACCTCCTGCGGCGTCACGGTGGCGAGCTTGTCGCGCGAGAGGAAGAAGAGCCGCCAGTCGCCGAGCGCGATGTACTCGGAGAGCTCCACGCCGAGCGACTCGGTGTTGGCGAGCGTCTTGTCGATCTCGTTCGCCATCGTGAGGCGCGCCCGGTCCATCTCCTCCTTCGTCGGCGGCGCGTCGCCGAAATGCTCGATCACGTTCTCCATCGCCTGCTTCACCGGCTCGATCGCGTCGCCCTTCTTCACGACGGCGCCGAAGATCTGCAGGCCGGGATCGTGGCCCATGAGCGGATACGAGAAGACCTGCGAGGCGAGCCCCTTCTCGACGATCTCCTTGTGCAGGCGGCCCGTCGGCACCTGGCCGAGGATGAAGGCGGCGAACGAGAGCGGGTCCGAATCCTTGTGCAGGCTCGACGGCACGTGGTAGGCCATGCCGATGATCTGGATGTCGCCCTTGCGACGGACCGTGAACTCGCGGTTGCCATCCTGGGTGGGCTCCACCGTCCAGAAGACCGGGCGCGGGCGCGTCGGCTTCACGATCGGGCCGAAGTCCCTGGCGATGAGCGCGAGCGCCTTCTTCGGATCGAACTTGCCGGCGACCAGGAGCACCGCGTTGTCGGGCTGGTAGTACAGCCGGTAGAAGGCCTGCAGGTGCGCGATGTCGACGTTCTCGATGTCGCTGCGGTTGCCGATCGTCGGGCGCCCGTACGAATGCCAGTCGTACGCCACGCTCTGCATGCGCTTCAACATCACGGAGAACGGCGAGTTCTCGCCTTCCTCGAACTCGTTGCGCACGACGGTCATCTCGCTATCGAGGTCGCTGCGCGCGATGAAGGAGTTCTCCATGCGGTCGGCTTCCATGTCGAGCGCCCACGCGAGGTTGTCGTCGGAAGCCTGGAAGATCTCGTAGTAGTTGGTGCGATCGAGCCACGTGCTGCCGTTGTAGCGCACGCCGCGCGCGTTGAACTGCTGGTCGATGTGCGGATGCTTCGGCGTGCCCTTGAACATCAGGTGCTCGAGCAGGTGCGCCATCCCGGTCTCGCCGTAGTTCTCGAAGCGGCTGCCCACGAGGTACGTGATGTTCACGGTGATGGTGGGCTTCGACGGATCGGGGAAGAGGAGGATCCTGAGGCCGTTCGGCAAGCGGTACTCGGTGATGCCCTCGACCTCGCGCACCTTCGTGATCTTCTGCGCGGCCGGCGATTTGTCGTACGCCGTCGTCCATGCGAGGTGTCGCTGCCCGGCTGCGCTCGCGCTGCGCGGCGTGGGCGGCTTCACCGGCTCGGTCGGCGCCTTGCCCTTCGGCGGCGCGGCGGGCACGGATTCCGGCGGCTGGTGCGGTTGCGTTCCGGGCGGCATTGCCGGCGGCGTTTCGCGTGGGCGTTCCTTCTTCTCGGGATTCGTCGTCGCGTTGCTCGTGTCGGTCGACGGCGGCATGCTGCCGGATATGGGATTGCGCGACGTGGCGGGCGGCGGCGTTTGCCCCGTGGACGGCGAGGTCGATTGCGCGGATGCGAGAGAAACGAAGAGCGATGCGCCGAGGATGGCGAGGGCCGCGAGGGCCGGGCGGAATGAATGCATGGCGGTCGGGAGAGTCGCCTTCAGGTCGGGAAAAGGCGGATTATCGGGCAAGCGTGTGCAAGACGCTTCTGACAGCGCTCGACGCGGAGGGTTGCGTGAGCGCAGCGACTCTGCTCACCTTTGGGAGGAAGTCCCTACCCGCGAACATGACCGAATCGCGCTCGGTTATCGCGTGATCCGGTTCGATGATCGGGAGGTGCCGACGAATACGACGGTGGGGGCTGGAGAGGATTTCTTCGCTTCTCTCGAAGCGTTGACCGCGTCCCCGCCCCTCGCCCAAGGGTGAGGGAGAAATCCTCCGAGGCCCTCGCGCAGGGCGCAGGAAGAATCAAAGCCGCCGGCGGCGGGCTTCGTACAGGCAGATGCCGGCGGCGACGGAGACGTTCAGGCTCTCGACCGCGCCGAGCATGGGGATGGAGACGAGGAGATCGCAGCTGTCCTTCGTGAGGCGGCGAAGCCCTTCGCCTTCCGCGCCGAGGACGAGCCCCATCGCGCCCTCGAGCTTCGCCTCGTAGAGCGACTCGCGCGCGGAGTCGTCGGCGCCGATGAGCCACACGCCGCGTTCCTTCAGGTCGCGCATGGTGCGGGCGAGGTTCGTCACGACGATGTAGGGAACGGATTCCGCGGCGCCGGAGGCGACCTTGATCGCCGCGGTCGTGAGCCCGACGCTGCGATCCTTCGGCGCGATCACGGCGTGCGCGCCCGCGCCATCGGCCACGCGCAGGCAGGCGCCGAGATTGTGCGGATCCTGCACGCCGTCGAGCAGCAGAAGAAGCGGCGGCTCCGTGAGGCCCTCGAGGACGTCGTCGATGAACTGCGGCATCTTCACGTCGTCGGCCTGCGCGACCACGCCCTGGTGGCGCGAGCCGCCCGCCATGCCGTCGAGGCGCTTCGTGTCGACCGGGATCACGCGCACGTTCATCCGCTTCGCGGCCTCGCGCAGGTCGCGCAAGCGCGCGTCGTTGCGCTCGGCGTCGACGTAGATCTCGTGCACGGTCTCGGGCCGTTGGCGCAAGCGGCTGGTGACGCTGTGGAATCCCGCGAGCACTTTCATCTCTTTTTCTTCTTCCTGGGTTTCCTGGCCTCGAGCAACGGCGGGCTGTCCTCGCCGCTGTCGTACTCGGGCAGCGGATGCTCGCGCTCGGGCGGCCGCTCGACCAGCACGAAGTCGATCTTCGCCTGCTCGAGGTTCACGCGCACCACCTTCACGCGCACGCGCCCCCCGAGCTGGTAGCGCACGCCGCTCCTCTCGCCGCGCAGCAGGTGGCGCTGCTGGTCGAACTGGAAGTAGTCCTGGCCGAGATCGGAGACGTGCACGAGGCCGTCCACGTAGAGCTCGTCGAGCGTCACGAAGAGGCCGAAGTTCGTCACACCGCTGACGGTGCCGTCGAACTCCTCGCCGACGTGGTCCTGCATGTAGTAGCTCTTGAGCCACGCCTCGACGTCGCGCGTGGCGTCGTCGGCGCGCCGCTCGGTCTCCGAGCAATGCTGGCCGAGGGCGTCGAGATCGCCCGCGTCATGGCGCTTGCCCGCGAGCATGGCCTTGATGCAGCGATGGACGACGAGGTCGGGATAGCGGCGGATCGGCGAGGTGAAGTGCGCGTACGCCTCGTAGGCGAGGCCGAAGTGGCCCACGTTCTCGGGGCTGTACACCGCCTGGGAGAGCGAGCGCAGCATCACGGTCTGCAGCAGGCCCGAGTACGGCTTGTCCTTGATGCGTGCGAGCAGCTCCGCGTAGTCCTTCGCCTGCGGCTCCTCGCCGCCGCCGAGCGTGAGGCCGAAGTCCTTAAGCATCGCGCGCAACGCCTCGAGCTTCTCGGGCGTCGGTCCTTCGTGGATGCGGTAGAGCGTCGGCTGGTCGTTCTTCTCGAGGAAATCGGACGCGCTCACGTTGGCCGCGAGCATGCATTCCTCGATCAGGCGATGCGCGTCGTTGCGCTGCACGCGCACGATGCGCTCGATCTTGCCCTGGTCGTCGAAGACCATCTGCGTCTCGATGCTCTCGAAATCGATCGCGCCGCGCTTCTGCCGCGCGCCGAGGAGCGCCTTGAACACCGCGTACAGGTTCTCGAGGGCGGGAACGAGCGCGTCGTCCACGGGCGGCTCGGCCTCGCGGCCCTCGATCACGGCGGCGACGCGCGTATACGTGAGCCGCGCGTGCGAATGGATCACGCCCGGGTAGAACTCGTAGTGCCGCACCACGCCGCCCTGCGACACTTCCATCTCGCACACCATCACGAGGCGGTCGACGTCCGGCTTGAGCGAGCACAGCTCGTTCGACAGCTCCTCGGGCAGCATCGGGATCACGCGCCGCGGGAAGTACACCGAGTTGCCGCGGTTGTACGACTCGGCGTCGAGCGGATCGCCGGGCTTCACGTAATGGCTCACGTCGGCGATGGCGACCCAGAGACGGTAGCCCTTCGTCTTGCCCTTCATCAGCGGCTCGCAGTACACCGCGTCGTCGAAGTCCTTCGCGGTCTCGCCGTCGATCGTCACGAACGGCAGCTCGCGCAGGTCCTTGCGTCCCTTCAGGTCCTTCGGGGCGATGGTCTTCGGCAGCTTCTTCGCCTGCGCCTCGGCGTCGCGCGGCCACTCGTGCGGCAGGTCGTGCTTGCGCAGCGCGATCTCGATCTCCATGCCGGGATCGGCATAGTTGCCGAGCACCTCGACGATGTGGCCGATCGGCTCGGCGTGCTTCGTGGGCTGCTCGAGGATCTCGGCCACCACGACCTGGCCGGCCTTCACGCCGTCGAGGCTTTCGGGCGCGATGAGGATGTCCTGGTTGATGCGCTTGTTCTCGGCGACGACGAAGGCGACACCGTGCTCGATGAACAGGCGCCCGACCACCTTGCGGTTCGCGCGCTCGAGCACCTCGACGATGCCGGCCTCGAGGCGCCCGCGCCGGTCGACGCCGATCACGCGCGCGAGCACGACGTCGCCGTGCAGGACCTTGTACATCTGCTTCGGGTCGAGGAAGAGATCGTCGCGGCCGTCCTCGGGGCGCAGGAAGCCGAACCCGTCGGGATGGCCGATGACCTTGCCCTTGATGAGGCCGGCCTTGTCGGGCAACAGCAGCGCGCCGCGCCGGTTGCGCAGGACCTGTCCCTCGCGCTCCATCGCGGCGATGCGGCGCTCGAGGCCTTCGCGCTCGGCGCCGGCGTCGACGTGCAGCCGCTCGAAGATCTCGTCGGGGGAGACCGGGACGCCGGCATCCGCGAGCACGCCGAGGACTTCCTCGCGGCTCGGGATCTCGGTGGGATAGTCGTTCAGACCCTTGGTTTTGATGGACAAATTGGGTAAAATTTCGAGTTCAGGTTTTCCGCTGCCCAGATGGCGGAATTGGTAGACGCACCAGTTTCAGGTACTGGCGGGTAACACCGTGGAGGTTCGAGTCCTCTTCTGGGCACCAGTTTCAGGCAATACGGGGGTCGGTTCATCCGGCCCCCGTTTGTTTTCAGGGCCGACAATCGGGGACGGACCCCAGAATTCCGCATCCTGATAATTGGGGTCCATCCCCAAATGATTCAATGTCATTCGAAGGGGTGGCGCAGGACGATGGTCTCGGAGCGGTCGGGGCCGGTCGAGATGATGGCCACGGGAGCCCCCACGAGGGCCTCCAGGCGCTTCAGGTAGTCGCGCGCGGCCTGGGGCAGGTCCTCGAAGCGCTTCACGCCCACGGTGCTTTCCTTCCAGCCGGCGTGCTCCTCGTAGATCGGCTCGCAGATCGCGAGCGCCTCGGCTCCGACCGGCAGCACGTCGCGCTTCTCGCCGTCCACCTTGTAGCCCACCGCCACGCGGACCGTGTCGAGCCCATCGAGCACGTCGAGCTTGGTGATGCAGATGCCCGAGACGCCGTTGAGTTGCACCGCGCGCTTGAGCGCCGCCGCATCGAACCAGCCGCAGCGTCGCGGGCGACCCGTGACCGAGCCGTATTCGTTGCCGCGCTGGCGCAGGCGCTCGCCGATCTCGTCCTCGATGAGCTCGGTGGGAAACGGCCCCGCACCGACGCGCGTCGCATAGGCCTTCGCCACGCCGAGCACGTAATGCAGCTGGTTCGGTCCCACGCCCGTGCCCGCCGCCGCCTGTCCCGCCACGCAGTTCGACGAGGTGACGAAGGGATACGTGCCGTGATCGACGTCGAGCAGCGCGGCCTGCGCGCCCTCGAAGAGGATCGACTTGCCCTCGCGGATCAGCGCGTTCACCTCGGTCGAGACGTCGGCCACCATCGGCTTGAGTCGATCGGCGTACGCGAGCGTGTCGTCGAGCGTCTTCTGGAACGGCACCGGCTCGGCCTTGAAGTAGTTCTTGAGCACGAAGTTCTGGTAGTCGAGCACCTCGCCCAGCTTGGCCGCGAAGCGTTCGCGCGCGTACAGGTCCTGGATGCGGATCGCGCGGCGCGCCACCTTGTCCTCGTACGCCGGACCGATGCCGCGTCCCGTGGTGCCGATCTTCGCCTCGCCCTTCGCGCGCTCGCGCGCCTGGTCGATGGCGATGTGGTACGGCAGGATCAACGCGCACGCGAGCGAGATGCGCAGCTGCGCGGCGACGTCGACGCCGAGCTTCTCGAGCTCGACGATCTCCTCGCACAGCGCCTGCGGCGAGACCACGACCCCGTTGCCGATGAAGCACTTCACGTCGCCGTGCAGGATGCCCGAGGGAATCAGGCGCAGGATCGTCTTGCGCCCCTCGATCACCAGCGTGTGCCCGGCGTTGTGGCCGCCCTGGAAACGCACCACGCCCGCGGCGTGGTCGGTCAGCCAGTCGACGATCTTGCCCTTGCCCTCGTCACCCCACTGGGTGCCGATGACCACTACGTTACGCGCCATTTTCCTTCCTTCTTTTCCAGCTTGCGGTCGCACGCGAGCTCGTCGCGCGCGGCCTCGTGTCCGGGGAGATCGACGACGACGATCTCGCCCGCGTCGCGCAGCTGCGCGATCGCCACCTGCAGCGCCGCGTCGTCGAGCGCCGGGGCGAGGATCGCGCGGCGTTTCGGCGGCGGCGGGGCGAGCCCCGCGAGCTGACGCAGGTCCATCGTGAATCCGGTGGCGGGGCGCGCGCGCCCGAAGGTCGCGCCCACCTCGTCGTAGCGGCCGCCGCGCGCGATCGCATCCGGGCTGCCCGGGGCGAACGCGGCGAACGTGAGCCCGCTCTCGTAGTTGAATCCGCCCAGCTCGGCGAGGTCGACGGAGACGTCCACGCCGCGCGCGACCGCCTGCTGCGCCACGCGCTCGAGCAGCTCGAGCGCCGCGTCGATCTCCGGCGTGACCTCGAGCACCTGGCGCGCACGCGCGAGCACCTCGATGCCGCCGTTCAGGTTGGTGAGCTCGACGAAGCGCACGCCGCCGATCTCGTGCGCGGTGGTCGCGTCCTTCTGCTGCACGGCGTTGAAGAGCGCTTCGGACTCCTCGGGCGAGAGGCTCGCGTCGGCCGTCAGCTCGCGATAGATCGACGGGTGGCCGAGGTCGATGTGCACGCGCTCGATGCCCGCGCGCTTCAACGCCGCGACCATGAGCCGCACGATCTCGATGTCCGCCTCGATGCCCGCGTGGCCATAGAGCTCCGCGCCGATCTGCACCGGCTCGCGCATCTTGGTCATCCCCGCCGGCCGCGTGTGCAGGACGCTGCCGCAGTAGCACAGTCGTGTCACGCCCTCGCGGTTGAGCAGGTGCGCGTCCATGCGCGCGACCTGCGGCGTGTGGTCCGCGCGCACGCCCATCATGCGGCCCGAGAGCTGGTCGACGAGCTTGAACGTGACGAGGTCGAGGTCGCGGCCCGTTCCCGAGAGCAGCGACTCGACGTATTCGAGCAGCGGCGGGGCGACGAGCTCGTAGCCGTGCGTCTCGAACAGGTCGAGGATCGCCCGGCGCAGCCGCTCGATCGCGCGCGCCTCCGCGGGGAGCACGTCCTCGATGTGCTCGGGAAGTAGCCAGCGTCTCATGGTGGATCCACCCTCACCCCCGGCCCTCTTTCTCCCTTGGGAGAGGGCCGGGGTGAGGGTCAGGTCAGTGGGCAAAGAACAGGATTATCAACCCCACGAGCATCGACGTCAGCCCCGCGAACCGGATCTGCCCGTCGGTCATGTCGGTGAGCTTGCGGAAGACCTCGCGCCAGACGCGCGGCGCCGTGAACGGAAGGATGCCTTCGATCACGAGCATGAGGGCGAAAGCGGCGAGGAGGATCTCGCTCATCTGGCCGGGGCTTTCCCGGTCTTTCCGGGGCCCGGGCTCTTGAAGTAGCGGAAGAATTCCGACGAGGGGTCGAGGACGAGCACGTCGGTCTTGTTGTGCAGCGTCTGGCGGTACGCCTCGAGCGAGCGGTAGAAGCTGTAGAACTCGGGATCCTTGCCGAACGCCTCGGCGTAGATGCGCGAGGCCTGCGCGTCGCCCTCGCCCTTGGCCTTCTGCGCCTGCGCATACGCCTCTGCCACGATCACCTGGCGCTGGCGGTCCGCGTCGGCCTTGATCTTCTCGCCCTCGGCCTGGCCGGTGGCGCGCAGCTCGTTCGCCACGCGCTTGCGTTCCGACTCCATGCGCCGGAAGACGTCCGAGGAAATCTCCGGCACGAAGTCGACGCGCTTGAGGCGCACGTCCACCACGCCGATGCCGATGCGGTGCACGTCCTCGTCCACGCGCTTGGCGACGACCGCCATGATCTTGTCGCGCTCGCCCGAGACCACGTCGTGCACGGTGTGGCGCGCGAACTCGGCGCGCAACGCGTCGTTCACGGTCTGGGCGAGGCGCGCCTCCGCCGCGAGCGCATCGCCGCGCACCGAGACGTAGTACTGGCGCACGTCGGTCACGCGCCATTTCACGTACGAATCGACGAGGACGTTGCGGTTCTCGGAGGTGAGGAAGCGCTCGGGATCGCGCGCCTCCATCGTCTGCAGCCGGGTGTCGAACAGGCGCACGTTCTGCACCACGGGCAGGAGGAAATAGAGCCCGGGATCCTTCTGCACGGCGACCACTTCGCCCAGCTGGAACTTGATCGCCGCCTTGCGCTGGTCGACCACGTACATGCTCATCCACGCGACGAGCAGCACGATCACGAGGACCGCGAAGACGAGGACCGGGATGCGCCTCATCGTCCGGCTTCCCGGTCACGGGAACGCAGCGCGTCGCGGCGCGTTTGGGTCGCATCCGGCGGCGGGTTGCTGTCCGAGCCGCCGGTGCGCGGCGCGGGCGCGGGCTCGACCGTCACGGTGCTGCCCGACCCCTGCTGCACCGACAGCTGCATCAGCTTGTCGATCGGCAGGTAGAGCAGGTTCTGTCCGGCCTTCTGGTCGACCACCACCTTGCTGGTCGACGAAAGGATCTGCTGCATCGTGTCGAGGTACATGCGCTCGCGCGTCACGGCCGGCGCGCGCTCGTACTCGGCGAGGATCTGCTTGAAGCGCGCGGCGTCGCCCTGGGCGGTGGAGATCACGCTCTGGCGGTAGCCGTTCGCCTCCTCGATGAGGCGGGCGGCCACGCCGCGCGCCTTCGGCACGACGTCGTTCGCGTACGCCTGGCCTTCGTTCTTGAAGCGCTCGCGATCCTGCCCCGCGCGCACCACGTCCTCGAACGCGGCCTGCACCTGCTCGGGCGCCTGCACCGCGAGCAGGTTCACGGTGGTCACGTTGATGCCGCTCCTGTAGCGGTCGAGGATGCGCTGCATCAGGTCGCGCACGTGCGAGGCGACGTCGCTGCGGCCCTGGTTGAGCACGAAGTCCATCTTGCTCTTGCCCACCACCTCGCGGATCGAGCTCTCCGCCGCCTGCAGCACGTTGTCGTCCGGGTTCTTGTTGTAGAAGAGGTAGTCCTCGGGGCTCTTGATCGTGTACTGCACCGCGAATTGCACGTCGACGATGTTCTCGTCGTCCGTGAGCATCAACGCTTCCTGCGGCTGCTTGTTCTTGGGATTGCCGCGGTAGCCGACCTCGACGGTGCGCACCTGCGAGACGTTCACGACCTCCACGCTCTCGATCGGATACGGGATGTGCCAGCGCGGACCGGGCATCGTGGTCTCGAGATAACGGCCGAGGCGCAGCACGACGCCGCGGCGGCCCTCGTCGACGATGTAGAAGCCGCTCGCGAGCCACACCGCGAAGACGAGCACGACGGCGAGCAACGCCCCGCCGCCGACCCAAGCGCCGAAGCGTCCGCCGCCACCACCGCCGCCACCGGGTGGCGGAGGCGCGCTAGGACGCCGCCCGAACCCGAGCAGGGCCGCGATCTTCTGCTGGAGCTTGCGCAGGATCTCGTCGAGGTCCGGCGGTCCGTCGTTGTTCTTCTTTCCCCACTGGGGATCGTTCGGGGGCATCGATTTGAAGGGAGCTCAGACTCTCATGCGGCCGTCGCGTAGGAGCCGCGGCCCGCCTCCCGCGCAGGTTCCGCCAGCGCTTCGCGAAGGGCGCCCAGGCCGGCGCCGGTGAATGCACTCACCTTGATATTCAATATCTTACCACACGGGTCGCGCACGACCTCGGGCTCCATGGCGGGCACGCGGTCGATCTGGTTGTACACCAGGATCTGCGGCACGTCCGCGGCGTCGATCTCGGCGAGCACGCGGTTCACCGCCTCGATCTGCTCGTGGTATTGCGGGCTGGCGACGTCGACCACGTGCAGCAGGAGATCGGCCTGCACCGTCTCCTCGAGCGTGGCGCGGAAGGCGTCGACCAGCGTGTGCGGGAGCTGGCGGATGAAACCGACGGTATCGGAGAGCGCGATGGTCGCGCCCTCGCCGAGGTAGACGCGGCGCGTGGTCGTGTCGAGCGTGGCGAAGAGCTGGTTCGCCGCGTAGCTGTCCGCGCGCGTGAGGCGATTGAAGAGAGTCGACTTGCCCGCGTTGGTGTAGCCCACGATCGCCACGCGGAAGAGGCCCGAGCGCACGCGGCCCGCGCGCTGCGTGGCGCGGCTCTTCGTCATCTTGCGGATGCGGTCCTTCACCTTCTTCACGCGCTCGCCGATCAGGCGGCGGTCGAGCTCGATCTGCTTCTCGCCCGGGCCGCCGGTCTTGCCGAGGCCGCCGCGCTGGC
>CAYOGL010000071.1:0-12783 GCA_964403515.1 uncultured Burkholderiales bacterium | reverse complement strand
CGCTCATCCACGTGCGCGACCTCGACGAGGCGTGCGCGCTCGCCAACCGCATCGCCCCGGAGCACCTCGAGCTCGCGGTCGCCGATCCCGAGGCGCTCCTCGGCCGCATCCGCCACGCGGGCGCGATCTTCATGGGGCACAGCGCGTCCGAATCGCTCGGCGACTACTGCGCCGGCCCGAACCACGTGCTGCCGACGTCGCGCACGGCGCGCTTCTCGTCGCCGCTCGGCGTGTACGACTTCCAGAAGCGCTCGAGCCTCATCGCGGTCTCGGCGCAGGGCTCGGCCACGCTCGGGCGTGCCGCCGCGACGCTCGCGCGCGCCGAGGGCCTCGAGGCCCATGCGTGCAGTGCCGAATGGCGCATGAAGGAACGCGCGTGAGCAAGACGGCGGCCGACCTCGTTCGCGACGAGGTCCGGGCGCTCGAGGCCTACCACGTGCCGCCGGCCGAGGGATTCGTGAAGCTCGACGCGATGGAGAACCCGTACCCGCTGCCCGCCGCTCTGGCGCGCGAGATGGGCGAGCGCCTCGCCACGGTCGCGGTGAACCGTTATCCGGACCCGACGGCGAAACGGCTGCACCAGCGCGTGCGCGCGGCGATGGGCATTCCGGATTCGCTCGACGTGATGCTCGGCAACGGCTCCGACGAGCTGTTGCAGATCGTGTCGCTCGCGCTCGCGAAGCCGGGCGCCGGCGTGCTCGCGCTCGAGCCGTCGTTCGTGATGTACCGGATGAGCGCGATCGCCGCCGGCCTGCGCTACGACGGCGTGCCGCTGCGCGAGGACTTCTCGCTCGACGAGGACGCGCTGCTGCGCGCGCTCGGCGAGCGGCGGCCCGCGCTCACGTGGATCGCGTACCCGAACAACCCGACCGGCAACCTGTTCGCGCGCGAGGCGATCCTGCGCGCGGTGCAGGCGGCGCCCGGGCTGGTGGTGGTCGACGAGGCGTACTACCCGTTCTCGGGCGGGGCCACGCTCCTCGACGAGGTGGGGCGGCACCCGAACCTCGTCCTCGTGCGCACGGTCTCGAAGCTCGGCCTCGCGGGCCTGCGGCTCGGCGTGGCGATCGGGCCGCGCGACTGGATGCGCGAATTCGAGAAGCTGCGCATGCCGTACAACGTGAACGTGCTCACGGCGGCGGCGGCCGAGCTGATCCTCGCCCACGGCGACGTCCTGGAGGGGCAGACGCGGCGCATCGTCGAGGAGCGCGCACGGCTCGAGGCGGCGCTCGATGGCATCGCGAGCGTGCGGCGCTTTCCCTCGGCGGCGAACTTCATTCTCGTGCGCGTGCCCGACGCCCCGGCCGTCTTCGAGGGGTTGCGGCAGCGTGGTATATTGATCAAGACCTTACATGGGTCGCACCCCCTTCTCGCCAACTGCCTGAGGCTCACGGTCGGGACACCCGACGAGAACGCGAAACTCATCGAGGCGCTCGCCTCGGTCCTCTCCCATGCGTAAGGCGGAAATCCAGCGCGACACGCGCGAGACGAAGATCCGGGTCGCCGTCGACCTCGACGGCAGCGGCGCGGCGAAGCTCGAGTCCGGCATCCCCTTCCTCGACCACATGCTCGACCAGGTCGCGCGCCACGGCGCGATCGACCTCGAGGTGAAGGCGCAGGGCGACCTCGACATCGACGCGCACCATACCGTCGAGGACATCGGCATCACGCTCGGCATGGCGGTGGCGAAGGCGCTCGGCGACAAGAAGGGCATCCGCCGCTACGGCCACGCGTACGTGCCGCTCGACGAGGCGCTCTCGCGGGCGGTGGTCGACTTCTCCGGCCGCCCGGGTCTCGAGTTCCACGTCGACTTCAAGCGCGCCCGCGTGGGCGAGTTCGACGTCGACCTCACGCACGAATTCTTCCAGGGCTTTGCGAACCACGCGCTCGCGACGGTGCACATCGACAACCTGCGCGGCGACAACGCCCACCACCAGTGCGAGACGGTGTTCAAGGCGTTCGCGCGCGCGCTGCGCATGGCCGCCGAAGCCGACCCGCGCGCCGTGGGCGTCGTGCCTTCCACCAAGGGAGCCCTCTAGAGGCCCACGCGCCGAGCGCGCCCCGTCCATGGCCCTACGCATCTCCATCGTCGACTACGGCATGGGCAACCTGCGCTCGGTGCAGAAGGCGCTCGCCCACGTCGCGCCCGGGGCGAGCGTCGAGATCACCGGCGATCCGCAGGCGATCCGCCGCGCCGACCGCGTGGTCTTCCCGGGCCAGGGCGCCATGCCCGACTGCATGCGCTGCCTCACCGAGAGCGGCCTGGGCGAAGCGGTCGCCGAGTCGGCCCGCGGCAAGCCGTTCCTCGGCCTGTGCATCGGCCAGCAGATGCTCTTCGAGCGCAGCGCCGAGGGCGACACTCCGGGCTTGGCGCTGCTGCCCGGCCGCGTGGTCGGCTTCGAGCTCACGCCCGAGCGCCGCGCGGCCGGCTACAAGATCCCGCACATGGGCTGGAACGAGGTCTGGCAGGCCCAGCCGCACGCGCTCTGGCGCGGCATCGCCGACGGCGCGCGCTTCTATTTCGTCCACAGCTTCTACTGCGAGCCGGCGCTGCCGTCGCTCGCCGCCGCCACCACGCGCTACCCCGACGCGACCGCCTTTACCTCGGCCATCGCGCGCGATAATATTTTCGCGACGCAATTCCATCCCGAGAAAAGCAGCGTCGCGGGGCTCACGCTACTCAGCAACTTCGCCACCTGGAATCCCTGAGGTTCCATCCCCGCCGCCATGCTGATCATCCCCGCCATCGACCTGAAGGACGGCCACTGCGTGCGCCTGGAGCAAGGGCGCATGGAGAAGGCCACCGTGTTCTCCGCCGACCCGGGCGCCACGGCGACCCATTGGGCCGGGCAGGGCGCGAAGCGCCTGCACGTGGTCGACCTGAACGGCGCGGTCGCCGGCAAGCCGCGCAACGAGGCGGCGGTGAAGAAGATCGTCGCCGCGGTCGATTCCGACGTCCCGATCCAGCTGGGCGGCGGCATCCGCGACCTCGAGACGATCGAGCGCTACCTGGACGACGGCGTGAGCTACGTGATCATCGGCACCGCCGCGGTGAAGAACCCGGGGTTCCTGCATGAGGCATGCGACGCCTTCCCCGGCCACATCATGGTCGGGCTCGACGCGAAGGAGGGCAAGGTCGCGACCGACGGCTGGTCGAAGCTCACCGGCCACGACGTCGTCGACCTCGCCAAGCGCTACCAGGACTACGGCGTGGAGGCCGTGATCTACACCGACATCGGCCGCGACGGCATGATGACCGGCATCAACGTCGATGCGACCGTGCGGCTGGCCAAGGCGCTCACCGTGCCGGTCATCGCGAGCGGCGGCCTCACGAGCGTCGACGACATCCGCAAGCTGCTCGAGGTGGAGTCGGAGGGCATCAGCGGCTGCATTGCCGGGCGCGCCATCTACGAGGGCCGGCTCGATTTCGTCGAGGCGCTGAAGGTCGCGGCGGGCGAGCCGTGACCCCCGTGATCCCGAACCGTCGGCCCATTTAAGAAATCGTCGGCGACACACGACGATGGGGCTGGCCAAGCGCATCATCCCTTGCCTCGACGTGCACGCAGGGCGGGTGGTGAAGGGCGTGAACTTCGTGCGGCTGCGCGACGCGGGCGACCCGGTCGAGATCGCGCGCCGCTACGACGAGGCGGGCGCCGACGAGCTCGCCTTCCTCGACATCACCGCCTCGAGCGACGCGCGGGACACGATCGTCGACGTGATCGAGCGCGTGGCCGACCAGGTTTTCATCCCGCTCACCGTGGGCGGCGGCGTGCGCGCGGTCGACGACGTGCGCCGGCTGCTCAATGCGGGCGCGGACAAGGTGAGCATCAACACCGCGGCCGTCGAGAACCCGGATCTCGTGTCGCAGGCCGCGCGGCGCTTCGGCTCCCAGGCGATCGTCGTCGCGATCGACGCGCGCGGCGCCGGTAACGGGCGCTGGGAGGTGTACACGCACGGCGGGCGCAAGGCGCGCGGGCTCGATGCCGTAGAATGGGCGGCTGCCATGGCGGCCCGCGGCGCCGGCGAGATCCTGCTCACGAGCATGGATCGCGACGGCACGAAGAGCGGCTTCGACCTCGGCCTCACGCGCGCGGTCACCCGAGCGGTCACCGTGCCGGTGATCGCGAGCGGCGGCGTGGGCACCCTGGAGCACCTGGCGGAAGGGATCGAGCAGGGCGGCGCCGACGCCGTGCTCGCGGCCTCGGTCTTCCATTTCGGCGAGATCAGCGTCGTGCAGGCGAAGCGCTTCCTCGCCGCGCGCGGCATCGAGATGCGCCTGTGAACGCGAGCTGGCTGGATCAAGTGGCGTGGAATGCGGACGGGCTCGTCCCCGCCGTCGCGCAGGATGCGACGTCCGGGGAAGTGCTGATGGTCGCCTGGATGAACCGCGAGTCGCTCGAGCGCACGGTCGCCACGGGCGAGGCGACGTACTGGTCGCGCTCGCGCAAGTCCCTTTGGCGAAAAGGCGAGACTTCCGGACACGTGCTCAAGGTGCGCGAGTTGCGCCTCGATTGCGACGGCGACACCGTCCTGCTGCAGGTCGACTCCACCGCGGGCGTGGCCTGCCACACCGGTCGCCGGCGCTGCTTCTTCAACCGCCTCGAGGGCTCGGGCGCGGACCGGCGCTGGGCGGTGACCGATGCCATCGTCGCGGACCCCGGACATGGCTGAGCGCACCATCCTCGAGCGCCTCGAGCAGGCGATCGCGGCACGCCGGGCGGCCGACCCGAAGTCGTCCTACGTGGCGTCGCTGAACGCCAGGGGCCTCGACGCGATCCTCAAGAAGGTGGGCGAGGAGGCGGCCGAGACGATCATCGCGGCGAAGGGCTCGGAGCGCGAGGCCGTCGTGCGCGAGACCGCCGACCTGTGGTTCCATTGCCTCGTGATGCTCGGCTGGCACGGCGTCACGGTGGCCGACGTGCTGGCCGAGCTCGAGCGCCGCGAGGGCCGCTCGGGCATCGAGGAGAAGAACTCGCGAGCGACGGGGGATCGATGACGGAGACCGAGAAGAACTGCATCTTCTGCAGGATCGTGCGCGGCGAGATCCCGAGCCGCAAGGTGTACGAGGACGACGACATGCTCGCGTTCCACGACATCCAGCCGCAGGCCCCGGTGCATTTCATGATCATCCCGAAGCAGCACGTGGATTCGCTCGCCACCGTCGCCCCGGAGCACGAGCGCGTGCTCGGCCGCATGATGGCGATGGCCGGGCGCCTCGCGCGCGAGCAGGGGTCGCGCGAAGGCTTCCGGACCATCATCAACACCGGCCGAATCGGACGGCAGGACGTGTATCATTTGCATATCCACATCCTCGGCGGTCCCGAGCCCTTCGGCCGCATGATGCCGCCTTCGGGTTCCTGAAGAGCGCGCCGCCCGCGTCACGGAGATTTCCATGGGTTCGTTCAGTATCTGGCATTGGTTGATCGTGCTCGTCATCGTGCTGCTCATCTTCGGCACGAAGAAGCTGCGCAACATCGGCGAGGACCTCGGCGGTGCCGTCCGCGGCTTCAAGGACGGCATGAAGGGCGCCGACGAGCAGCAGACGCCGCCCAAGCCGGCCGGCGAGATCGGCTCGAAGGGCACGACCATCGAGGGCGAGGTCAAGGAAAAGCAAAACCACTGAGGCCGGCGCGCACGCCGCGCGCGGCCCACCCCCGCCCATGTTCGACGTCGGCTTCTCGGAGATGCTGGTCATCGGCATCGTCGCGCTCGTGGTGATCGGGCCCGAGCGCCTGCCGCGCGTCGCGCGCACGATGGGCATCCTGTTCGGGCGCATGCAGCGCTACGTCTCGCAGGTGAAGGCCGACATCAACCGCGAGCTCGAGGCGGCGGACCTCGGCAAGGTGAAGACCGAGTTCGAGGACGCGGCGCGCTCGCTCAAGAGCGACATCGAGAACCAGGCCGCGCAGGCCGAGCGCGACATCCGGCAGGTGCAGGAGGAGATCGACCGGGACCTCGCGGCGAGCGCCACGGGCAATGCCGCCTCGACCGCTTCGGCGCAGTCGACGCCCGCGGCGCAGGCGCCGCCGGCCATCGAGCCGGAGCCTTCGCCGCAGCTCGAGCTCGGCATCGAGCATCCGCCGCAGCCCGGCGAGACGCCGCGCAAGCCCTGACGCCGGACGCCGCCCGCCATGACGGACGAGGTCCAGGAGACGTTCCTCTCGCACCTGATCGAGCTGCGCATGCGGCTCATGCGCTCGATCTATGCGTTCGCGCTGATGTGCATTCCGGCGCTGTACTTCAGCTCCGACCTGTACGACGTTCTGGCGCGTCCGCTCATCGCGAGCCTGCCGCAGGGCTCGCGCATGATCGCGACCGGCGTGATCACGCCGTTCCTGATCCCGATGAAGATCGCCATGATGGCGGCGCTGCTGCTCGCGCTGCCGTTCATCCTCTACCAGGTATGGGCATTCGTCGCGCCGGGGCTGTACGCCCACGAAAAGCGCCTCGTGCTGCCGCTGGTGGTGAGCAGCACGGTGCTCTTCTTCCTCGGCATGGCCTTCTGCTATTTCATCGTCTTCCGGCGGGTGTTCGCGTTCATCGCGCACTTCGCGCCGAAGAGCATTTCGGTGGCGCCGGACATCGAGGCGTACTTCAATTTCGTCCTCGGCATGTTCCTCGCGTTCGGGCTCGCGTTCGAGGTGCCCGTCGCGGTGGTCGTGCTGGTGATCACCGGCCTGGTCACGCCGAAGCAGCTGCGCGAGTGGCGGGGCTACGTGATCGTCGGCATCTTCATCGTGGCGGCCGTGGTCACGCCGCCCGATGTCGTGTCGCAGCTCTCGCTCGCCATTCCCATGTGCCTGCTCTACGAGCTGGGCATCATCTTCGGGCAGCTGGCGCGGCACCGGCCGAAGGCGGCCGATGCGCAGCTTCCCCAGGCCACGCGCGAGTAGCGCCTATTCGTCCTCGGTGCGCGGGCGCGGCTTGCGCCTGCCCACCATGACGTCGAGCTCGAGCTCCTTGCTGCCGCGCAGGACCTTCACCGGCACGGACTTGCCCGGCGTCATCTCGGCGATCGAGTTGAGCGCGCTGGTCACGTCGGGAACCGGCTTGCCGTTCACGGACTCGATCACGTCGCCGAGCTTGAGTCCGCCTTTCTCCGCCGGGCTGCCGCGCTCGATCGCGCCGATGATCGCGCCGTGCGCGCGCTTCAGGCCGAGCGATTCCGCGAGCTCGGGCGTGATGTCGGCGACCTCCACGCCGAACCAGCCGCGCGTCACGCCGCCGGTCTCGATGATCTGCTCCATCACGCGCTTGGCGAGGTTCACCGGGATCGCGAAGCCGATGCCCTGGTAGCCGCCGGAGCGCGAGAAGATGAGCGTGTTGATGCCGATGAGGTTGCCGTAGACGTCGACGAGGGCACCGCCCGAGTTGCCCGGGTTGATCGCCGCGTCCGTCTGGATGAAATTGTTGAACGGGTTCGCGGGACCGAGCTCGCGGCCCACGGCGCTCACGATGCCCATGGTCACCGTCTGCCCGACGCTGAACGGGTCGCCGATGGCGAGCACGATGTCGCCCACGCGCGCCTGGTCCGACTCGCCGAACGTGATCGGCACGAGGCCGCTCGCGTTCACGCGCACCACGGCGAGGTCGGTGTCGGGATCGGTGCCGACGATCTTGCCGGGCAGCGTGCGCCCGTCGTGCAGCGTCACCTGGATGTCGCTCACCCCCTCGACCACGTGGTCGTTGGTGAGGATGTAGCCCTCGCGGCTCACGATGACGCCGGAGCCCAGCGACAGCTGCGTCTCGAGCGGCACGCTGAAGCGCTCGCCGAAGAAGCGCTGGAAGGCCGGGTCCTCGAGGAGCGGGTTGCGCCGCTTCACCTGGCGCGTGGCGGAGATGTTGACGACCGACGTGACGGCCTTGCGCGCGCCCTCGCTGAACGAGAACGGGCGCGGGCCGGGCAGCGAGGTGACCGCCGTGGCCGCCACCGGCGTATCCGAACGCACCTCGACCACGCGCGTGCGCCACGCCATCCACTCGGGCTTCACGAGGGAGACGACGAAGATCACGGCGAGGGTGGCGGTGACCGCCTGGGCGAAGACGAGCCAGAGCTTGCGCATGGCGACGGCGCGGCGTGGTGGAGACCGATTGTAGCGGTTCGTGCCCGCCGGCTAGCGCCGGCGCAACTCGTCGCGGATCTCGCGCAGCAGCACGACCTGTTCCGCAGGCGCGGGCGGCGCCTCGTGGGCGCGGCGCGCGCGGTTGATCTGCCTCACCATGAGGAACACCACCAGCGCCAGGATGGCGAAATTGACCACGACGTTCGCGAAGTTGCCGTACGCGATCACCGGCACTCCCGCCTTGCGCACCGCCTCCAGCGTCTGGGGCACGTTGGCGGGGATCGGCGCGAGCGCGATGAAGTAGTTGGCGAAGTCGAGCCCGCCGGTGAGCCGGCCGATCACCGGCATGACGAGGTCGTTCACGAGCGAATCGACGATCTTGTTGAACGCGGCGCCGATGATCACCCCGACCGCGAGGTCGACCACGCTGCCGCGCACCGCGAACTCGCGGAATTCCGTTGCGAAGCTCATCCGGGACACCCTCCTTGCCGGCAAATCTAGGCTGCGAACGCGGGCCGGTCAACGCGCCGGCGCGCCCCGGGCTTTAAGAGGCCGCCTCAAATCCGCTAAAATGGCGAATTCGCCGCATCGCACGTTTCTCCTTCCCGCAATGACTGCCATCGTCACCGACCAAGTCGACGAAAAGAGACGCCGTATCCTGGTCGTGGCCACCACCGTCGCGAGCGCCGCGGCGGGCATCGGGGTGGCCGCGCCGTTCCTCGCCAGCTGGTTCCCGAGCGCCCGTGCGCTCGCCGCGGGCGCCCCGGTGCAGTACGACGTCTCGAGGATCGAGCTCGGCCAGCAGGTCGTCATCTCCTGGCGCGGCAAGCCGGTGTGGCTCCTGCGGCGCACGAAGGACATGCTCGACCTGCTGCCGAAGATCTCCGATCGCCTGAGCGATCCCGATTGCAAGGTGCCGCAGCAGCCGAAGTACGTCCAGGCGCCGGGCCGCTCGGTGAAGCCGGAGTACCTCGTCGCGGTCGGCGTGTGCACGCACCTGGGCTGCTCGCCCACGCTCAAGAAGGAGATCGGCGCCGCCTCGGACATGGGAGCCGACTGGCCCGGCGGGTACCTGTGTCCCTGCCACGGCTCGCGCTTCGACCTCGCCGGCCGGGTGTTCAAGGGCTCGCCCGCGCCGATCAACCTGCTCATTCCGCCCTACCACTACGAAGGCAACGTGGTCGTGGTGGGCGAAGACCCGAAGGGAGCCTGAGCGATGGCCGCCACCGAAAAGAAGCTGCCGGTGACCGGCGCCGGGCCGTTCAACGGCATCCTCACCTGGGTCGACCAGCGCTTCCCGCTGATGGCGCTGTGGCGCAGCCAGGTCGCCGAGTACTACGCGCCGAAGAACTTCAACTTCTGGTACTACTTCGGCTCCCTCGCGCTGCTGGTCCTCGTGATCCAGATCGCCTCGGGCATCTTCCTCACGATGAACTACAAGCCGAGTGCGCAGGACGCCTTCGCCTCGGTCGAGTACATCATGCGCGACGTGCCGGCGGGGTGGTTCATCCGCTACATCCACTCCACCGGCGCCTCGGCGTTCTTCATCGTCGTCTACCTGCACATGGCGCGCGGGCTCATCTACGGCTCGTACCGCAAGCCGCGCGAGCTGATCTGGATCTTCGGCGGGCTCATCTACCTCGCGCTCATGGCCGAGGCGTTCTTCGGCTACCTGCTGCCGTGGGGCCAGATGTCGTACTGGGGCGCGCAGGTGATCATCAACCTCTTCGGCACGATTCCCTTCATCGGCGAGGGCCTCGCCGTGTGGATCCGCGGCGACTACAACGTCTCGGACGCGACGCTGAACCGCTTTTTCGCGCTGCACGTGGTCGCGATCCCGCTCGTCCTCATCGGGCTGGTCGCCGCGCACCTCATGGCGCTGCACGAGGTGGGCAGCGGCAACCCCGACGGCATCGAGATCAAGGACGATGTCGACCCGGTCTCGGGCCACCCGCGCGACTCGATCCCGTTCCACCCCTACTACACGGTGAAGGACCTGCTCGGCGTGTCGGTCTTCCTGATCGTGTTCGCGACGATCGTGTTCTTCGTGCCGAACATGGGCGGCTACTTCCTCGAGTCCAACAACTTCATCCCGGCCGACCCGCTGAAGACCCCGCCGCACATCGCACCCGTGTGGTACTTCACGCCGTTCTACGCGATGCTGCGGGCGGTGCCGCCGATGTTCAACTCGCAGTTCCCGGGTGTGGCCGTGATGGGTGCGGCCGTGCTGATCCTCTTCTTCCTGCCCTGGCTCGATCGCGGCCGCGTGAGGTCCATCCGCTACCGCGGTCCGAAGTGGAAGGCGTTCTTCTTCCTCATGATCGTGAGCTTCCTCATCCTCGGCTACCTCGGCACCGAGCCGCCGGCGGTGTGGGGCTCCTTCCCCGGGGCGTGGCCGCTCATCGGCGGCGACTTCGTCGCCCTCTGGGTGGCGCGCGTGCTGACGGTGTTGTACTTCGCCTTCTTCGTGCTGATGCCGTGGTACACCGCCCACGACCAGGAGAAACCCGAGCCGAAGAGGGTCACGTGGTGAAGATCAAAGCCTTCCTTGCCGCCATCCTGCTCGCGCCCGCGCTCGTCCTCGCGCAGGAGGAGGGGCCGGCCCTCGACAACGCGCCGGTGAACCTGCACGACAAGGCATCGTTGCAGCGGGGGGCGCAGATCTTCGTCAACCATTGCCTCAATTGCCACTCCGCATCGCTGATGCGCTACTCGCGCCTCACCGACCTCGGGCTCACCGAGGCGCAGATCAAGCAGTCGCTGCTCTTCACCACCGACAAGGTCGGCAACACCATGGAGAGCGTGCAGGATCCGGCGATCTCCAAGGCGGCATTCGGCGTCGAGCCCCCGGACCTGTCGGTGATCGCGCGCTCGAGGAGCGCGGACTGGCTCTATACCTACCTGCGCAGCTTCTATCTCGATGCGCACACCAAGACGGGCTGGAACAACACCGTGTTCCCGAACGTCTCGATGCCCAACGTGCTGTGGGACAAGCAGGGGGAGCAGGCGCTGCAGGTCACCGAGCGCGTCGACGATCGCACCGGCGACAAGATCGAGACCAGCAAGCTGGTGATGCAGCGGCCCGGCCAGCTCACGCCCGTCGAGTACGACCGCTATGTGGGCGACCTGGTGAACTACCTGGTGTACATGTCGGAGCCGACCCAGACGAGCCGCAAGCAATGGGGGATCATTGCGCTCTTCTTCCTCGCCGGCTACTTCGTGCTCGCCTTCCTGCTGAAGCGGGAATTCTGGAAGGACGTGCGGTAAAGGCGCCTCGCGCCCAGGGAACGAATACGCCCGCCAAGGGGTGAACGGAAAATGATGACGCTCTACTCGGGGATCACCGATCCCTTCAGCCACCGGTGCCGGATCGTGCTCTACGAAAAGGGCATGGACTTCGAGATCATCGACGTGGACCTCATGAACAAGCCCGAGGACCTCGCGGTGATGAACCCGTACAACCGCACCCCGGTGCTGGTCGAGCGCGACCTCGTGCTCTACGAGTCGAACATCATCAACGAGTACATCGACGAGCGCTTCCCGCATCCGCAGCTGATGCCGGCCGATCCGGTGATGCGGGCACGGGCGCGCCTGTTCCTGTTCCGCTTCGAGCAGGAGCTGTTCAGCCATGTGCAGACGCTCGAGTCGGGCACCCAGAAGGCGCAGGAGAAGGCGCGCCTGTACGTGCGCGAGAACCTCATCCAGATCGCGCCCATCTTCGTCAAGCAGAAGTACATGCTGGGCGACGAGTTCTCGATGCTCGACGTGGCCATCGCGCCGCTGCTCTGGCGCCTCGACCATTACCAGATCCAGCTGAACAAGCAGTCGGCGCCGCTGCTCAAGTACGCCGAGCGGCTCTTCTCGCGCCAGGCCTTCATCGACTCGATGACCGCGTCCGAGAAGGCCATGCGCCGCTAGCCCGGTCTCGGTTAAGCTTGTCGCCATGGCGGACGTCTCGACCAAGCCCTACTTCATCCGCGCCATCTACGAATGGTGCTCCGACTGCGGCTACACGCCCTACCTCAGCGTGCGTGTGGACGACCGCACGCGCGTGCCGATGGAGTACGTGAAGAACGGAGAGATCGTGCTCAACGTGAGCCTGAACGCGACGCGCAATCTCACGATCAACAACGAGCTGATCCAATTCTCCGCACGATTCAACGGGGTGTCCCGGGAGGTCAGCATCCCGGTGGACCGCGTGGTCGGGATCTTCGCCCGCGAGAACGGGCAGGGCGCCTTCTTCACCGTCGAGGCGCCGGCCGCCCTGGCGGCCGCTCCGCTGGCGGCCGCGGCGGCGACCGAGGCGACGGACTCCGAGCCGCCCAAGCCCCCGGCACAGAACGGCAAGACGCGCCTGAAGCTCGTAAAGTAAGCACTGACTTGCCGCTCGTGTGCCGGCATAGCTCAGCTGGTAGAGCAACCGCCTTGTAAGCGGTAGGTCCTCCGTTCGATTCGGAGTGCCGGCACCCCGCCTCCCGTGGCGAAAACCCGTGAACCGGCTTGATGCGACCGCCGAAATACGGGATAATCAAAGGCTTTCCGGAGGGGTGCCCGAGTGGTTAAAGGGGGCAGACTGTAAATCTGTTGGCCTTGCGCCTACGTTGGTTCGAATCCAACCCCCTCCACCAGCTTCAGGTCGCCACCGGACAGGATCGAGAGTTTTTTGGGCGGGGGGCTTCGCGGGTGTAGCTCAATGGTAGAGCAGAAGCCTTCCAAGCTTACG
>CAYOGL010000070.1:8332-12909 GCA_964403515.1 uncultured Burkholderiales bacterium | reverse complement strand
TCAGCGAGAGGCAGCCGCCGCACACCGAGGCCATCGACGACGAGCCGTTCGACTCGGTGATCTCGGACACCACGCGCAACGTGTAGCCGAACTCTTCCTTGGTGGGCAGGACGGCGAGCAGCGCGCGCTTGGCGAGCCGGCCGTGGCCGATCTCGCGCCGCTTGGGCGAGCCCACGCGCCCGGTCTCACCGGTCGAGAACGGCGGGAAGTTGTAGTGCAGCATGAAGCGCTCGGTGTACTCGCCCTGCAGCGCGTCGATGATCTGCTCGTCCTGCCCGGTGCCGAGGGTGGTCGTGACGATCGCCTGCGTCTCGCCGCGGGTGAAGAGAACGCTGCCGTGCACGCGCGGAAGCAGCGTCGGGCGGATCGAGATCGGGCGCACGGTGCGCGTGTTGCGGCCGTCGATGCGCGGCTCGCCGTTCAGGATCTGGCCGCGCACGATCTTCGCTTCCATGTCCTTCAGGATGCCGCGCACGACGTTGCCGTCGGCCGGCTCCTCCGCGTTCGCGACGCAGGCGTCGAGCACGCGCTTCTTGATGTCGTCGAGCTTCTCGCTGCGCAGCGACTTCGACTTGGTGCGATAGGCCTCGTTCAGGTCGTTCTCCGCGATGCCCTTGATCTTGTCGATGAGCAGCGTGTCGGGCTGCGGCGGCTCCCAGTCCCATTCATCCTTGCCGCCCTCGTCCGCGAGCTCGTTGATCGCGTTGATCGCGGCCTGCATCTGCTCGTGGCCGTACACGACCGCGCCGAGCATGACTTCCTCGGAGAGCTCGTGGGCCTCCGACTCGACCATCAGCACCGCCTGCTCCGTGCCGGCGACGACGAGGTTGAGCTTCGACGTCTCGAGCTCGGTCTTGGTCGGGTTGAGCACGTACTCGCCGTCGAGGTAGCCGACGCGGCACGCGCCGATCGGTCCCTCGAACGGGATGCCGGAGAGCGTGACCGCGGCCGACGCCCCGATCATCGCCGGGATGTCGGAGTCGACCTCGGGATTGATCGAGAGCACCGTGGCAATCACCTGCACCTCGTTGTAGAAGCCGTCGGGGAAGAGCGGGCGCAGCGGCCGGTCGATGAGGCGCGAGGTGAGGATCTCCTTCTCGGACGGACGGCCTTCGCGCTTGAAGAAGCCGCCGGGGATGCGGCCCGCGGCATAGGTCTTCTCCTGGTAGTCGACGGTGAGCGGGAAGAAGTCCTGGCCCGGCTTCACGTCCTTGCGACCGACGCAGGAGACGAGGACGACGGTGTCGTCCATGGTGACGAGCACGGCGCCGTCGGCCTGGCGCGCGATCTCGCCCGTCTCGAGCGTCACCTGGTGGCGCCCGAAGGAAAAGGTTTTCTTGATCGATTTCACGATGGTGTCCTGTTCATCTGGGAGCGGGAAGGGGCGGCTCGCGGCCCGCTTCACGCCCGGGTGGAGGGCCCGCCAGAAAGCGCAAACCCCGCGCGCTTGAACAAGCGTCGCGGGGCAGGCGGTCGGGGCGGCGTTCCCTTACTTGCGCAGGCCGAGGCGCTCGATGAGCGAGCGATAGGCCTCGACGTTGCTGCGCTTGAGGTAGTCGAGCAGGCTGCGGCGCTGGCTCACCAGCTTGAGCAGGCCGCGGCGCGAATGGAAATCCTTGACGTGCGACTTGAAGTGTTCGGTCAGCATGTTGATGCGCTCGGTGAGGAGCGCGACCTGCACCTCGGGCGAGCCCGTGTCGCCCTTCGCGCGCTGGTAGTCGCCGACTATGCGCGCCTTGTCTGCGGTGGTTACGGACATGGGAAAAATCTCCGTGGACTCTTGATTCGTGTCGTCTTGAATGAACTGGCTATTTTAGCGCGAAACCCGGCACATTCTCAAGAAAAATCAGGCCATTTCGGCCTGCGATGCCCCCGACATGAGGCGCAGGGGCGCGATCCGCCCGTCGCCGTGGGCGAGACCCACGCCGAGGAACCGCCCGCCGGGGGCGAACACGCCGAGCTCGACGGCGCCGGGGACGTCCGGGAACGGGATCGGCTGGCCCTGGGCGAAGCGGGCGGCCTGCTCGGCGGGCGGCTCGACCCGCGGCAGGCCGGCCACCAGCACGTCGATCGGCAGCAGGCGCGTCCTCGCCGCTCGCGGATCGGCTTCGACCGCCTGCAGCGCGATCGCATCCTCCAAACGGAAGGGCCCGACCTCGGTGCGCCGCAGCCCCACCAGCGAGGCGCCGCAGCCTAGCGCCTGGCCGATGTCCGTGGCGAGCGCGCGGATGTACGTGCCTTTCGAGCACGCCACCGCGATGCGCAGCGCGCCCTCGCCGAGCGAGATGCGCCGGATGTACTCGATCTGCACGCGTCGCGTCTCGCGCGCGATCTCCTCGCCCGCCCGCGCGTACTCGTAGAGCCTGCGGCCCTGGATGCGCACCGCCGAATGCATGGGCGGCATCTGGTCGTGGGTGCCCACGAATGCCGCGAGCACCTCGTCGAGGCGATGCAGGAAAGGCGAAGGGTCGCGGCGTGCGACCACCTCGCCCTCGGGATCGCCGGTCGTGGTCTCCACGCCGAGGGCGAGCGTCGCCTCGTAGGCCTTGCGCGAATCGAGGAGGAAACGCGAGAACTTGGTGGCCTCGCCGAACACGAGCGGAAGCAGGCCGGTCGCGAACGGATCGAGGGTGCCGGTGTGGCCCGCCTTGGACGCGCCGAGGAAACGCCGCGCGCGGGCGAGCGCACGGCTGGAGCTGTAACCCGGCGGCTTGTCGAGGAGGAGAACGCCTTGGCACTCGGGCGTGGCGGCGCTCATCGGCCTGGCTCAGCGGCTCGAACGGCCGCGCGGGCGCCGCTCGCGCTTCGGCGCGGGTGCCGGCTTCACCGCCTCGTCGATGAGGCGCGACAGGCGCACGCCGCGCTCCACCGATTCGTCGTAGGCGAAGGTGAGCTCGGGCACGGTGCGCGTGGTGAGCCGGTGCGCGAGGCTCGAGCGCAGGAACCCGGCCGCACGCTGCAATCCCTCACGTGCCTGTTGCGCATCCGAGGGCGCGCCGAAGACCGTGAAGAAGACCTTCGCGTGCGACTGGTCGCGCGAGAGCTCCACGCCGGTGAGGGTGACCATGCCGACCCGCGGGTCGCGCACCTCGAGGCGGATCAGGTCCGCGAGCTCGCGCTGGATCTGGTCGGCGATGCGTGCGAGCCGCGTGTTGGCCACGGCCCGCCCTTACGCGATGGTGCGCGCGACCTCGACCACCTCGAAAACCTCGAGCTGGTCGCCGACCTGGACGTCGTTGTAGTTCTTGAGGGAGAGGCCGCATTCGAAACCGGCCTTGACCTCGCGCACGTCTTCCTTGAAGCGCTTGAGCGAATCGAGCTCGCCGGTGTGGACCACGACACCGCCGCGAACGACGCGTACCTGCGAGCCGCGGCGGACGAGGCCCTCGGTCACCATGCAACCGGCCACGGTGCCGACCTTCGAGATCTTGAACACGTTGCGCACCTCGACCGTGCCGAGCACCGTTTCCTTGCGCTCCGGGGTGAGCATGCCGTTGATCGCCGCCTTCACGTCGTCGACCGCGTCGTAGATGATGTTGTAGTAGCGGATGTCGACGCCGGAATGCTCGGCGAGCTTGCGCGCGGCCGCATCGGCCCGCGCGTTGAAGCCGATCACCACGGCCTTCGATGCCAGCGCGAGGTTGATGTCCGATTCGGTGATGCCGCCCACGCCCGTGTGGACGATGTTCACCTTCACCTCGTCCGTCGAGAGCTTCGTGAGCGCGTGCGCGAGCCCCTCGTACGAGCCCTGCACGTCCGCCTTGATGATGAGGGCGAGCGACTTCGCGCCCTCCTGCAGCTGGTCGAACACGTTCTCGAGCTTCGCGGCCTGCTGCTTGGCGAGCTTCACGTCGCGGAACTTGCCCTGGCGGAAGAGCGCGATCTCGCGCGCCTTCTTCTCGTCGGCGAGCGAGACGACGTCGTCGCCCGCGCGCGGCACGTCCGAAAGGCCCTGGATCTCCACGGGAATCGACGGACCGGCGTCGTTCTCCGCCTTGCCGTTCTCGTCGGTCATCGCGCGCACGCGTCCGTAGACCGCGCCGGCGAGCACCACGTCGCCCTTCTTGAGCGTGCCCGACTTCACGAGCACGGTGGCGACCGGGCCGCGGCCCTTGTCGAGCCGTGCCTCGATCACGACGCCCTTGGCCGCCGCGTGCACGGGGGCCTTGAGCTCGAGCACCTCGGCCTGCAGCTGGATCGATTCGAGCAGCTTGTCGAGACCCTGCCCGGTCTTCGCGGATACCTCGACGAACTGCACTTCGCCGCCGAACTCCTCGGGGACGATCTCGTGCGCGAGCAGCTCCTGCTTCACGCGTTGCGGATTGGCTTCCGGCTTGTCGATCTTGTTCACCGCCACCACGATCGGCACCTTCGCCGCCTTCGCGTGGTTGATCGCCTCGATGGTCTGCGGCATGACGCCGTCGTCGGCGGCCACCACCAGCACGACGATGTCCGTGATCTGGCTGCCGCGCGCGCGCATGGCCGTGAACGCCTCGTGGCCGGGCGTATCGAGGAACGTGATCACGCCCTTCGGCGTCTGCACATGGTAGGCGCCGATGTGCTGGGTGATGCCGCCG
>CAYOGL010000070.1:0-8322 GCA_964403515.1 uncultured Burkholderiales bacterium | reverse complement strand
GGATCGCGTCCAGGATCGACGTCTTGCCGTGGTCGACGTGGCCCATCACCGTCACCACCGGCGGACGCGTCTCGACATGCGCGTCCTCGGCCGGGGCTTCGGTGAGGAACGCCTCGGGGTCGTCGAGCTTCGCGGGCTTGGCGACGTGGCCCATTTCCTGGACCACGATCATCGCGGTGTCCTGGTCGAGCACCTGGTTGATGGTGACCATCGAGCCCATCTTCATCATGGTCTTGATGACCTCCGCCGCCTTCACCGACATCTTGTGCGCGAGGTCACCCACGGTGATCGTCTCGGGGACGAGCACCTCGATCACCTTCGGCTCGGAGGGCGCCGCGAACGCGGACGCGCCCTCCTCGTCGCGATGGCGCGCGGAGCCGGCGCGCGAGCGCCAGCCGTCGCGGCCCCCGGAGGTATCGCCGCGGGTCTTGAGGCCGCGGCGGCGCGCCTGCTCGTCGGCCCAGGAGCCGGGACGCGCGGGCGCCTTCGCGGGCTTCTTCTTCGCTTCCTTCTCGCCGGGCTTCGCCGCGGGTCGGTGCAGCGTGCCCTCGCCGGCGGGCGCCGTCGCACCCGCGGCGGGAGCCTTCGCTTCCGGCTTCGCGGCCTCCGGCTTCACCTCGACCAGCACCGGGGCTTGCGCCTCGGTCGCGGGCTCCTCGTCCTTCTTGCGCACGACGCGCTTCTTCTTCGTGGCCTCGCCCTCCGCGGGCGCGGCCGGCGCGACCGCTTCCGCAGCCGGTGTCGACGCCTCGGCCGCGGCTGCAGCCTCTTCTTCCTTCCTCTTCGCGGCGCGCTTCTTCGTTTCCGCCTCGGCGGCCTGGCGCGCGGTGAGCTCCGCCTGCCGGCGCGCCTCCTGCTCGCGCTTGCGCGCCTCGCTCTCGTCGATGATGGGCGCGGCGGGCGCGGCGGCCTTCACCGGCTCGGGCGCGGCCTCGGGCTTCTCGACCTTCACGAACGTGCGCTTCTTGCGCACCTCGACCTGGATCGTGCGCGCCTTGCCGGTCGCGTCGGGCTTCTTGATCTCGGTGGTCTGCTTGCGGGTGAGCGTGATCTTGCGCTTCTCTTCCTTGTTGCCGTGCACCTCGCGCAAGTAGTCGAGGAGGCGCGTCTTGTCCTCCTCGGTGATGGCGTCATCCCCCGCCTTCTTCCGCACTCCGGCGGCGCCGAGCTGCTCGAGCAGCAGGGAGACCGGGAGCTTGAGCTCCTCGGCGAATTGGGTGACGTTCGATTTGGCCATGTGCTGAATATTCTCCTACGGGCGCGGCCTCAGGCCTGCGCCGATTCCTTGAACCACGGTTCCCGAGCCTTCATGATGAGCTTGTTCGCGCGCTCGGCGTCCATGCCGGTCATCTCGGTGAGCTCGTCGGTGGCGAGATCCGCGAGCGCATCCATCGTCGTGATGCCCTTCGAGGCGAGCACGCGCGCGGTCTGGTTGTCCATGCCTTCCATGCCGAGCAGGTCCTCGGCGGCATGCTCGACCGTCTCCTCGCTCTTGATCGCCTCCGTGAGCAGCGCGTTGCGCGCGCGCCGGCGCAGCTCGTTCACGGTCTCCTCGTCGAAGGCCTCGATCTCGAGCATCTCGTTGATCGGCACGTAGGCCACCTCGTCGAGCGAGGTGAAGCCCTCGGAAACCAGGATCTCCGCGACTTCCTCGTCGACGTCGAGCTTCTCCATGAAGAGCTGGCGCAGCGTCGAGGTTTCCTGCTCGCTCTTCTGCTCGCGCTCCTGCACCGTCATGATATTGAGCTGCCAGCCCGTGAGCTCCGAAGCGAGGCGCACGTTCTGGCCGCCCTTGCCGATGGCGAGCGCGAGCTGCTCTTCCTCGACCACCACGTCCATCGCGTGGCGCTCCTCGTCGACCACGATCGAGCTCACTTCCGCCGGCGCGAGCGCATTGATCACGAACTGCGCGGGCTCCGGCGACCAGAGGATGATGTCGACGCGCTCGCCGGCGAGCTCCTGGGTCACCGCCTGCACGCGCGAGCCGCGCATGCCGACACACGTGCCGACCGGGTCGATGCGCGGGTCGTTCGATTTCACCGCGATCTTCGCGCGCAGGCCGGGATCGCGGGCGGCGGCGCGGATCTCGAGCAGGCCCTCCTCGATCTCGGGCACCTCGAGCTCGAAGAGCTTCACGAGGAACTCGGGCGCGATGCGCGAGAGGATCAGCTGCGGCCCGCGCGCTGCGCGGTCGATCTTCGCGATGTAGGCGCGCACGCGGTCGCCGACCCGAAGGTTCTCCTTAGGGATCAGCTGGTCGCGCGGCAGCAGCGCCTCGACGCGGCCCGATTCCACGATCAGGTTGCCGCGTTCGGCGCGCTTGACCGTGCCCGTGACGAGCGATTCGCCGCGCTCGAGGAAGTCGTTCAGGATCTGCTCACGCTCGGCGTCGCGGATCTTCTGCAGGATGACCTGCTTCGCCGCCTGTGCGCCGATGCGGCCGAACGTCTCGGGCTCGAGCGGCTCCTCGATGACATCACCCAGCTGGGCCTCGGGGTTCTCCTCGACGGCGTCGGTGATGGCGATCTGGTGCGACGGCTCCTCGTGCTCCTCGTCCGGTACGACGGTCCAGCGGCGGAACGCCCGATAGTCGCCGGACTCCCGGTCGATCTCCACGCGCACGTCCACCTCGTCCTTGAAGCGCTTCTTGGTCGCCGAGGCCAACGCCATCTCGAGCGCGAGGAACACGGTGTCCTTCGCGACGTTCTTCTCGCGCGCCAGCGCGTCGACCAACAACAGGATATCCCGACTCATGAACCTCGGCCTCCAAGCCCCTCACACGTCCGGCACGAGCCGGGCGCGGTCAATGTCCTCGAATGCAATATGGTGCCGCTTGCCCTCGACTTCCAGCACGACGCCGCCCGCCTCGACGCCGAGCACTCGCCCCTCGAAACGCCGGCGCCCTTCCCGCGGAAGCTTCAGCCGGACGCTCGCCTCGCGTCCCGCGAACCGGGCATAGTCCTCGAGGCGCTTGAGCGGCCGATCGAGGCCCGGCGACGATACCTCCAGGCGTTCGTAATCCACCCCCTCCACCGCGAAGGCCCGGGTGAGGTGGTTGCTCACGCGCGCGCAATCCTCGACCGTGATGCCCTGCGGCGAATCGATGAAGACCCGCAGCAACCCCGAGCGCGACGATTCGACGTCGACCAGCTCGTAGCCGAGGCCCTCGAGCGTCGCGCGCAGCCACTCCTCACGCCCCGGAATCGGCTTCACAAACAAAAAATGGGCGCAAGGCCCATCTCCCCATCGAAACCCCGAAATTGTAGCACAAGCACCCGTGGCCGGAGGAAAAAACCTTTTGCGACGCCGGGTTGGGCGCGGCCGACCGGTTCCGCCGCGGGTTCCGGAACGGCTTTCGGCCAGCCGTCGTCTTCGTGTTGCAAAAACGCCACAGTCGCGAATTTCGGCTTGGAGAATCGTCACGACTGTCGCTATCATCCGATCCGTGTCAACGGGCTAAAAGGACTAGAAAACCAAGGCTTACTCCCTTCCGAAGTCCCTGCTTCAGAAAAATTCATCAACCACTGGGGGTTTCAATAATGAATCCTAGAATGACCAAGCTCTCGCTCGCCCTGGCTCAGGTGCTGGGCGTCGGCATTGCGGCGACGGCCGTCTCGGCGCCTGTCTACGCCCAGACGGACCAGTCGACAGCACAGACGAAAGAACGCATCGAGGTCACGGGCACCAGCATCAAGCGCGTCGAGGGGGAATCCGCGCTGCCGGTGACGGTGCTGTCGCGCGAGGAAATCCAGAAGACCGGCGCCACCACGCCGATGGAGCTGCTGAACCTCATCTCCGCCAACAACAGCCTCGGCAACGTGTCGCTCACGAGCGTGATCGGCGCGACGACGTTCTCGGCGCAAACCGCCTCGCTGCGTGGCTTGCAGGGTGGCCACACCCTCGTGCTCATCAACGGCAAGCGCGTGAACGGCTTCGCGGGCGAGACGCAGGGCGTGCAGGGCGTGAACCTCGCGATCATCCCGTTCAACGCCATCGAGCGTGTCGAGATCCTCAAGGACGGCGCCTCGGCGGTGTACGGCTCCGACGCGATCGCGGGCGTGATCAACTTCATCATGCGCTCCGACTACAAGGGCGGCGAGGCGAGCGTCTACTACGGCGCGCCCACCCGCAGCGGCGGCGGCGCGGAAGAGAAGTACGTGGCTTCGCTGGGCTTCGGCGACCTGGACAAGAACCGCTACAACGTGTTCTTCAACGCGTCGTACGACCACCAGAAGCCGCTCTACCAGAACCAGCGCAACTTCTCGAGCGATTCGACCAACGAGTTCCTCCAGCTCGGCGGCTTCGCGGGCTCGAGCAACACATGGCCGGCCAACATCCGGACGGGTCATATCGGCATTCCGGGCAGCACACCGACGACTTGCGGCCCGTACAACTTCAACGTGCGAGTGCCGCTGCTCGGCAACGGCTGCTACTTCGACCCTGCCAAGATGAACGGAGTCGAGTCGCTTCCGGACAACAAGCTCTCGAACTTCTTCCTGCAGGGCAAGTTCCAGCTCACGCCGGCATGGCAGCTCTACGCGCACGGGCTCTACGGCCAGGACAAGGACGAGTTCATCATCCAGCCGGTGCCGATCTCGAACGTGTTCTCGTACGGCCCGAACGGAGACATCCCCGCGACCGTGACGGTCCAGCCGACCAGCCCGTTCTATCCGCATGCGCTCGCCGCGGCCGCCGGCGTCGACGGAAAACCGCTGACGGTGCGCTATCGCGCGTTCGAGAACGGCCTGCGTGACACGACCGACAAGAACACGGGCTACCAGGTGGTGGGCGGTATCAAGGGCACCATCGCGTCGCGCTGGGATGCCGATGTGTCGTACTCGTACGCGCAGGGCAAGACGGACGAGATCTCGAACGGAGGCTTCCCGCTCTACTCGCGCCTGCTCCCGTTGCTGAACGGCGGCACGGTGAACCTGTTCGGGCCCAATACGCCTGATATCGTCAACCAGTTGCAGGCGACGAACTTCCGCGGCACGGTCTTCAGCGGCAAGGCCTCGACGGCGATGATCAACGGCAAGCTCTCGGGCGACCTGTTCAACATCCCGACCGGCACGATCGCGGGCGCGGTGGGTGTGGACTTCCGCAAGGAGAAGCTCGACGAGACGCCCGCCGACGCGTACATCCAGGGCGACATCAGTGGATACGGCGGTAATGCCCGCCCGGTCCACGGCGACCGCGACGTGAAGGCGGCCTTCGCCGAGGTGAACGTGCCGCTGCACCGCACCCTCGAGCTCGACGGCGCGATCCGCACGGACGACTACAGCGACTTCGGCCGTACCAACAACCCGAAGGTGAGCCTGCGCTTCCAGCCGAACCGCGAGATGCTGTTCCGCTCGTCGTACGGCAAGGGCTTCCTCGCCCCGTCGCTGTACCAGTTGAACACGCCGGACATCTCGGGCGTGTCGGCCACGGGCCTGACCGACCCGATCCGCTGCCCGGTGACGCATGACACCGGGTTCGACTGCCAGACGCAGTTCGGCATCGTGTTCGGCGGCAACAAGAACCTGCAGCCGGAGAAATCCGAGCAGTTCACCCTCGGCACGGTGATCGAGCCGACGAACGCGCTGTCGGTGTCGGCGGACTACTTCAAGATCCGCCTGAACAACGGCATCACGAACGGCATCCCGGTCGAGACGATCCTCGGTGACCTCAACACGTACGGGGCCCTCGTGCGCCGCGCGCCGCCGGATGCGGCCTTCCCGAATCTGCCGGGTCGCATCATCTCGATCGACCAGACGTACATCAACCTCGGCTCCACGCACATCGAGGGGATCGACGTCGAGGGGCACTACAAGTGGCCGCAGGCGAGCTGGGGACGGCTGCGCTTCGACATCAACGGCACGTATTACACCCGCTACGACTTCCAGAACCTGGACAAGACGTACAGCGGGTTCGTCGGTACCGCGTTCGGGTCGAACGTGGTCGGCGTGATCCCGCGCTGGAAGCACTACGCCGCCTTCACGTGGGATCAGGGTCCGTGGTCGGCCACGGTCGCGCAGACCTTCCAAACCTCGTACACGGACTGGCAGACCGACCTCGATGGCAACCTGCGCACGGTCGGATCCATGAGCCTGTACGACGTGCAGGGCTCGTACAGCGGGTTGAAGAACTGGGTGTTCACGCTCGGCGTGAAGAACGTCCTCGACACCAACCCGCCGAAGACGAACCAGCAGAACACGTTCCAGGTGGGCTACGATCCGTCCTACTACGATGCGCGTGCGCGCTTCCTGTACGGGCAGATCCGCTACCAGTTCCGCTGATTCCCCGTCGCAAGCAGCACGGAAAAGGGGCCTTCGGGCCCCTTTTTCATTGGGATAGAATCGAAGCCATTCCATGAAGACCTACCTCGACCTGCTGCGGCAGGTGCGCACGCATGGCGCGCGCAAGGGTGACCGCACCGGCACCGGAACGCTCTCGATCTTCGGGGCGCAGATGCGCTTCGACCTCGCGGAGCGCTTTCCCCTCGTGACCACGAAGAAGATCCACATGAAGAGCGTGATCCACGAGCTGCTGTGGTTCCTGCAGGGCAGCACGAACGTCGCGTACCTGCGCGAGCACGGCGTCACGATCTGGGACGAATGGGCCGATGCGCGCGGCGAGCTGGGCCCGATCTACGGCTGCCAGTGGCGCTCGTGGCCGGCGCCGGACGGCCGCCACATCGACCAGATCTCGGAGGTGCTCGCACAGCTGCGCAGCAACCCCGATTCGCGCCGGCACGTGGTGTCCGCGTGGAACGTTGCCGACATCCCGCGCATGGCGCTCGCGCCTTGCCACGCCCTCTTCCAGTTCTACGTGGCCGACGGACGCCTGTCGTGCCAGCTCTACCAGCGCAGCGCCGACATGTTCCTCGGCGTGCCGTTCAACATCGCTTCCTACGCGTTGCTCACCCTCATGGTCGCGCAGGTCTCGGGGCTCAAGCCCGGCGAGTTCGTGCATACGCTGGGTGACGCGCACCTCTACCTCAATCACCTCGAGCAGGCCGACGAGCAGCTCGCGCGCACGCCGCGCGCGCTGCCCGTGATGAAGCTCAATCCGGCGGTGAAGGACCTCTTCGAATTCCGCTACGAGGACTTCACGCTCGAAGGCTACGACCCGTACCCGGCGATCCGCGCGCCGATCGCGGTGTGAGCGCCATGCGGCGAAGCCTGGTCGTCGCGATGGACCGCAACCGCGTGATCGGCCGCGACAACCAGCTGCCGTGGCGCCTGCCGGCCGACCTCGCGTATTTCAAGCAGGTCACGATGGGCCATCCGATCGTCATGGGGCGGCGCACCTACGAATCGATCGCGCGACCGTTGCCCGGCCGGCACAACATCGTCGTCACGCACGACACGTCGTACCGCGCGCCGGGCTGCACCGTCGTGCATTCGCTGCCGGCCGCCTGGCTCGCCGCGGGCGAGGCGCAGGAAGTGTGCGTGATCGGCGGCGCGCGCGTGTTCGAGGAGTCGCTGCCGATCGCGGACATCATCCACCTCACCGAGGTCGATGCCGAAGTCGAGGGCGACACGTATTTCCCGGCTTTCGACCGGCGCGAGTGGCTCGAGATCGAGGTCTCCCACCACGCCGCGGACGATCGCCACGCCTATCCGTTCCGCATCCTTCGCCTCGAGCGACGCCATGGCCGCTGACCCCGCTAGCGAAGGTCGTGCACCGGGTCCACGCGGATGGCGATCTTGCTCACGACGATGCCCTGCGCGTTGAACGTCACCGAGAAATCCGACGTGTAACCCCACGTGTCGACGAAGCGGTAGGTCCACGCGTAATTGCCCCATTGGAAGCGCATGGTCTCCGCGGGCGGGCCGATCATCGCCAGGACCTGGTCGCGCGTCATGCCCTCCTGGATCGAACGGAAGTGGTCGTCGTCGAGCACCTGATCCATCGCACGGAGCACGCCGTCGGGCCCCACGTGCGCGACGAAGGTCTGCGTGCCGAGCGGGCCGCGGGGATAGAACAGCTCGCGCCCGCCACCCGCCTCCGGCAACTGCAACGCCGGCCGGCCCATGGTCTGCACGATCTGCGACTGCGTGGAAGCGCCGGGCCTCAATCCATAGCCGGAATACGCGGCGCATCCTCCGAGGACAAGGGCCGCGATCGCGAAGCGCATCGGGTTCATGATCGATAGACTACGCGCGCCGCACGCGCGTTCCGCGACCACCGATCGCTTCGCGCGGCCGACGCAAGACGCGGCAACGACACGGCTCGAAGCGGAAAAGGCAAAAAAAAGGGCCGGCGGTAAGACCACCGGCCCTTCGTTTCCTGGTAGGGCGTACTGGATTCGAACCAGTGACCAACGGATTAAAAGTC
>CAYOGL010000069.1:0-12953 GCA_964403515.1 uncultured Burkholderiales bacterium | reverse complement strand
GGAACGTACTTGTAGAGGATCTTGCGCATGAGGTGCTTCGGGCCCAATGGCCCGCGGCGCAGCGGCAGCGGCAGCTTCAGCGCGAACTCGACCAGGCGATGGTCGAGGAGCGGATCACGGCCTTCGAGGCCGCACGCCATCGTGGTGCGGTCCACCTTCACCAGGATGTCGTCGGGCAGGTAATGCTGCACGTCGGTGTGCGACATCTGGTCGGCGAAGAACTCGGCGTGCGGCGCGCGCGTCTGGCGGAGCTTGTATTCGCCCACGAGCGCCTCGATCTCCCACGGCGTCCACGACGACATCGCGAGGTCGTAGAGCCGCGTGCGGTCGAGCGTCGGCATCATGACGCGCAGCTTCTCCAGCCGCTCCGCGAAATTGCGGCGCGCGGCGTGCCGGTACCTGGCCGGCAGCGGCAGGCTCCCGACGATCCCGGCGAGAGAGCCGGGGGCGAAGGCCCGGAGCGACTTCGAGAAGATGGAGCGCGCGGGCCGCGGCCACGTCGCCAGCGACTGCTCTCGCTCCATGAGGATCGTGTAGTGGCTGTACCCGTTGAAGAGCTCGTCGCCGCCATCGGCCGAGAGCGCGACCTTCACGTGCTCGCGCGCCATCTTCGCGACGAGATAGGTGGGCACGCCCGAGGTGTCGCCGAAAGGCTCGTCGAAGAGCTCGGCCCACTCGGCGAGCACGTGCTTCATGTCGGAGGCGGTCACGATGCGCTCGGTGTGGCGCGTGCCGAGGTGCGCGGCCACGCGCTTGGCGTGCACCGACTCGTCGAAGCGCGCGTCGTCGAAGCCGATGGTGAAGGTGCGCAGCTCCCCGCCGCCGTAACGCGCGAGCAGCGCCGTCACGAGGGAGGAGTCGATGCCGCCGGAGAGGAACACGCCGACCGGCACGTCGGAGACCATGCGGTAGCGGAACGCCTCGACCAGCAGCGCCTCGAGGCGGCGCTCGAGGTCTTGCTCGTCGCCCTCGAGGCGTCGGGGCGCGGTGAGCGCCGACCAGTAGCGGTGCGCGACCGGCTCGCCCACTTCACCGAGCTCGAGCCAGTGTCCCGGCATGAGCTTGGAGACGCCGGCGTAGATCGAGCGCGGCGCGGAGACGTAGCCGAACTGCAGGTATTCGCCGACGGCGTCGCGATCGATCGCGGCCGGCCACGCGGCGAAAGCGCGCAGGGCCTTGAGCTCCGAGCCGAACCACAGCACCTTGCCGTCCCACGCGTAGTAGAGCGGCTTCACGCCCATGCGGTCGCGCAGCAGCAGCATGCGGCGCTCGCGCTCGTTCCAGATCGCGAGGGCGAACATGCCGACGAAGCGGTCGACGGCGGCCATGCCCCACTGCTCGATCGCCGCGAGCACGACCTCGGAGTCGCCGCTCGAGCGGAAGCGGTGGCCGAGCGCCTCGAGCTCGGCGCGCACCTGCGCGAAGTTGTAGACCTCGCCGTTGAACACCATGGTGAGCGCCCCGTCGCGCGAGCGCATCGGCTGGTGGCCGAGCGGCGACAGGTCGAGGATCGAAAGCCGCGTATGCCCGAGGGCCACGCGACCGCCCGGCCGCACCCACACGCCGCTGTCGTCGGGCCCGCGCTGCTTGAGCGCCGCGACGGAGGCCGCGAGATCCGCGAGCCACGGCGAAGGATCGCCGCGCCGCACCCAGTAACCCGTGATTCCGCACATGTCGTCACCCCTGGGCCGCGCGCAGGCGCAGCCGCATTCCGTACATCATTCCGACGGCGAGCCAGAGGAAGCTCTGCTCGGGCACCGGGAAGAAGCTGCTCCCGGCCACGTTCGCGACGGTGACCGCGAGAAGGCCCGCGGCCGCGCCCTCGAAGAACCCGCCCATCTCCGGCGTGAGCGCGGGATCGCGCGCCAGGCGCCGGAAGTTCTTCCACACGTGGCCGAGCCAGAACGCGAGCAGCAGGACCAGGCCGATCACGCCGGTATCGAGCACCGCCTGGATGAACGCGCTGTGCGGGTGCGTGACCTCGAGGATGCGGCCGCTGATCATGGCGCGCGACCAGAGGATCGACTGCAGGCCATGGCCCCACACCGGGCTCGACATCAGGTCGGGCACGAGGGGCAGCCAGATCTCGCCGGTGCGTCCGGCGCTCACGGCGTCCATGCCCTGCCCCGCGCCCATCGTGATGCGGTCCCAGAACGCGCCGGGGGCGAAGTAGAGCCCGACCGGGATCACCATGAGAGCGAGCACGATCGTCTTGAGCTTCCTGCGCGAGAAGAGGTAGATCACGTTCACCAGCGCGAAGCCGAAGAACGCCCCGCGCGAGAACGTGAGCAGCAGCGCGATCGCCACGACGCCCATGGACATCATGAGCAGCGTCTTCAACGCCGGGCGCGGGGTGCGGTCCCAGGTGAAGAGCAGCAGCGCGTACGCGGTGGCGTAGAGGCGGCCGAGGTCGTTCGCGTGCATGCCGAGCGGGGAGAAGAACGAGCGCTCGTACACCCCGGCGAGCTGCGAGAGCGAGACGTGCGCCGTCGCGGTGTAGAAGATGACGAGCAGCCCCATCACCCACATCGAGATCACCATCGCGTTCAGGAACCGCTCGGGCGCCTTGCTGCGGATCACGCCCGCGCCCACGAGCAGCGCATAGAGCACGAGGAAGAGCGGCTTCACCACGAGGTCGCGCCAGTAACCGGTGGCGTTGTTGTAATCGACCCAGTTCATCTCCTTGAAGATGGGCGGGATCTCGGCCACGTGCCCCATGCCGAGGAAAGCGCCGAAGAAGATCGGCACGAGGTAGAGGAAGAGCAGCGGGCGCGGCGTGAGGCCCTTCAGCGCCCCGTGGCCGATGTGGCCCATCAGGTAGGAGCCGAGCGTGGCCATGAGCAGCAGGTTGAGCGGGTTCAGCCCCGACACGCCGAACATCTCGTGCGGGAAGATCGCCGAGGACGAGATCGGCATGATGAGGATCAGCACCACCACGCCGAAGCGGAAGTCGCGCAGGCAGAAGACGCACGCGACCAGCGAGACGCAGATCAGCGCCGCGGCCGTGCCCGCGACCGCGACCGCCGCACCCCACAGCGCGCCGAACGCCGCGAGGAGCGCCACGACCGCGACGCGCACGCCGTTCGGGCCGAGCGCCACCATCGCCCGTCCCAGCCGGCTCTCGGGGTCCGTGCGGAAACCGATCGAGGAAGAGAGCGTCGACATCGCCTAGCGCTCCTTCGCGCCGGCGAGGCGGTCGGCGTCCTGCGGGGAAAGCGTGCCGAGGAGCGCCGCCACGAACGCGGCGTGCGCGGCGAACGCGCTCGCTTCGTCGGTCGACAGGCTCGAGACGCGCACGAGGAGCCCGTCGGGAATGCGGCCATGGAATCCCGCGGCGAGCTGCGCCTCGAGGCGGTCGAGGCGCCCGAGCACGACGCGGTCGCCCATGGTGAACCAGTAGGTCACGGGCTCCGAGCGCGCGCCGCGCACGGCGAGCATGCGCGTCACCGGGATCGCGCGACCCGCGGCCGGCAGCGTTGCCGATCGAACGTCGCGCACGTCGAAGCCCTGCGCGGCGTAGCACGCTTCCTGGCGATGGACCTTGAGCGCGTCGCTCTGGTCGCCGCCGTAGGCGACGGTGAGCATCATCGCGTGGCCCTGCGCGTCGACGTATGTGCGGCTCACGACCTGCTGGTAGATGCGATCGAGCTTGGCGCGCACGTCGGGAGCCGGGGGCAACGGCATGCTCGCGGGATCGACGCGCCAGCCGGCGAACGCGCGCGGCACCATGCGCTCGAGATCGAGCGCCGCCGGGGCCGCCTTCGGCTTGAGCACCGGCGCCGCGGCCGCGCTCGCCGCCATCGCGATCGCCGCGAGCCACAGCACGTGCGGATTCACGCGTCCGCGCCCGGCCGGTTCGTGCGCCGCGACCTGCGGAGCGAGCCCGGCTCCGGAAGATGAGATCAGGGGCCGGTCCCCGATCGGGTTGAGCTTGTCGAGGCCGACGAGCAGCAGGAGCGCGACCACGAAGACGATCACGCCGGCGGCCGTGTGCAGCGGCCCCTGCCCCGCCGCCTCGCCGAAGCGATAGGTGACCACGACGAGGAAGAGCACGCGCACGATGTTGGCCGCCACCGCGATCGGCACGGCGGCGAGGGCGAGCAGCGCCACGCGCGAGCGGCGCGCGGGCGGCGTGAGCTGCGCGTACACGAGCGCGAGCGCGAGCAGGCCGTAGAGCGAGTTCAGTCCCGAGCACGCATCGGCGACGAGCATCGGATGGCCGCCCACGTCGAGCACGACGCCCTCGCGCACGACCGGGAAGCCGAGCGCGTGCAGCAGCCCTGCGACCGCCGCGGACACGCCGGCCTTCAAAGGCGCGGTGAGCGTATCGAGGATGAAGCCGGGCAGCGGCACGACGAACGCGAGCAGCACGAGCGGCACCGCGAAGCGCCGCACGAGCGCGTATCCGCCGACCAGCAGGAGCACGCCCGCGAGGACCGGCAGCTCGGCGCCGACCTCGAGCGCGATGAGCCCCTGCGAGCGTCCGACGACGTACGCGACGAGGCCGAACGCGAGCGCGAGCACGCCGGCGATCGGCGCGGGCCGGCCGCCTTCCTCGAGCGCGTCACGCCGGCGCCACGCGAGCAGCGCGCACACGGCGAGCACGATCGGGCCGTGCGCGTACTCCTCGTCGTGCCAGGCGCCGTGCGCGAGCGCGACGTACGTCGGCACGAACAGGAGCGCCGCCGCGATGGACAAGGCGAGGCCGGCGCCGCGGCGCCGGTGCCACGTTCGCGGCAGGCTGCGCGGCTCGAGGACCGTCGACATGGCGGTCCCGGGATCAGTACTCGTTGATGACCGTGCCCACCACGCGCGCGCCCGTGGCGGCGAGCTCACGGATCACCTTCGAGGTCGATTGCACCGTCGTGTGGTTCTTGCGTGCGACGACGAGCGCGTCGCCGGCGCGGAACGTGATGCTCTGCGCATCGGCATAGCGGTTCGCCGGCGGAGTGTCGATGATCACCACGTCGTAGAGCGACTGCAGGTCCTTCACCAGCGCGGCGAAGGTGGAGCGCGACAGCAGCTCCTGCGGGTTGGGCGGCAGCGGCCCGGCCGGCAGCACCGACATGCGGGCCAATCCCGCCACCGGGAACGTGGCCTGGTGCTCGGTGCGCCCCGCGAGCAGCGTCGACAGGCCGTGGCCCGACGGCAGCCCGAAGATGTCGGCCTGGCGCGGATGGCGCAGGTCGGCGTCGACCAGCAGCGTGCGCGCGCCGAGCTGCGAGAACACCACCGCGAGATTCGCGGCCACGTAGCTGCGGCCCTCGTGCGGATCGGGGCTCGTCACCACGAGCGCGTTGCGCCCCGATTGCACGTTGTACCAGCGGATGAGCAGTTGCGTGCGCAGCGCGCGCATTTCCTCGGTGCGCGGATGGAACGGCGCGAACGCGGCCACCAGCTCGCGGCTCGGGCCCTGCAGCCCGGTCTTCGCCGGCGTGAGGTGCGGGAAGTCATACTGCTTGGCGAGCGCGTAGCGCACCTCGTCCTCGGTCACGAGGCCGAGGCGCACCGCCGCCTCGCCGAAGCGCACGCCGTGCGCGCGCTGGATGTCGAGGATGCGCTCGATCTCCTTGGCCGAGAGCTTGCCCTCCTCCACGAGGATCGCGCCGAGCGTGCGGTCGGAGCGCACGAGCGCTCGGGGGCTGTCGAAGGAAAGGACGTTTTCCTGGATCGTCATCACGGGTCTCCGGGGACGGTTGAGCGCTGCGCGCTATGCCGGACGCGGCAGCGCGCGCGGCGCCTGCGGTCCTCCGAGCAGCCCCGAGGGCTGCCAGGGCTTCAACGTGCCGAGCAGCGGCGCGTCCAGCCCCGACTCGAGGTCGAGGGTCGAGCGCACGCGCCGGTCGATCAGCTCGAGCAGGAACACGATGCCGAAGCCGAGCACGAGGCCGACGAGCAGGCCGAGCACGATGTTGACCTTCACCTTCGGACGCGACGCCGCCGTCGGCTCGGTCGCCGCATTCAGGATCGTCACGTTCGTCTGCCGCGCGCCGCTCTCCACCTTGTTCACGAGGTAGCGCTGCAGCGCCGCCTCGTAGGCCTTCTGCGCGGTGTCGACGTCACGCTGCAGCACGACCGCCTGGTCGCGCGCCTCGCGCAGCTGGATCACCTTCGCGCGCTGTTCCGCGAGCGCCTGCTGCAGGTCGGCGAGATGCGCTCCGCTCTGCTGGCTCGCGCTCCTCATGCCGCCCACCACCTTCGCCATCTCGGCGTTCAGCCGCGCGCGCAGCGCCGCGTTCTGCGAGGCCTGCTGGCGGTACTCGGGGTGGTTCGGCCCCAGGCGCGTCGAAAGCTCCTGCAGCTTCGCCTCGCCGCGCAGCACTTCCGCCTTGAGCGTCTGGATGAGCGGGCTGGCGAGCACCTCCGGGAGGCTGTCCACGGGCGTGCCGGTGCTCTCCTTCAGGTGCGTGCGCGCGCTGAAGGCCTCGTCCTGCGCCTTCAGCATCTGGCTCGAGAGCTCGGCGAGCCGCGCGTTCTCGACGTCGACGCGCTCGTCGTTGGCGATGATGCCCTTCTGCTTCTGGAAGGCGGCCAGCCGCGACTGCGCCTCCTCGAAGTTCTTGCGCAGGCCCTTGAGCTGGTCGTCGAACCACGCGGCCGCTTCCTTCGTCGGCTCCGTGCGCAGGTTCAGGCTCACCTCCATGTACGCCTTCGCGAACGCGTTCGCGACCTTCGCCGCGAAGCGCGGATCGCGCGCGGAGTAGGTGATGCTCACGACCGAGGACTGCGAGCTGTCGACCTTGAGGCCCGTGAGCAGGCCCGCGGCGAGCCAGTCCTCGATCGTCCCCGGCGCGCCGGAGGCCGCGAATGCGCGCTTGGCACCCGGATCGTTCGCGAGCCCGAGGTCGTCGACCACGCGGCGCGCGGTGCGCTGGCTCTGGATCACGTCGATCTGCGTCTGCATGTAGCCGATCTGCTCGCGCAGGCCCTGGGGCGCCGTCGTGAGCGACTGCTCGTCGCGGTTGGCGAGCAGCACCGACACGGTCGCGTCGTATTTCTTCGGCAGCACGACGCTCACCAGCGCGGCCGCCGCCACCGTCGCCACGACGAGGGCGACGAAGATCGAGAGGCGCCCGCGCAGGGCCAGGAGGAATTGTTGGAAGGTCATGTCGTCTTTCCGGGTCTTCTCAGAACAGGCTCTCGCTCACGTACACCACGTCGTCGCTCTGCACCGGGTCGGTGAGGCGCGCGTCGATCTCCTTGACCTGCGCGCCATCGCGGCGCGCGATCTTGATGCCGCGCAGCGTCCCGCGCGTCGTGACGCTGCCCGCGCTCGCGACCGCCTGCATCACGGTCATGTGCGGCTCGAGGCGGTAGGCGCCGGCCTTCTGCACCTCGCCGTACACGTAGACCATCGGCGCCTTCTCGACGAAGATCGTGTCGCCCGCATGCAGCGAGACGTTCTGCGACATGTCGCCGTTGCGGAACATCGCGACAAGGTCGATCTCCTTCTTCGTCGTCTGCCCGTGGTCGTTCGAGATGATCGTGACCTTGTCGGAGCCGGGCGCCGCGACCCCGCCCGCCATCGCGAGGAAGTCGGTGAGGTGCGAGGTCTGCGAGTCGAGCGGGTAGCGGCCGGGCTTGTTCACGTTGCCGAGCACCGAGACCTGGCGGCTGTTCACCTGCATCAGCGCGACCGTGACCTCGGGGTCGACGACGAAGCCGCCGCCCTTGAGCTTCTGCGCGATGCGCGATCCGGCCTGCGTGGTGGTCATGCCCGCGACCGGGACCTCGCCGATGAGCGGGAAGAGCACGGTGCCGCGCTCGCTCACGCGCGCCTCGGTCGTGAGGTCGGGGTTGCGGAACACGGTGATGCGCACCATGTCGCCCATGCCGAGCGTGTCGAGGCTCGTCGCGGCCATGCCGGTCGCGCCGGGCCGCGCGACGTGCGCGCCGCTCGCGGCGGCCGCCGGCAGCACGCTCAGCTTCGCGACGTGGTGCGCGGGACGCGCGGCGGCGAGGCCCGCGAACGCGAGCAGCAGGAGGAAGAGCGCTCCCGCGGCGATGCGCGAGGCCAGAAGCTCGGAGGAAGTAGGTTCGATGGCAAGTCTCATGTTCGCTCGTCCTTCTCGGATGCGCGCGGCGTCCCGCGATCGGGTCCTCGAAAGCCCGCGGCGCCGTTACGGCGCAAACACCGGGCCACGCGATGCCCGCCGCGCTTCCTCGGCATCGCTCTGTCCGGCAGTGAACCCGCGCCGGATTCCGGGTCGTGCGAAATCGAATCGAATCGGGTCGATGCGCCGCTCACGAACGCTTCGAGCGGCGGCGCGCGATCGCGCCCACCACGCCGAGACCCGTGAGCATCAGCAGCCATTCGGACGGCTCGGGCACCGGCGTCACCGGCGTCGCCCGCTGGATCGCGCTCGGCGGCGGGCCCAGCACGGGCGGGCCGGAGAGCGGCGCGGACAGCACGGGAGGAAAGCCGGTGTTCAGTCCGGAGCGACCGAGCGGATTCGAGCTCGCGCCCGAACCCGATGCGGCCTGCTGGGCGATCGCTAGGGGTGTGGCGGCCAGCAGCAGCGCCAGCGCCACGAGGCGGTATTGTCTTCTCATAGGACGGTCTCCATCGATGTGACAACCCTATGGCTCGAGCGTGACAGCCGAGGACCCCCGCGCCGCCGGGGGGATGCTCCAAAGGAACTAGGGGTCGTCTTCGCGCGGAGACAGCGCGACGGACGTTCCGATGCGCGCATGGCGCGAGCCGATGATGCCGCCTGTTCTCCCTCTACCTTGGAGGAGGCTCAGGCGGGCGTCGCGGCGCATCGGAGCCGCGCCTTGTTCTCCCTCCCCTTGGGGGACGAGTCGGGGAGGGAGTCGCCGGCTCGGCAGTCAGAAGCCGATGCGGCCGCTCACGCTGAAGATGTCGTCCTTGTAGTCCGCGAGCGGCAGGGTCGACGTGCGCATCTCGTGGGTGTACGCGGCCTGGAAGAGGATGCGCTGCGCGGCCTGGTAGGAGACGCTCGCGCCGAGCGTGCGGACGCGGTGCGTGTATGCGAGGCCGGTGATGATGTCGGCGCGGTAATCCCAGATGTTGTACTCGGCATCGCCCGCGACCGTGATCTTGTTCGTCGCCGCCCACGAGGGCTTCACCGCGACGCCGCGCACGATCACCAGGCTCGGCGACTGCACGTCGGCGATCGGGCCGATGTCGCGATACGCGGTGGCGAGGATCGTGGTCTTGCCCGTGGGCGTCCACGTGTATGCGACGCGCGCGGTCGGGCCGTGGAAGTCCGGCGCGGCCGAGAGGTCGTAATCGCGGCGGACGTAGTCGACGCGCCCGTCGAACATCGAATGCCCGGTGGGAATCCAGTGCCCGACCACGCCGACGCTGTCCTGGTGGTACGCGGTCGTGAGGCTCGATCCGTTGAACTCGTCGTGCGGGCTCCTGCCGTGCTCGGCGCGCACCTCGACGCCGAGGCGATCGTCGCGCGGCGTTACGTAGCTCACTCCAGCCACGCCGGTGGTCGAGTCGAGGTCGCGGATGCGCTGCGCCGGATCGCTGTGCGTCTGCTCGACGTACGCGGCACCCGCGTGGATGCGCCAGCTCGCCACCGGGAACCACACGCCGTTGCCGAACCACTGCTTGGTGCGCAGCACGTCGCGATCGCGCTGCACGCCGACCAGGTTCGCGAAGTTGGCGAGCGTCTGCGTGTCGGTATAGCCGGCGTCGCCCGTGAGATGCGGCGTCACCGACCAGAGCCACGCGGCGCGCGCGGTGTGGCCGTTGAAGTCGAGGCTCGAGAAGCGGCGGTAGCGGTTGGCGAACCAGCTGTAGCTCGCCTGGAAGCGCTGCAGGCTGTAGGGAACGTCCATGGAAACGCCGACCTGCGTGGAGCTGACCGTGTCCGACTTGCCGCTCTCGCCCAGCACGCGTTGCGGGTCGAGCTGGTCGGAGAGGCGGAAAATATTGCTGTCGTAGGTGACGTTCTCCGCGGCGAAGACCTCGACGTGGTCGTCGAAGAGCGCGGCCGCGGGCAACGGCGCGAGCAGCATCGCGCCGAGCACCGCCGCGCAGAGCGGGACGCGCTCACCAGAGGTGCCAGTCGCGCGTTGCGAGGATCCAGAGTCCGAGTGTGCCATTGGTCGTCGTGTGGGCTATGAGGGAAGTGCGCAGGTTTCCGGTCTTCACGTAGGCCGTGTTGTAGGAAATTCCGGCGACGAGGCCGGCCAGCCACATCGAGTGCTCGGAAGCGAACAGCGCGGAGGATAGCGCAAAAGCGGTGAGACTGGAGCGGCGCGGGTCCGCGGAGAGAAAATCCCGCGCGTCGATCCCTCGCAGCACGAGGGATCTCCAGAACAGCTCCTCCACGGGCGGCACCACGAGCGCGAGCACGCTCCAGCGCGCGGCGGCGAGCAACGGGTCGATGCGCCCGTCGCCGTCGAGCGGCACGAAGCCCTGGCCGCGCGCGCCGAGCGTGGCCCAGTCGCGATCGAGCGCGATCCAGGCGACGAACACCGCGAGGCCCACGAGCACGCCGAAGGCCGCATCGCGCGGGCCGATGGCGCCGAGGGGCTCGAGCTCGACGTAGCGTGGCCACAGGGTGAGGAGCAGAGCGCCCGCGAGCAATCCGCGCGCGATCGGGATCAGGCGGGCGTCGAAAGGCAGGAAGCGCGCGGCCACGGGCTCGAGCGCGAGCAGCGCGATGAACAGGGCGAAGGGCGCGATGCGCACCGCCGCTTCGCGCCGGAGGTTGGAGGTCACGCCGCCGAAGATACTCCGTGTTGACCCTCACCCCGACCCTCTCCCGAGGGAGAGGGAGAAGAACAATCGATCAGGGGTTGACGATGCGCAGGGCGAGCGCCTTGCCCACCGCCTGCGTGCGGTTCAGCACGTTCAGCTTGCGCAGCGTCTTCTGCACGTGGTTCTTCACGGTGAGCGGGCTGATGTCGAGGATCATGCCGATCTCGATGTTGCTCTTGCCGTGGTAGATCCACTGCAGGATCTGCTGCTCGCGCGGCGTGAGCAGTCCCGTCTTCGCCGGCTTCACGCCCGCGCGGTCGAGCGGCCAGGTCACCTGGCTCCTCACCCACGAGGCGTGCAGGTACGGCACGACGAGATCCGCGAGATACGCCTGCTTGGCGCCGAGCGTGCCCGGGCGGTTGGCGAACACGAAGAAGCTCGTCATGTTGCCCGACGCGTCGTGCGTGCCGTGCGCGAGCACCTGCGTGACGCCGAGGCGAGCGAGCTCGCGCGCCAGCGCGCCGCCGGCATGCGGGCCGCGATCGGTGTCGCACAGCACCGCCATGCAGCGGTTCTCCTCCCACAGCTTGATGAGGTGCGGCACGAGCGAGACGTCCTGCTGGAACAGCTCGTTCAGCTTGGCGCTGTCCACCGGCGCGGTGGAGAAGCTGTCCACGCGCAGCGGCGCCTGGCGGCCTTCCTGCAGCCCGCACACGAGGATCTCGTGCGGGATCAGGCTCTGCAGCGCGCCCTGCACCCAGCTGAAGAGCTGCGGGCGCGTGTGCACGCGCAGCGAGACGTCGATGTTCAACAGGAGCGCCTCGCGCTCGCTGTCGTTGAGTCGCGCCGGGGCCGCATCCTGGTTCGCGGCTTCGGGTGCCTCGTGCGAGGCGTCGTTCTCCGCTTGCGGGGGAAACTGGCCGTGCGGCGCGCGCGATTCGTTCGGTTGGGGTACGAGTCTCATGGGACGCACTATGCCGATCGATTGTGAAATGCCGATGAAATCCCTCGAAAAATTCGCGTAGGACGGTTCCGATAGTCCCGTGGAACCAAGGCCACACGGCGCGAGCGTTCGCAATGCGGCGATAGCCTTTGTCCGTCGCCGGCTGACCCGGCGTCGCTCCCCTCCCAGAGGCCGCCTTGATCGCCACCGACAGCCAACCCCGCCTGAACCCCGGCCCCCTCGGACTCGCCGCGCTCGCCCGCATGCTCCTCGAGCCCGCGGTCGCGATCGCCACGCTCCTCGCTTGCGCCGCCGCCATGCGGGTCGCCTTCGGCGGGCCGTACATCATCCTCGCGCTGCTCGTCTTCTCGCTCACCTTCCCGGCGCATGCGCCGCGCGCCACGAGCGCCGGGGGGCTCGCACGCGAGGTCCTCGGGGGCTGGACCCTCGTGGTCGGCCTGCTCCTCATGCTGGGATGGGCCACCCGTACCCTCGGTTCCTTCGACGAACGGGTGCTCGTCACCTGGGTCGTCGTGACGCCGATCGCGCTCTTCGCGGCCCACGTGCTGATGCCGTACGTCGTGCCGCGGCTCCTCGCCGCCGAAGGCGCGCAGCGCGTCGCGGTGATCGCCGGCGCGGGCGGGCTCGGCCGCCAACTGGCCGAGCGCATCGCCGGCACGCCGTTCCTCGGCATCCGCGTGGCCGGCTTCTTCGACGATCGCGCGCCCGAGCGCCTCGAGCTCGATGGGCACAACCTGCTGGGAAGCGTCGAGCAGCTGCCCGAGTACGCCAAGAAGAACCGCGTCGACCTCATCTACGTGACGCTGCCGATGGCCTCGCAGCCGCGGATCATGCGGCTGCTCGACGGGTTGCACGACACCACGGCATCGGTCTACTTCACGCCCGACATCTTCATGTTCGACCTGATCCAGGGGCGGCTGGACTCGATCGGCGGCATCCCCGTGCTCGCGATCTGCGAGACGCCCTTCTCGGGCCTGAACGGCGTGGTCAAGCGCGCGAGCGACATCGTGCTCGCCACGCTGATCCTCGTCGCGATCTCGCCCGTGATGCTCGCCATCGCGCTCGGCGTGAAGCTCTCGTCGCCCGGGCCGGTGCTCTTCCGCCAGCGCCGCTACGGCCTCGACGGACGCGAGATCCTGGTCTACAAGTTCCGCTCGATGACGGTGACCGAGGACGGTCCCGTCGTGAAGCAGGCGACGAAGAACGACGCGCGCGTCACGCGCTTCGGCGCGTTCCTGCGCAAGACCTCGCTGGACGAGCTGCCGCAGTTCATCAACGTGCTGCAGGGGCGCATGAGCATCGTCGGCC
>CAYOGL010000068.1:0-14288 GCA_964403515.1 uncultured Burkholderiales bacterium | reverse complement strand
TGGTAGGGCGTACTGGATTCGAACCAGTGACCAACGGATTAAAAGTCCGCTGCTCTACCAGCTGAGCTAACGCCCCGGAAAAACCGAAATTATAGCAAAGCGCCTCGCGCGACGCTCGCATCGCTCACGCTGCGCGCGTGATTCTCCAGTACTGCACCTTCATCGTGAGCGCGGAACCGGCGACGATCGAAACGAACACCAGGATCGAGCCGAGCGCGAGCGTCGAGACGCCGGTCAAGCCCTGTCCGATCGTGCAACCGAGCGCCGTCACGCCGCCGAAACCCATGAGAATGCCGCCGACCATGTGCAGCGCCGTGTCCTCCGCGCCCGCGAAACCCTCCCAGCGGAACGTGCGCGATGCCACCGCATACGCCGCGGAGCCGAGCACCATGCCCACCACCACGGCGATGCCGAAGCTCATGGCGAGCGACTTGTCGGTCCAAAGCATCAGCAGCTCGAGCGCGTAACCGAGGGGGGCCACGAACGAGAGCGACTCGAGCGTGTGGCTGTTGGTCGCGAAGTACGTGTTCTCGAGCGTATCCGGATTCTCTCCGTAGCCGAGGTGGCCCGTGAGGTACCACCCGCCGACGACGACGAGCCCGACCACGATGCCGCCGAGCCAATGGTCGAAACCCGCGCGGAAGTCGCGGTCCTTCACCACGAAGGCGAGGAGCGCACCCGCGGCCACGAGTGTCACGGTGATGCGTGCGACGCGCGCATCCATGCCCGTCGCCGACGCGATGAGCGTGGGCACGTCCTGGCCGGAGACCTTCGAAGCCGCGAGATTGATGGCCACCGCGTCCAGGCCGTTCACGCGCCATACCGCGAACAAACCCTTCAGCGTCATGTAGGCCGCGATGGCGAGGAACACGAACACGACGAGCGATTTCAGGTTGCCGCCGCCCAGCCGGATCAGCGTCTTGCTGCCGCATCCGGAACCGAGCGTCATGCCGATGCCGAACAGGAGCCCGCCGACGATGTCCGAGAGCCACGCGAAGTTCGGCCGCACGTAGATCGATTTGCCGAGGTCGATGAGGCCCGCGAGCTGGAGCGCCTGCGCCCCCAGGATCGCGATGGCGATCGCGAGCAGCCACATGCGCATGCGGGTCCAGCTGCCCATGTTCACGACGTCCGAGACCGCGCCCATGGTGCAGAAGTTGGTGCGGTTGGCCACCGCGCCGAAGATGAATCCGAGGGCGAAGCCTCCCCAGACGACGAGGGTGGCGGGATTGGGGGCGGCGCTCACTGCGCTTCCTCGACAAAAGGCGACATTCTAGCCTCGCGCGGCGGCGCGATAGCGCGTGGGATCGGGCAGGCCGGCCTCGACGAAACCGTCGCGCCGGATCCGGCACGCATCGCATTGCCCGCATGCGCGGCCGTGCTCGTCGGCGTCGTAGCACGACACCGTGAGCGAGAAATCGACGCCGAGCGCATGGCCGAGCCGCACGATCTCGCCCTTGCGCAGGTGCACGATGGGCGCCTCGATCTTCACCGGCGCGCCCTCGACCGCGCGCTTGGTGGCGAGGTTCGCGAGGCGCTCGAACGCGGCGATGAATTCCGGGCGGCAGTCGGGATAGCCGGAGTAATCGACCGCATTGGCGCCGGTGTAGATGGCATCCGCGGCGACCACTTCCGCGTGCGCGAGCGCGAGCGCGAGGAACACCGTGTTGCGCGCGGGCACGTACGTGATCGGAATGCCGCTCGATGGCGCGCGCGGCACCTCGATGGAGGGATCGGTGAGGGCCGAGCCGCCGAAGACGCCCAGGTCCACGCGCACGATGCGATGCTCCACCGCACCGAGCGCTTCGGCCACGCGCGCGGCCGCGAGAAGCTCGGCCCGATGGCGCTGCCCGTAGTCGACGGAAAGCGCGTGGCAGCGGGCGCCGTCGGCGACGGCCTTCGCGAGCACGGTCGCGGAGTCGAGGCCGCCCGACACCAGCACGACCGCGGAACGCGCCATTCGCGAGCCGTTCAGCGGCGCAACGCCGCCAGTCGCGTGCGCGCCTTGCCCGCCGCTTCCGAGCTCGGGAAGCGCGCGATGATGTCCTCGAGCGTGTTGCGCGCGCTGCCGCTGTCGCCCTCGTCGGCCTGGATCGCGGCGATCGCGAGCAGCGCGTCGGGCGCCTTGGACGATTGCGGATACTTCGCGATGAGCTGCTCCTGCGCCGCGAGCGCGCGCGGATAGTCCTTCATGTTCGCGTAGCTGATGCCGATCCAGTACTCGGCATTCGGCGCGAGGGCGCTCGACGGGTATTGCCGCAGGAATCCGCGGAACGCCTCGATCGCCGCCGGGAAGTCGTTGCGCCGGAACAGGTTCGAAGCGACGTCGTACGCCCTGAGCTCGCGCGCCTGGTCCTCGCGCGAAGGCGGCTTCGCGGGTGGTGACGAGGGCGATCCCCCGCTCGCGGCCGCGTCACCGCCCGGGGGGCTGCCGCCAGCGCTGGCGCCCGGCGCCGGTGTACCGCCTGCTCCACCGGAAGCCGACGGCGTCGCCGCACCGGGCGCCGCGCCAGGTGTTGCACCGGCCGCGCCGCCCTCCAACCGCTTCAGCCGCGAGTCGAGGTCGAGGTAGAAATCGCGCTGCCGCTTCTGGATCTGCTGGTTCTCGTTGCCGAGCACCTCGAGCTGGCCGCGCAACTTCGCGATCTCGGCGTTGAGTTGCTCGATCTGCTGCAGCAGCTCGACCACGTTGATGCCGCGGACCGTCTCCTCGAGGCGATCGATGCGCGCCGTGTTGTCCTTCGACTGCTGGGACAGCTCCTGCTTGAGCTCGTCGATGCGCCGGCGCGCTTCCTGGTCGTCGAAGAGCCCCGCGTGGGCGGGCAGCGCGAAGCTCGCCGTGAGCGCGCCGGCCGCGAGAAGCCGGCGCGCGATGACGGCGCGCGGGTTATTCACCCGGGTACTTGATGTCGGCACGGCGGTTCCTGGCCCACGACTCCTCGTCGTGGCCGGGCGCGACGGGCTTCTCCTCGCCGAAGCTCACCGTCTCGATGCGGTTGTCGGGCACGCCGAGCACGGTCATCACCTTCTTCACCGCCTCCGCGCGGCGCTGGCCGAGCGCGAGGTTGTACTCGCGGCTGCCGCGCTCGTCCGTGTTGCCCTCGATGCGTACGTGCACCTGCGGATGCTCGACGAGGTAACGGGCATGGGCCTGGATGAGGCCGCGGTACTCGTCCTTCACCACGTTCGAATCGAAGTCGAAGTAGACGCTGCGCTTCGACAGGATGTTGTTCGGGTCGGTGAGCGGATTGCCCTGCACCGCCGTCGATTCACTCGGCGTGGCGGTCGAGCCCGGCTGCGCCGTGGTGGAGGGCGTGCTCGGCCGGCTCTCGGTCACCGGGGCCTTCTTGGTTTCGTTGCTCGCGCAGGCGGCGGCCAGCAGGGCCATGGCGAGGTACGTGGCGATGTGCTTCATGCTGAGATTCTCCTTTTGTCGGCTGGATGGTAGGCGAGGTCGAACGCCCCGCTCAATTGGTGGGCATCGGTCCCCATGCGGGATCCTGGACGTCGCCCGCGGACGAGGTGAGCCGCTGGCGCACCCGCCCGTCGCCGGACACCGCGGCCAGCTGGCCGCGCCCGCCGACCTGGGCTTCGTAGAGGATCATCTTTCCGTTGGGCGCAAAGGTGGGCGAATCGTCGAGCGTTCCGTCGGTGAGAGTCTGCACCTGTCCCGAGGAGGTCTCGAGCGTGGCGATGCGGTAGCGGCCGCCGTCACGCTGCACGAAGGCGATGAAGCGGCCATCGGGGCTGTAGCGCGGGCCGACGTTGTAGCTGCCATCGAACGTGAGGCGCTGCGCCGGACCGCCCGCGGCGGGAATGCGATAGATCTGCGGCGAGCCGCCACGATCCGAGGTGAACGCGATCCACTGCCCGTCCGGCGAATAGGACGGTTGCGTGTCGATGCCCGCGGAATCGGTGAGCCGCTCGGCGGCGCCGCCGTTCGCCGGGATGCGATAGATGTGCGTGAGGCCGTCCTTCGAGAGCGCGACGGCGAGATAGCGCCCATCGGGCGACCACGCCGGGGCGCTGTTGTTGCCGCGGAAGTCGGCGACCACCCGGGTCGTGCCCTGCGCGAGGTTCTGCACGACGACGATGGGCTTCTTGTGATCGAAGGAAACATAGGCGATGCGGCTGCCGTCCGGCGACCAGGCAGGCGACATGATCGGCTCGTGCGACGCGAGGATCGATTGCGCATTGAAGCCGTCGGCATCGGCCACCTGCAGCTCATAGCGGCCCGGGCGCTTCACGACATAGCAGATCTTGGTCGAGAAGACGCCCTTGTCGCCCGTGAGCTTCTCGTAGATCACGTCGGCGATGCGATGGGCCGTCGCGCGCAGCTGCGAGGTGGTCACCACGTAGGAGTAGCTCGCGAGCTGCGATTGCTTCACCACGTCGAACAGCCGGAAGCGCACCTCGACACGCCCGTCGGGCTGCGGGTCGATCTTGCCGATCACGAGCGCTTCGGCGGCGCGCGCGTTCCAGTCGGGGAAGTTCACCTCCGAGGGCTCGGTCGGCAGCGGGTTCAGGCCGGCCGTATTCACCAGGCGGAAGAGTCCGGTGCGCGCGAGGTCCGCCCCGACCACTTCCGTGACCGATTGCGGTTGCGCGCTTTCGCCGGCGAAGGGCGCGATCGCGATCGGGATCTGGCGCCCGCCGCTGGTCGTGATGTCGATGGTGAGCTGCGCCCGCGCGGCGAGCGCGAGCAGCAACCCCGCGGCCAGGAGCAGCGCGCGGTTCAGGATGGCGAAAGGTGGCTTGTGACTACCGTTCATGCTTGAAGTTCACGTTGAGGTCGCGAAACTGCGAAAAAAGTTCCGAGTTCACGGGAGGGACCGGCAACGGCGAGGCGCTGCGGATCGCGCGTTCGATCGCGGCACGATAGGTCGGATTGGTGCTGCTGGTCACAGTGAAATCGAGGACGTCGCCGCCCGGAAGGATCCGGATGCGCACGTTCAGCTCCGCTCCCGTGGGGACGGTGTCGGGAACGTTGGCGCGGCTCAAGATTTTACGCCGAATCTGGTCGATCCATTGGTCGACCTCCCGCTGGCGCGCCGCGGCCGCTGCCGCGGCCCTCGCCTGCGCGGCGGCCTGCGCCTGTGCGAGCGCGCGCTGCTCTTCCTGCTTGCGCTTCTCCTCCTCGCGCTTCTTGCGCTGCGCTTCCTCCTGCTGCTTCTTCTTCGCCGCCTCTTCCTGCTCCTTCTTCTTGCGCGCCGCCTCTTCCTGCTCGCGCCTCTTCTGCGCGGCCTCGGCCTTCCTGCGCTCCTCTTCCTCGCGCATCTGCTGCTCGCGCTTCAGGCGCTCGGCCTTCTGCGCGATCTCGGGATCGGGCTTGGGCGGGACGGGCTTCGCTTCCGGCTTCGGCGGCGCGGGCTCGGGTTTCGGCGGCGGTGGCGGCTCCGGCTTGGGCGTGGGCGTCTCGACCTTCGGCGGCGTGGGTGCCGGCTTGGCCGCCGCCGGCAACTTGTCCCACAGCTCCGCCTGCAACGGGGCGACCGGCGAGCTCTGCCAGCTCACGCCGAACACGATGAACGCGATGAACGCGACGTGCACGAGCACCGCCAGCACGATCGCGCGGCCGCGGCCGGGCTGAGCGCGGCGCTGCGGCAGGTTGGGCGGCTCGACGTCCGGCTTCATGCCGCGGGCGGACGCGCGAGGAGGCCCACGCGCTTCACGCCGCTGCGTTGGAGCATGTCGAGCACCTTCAGCACTTCCTCGTACTGGACCTTGCGGTCGCCCGCGATCACCACCGCCTGGTCGGGATGCGCCTGCTGCGCCTCACGCACCATCTCGAGCAGCTCTCGCGGGCCCACGTTCCACTCCTGCGGCGACTTCGTGCGATCCACGATCGCGAGGCTGCCGTTCGCGTGCACGCGCACCTCGAGCGGGGCGACGGCGGGATTGAGCTTCTGTCCGACCGAAGGCAGGTCGATCTGCCCCGGGTTGATGAGCGGAGCGGCCACCATGAAGATGATGAGCAACACCAGCATCACGTCGATGTACGGCACGACGTTGATCTGGGCCATCGCGCGGCGCGGACGCGGCACGGACCGCCTCAACGCGGGCGCTGCACGAACGTGCGCGCCGTATCGTCGCCGGGCACGTGCGCCTGGCGCTGCAGGATGTTCTGCAGCTCTTCCATGAAGCTCTCGTAGCGGCTCGCCAGCCGGTCGATGTCGTGGCTGAAGCGGTTGTACGCGATCACCGCCGGGATCGCGGCGAACAGGCCCATCGCGGTCGCCACCAGCGCTTCCGCGATGCCCGGCGCGACGTGCGCGAGCGTGGCCTGGGCGACGTTCGACAGGCCGCGGAACGCGTTCATGATGCCCCACACCGTTCCGAACAGGCCGATGTACGGGCTCACCGAGCCGACCGTCGCGAGGAAGTCCAGATGCGACTCGAGCGCGTCCATCTCGCGCTGGTAGGTCGCCTTCATCGCCCGGCGCGTGCCGTCGAGGAGCGCCGAGATGTCCGACCCCGCGCGGCTCTTGAGCTTGAGGAACTCCTTGAATCCCGCCTCGAACACGCGCTCCATTCCGGCGGCGACGTAACGGCCGCTCGAGGCGCGCTGGTAGAGTCCGACCAGGTCCGAGCCGCTCCAGAACTCGCGCTCGAAGTGGTCGGTCTCGCGCCGCGCGCGGCGGATCGCGAAGATCTTCATGAAGATGTACGTCCACGAGAACATGGACGCGAGCAGGAGGATCGCCATCACGATCTTCACGACGATGCTCGCGTTCGCGATCATCGAGACGATGCTGAGGTCCTGCGTGACGATCATCGGTTCGCTTCTTTCATGTGGCTGCTTCCATCTTGCGGCGCAACGGTTCGGGGATCTCCGCCGGCTTGGGGCTGTCGCCGGCGACGCACGCGACGGTGATCTTCGCGCGCACCAGGATCTCGTCCTCGCGCCGCACCTCCTGCGCGAAGACGCAGCGCGCCTTGCCGAGCGATTCGAGGTGCACGCTCACCGCGAGGTTGTCGTCGAGCCGCGCGGGCTTCACGAAGTCGGCGGCGATCGCCGTGACGACGAGCGCCACCCGGTGGTTGCGCGCGAGCGCCTGGTGGTCGAAGCCGAGATGGCGCAGCCACTCGGTGCGCGCGCGCTCGAGGAACTTGAAGTACTCGCCGTGGTAGACCACGCCGCCCGCATCGGTATTCTCGTAGTAGACGCGGACCGGGAACGAGTAGCCGAACAGCTCCGGCTGCAGCGTGGGCTTCACCGCGATGCGGCTCATGGGAAGAGGTCTCCTTCGCGCGCGGCAGGCGCGAGGCCGAAATGGCGGTAGGCGAGCGCGGTGGCGACGCGCCCACGCGGCGTGCGCTGCAGGTAGCCCTGCTGGATGAGGAACGGCTCGAGGACGTCCTCGATCGTGTCGCGCTCCTCGCCGATCGCCGCGGCGAGGTTCTCGACGCCGACCGGCCCGCCGCCGAATTTCTCGATCACGGCGGCGAGGAGCTTGCGGTCCATGAGGTCGAGCCCGATCGCATCCACGTCGAGCATGCGCAGCGCCTGGTCGGCCACCTCCTGCGTGACGAGCCCGGTCGACTTGACCTCGGCGAAATCGCGCACGCGGCGCAGCAGGCGGTTGGCGATGCGCGGCGTGCCGCGCGAGCGGCGAGCGACCTCGAGCGCGCCGCCCTCGTCGACCGGGACCGCGAGCAGCCGCGCGGAGCGATGCACGATCTGCGTGAGCTCCTGCGGCGTGTAGAACTCGAGGCGCGCGACGATCCCGAAGCGGTCGCGCAGCGGGTTGGTGAGCATGCCCGCGCGCGTGGTGGCCCCGACCAGCGTGAACGGCGGCAGGTCGAGCTTGACCGAGCGCGCGGAGGGGCCCTCGCCGATCATGATGTCGATCTGGAAGTCCTCGAGCGCGGGATAGAGGATCTCCTCCACGACGGGGCTCAGGCGATGGATCTCGTCGATGAAGAGCACGTCGTGCGGCTCGAGATTGGTGAGGATCGCCGCCAGGTCGCCCGCGCGTTCGAGCACCGGGCCGGACGTCTGCTTGAGGTTCACGCCCATCTCGCGCGCGATGATGTGCGCGAGCGTCGTCTTGCCCAGGCCCGGCGGACCGAACAGCAGCGCGTGGTCGAGCGCCTCCTTGCGATTGCGCGCGGCGCTGATGAAGATCTCGAGCTGTTCGCGGATCTTCGCCTGGCCGACATACTCCGCGAGCTGGCGCGGCCGCAGCGCCCGCTCCTCGCCCTCTTCCTGAGGCGAGGCCGGTGCCCCGGAGATCAGGCGGTCGGCTTCGATCATGTTTTGGCCAGGTGCTTGAGGGCCTGGCGAATCGCGTCGGCGAGCGCGAGCTCCGCCGGCAGCTGTTTCACCGCCGCCTGCGCCTCGCGGTCATTGTAGCCAAGGGCGAGCAGCGCGTTCACCACGTCCGAGCGCGCGGGCGAGGCCTCGCTGCGAACCGACGCCGCGGCAGTCGGCAGCTTGTCGCGCAGCTCGAGCACCAGCCGTTCGGCCGTCTTCTTGCCCACGCCCGGCACCTTGGTGAGCCGCGCCGCATCCTGCGCGGCGATCGCGATGGCGAGGTCGTCGACCGACAGGCCCGAGAGCACGGCGAGCGCCACCTTCGGGCCGACACCGCTCACCTTCAGCAGCTGGCGGAACGCGACGCGCTCGCCCGCGGTGAGGAAGCCGAAGAGCAGGTGCGCGTCCTCGCGCACCACGAGGTGCGTGAGCAGCTCCACGGGCTCGCCGGTGCGCGGCAGGTGATAGAACGTGCTCATGGGCACGTCGATCTCGTAGCCCACGCCGCCGGCCATCACCACGACCTGCGGCGGATTCTTCTCCATCAGCGTGCCGTGGATGCGCCCGATCATCGGCCCGCCGGCGCTTCAGCCCGGTGCAAGGATCGGCGCGGCCTCATGCGATGCGCCCCGCGCGCACCCGCCGTCCGTGCGTCTGCAGCGCGCCCAGGCCCATGCCGCCGTGCGCATGGCAGATCGCGCAGGCGAGGGCATCCGAGGCGTCCGGCCCCGGCGCGGCGGGCAATCGCAGCAACCGCTTCACCATTTCCTGCACCTGATCCTTGCTCGCCTGCCCGTGGCCCACGACCGCCTGCTTGACCTGCAGCGCGGTGTACTCGGCCACGGGCAGCCGTGCCACCACCGCCGCGCAGATCGCGGCGCCACGCGCCTGCCCGAGGAGCAACGTCGATTGCGGATTCACGTTGACGAACACCTTCTCGATCGCGCACTGCCCCGGATGATAGCGGTCGATCACCTCGGCGAGGCCGGCGAGGATCGCGCCGAGGCGTTCGGCGAGCGCATCGCCCTCGCGCGAGCGTACACGTCCGCTCGCGACGTACGCGAGGTTTCCGCGCTCCTTGTCGATCAAGCCGTAGCCGGTGGTGCCGAGCCCGGGATCGATGCCGAGGATGCGCACCACGCTCACTCGAACACCCGAGCGTACAGGCACGAATCCGCGAGCTGCCCCGCGGCATCGCGCCGGCTGCGCCGGCGGATGCCCTCCAGGTCGAAGCCCGCCTTCTCCGCCACCCGGCGGCTGCCGGCGTTGCGCGCATCGCAGGTGATCTCCACGCGATGCGCGCCGAGGGCGGAGCGCGCCATGTCGACCAGCGCCGCGGTCGCCTCCGTCGCATACCCCTGGCCCGTGCACGACGAACGGATCCAGTAGCCGATCTCCAGTCGGGGAACGGTCCAGTCGATCGTGTGCAGGCCGCCCTTGCCCAGCAGCATGCCGTCGTCACGACGATGGAAGCAGTAGTCGAGCTCCTCGCGCGCATGCCACTTGAGCTGCATCTCGCGGCAGTGGCGCTCGGAGTCGTTCGCCGACATCGCCCCGCGCGCCCACGCCATCCAGAGCTGCAGCTCGCGCCGCGACTCGCGCACCGCCTCGGCGACCGCCTTGCCCATGCCCGCGCGCGTGGCGCGCAGCGTGAGGCGCTCGGTCTCGATGCGCTCCGGCACGTTGAGCAGCAGCGCTTCGAGGATGGCCGTCACCGGCGCCTAGCCGAGCACCGCGGTGGTGTAGACCTCCTGCACGTCGTCGAGGGATTCGAGCGCGTCCAGGAGCTTCTGCATCTTCGCCGAGTCCTCCTCCGACATCTCCGTCTCGTTCGCGGGCTTCATCGTCACCTCCGCGAGCTCCGCCTTGAAGCCCGCCTTCTCGAGGGCCGCCTTCACCGCCGGAAACTCGTACGGCGCGGTGAGCACCTCGATCGAGCCGTCGTCGTTGGCGATCACGTCCTCGGCACCCGCCTCGAGCGCGGCCTCCATCAGCTTGTCCTCGTTCGTGCCCGGCGCGTACAACAGCTGACCGCAGTGCTTGAACAGGAACGCGACCGATCCCTCCGCCCCGAGGTTGCCGCCGTACTTGGTGAAGGCATGGCGCACCTCGGCGACCGTGCGCGTGCGGTTGTCGGTGAGCGCGTCCACCATCAGCGCGGCGCCCGCCGGCCCGTAGCCCTCGTAGCGGATCGACTCGTAGTTCACGCCGTCGAGGCCGCCGGTGCCGCGCTTGATCGCGCGCTCGATGTTGTCCTTCGGCATGTTGTGGTCGGTGGCCTTGTCCACCGCGAGCCGAAGGCGCGGATTCATGTTCGGGTCGCCCCCGCCCATGCGCGCCGCCACGGTGATTTCCTTGATCAGGCGCGTGAAGATCTTCCCGCGCTTCGCATCCTGGCGACCCTTGCGGTGCTGGATGTTCGCCCACTTGCTGTGGCCAGCCATAAGAATCTCTTGATCGCGCCGCTTCACAGACGAGCGGGAAAACGTAATGGTAACATTCGCCTCCCGCCCTTCTCCAGAGCGAAAACGCCGGTGAAGCGCGCGAAAAGGGGAGATGGACGATGGCGAAAACCGGGGAGCGCAAGGCGCAGATCCTGCAAGCGCTCGCGGCCATGCTCGAGGATCCGAAGGGCGAGCGCATCACGACCGCGCTGCTCGCCGCGAGGCTCGACGTTTCCGAGGCCGCCCTTTACCGGCACTTTTCGAGCAAGGCCCAGATGTTCGAGGGGCTCATCGAGTTCATCGAGCAGACGCTCTTCACGCTGGTGAACCGCCTGCAGGCCGAGGAGCACGACGCGATGAAGCAGATCGAGGCGACGATCGCCACGCTGCTCGGCTTCGCCCAGAAGAACCCCGGCATGACGCGCGTGCTCATCGGCGATGCGCTCGTGAACGAGGACGAGCGGCTGCAGACGCGCGTGAACCAGCTCCTCGACCGGCTGGAGGCCACCGTGCGCCAGAGCGCGCGCCTCGCCGTCACCGCCGGCACGCTGCCCGCCGACTGGGAGGTGAACGCGTACGCCAACGCGGTCATCGCCTTCGTGATCGGTCGCTGGCACCAGTACGCCAAGAGCGGATTCAAGCGCGCGCCGATGGAGTCCTGGCCGCAGCAGTGGCGGGTCTTCGCCGCCTGACTCGTGGCGACCCTGCTGCCCGACCTCGAGACCGAGCGCCTCGCGCTGCGGCTCGCGCGCCCGGGCATGGAGGTCGCGATGGCGCGCTTCCTGGCGGAGAATTTCCCGGGGCACCTCGACCGCTGGTCGCCTCCGGCGGCGCCCGCGTTCTTCACCGCGGGCTTCTGGCGCGAGCGGCTCGCGCTCGCGGTCGACGAGTTCCACGCGGGGCGCGGTGTGCGCTTCGTGCTGCAACCGAAGGGCGGGCCCGGCGGCCCGATCCTCGGCACGATCAACTACACCAACATCGTGCGCGGGCCGTTCCAGGCCTGTCATCTCGGCTACCAGATCGCTCGCACGCACGAGGGCCAGGGACTGATGGGCGAGGCGCTGCGCGCGACGAACGCGTACGTGTTCGGCACGCTGCGGCTGCACCGCATCATGGCCAACCACCGTCCGGAGAACCACCGCAGCGCCCGCCTGCTCGAGCGGCTCGGCTTCGTGCGCGAGGGCCTGGCACGCGATTACCTCTTCATCGACGGCGCATGGCGCGACCACGTGCTCACGGCGCTCACGCACCCCGATTACGATTCCGCGTGGGTGGAGCCTGCAGGCGGGTGAGGCCTCAGCCGAGGGTATCGGCCCAGATGTTGCGCGCCCAGTCGAGGGCGTAACGCGCCTCGCGCTCGTTGATCGCGGCCGAGAGCCCGCCGGCGCCGGGAACGGTCTTCATCGTGCGCTCGCGCCGGTCGTACTTGTGCACCGAAGCCACGTGCATGGCGAGCGTCTCGGCCACGAAGCTGTAGCACGTATTGAGGAGCGTGGGCGCGGGATTCGGCGGCTCGCCGTTCAGCAGCGCCACGACGGCGGCCGCGCACGCCTTGGCCTGCGCGTTCGCCATGCTGCCCGACTTCGCCATCGCGGGACCGGGCAGCAGCGCGTCGCCGAGGATGTGCGCGCGCGGGGCGGCGATGGACTCGTAGGTGAGCCAATCGATTTCGCACCAGCGCTTGTTCGCCGTGACGAAGGGCTCGGCGATGGCGGCGGCTTTCATCGGAGGGATCACGTTGGCGACGTCGGCCTTCACGTCCTCGAGCTCGAGCTTCACCAAACCGTTCGCCGCATCGACGTCGACCGCCTTGCTGTTGGGACGATAGTCGATCATCCCCGCATAGAGCTCGGCCCAGGCGCGCTTGAAGAGCGTCCCCTCCGAGGTCACGTCGCCGTTGGCATCGAGGATCACCACCTTCGACCGCGGCTTGGCCGCCTGCAGGTACGCCGCCACCTGGCATGCGCGCTCGTACGGCGCCGGCGGACAACGGTACGGGGTCTCGGGGATCGCGATCGCGAACACGCCGCCGTCGGGCATCGCCTCGAGCTGGCGGCGCAACGCCGCGACCTGCGGACCGGGCCTCCACGCGTGCAGGAAGCGCTGCTGTCCGCTCTGCGGCGCCATCCCGGGCATGCGGTCCCACATGAAGTCGATGCCCGGCGCGACGATCACGCGGTCGAACGGAACCGCGGCGCCGCGTGCCAGGCGCACCTCGCCGCGCTTCATGTCGATCGCGGTCGCACGGTCGTGCACCAGGCGCACGCCGTCGCGGCGTTCGAGCGCGTCGTAGGGCCGCGTGACTTCCGCCAGGGTGCGGAAGCCGCCGAGCACGAGATTGGAGAGCGGGCCGGAGACGAATGCGGCGTTCGGCTCGATCAGCACCACGTCGATGCGCGGATCGAGGCGGCGCACATAGCGCGCGGCGGTGGCCCCGCCGTAACCGGCGCCGACCACCACCACCCGCCCACCCGAACGCGTCGCCGCGAGCGGGGCACAGGCCGCGCTGCACGCGCCCAGGGCCGCCAGGCAGCCCTGCAGGAAGCGCCGGCGCCCGGCGCGTGTCATCGGTCCACCGCCGCGAAATAGGCGGCGAGCGCCGCGATCTCGGCCTCGCTGTAGCCCTTCGCGACCTGGTGCATGACGGTCGCAGGCCGCCGCCCCGCCTTGAAGGCGTCCAGCGCCGCCACGAGGTCGTCGCGTGCGTGCCCGGCGAGCGCCGGGATGGCGCTGCCGGCCACGGGGCGACCCTCGGGGCCGTGGCAAGGCGTGCAGTTCGCGGCGAGCGCGCGCACGCCCGCGGGGCTCAGGTTCGGCGCGGCGAATTCCGGCGCCGCCGCCTGCTGCGCCCGGGCAGTCCCGGAGACGGCGAGCGCCACGGCGAGCGCGGCGATGGCATGGCTTCTCATCGGGCCCTCCGGCCGGGCCGTCGCAAGGGCCAGAGCATAGCGCACGAAGAAAAACGCCCGCGCGAGCGCGCGGGCGTTTTCGTGGCGAGGCTCGGCGCGGCGATCAGGTCGACTCGACCGGTTCGGCCGGCTGCGCGTCGGACTGCGCGATGTCGAGGATGACCTGGCCGTTCTCGTCCACGTCGATCGTCACCCGGCCGCCGTTGGCCAGGCGCCCGAACAGCAGCTCGTCGGCGAGCGCGCGCCGGATCGTGTCCTGGATGAGGCGTGCCATCGGGCGCGCGCCCATCTGCGGATCGAAGCCGTGCTTCGCGAGGTACTTCTTGAGGTTCTCGGTGAAGATCGCCTCGACCTTCTTCTCCGACAGCTGCGACTCGAGCTGCATGAGGAACTTGTCGACCACGCGCAGGATGATCTGCTCGTCGAGCGGGTTGAACGAGATGATCGCGTCCAGCCGGTTGCGGAACTCCGGGGTGAACATGCGCTTGATCTCGCCCATCTCGTCGCCGGCCGCCTTGGTGCTCGCGAAACCGATGTTGGTCTTCGAGAGCATCTCGGCGCCCGCGTTGGTCGTCATGACGATGACGACGTTGCGGAAGTCGGCCTTGCGCCCGTTGTTGTCGGTGAGCGTGCCGTGGTCCATCACCTGCAGCAGGATGTTGAAGATGTCCGGGTGCG
>CAYOGL010000067.1:0-15039 GCA_964403515.1 uncultured Burkholderiales bacterium | reverse complement strand
CAGGGCGAGCCGTCGGCCCATCGCGGCGGGCGTCCGCGCGGCGAGCCGTCGGCGCAGTTGCCGCCGCTCGCGTTCGTGCCGTTCCTGCAGAACCACGACCAGGTCGGCAACCGCGCGCTCGGCGAGCGGCTGCACGCGATCGCGGACCCGGCGGCGCTGCGGCTCGCCACCGCCGCGCTGATCCTCGCGCCCGCGATCCCGATGCTCTTCATGGGCGAGGAGTTCGCGGCGGCGAGCCCGTTCCTGTTCTTCTGCGATTTCCACGGCGAGCTCGCGACCGCGGTGCGCGAGGGCCGCCGCAAGGAGTTCGCCGCGTTCGAGCGTTTCCGCGACCCGGCGGCGCGCGCGCGCATTCCCGATCCCGGCGGCGAGGAGGCGTTCGCGCGCTCGAAGCTCGACTGGAACGAGGCTACGCGCGGCACCCACGCCGAGGTGCGCGCGCATCACGCGCGGCTGCTCGCGCTGCGACGCGACCGCATCGTGCCGCACCTCGCGGGCGATCGGTTCGCGGCGCGCTTCGAGCTGCTCGCCGACACCGCGCTCGCGGTCGACTGGACGCTGTGCGATGGCACGCGCCTGCATCTGCGCGCGAACTTCTCCGCGAGTCCGCGCCCCGACGTCGCCGCGGCGCCCGGCGAGCGGCTGCATGCCGAGGGCGACACCGCGCGCGGCCTCGGCCCGTGGTCGGGCTCGTGGTCGCTGGAGCGCGCGTGATGGAAACGACCCTCGCGCGGCTCGCGCGCCTGCACGGCATCGAGCCCGGCTACGAGGACGTGTGGCGCCAGTGGCGCGCGACCTCCGAGGAGACGCAGCGGCGCATTCTCGCCGCGATGGGCGTGGAGGCGGCCGATGCCTCGGCCGCGGAAGCGGCGCTCGGCGCGCACGAGCGCGAGCAATGGTCGCGCATCGTCGCGCCGATGAGCGTGCTGCGCCGCGGCCAGCTGCAGCGCGGGTTGCGCCTGCAGCTGCCGGAGGGCGCGCTCGGGCAGCCGCTCGCGTGGCGCCTCGTCGAGGAGGACGGCGAGGTGCACGAGGAGGCGTTCAACGCGATCGGCCTGCCGCGCCTCGAGCACCACGATGCCGAGGCCGGGCGCGTCTACGCCTTCGCGTTGCCGCTGCCCGCGGAGCTGCCCGACGGCTACCATCGCATCGCGATCCTCGAGGCGGGAACGACGCTCGGCGAGGGCCTGGTCGCGGTGGTGCCCGATCGCTGCTACCTGCCCGGCCCGCTCGCCGACGGCGCGCGCACGTGGGGGCCGGCGATGCAGCTCTACGGGCTGCGTTCGGCGCGCAACGCCGGCGTGGGCGATTTCACCGACCTGCGCCATGCGGCCGAGGCCTGGGGCGAGCGCGGCGCCTCGATCGTCGGCACCAATCCCCTGCACGCCCTCTCGCTCATCGACCCGGGACACGCGAGCCCGTACAGCCCGTCGAGCCGGCTCTTCCTCAACCCGATCTACCTCGACGTCGAGGCGATCGACGATTTCGGCGAGCTCGCCACCTCCGATGCGCGCCTCACGCCGCGCTGGCGCGAGCGCTGCGCCCGGCTGCGCGCGCCCGATACCGTCGACTACGACGCCGTGGCCGCGGCCAAGCGCGAGATCCTCGAGACGCTCTACGCGCACTTCTGCCGCCAGCACCTCGCCCTCGGCTCGCCGCGCGCGCGCCTGTTCAGCCAGTTCCGCGCCGCACGCGGGCCGTCGTTGCGCCATCACGCGTTGCACGAGGCGCTGCAGGAGCTGCACGGCAAGCCGTGGCGCGAATGGCCGGCCGAGCACCGCGATCCGCACGACGAGTCGGTGCAGCGCTTCGCGCGCGAGAACGACGAGCGCGTGGGCTTCCACGAATACCTGCAGTGGCAGGCGGACCTGCAACTCGCGCAGGTGCAGGAGCGCTGCCTCGATCTCGGCATGGCGGTGGGCCTGTACGCGGATCTCGCGATCTCCATCGGCCCCAACGGGTCGGAGGCGTGGGCGAACCAGCGCCTCTACGCGCTCGGCGTGAGCGTCGGCGCGCCGCCGGACGAGTTCAACGATCGCGGCCAGGATTGGGGCCTGCCGCCGCTCGCGCCCAAGCGGCTGCACGACGCCGCGTACGTGCCGTTCATCGCGACGCTGCGCGCGAACATGCTGCGCGCCGGCGCCTTGCGCATCGACCACGTGATGGGGCTGGCGCGGCTGTGGTGGGTGCCGCAGGGAGTCGACCCGAAGGACGGCGCGTACGTGCGCTATCCGCTCGAGGACCTGCTGGGCCTGGTCGCGCTCGAGAGCCACCGCCAGCGCTGCCTGGTGATCGGCGAGGACCTCGGCACCGTGCCCGAGGCGCTGCGCCATCGCCTCGAGGCGTGCGACGTGCTCTCGTACCGCCTCGTGCTGTTCGAGCACGAGGGGCGCGACTTCAAGGCCCCGGCCGCCTATCCGCGCCGCGCCATCGTCGGCTGGTCGACGCACGACCTGCCGACCTTCGCCGGATGGTGGGAGGAAGAAGACCTGCGCACGCGCGCGGCGCTCGGGTTGATGGACGAGGAGACGCTCGCCGCGCAGCGCGAGGAGCGCGCCGCCGCGCGCGCGGCGCTGGTGGCCGCGCTCGCGCGCGAGGGGCTGGTCGCGCCCGCGAGCCCGCGCGCCGGCCCCGCGACCGAGGACATGGCCACCGCGGTGCAGGCCTTCGCCGCGCGTGCGCCTTCGGCGGTGATGTTCGTGCAGATGGAGGACGTGCTGCTGCTCACGGAGCAGGCGAACATGCCCGGCACGGTCGAGCAGCATCCGAACTGGCGGCGCAAGCTCCCGCTGCCCGTGGAGGCGTGGCCGAAGGACGCGCGCGTGCGCCGCACCGCGCGCATGCTGACGGCGATCCGCGGGCGCGTGCGTGCCCGGCGCGACCGCCCGCCGGGCCTCGAGAAGGCGCGCATCCCGCTCGCGACCTACCGCTTGCAGCTGCACGGCGAGTTCACGTTCCGCGACGCCACCGCGCTCGTGCCCTACCTCGCGCGCCTCGGCGTGAGCCACGTCTACTGCTCGCCGTACCTGCGCGCGCGCGCCGGCAGCCGGCACGGCTACGACATCATCGACCACGACGCGCTGAATCCGGAGATCGGCACGCGCGAGGACCTCGACGCGTTCGTCGCCGCGCTCGAGGCGCACGGCATGGCGCAGATGATGGACATCGTGCCGAACCACATGGGCGTGCTCGCCGCCGACAACGCCTGGTGGCAGGACCTGCTCGAGAACGGCCCCGTGTCCACGCTCGCCGACTTCTTCGACGTCGACTGGCACCCGCCGAACGAGTCGCTGCAGAACCGCGTGCTGCTGCCGATCCTCGGCGACCACTACGGCGTGGAGCTCGCCGCGGGCCGCCTCGTGCTCGGCTTCGAGACGCAGACCGGCGCCTTCGCCGTGCGCTACTACGCGCACCGACTGCCGCTCGATCCGGTCGAGTATCCGCGCATCCTCTCGCCCGCGGTGCGCGAGGTCGAGGCCCTCGGCGAGGCGTTCGAGCACCAGGCGCAGCTGCTGCGCTCGATCCGCGACGGCTTCGCGAACCTCCCCCGGCGCGACAAGCGCCATCGCGCGCTCGTCGACCAGCGCAACCTGAACAAGGAGGTGCTGAAGGCGCGGCTCGCCTCGCTCGCGCGGGCGAGCCCCGAGGTCGCGGCGGCGATCGCGCACGCGGTGGCCGCGCTGAACGGCCGGCCGGGCGAGCGCGCGAGCTTCGACGCGCTGCACCAGCTGCTCGAGGCGCAGGCCTTCCGCGTGGCGTACTGGCGCGTGGCCTCCGACGAGATCAACTACCGGCGCTTCTTCGACATCAACGACCTCGCCGCCCTGCGCCAGGAGAACGAGGCGGTGTTCGAGGCCACGCACCGCCTCGTGCTCGCGCTGGTGAACGAGGGCGCGGTGGAGGCGCTGCGGGTCGATCACCCGGACGGGCTCTACGATCCGAAGGCGTACTTCGCGCGCCTGTTCGAGAGCTGCAAGCGCGCGCCCTACGTCGTCGTCGAGAAGATCACCGCGAGCTTCGAGAACCTGCCGAACGACTGGGCGGTGCACGGCACGACCGGCTACCGCTTCGCCAACGTGGTGAACGGCCTCTTCGTCGACAGCTCCGCCGAGGGACGGCTCACGCGCACGTACCAGCAGTTCGTGGCCGACGAGACGCCGTTCGCGGAGATCGCTCGCCGCTCCAAGCGCCTGATCCTGCGCACCGCGCTCACGAGCGAGCTCACCGTGCTCACCAGCCGGCTCGCGCGCATCGCGCGCTCCGACCGCAACACGCGCGACTTCACGTTCAACACCCTGCGCGAGGGACTGGCCGAGGTGATCGCGGCCTTCCCGGTATACCGCACCTACATCGACGAGCAGGTGCACCCCGAGGACCGGCGCTACATCGAGTGGGCGGTGCGCCGGGCCCGCGACGAGAGCCGCGCGCCCGACGTCGACGTGTTCGACTTCATCCGCGACGTGCTCACCTGCTCGCTGCCCACGCGCTCGCCCGCCCTCGCCCTCGCCGTGCGCGACTTCGCGCGCAAGTTCCAGCAGCTTTGCGCCCCCGTCATGGCGAAGGGCGTCGAGGACACCGCGTTCTACCTCTACAACCGGCTCGTGTCGCTGAACGACGTGGGCGGCGATCCGTCGGAATTCGGCTTCCCGCCGGCGCGCTTCCACCGCGCGAGCGCGCATCGCGCCCGCAACTGGCGCCACACCATGCTCGCCACCTCGACGCACGACAACAAGCGCTCCGAGGACGTGCGCATGCGCATCAACGTGCTCTCGGAGCTGGCGCCCGGCTGGCGGCTCACGCTGCGCAAGTGGGCGCGCATGAACGCGGCGCGCAAGGCGGTCGTGGACGACGCGCCCGCCCCCTCGCGCAACGACGAGTACCTGCTCTACCAGATCCTGCTCGGCAGCCTCCCGAACGAGGCGAGCGGCGAGGCGCTCGCCGAGTACCGCGAGCGCGTCGTCGCCTACATGCGCAAGGCCACCCGCGAGGCGAAGCTGCGCACGAGCTGGGCGCGGGTGAACGAGCCTTACGAGGCGGCGACCGAGGCGTTCGTGCGCGCCTTGCTCGAGGAGCGTGCGGGCAACTCGTTCCTCGACGACCTGCGAAGCGTGGCGGTGCCGGTCACGTGGGCCGGGCTCATGAACAGCATCGCGATGGTGGCGGTGAAGTGCACGTCGCCCGGAGTGCCCGACTGCTACCAGGGCAACGAGATCCTCGACTACTCGCTGGTGGATCCGGACAACCGCCGCCCGGTCGACTACGCGCGGCGCGACAAGCTCCTCGCGGCGATCGAGGCGCTCGCCGGCGCGCCCGAGGCGCGCGACCTCGCGACCGTGTTCGGCGACGCGGTCGACGGGTGTGGCAAGCTCTTCGTGATGCACCGGCTGCTGCGGCTGCGGCGCGCGCACGAGCGCCTGTTCCGCGACGGGTCGTACACCCCGGTGCGCGTGCGCGGCATGCATGCGCGCCACGTGCTCGCGTATGCGCGGCGCCTCGGCCGCGAAACGGTGGTGACCGTCGTGCCGCGGCTCGTGCTGGCGCTCGGCGTGATCCCGGGAAGGCTGCCGTGCGGCGACGTGTGGGGCGATACGCGCATCGAGGTGCCGTTCGCCACGGACGGCCTGGTGATGCGCTGCGCGATCAGCGGTCGCGAGCGGGGCGTCGCGGAGGGCGGCATCCCGCTCGCCGAGCTGCTCGACGTGGCGCCGGTGGCGGTGCTGGTGGCCTAGCCCGAAGCGTCCAGCACGACGAGCCGCGGAACCGATTTGTCGGTTCCATGATGAGCACGACGCGGTGATCGCCGGGGCAATGATCCGGAACAAATCATCGGACGCCCTGCGGCGCATCATCCGTTTCCCCGTTCACCGCTCCCGGAGAAATACGGTTCCGAAGATTTGAACCGACCCGGGGCGAAAATGAATCGAGGAAAAAATGAAAAGCTGGCTCGCGCGCACGGCTTTTTCCCTGGCGTCAATTCTGGCCGTATGCGGCACGCCGTTCGACGCTGGAGCGGACTGGAGTTCATCCGCTATGGCGCCGCCTTCGAAGACACGGCTGCTACCGACAACGCTTCGCGCACCGCGCGGCTCCGTCGCGCCGCTGGAATTGCGCCTTGAACACGACGCGCGGCTTGTCGACGCGATTGCCGCGGCGAAGCGGTCGAATGCCACTTCGTTCGAGAAGCGGCTCCAGATCGGCGTTGGCCGGGAGTTGTCCGCGACGGCGAACGCAAGCGCGTTGCCATGGAATCGTGTAGTCGACGGCTGGGTCGGCCATTGGGAGATCACCTCTCCTGGCGCGACTGGCTTGCGCATCGCGGTGCGCGGCCACGCTGATCCTTCGGCGGTAGAGCTTCGATTCGCGGGGGCGAGCGACCCGGCTACGGTCTATGGGCCGTTCACCGCGCACGACCTGTTCAGCGCGGAGGACATTTCGTGGAGCCCGGTGCTCGACGGTCAAACCGCCATTGTCGAGGTCTTCTTGCCCGAAGGCATTACGGCTTCGCAAATCGATCTGTCCATCGCAACAGTTTCGCACCTGTTCGCCAGCCCGCGCGATTCCGACGAACAGCTGGCGGCGAAAGCCGGCGCATCTGGATTCTGCGAAGTCGACCTCATCTGCCGCTCCGCGACGGATGCCGCGCTAGCGAACGTCGGACGAGCCGTGGCTCGCATGACGTTCACTGCTGCCGGGTCCACATACCTGTGCACTGGGACGCTGCTCAATCCGCTGGATAACTCTTTCATTCCCTACTTTTTCTCCGCCAATCACTGCATCAGCACGCAGGCCGTCGCCACAACGCTCACGACGCACTGGTTCTATGACAGCACGAGCTGCGGCACGCACACGGTCGGCCCCAGCTATACCCAGCTGCCGGGCGGAGCGGCGATTCTTTACGCGAACGCGCTCTCCGATGGTTTGCTCGTGCGCCTGAATGCGACACCGCCGCAAGGCGCTGTCTACTCGGCATGGGATAGCTCGTCCGTCACGGCGAGCGCTGCCGTATCCGCCATTCACCATCCCGCCGGCGACCTGAAGAAAATCAGCCTGGGGACGATCGGTGGTTTCGCGGCCTACATGGGCGGAAATGGAACGCAGAATCACATCGTCGTGGACTGGAACTCCATCGCAACCGGCGTGACCGAGGGGGGCAGCAGCGGCTCGGGAATCTTCACGCAAGTCGGCCAACCTGCCACAGACTATCGCTTGCGCGGCGGGCTGCACGGGGGGCCCTCAAGCTGTACGGCCTCGCCGTCCAATCTGCTGGATTACTACTCGCGACTGGACCAGATCTATCCGTACATCGCGCAATACCTCAACCCTGTGGTCGCCTGTGGCTACACCCTCGTACCGAGCAGCGCCAGTTTCGGAGCCGAGGGCGGCAGCGGAAGCTTCGGCGTTTCCACGGGCTCGGGATGCGCGTGGACGGCGATCAGCGGCGCGGGCTGGATCACCACGACAAGCTCCGGAAACGACAGCGGGACAGTCACCTATTTTGTCGCCGCAAATACGAACGCTGCAGCGCGCAGCGGCACGATAACCGTAGGAGGGCAGAACTTCACCATCCAGCAGGCAGCGGGTACGACAAGAGCAAGCACCACCACGACGCTTACCTCGAGCGCAAACCCTTCGAGCGCCGGCCAGCAGGTGACGTTCACGGCAAAGGTCGGCGCAAGTGCCGGAACACCGACCGGCAGCGTGACATTCAAGGACGGAATCACCGCTCTATGCAGCGCAATCGCGCTCAATACGTCAGGCAACGCAATTTGTGCGGTCTCGGGCCTGAGCCTCGGCATCCATACAATCAGCGCGGAGTACTCGGGCGACAGTCTGTTTCTGGCGAGCACGTCGACCGTGCTGTACCAGACAGTTCAGAGCTCGCCCGCAGTCACTCTCGCGCTGAGCCCTGCGAGCATCGACTTCGGCGGGCAATCGATGAACACGACCTCGCCACCCCATTTCATCACGATCCGGAATACGGGTACCGCGCCCCTATCGGTGACGGGAATCGCGCTGTCGAACCCTCGGTTCGCTCAATCGAGCAGCTGTGCCTCGATCGCTCCGGCGCAAAGCTGTTCGGTTGCCGTGACGTTTTCGCCAGCTGCGTCGACGGGACCGCTCAACTCCACCGTGGCAGTTTCCGGAACACTGACGATCAGCAGCAACGCGAGCGGTAGTCCACATACGGCGGCGCTCACGGGAATCGCGCAACGTTCGCTCGTGAGCCATTACTACCGTTCGGTCCTGCGACGCGAGCCGGACAGCTCAGGAGAGGCGTTCTGGCAGGGCGAAGCGGCTCGCATGCAATCTCTCGGCGTGAGCGTGAACGAGGCGTGGTATGCGATGGCGATGTCCTTCTTCGGCAGCGCCGAGTACATGGCGATGAATCGTTCGAACGCCGAGTTCGTGCGCGACCTCTACACCACGTTCTTCAATCGGCCGCCGGATTCCGATGGGCTGTCCTATTGGGCGGACGAGCTCGCTCACGGCATGCCGCGGGACGTGGCGCTGACGTCGTTCATGTTTTCCACGGAGTTCGCCAATTTCACCAGCACCATCTTCGGAAACACGGCGACGCGACCGGAAATCAACACGGCCATCGATTTCTATCGGGGGCTCCTCGGCCGTTTACCTGACTCCGCCGGCTTCACTTATTGGCTTGGTCAATTCCGGGCCGCCCAGTGCCAGGGCAGCAGTGTCGTCTACGCTCAAGTGGAGGCCATCTCGAGCGCATACGCGCAAAGCGCGGAATATGCGGCGAGAAGCCGGAGCAACGGTCAATACGTCGGCGATCTGTACAACGCGTTCTTGAGGCGCGGGGGCGACCTGGGGGGCGTCCAGTATTGGATCGGCCAGCTCGACAGCGGCGCCGCGGTGCGCGAGCAGCTGCGCCGACAGTTCCTGGCCAGCCCGGAGTTCAACACGCGGGTAAATGCGATCGTCGCAGCGGGTTGTTACGAAGACCCCAATCTGACCCAAACGAAACTGCTGCTGGGAGGTACGTGGACGTACGTTTACACCATCATCAATACCTTCAGTAGCTCGTACTCGTTTTCAAGCGTTTCGACCACGCCGGACTCGTCCGGCGCTTATATGGCGTTTGGCAGCGATGCATATGGAGGGGCCGTGGTCGGTGCATATTTCCCCGCTTCCCGTCGGTGGGCCGTCCTGGATCCCGGCGTCATCATCGACAATTACTACACATTCACCTTCGTCGACGACAATCACGTATCGGGCTGCTATTACCTCATCAACCCGCCCGGCTCCACGAACCTGAGTCCGTGCTATTCGATGGCCGGAATCCGCAGTCCGTTCAAGATGGAGATCACTTCTTCCGACGCCCTGCAGAAACTTGACGAGGTCGGTCCTCGTCAAGACGGTTCCCAGACGCCTGCCGACGTGCTGCAGGAGTATCTGGTGGTGAAGGCCGCGATCCAGTGATCGCGCCGCCAGTTGGCGCGAAGATTCATTGACCATTCCCGGCGTAGAAAATGCATGAGGGCTAGCTAGAGCCGGCCTCTCGCTCCATCCCTGCGTGCTCGGCCAGCCATGCCTCCTCGAGCGCGGCGATCTCGCCGGCGATCTCTGCGCGACGCTTGAGGCTCGCCTGCAGGCGCTCGCGCTCGCGGCCCTCGTAGGCCCCGGGCTGCGCGAGCCATTCCTCGAGCGCCTTCGATTCGGCGCCGAGCGCCTCGAGCCGCGCCTCGATCTCGGCGATGCGCTGCTCGAAAGGCTTGCGCCGTTGCGCGGCGCGGTTGCGCGCCTGCGCCTCGGCACGGCGCTCGTCGCGCCGGCTCATCGCCGGGGCGGCCTTCACCGGTACCGATCCTCCGGTGCGCGCGTGGTAGTCGCGAGCCCATGCCCGGTAGTCCTCGAGGGTGCCGTCGAACGGGACGACGCGGCCGTCGGCGACGAGCAGCCACTGGTCGGTCGCCGCGGCGAGCAGGTGCCGGTCGTGCGCCACCAGGACGAGGGCGCCCTCGAAGTCGACGAGCGCCTCGGCGAGCGCCTCGCGCATCTCGATGTCGAGGTGGTTCGTGGGCTCGTCGAGGAGCAGCAGGTTCGGGCGCTGCCACACGATCAACGCGAGCGCGAGCCGCGCCTTCTCGCCACCCGACAGGCTCGCGACCTTCTGCATGACCTGGTCGCCACGGAAATCGAATCCGCCGAGGAAATCGCGCAGCGCCTGCTCGCGCTCGTCGGGGGCGAGGCGCGCGAGGTGCACGAGCGGCGTCTCGTCGAGGCGCAGCTGCTCGACCTGGTGCTGGGCGAAGTAGCCGATGCGCAGGCCCTGCGCGCGGTGCAGCTCCCCGCCGATGAGCGGCAGCTCGCCCACGAGCGCGCGCAACAGCGTGGACTTGCCGGCGCCGTTGGGCCCGAGCAGTCCCACCGCGTCGCCGGGCAGCAGGCTCCATTCGACGCCCTCGAGGACCGCGCGCCCCTCGTAGCCCACGCTCGCGTCCTCGAGCCGGAAGAGCTGCCGCGGCTTGTCGAGCGGCGCCCTGAACTCGAACGCGAACGGCGCGTCCACGTGCGCGGCGGCGATGCGCTCCATCTTCTCGAGCGCCTTCAGCCGGCTCTGCGCCTGGCGCGCCTTGGTCGCCTTCGCGCGGAAGCGCGTGACGAACGCTTCGAGGTGCGCGACGCGCCGCTGCTGGTTCTCCAACGCGGCCTGCTGCTGGGCGAGCCGCGCGGCGCGCTGCGCCTCGAACGCGCTGTAGTTGCCGGCGTAGCCGTCGAGGCGGCGATCGGCGACGTGCACGATCTGCTGCGCCACCGAATCCAGGAACTCGCGGTCGTGGGTCACGAGCAGCACTGCCCCGGGAAACGCGCGCAGCCAGTCCTCGAGCCACATCACCGCGTCGAGGTCGAGATGGTTCGTCGGCTCGTCGAGCAGCAGCAGGTCGGAGCGGCACATGAGCGCACGCGCGAGGTTCAGTCGCATGCGCCAGCCGCCGGAGAACTGCGCGACCGAACGCTGCTGCGCCGGCTCGTCGAAACCGAGCCCGCCGAGCAGCGTCTGCGCGCGTGCGCGCGCCGAGTAGCCGCCGATCTCGCCGTAGCGCGCGTGCAGCTCCGCGAGCCGTTCTCCCTCGGCGCGGGGTCCGCTTGGGGACACCGATCCACCACCCGGGGCCTCGGCCGACGGCAGCCCCGCCGCCGCGATCTGCGCCTCGAGCCCGCGCAGCTCCGCGTCGCCGTCGATCGTGAACTCGAGCGCCGCGCGATCGAGGGCCGGCGTCTCCTGCGCCACATGCGCGAGCACCCAGCGCGCGGGCAGCTCCACCGAGCCCGCGTCCGCATGCAGCTCGCCGCGGATCAGCGCGAAGAGGCTCGACTTGCCGCTGCCGTTCGGACCGACGAGCCCGACCTTCTGCCCCGGGTGCACGCTCATCGACGCGCCCTCGAGCAGCACGCGCGCCCCGCGCCGCAGCGTGACGTCGCTAATGCGCAGCATGTTCCCGGGCTGCCAGCAAGACGGCGCGATTCTCTCCCCAATCCTCCAATGTGGAATTCCTGCCGCAGGGCGGACCGCGGCAGGTGCGACAAGAGCATCCGTGTTCATCCGTGTTCATCTGTGGTTCCAAAGCCTTTCGCGCGCATCACTCGCCGCCGCTTCCCAGCTCGTAGTCGTAGTCGACGATCACCGGCGCGTGATCGGAGAACACCGCGCGCGTGTAGATCGAGGCCGCGCGCGCGCGCTTCGCGATCCCGGGCGTCGCGATCTGGTAGTCGATGCGCCAGCCGATGTTGCGTTCGCGCGCATTCGCCCACTGCACCCACCACGTGAAGCGGTCGGGATTCGGATCGATGGCGCGGAAGACATCCACGAACCCGTGCTCGTCGAACACGCGTGAGAGCCACGCCCGTTCCTCGGGCAGGAAGCCGGTCGTCTTCTGGTTCGACTTCCAGTTCTTCACGTCGATCTCGCGGTGCGCGATGTTCCAGTCGCCGCAGATCACGAACTCGCGCCCGCAGCGGCGCATCGCCTCGAGCCGCGGCACGAACCGGTCCATGAACGCGTACTTGCGCTGCTGCGCCGCCTCGCCCATCGTGCCCGACGGCATGTAGAGCGAGACCACCGAGAGCGCGCCGAAGTCGGCCTGCAGGAAGCGGCCCTGCGCGTCGATGTCCGGGATGCCGAGGCCGATCGTGACGTCGTCGGGCTCGCGCGCGCAGTAGATCGCGACCCCGCTGTAGCCGGGCTTCTGCGCGGGGTGGAAGAACGCGTGCAGGCCCCGCGGCGCGAGCAACGCGCGCGGCAGGTCCGCCTCGCGCGCCTTGATCTCCTGCAGGCACACGACGTCGGCTTTCTGGCGGCGCACCCAATCCGTGAAACCCTTGGCGTGCGCGGAGCGCAGGCCGTTCACGTTGCAGGTGATGATGCGCATGGCGGGGGACGCGGCGCCGGAGGCGGGCCGGGAGCGGCAAAATGGGCGAGAATAACCGTATCGTAACCGCTCGCCGCCCCATGACCGCCGCGATGCCCGCCCCCTCCGCCGCGCGCGAGGACTTCCGCCGGGAGTTCGTCGACTTCGCCATCCGCGCGGGCGTGCTGCGCTTCGGCGAGTTCCGCACGAAGGCGGGCCGCCTCTCGCCCTACTTCTTCAACGCCGGCCTGTTCTCGGACGGCGAGCGCCTCGGCGAGCTCGGCCGCTTCTATGCCCGCGCGGCGCTCGCTTCGGGCATCGGCTTCGACCTGCTCTTCGGCCCGGCGTACAAGGGCATCACCCTCGCCGCGGCCACCGCGGTCGCCCTTGCCGGCCTCGGTCACAATGTGCCGTTCTGCTTCAACCGCAAGGAAGCCAAGGACCATGGCGAGGGCGGCAACATCGTGGGCGCGCCGCTGAAGGGCCGCGCGCTCATCATCGACGACGTGATCACGGACGGCGCGTCGAAGCGCGAGGCGATCGAGATCATCCGTGCCGCGGGCGCGATCCCGGCTGGCGTGCTAATTGCTCTCGACCGCCAGGAGCGCGGGCAGGCCGAACTGTCGGCGACGCAGGAGGTGTCGCGGGACTTCGGCGTGCCGGTCACCGCCATCGCGACGCTCGAGGACATCCTCGCCACGCTGCGCGAGCGGCCCGCGCATCGCGGCGACGTGCAACGCATCGAGGACTATCGAAGGCGCTACGGGGCGGCCGCCGCTTGAGGCGCATGCCCGGCACAGGGAAGGCGACAATGAGAACAATCGTCGGACTGATCCTCGCCCTCGGCGCGACGAGCGCGGCGGCGGCGTACAAGTGCAAGGACGAACACGGCCTCACCCATTTCGGCGACATCCCGCCGGCGGCCTGCGCGAACGTCGTGGTGTACGAGGTGGACAACCTCGGCATGGTGGTGCGCAAGATCGAGCCCACGCCCTCGCCCGAGCAGTTGCACCGCCTGCAGGAGGAGCAGTCGAAGCGCAAGGAGTCGGAACGCGCGGCCGCCGAGCAGAAGCGCCACGACGAGGCGCTGCTCGCGAGCTACAGCTCCGAGAAGGAGATCGACATCACGCGCGACCGCAACATCGAGCCGGTGCAGGCGCGCATCGCGAGCGCCCAGGAGCGCATCCGCGAGATCGACAAGCATCGCAAGGAGCTGCAGGACCAGCTCGAGTTCTACCGCGCCGGCCATGCCAAGGGGCGCGACGCCAAGGCGCACGAGCCGCCGCCCATGCTCGTCGCCGACCTCGACCGCACGACGCGGGAAAAGCAGAGCCTCGAGGCCTCCATCGTGAGCGCGAAGAAGGAGATCGAGGCGATCCGCGCGCGCTACGACGGCGACAAGAAGCGCTGGATCGAGGTGCGGCGCGGCGGCAGCGGGGTCACGCCGGCGAGCGCCCCGGCCGGCGACGCGAAGGCGGTCAGGAAGAACTGACCGCGGCGAGCTTGCGCCGCAGGATCTCGCCCGCCTGCGCGGGATTGGCCTTGCCCTGCGTGGCCTTCATCACCTGGCCCACGAGCGCGTTGAACGCCTTCTCCTTGCCGCCGCGGTAATCCTCGACGAGCTTGGCCTGCGCGGCGAGCACCGCGTCCACCGCGGACTCGAGCGCGCCGGCATCGGAGATCTGGCGCAATCCGCGCGCCTCGATGACCGCGTCCGGATCGGTCGCGCCCTCCCACAACGCGTCGAGCACTTCCTTCGCGCCGCGACCGGAGATGGTCCCGTCGGCCACGCGCGCGAGGAGCGCCGCGAGCCGCTCGCTCGGCACGGGGGAGCGCTCGATCTCGATGCCGGCCCGGTTCAGCGCCGCCGCGAACTCGCCGGTCATCCAGGTGGCGGCGAGGCGCGCATCGCCGCCGAGCGCGGCCACCACGCGCTCGAAGTAATCGGCCAGCGCACGCGAGCCGGTGAGCGTGACCGCGGTCGGGAGGGCGAGCGCGTAGTCGCGCACGAAGCGGCTGCGCATCGCATCGGGCAACTCGCCGAGGGAGTCGGCGACGCGCGCCTTCCACGCCGCGTCGATCTCGAGCGGGAGCAGGTCGGGATCGGGGAAATAGCGGTAGTCGTGCGCTTCTTCCTTCGAGCGCATCGAGCGGGTCTCGCCGCGTTCCGGATCGAAGAGCCGGGTCTCCTGCACCACCTTGCCGCCGTCCTCGATCACCTCGACCTGGCGGCGCACCTCGTACTCGATCGCCTTCTCCATGAAGCGGAACGAGTTCAGGTTCTTGATCTCGCAGCGCGTGCCGAGCGGCTCGCCGGGCCGCCGCACCGAGACGTTGGCATCGCAGCGGAACGAGCCTTCCTGCATGTTGCCGTCGCAGATCCCGATCCAGCGCACGAGCGCGTGCAGCGCCTTCGCGTAGGCGACCGCCTCGGCCGCGGAGCGCATGTCGGGCTCGGAGACGATCTCGAGCAGCGGCGTGCCCGCGCGATTGAGGTCGATGCCGCTCTTGCCGTGGAAGTCCTCGTGCAGCGACTTGCCCGCGTCCTCCTCGAGGTGGACGCGCGTGAGCCGCACGCGCTTCTCCTGCTCGCCCACGACGATCGCGACCGAGCCGCCGCTCACCACCGGCGCCTCGTACTGGCTGATCTGGTAGCCCTTCGGAAGGT
>CAYOGL010000066.1:0-15112 GCA_964403515.1 uncultured Burkholderiales bacterium | reverse complement strand
TCGAGGTGCTCATCGCCGCCTCGCGCAAGGAGAAGATCGAGGACCGCGTCGCCGCCGCCGAGGCGGCCGGCCTGAAGACCGTCGTGATGGACGTCGAATCGTACGCCGCGCAGACCGCCTTCGAGCTCATCTGCGGGCCGAACTCCGGCATCTCCGAGTCGGACGTGAGCGTGATCGTGGACATCGGCGCGACCGTCACGCGGGTCACCGTGGTGCAGAACGGACAGACCGTCTACACCCGTGAGCAGCAGATCGGCGGCGCCTCGCTCACCCAGGACATCGCGCGCCAGTTCGACATGCCGATCGAGGAAGCGGAAGCGGCCAAGCGCGTGGGCAACCTGCCCGAGAACTTCGGCCCGGACGTGCTGCAGCCGTTCAACGAGAAGATCGTGCTCGAGATCCAGCGCGCCCTGCAGTTCTTCTTCACGTCCACCCAGTTCAACAAGGTCGACCACATCGTGCTCACGGGCGGCTGCGCCATGCTCGACGGGCTCGAGGAGATGGTCGCCCAGCGCACGCAGGTCCACACCGTGGTGGCGAATCCGTTCGCCAACATGGCGCTGTCGTCCAAGATCAAGCCGCGCCAGCTCACGATCGACGCACCGTCCCTGATGGTCGCGTGCGGCCTGGCGATGCGGAGGTTCGACCCCTCATGATTCGCATCAACCTCCTTCCGCACCGCGAAGAGAAGCGCAAGCGGCGCGAGCAGCAGTTCGCCGTGCTGGCGGGGGTGTCGGCGGTCTTCGGCATCCTCGTGGCGGGCGCGGTCTGGCTCTACCTCGACAACCAGGTGAGCCAGCAGCGCGCCAACGTCGCGTACATGAAGAACGAGATCGCGAAGCTCGACAAGCAGATCGAGGAGATCCATCGGATCCGCGAGGAGACCGCATCGCTCCTCGCCAAGAAGCAGGTGGTCGAGGGCCTGCAGGCCAACCGCTCGGAACCGGTGCAGCTGCTCGACCAGCTGCTGCGCCAGTTACCCGAGGGCGTGTACCTGCGGTCGATCAAGCAGACCGGGGCGAAGGTCAACATCACCGGGTACGCGCAGTCGAACGCCCGCGTCTCGACGCTCATGCGCAACCTCGGCGCCTCGCCCTATCTCGAGAACCCCGAGCTCATCGAGATCAAGGCGGTTCCCGCGCCCGACAAGTCGGGGTCGCGCATCAACGAGTTCAACATGAACATCTCGATCAAGCGCGCGCACAGCGACCTGCCCGAAGCGAAGGGTGGGCCGGCGAAGACGGCGGGGAAGAAATGAACCTACTCGACGAACTGCGAACGCTCGACCCGAAGAAGCCGGGGAACTGGCCGTGGGCGGTCAAGATCGGCGCCCTCGTGGTGATCTTCCTGGTGCTGCAGATCCTCGCGTATTTCGTGTTCTGGCAGGACCAGGGCAACCAGATCGAGCAGGGGCGCCAGGAAGTGGAGAAGCAGAAGCAGGCGTTCCTGGAGAAGAAGAAGCTCGCCGTGAACCTCGAGGCGTACAAGCAGCAACGCCAGGAGATCGAGCAGGCGTTCGGCGCGATGCTCAAGCAGCTGCCGAACAAGAGCGAGATGGACGCGCTGCTCATCGACATCAACCAGGCCGGCCTCGGGCGCGGCCTGCAGTTCGAGCTCTTCAAGCCGGCGGAGAAGGAGAACTTCACCGAGTTCTACGCGGAGCTGCCGGTGAGCATCAAGGTCACCGGCAATTACCACGACCTCGGTGCGTTCACGAGCGACGTCGCGAAGATGCCGCGCATCGTCCTGCTGAGCGACCTCAAGATCGATCCGCCGAAGGACGGCCTGCTCACCATGGAAGCGGTGGCGAAGACGTATCGCTATCTCGATCCCGAGGAGATCGCGAAGATGCACGCGGAAGCCAAGAAGAAGGCGGGGGCCACGAAATGAGGCGCCTGCTCGTTCCGCTCGCGCTGCTCGCGCTCTACGGCTGCAGCTCCGATCTCGACGAGCTCAAGCAGTTCGTGCGCGACTCCGACAAGCGCGTGCCGGTGAAGATCGACCCGCTGCCCGCCGTGAAGCCGTTCGAGCCCTTCGCCTACGAAGGCTTCGACCTTCCGGATCCGTTCAAGCCGCGCAAGCTGAGCCCGCCGAAGGAAGGCGCGGGCGGCGTCGCCCCGGACCTCAACCGGCGCAAGGAGCCGCTCGAGTCGTACCCGCTGGAGCAGCTGAAGATGGTCGGCACGCTCGAGCAGAACAACCAGATCTACGCGCTGGTCCGCGCCGACAAGACCCTGTACCGGGTGAAGAAGGGCAACTACATGGGCCAGAACTTCGGCTTGATCACCGACGTGACCGAGAACGAGATCAAGCTCAAGGAAATCGTCCAAGACAGCGCCGGCGATTGGGCCGAACGCCAGAGCGTTCTGCCGCTGCTGGAGGAAACCGGCAAAGGGGATAAAAAATGACAACGACGCTCCGCTTACCCGCTCCCGCACGAATCGGGAGCGCGCTGGCCGCGCTCGCGTTCGCGTTCACCTCGGCCTGCGCGTGGGGCCAGGACGCGGCGAAGAACGCGGTCCAATCGATCGACTTCTCCTCGATGCAGGGCGGGAAGGTCGTGGTGAAGATCGGCCTGAAGGAGCCGCTCGCGGCTCCGCCACAGGGCTTCGCCGTGACCAATCCGCCACGCATCGCGATCGACCTTCCCGACACGGTGAATGCGCTCAACCGCAGCCAGATCGAGGCCGGCGAAGGCGACCTGCGCAGCGTCTCCATCGTGCAGACGCCGAGCCGCACGCGTCTCGTGATGAACTTGAGCCGCAACCTTCCCTACACCCAGGCGGTGGAGGGCAAGCAGCTGATCGTCACGATCGACGGCGGGCAGGCGGGCGCGGCCGCGAGCGCGGCCAATACGACGACGCCGTCGAGCGCCCCGACGCGCTTCGCCGAGGCGCCGGTCGGCGCGAACGTGCGCTACGACCTGCGCGACGTGGACTTCCGCCGCGGCAACCTAGGCGAGGGCCGCGTCGTGGTCGACCTCTCGTCGCCCAGCATCGGCATCGACATCCGCCAGCAGGGGCGCCAGGTCGTCGTCGACTTCCTGAACACCAACGTGCCGCAGAGCCTCGTGCGCCGACTCGACGTCGGCGACTTCGGCACGCCGGTGCGCTTCGTCGACACCTTCGCGCAGGGCGGCAACGCGCGCATGGTGATCGAGCCGCGCGGGCTGTGGGAATACTCGGCCTACCAGACGGACACCCAGTTCATCCTCGAGGTGAAGCCGGTCAAGGAGGATCCGAACCGGCTCGTGCAGAGCGCCACGCCGGGCTACGCGGGCGAGAAGCTCTCGCTCAACTTCCAGAACGTCGAGGTGCGTGCGGTGCTGCAGGTGATCGCCGACTTCACCGGGCTCAACATCATCACGAGCGACACCGTCGGCGGCAACCTCACCCTGCGCCTGAAGGACGTGCCGTGGGACCAGGCGCTCGACATCATCCTGCAGGCCAAGGGCCTGTCGAAACGCAAGAACGGCAACGTGGTGCTGATCGCGCCCACCGACGAGCTCGCCGCGAAGGAGAAGCTCGCGCTCGAGGCGGCGAACGCGGTATCGGATCTCGAGCCCGTGCGCACCGAGTCGTTCGCGCTCTCGTACGCGAAGGCCGAGGACATCCAGAAGCTGCTCGCCAACAAGGACCAGAAGATCCTGTCGAAGCGCGGCAGCGCGACGGTCGACGAGCGTACCAACACCCTGTTCGTGCAGGACACGGGCGCCCGCCTCGAGGAAGCGCGCAAGCTCGTCCAGCAGCTCGACGTGCCCGTGCGCCAGGTGCTGATCGAGGCGCGCATCGTGATCGCCGACGACAAGTGGGGCCGGCAGCTCGGCGCGCGCTTCGGCACGCAATCGGCCTTCAACTCGAACAACTACAACTACGGCGTCTCCGGCAGCCTCACGGACACCGTCACGCCGCTGTCGAACAACCCGGTCTCGCGCGGCTCCTCGTCGCTCACGTACGCGGGCCTCGCGCCGGGCAACGCCGGCTTCGCCAGCACCACGAACGTGACCGGCACCCTGCCGATCGGCGCGCAGCCCGAGCAGCTGAACGTGAACCTGCCCGTGGTCGGCGCGGCCGGCCAGCTCGCCCTGTCGATCCTCAACCTCGGCAGCGGCAACCTCGTGAACGTGGAGCTGTCCGCCCTCGAGGCGGACAACCGCGGCAAGGTCGTCTCGAGCCCGCGCGTGATCACAGCCGACAAGAAGAAGGCGATCATCTCGCAGGGCACCGAGATCCCGTACCTCACCGCGGCGGCGAGCGGTGCGACGACCGTCGTGTTCAAGCCGGCCGTGCTCGAGCTGTCCGTCACGCCGCGCATCACTCCGGACGACCGCATCATCATGGACCTCGAGGTGAAGAAGGACGCCGTCGGCCAGATCTTCTCGGGCATCCCGTCGGTGGACACGAAGAAGGTCGATACGCAGGTCCTCGTGGACAACGGCGACACCATCGTCCTCGGCGGCATCTTCGAGCAGACCACGCGCACCACGGTCGACAAGGTGCCGTTCCTCGGCGACATCCCGGTGGTCGGCAACATCTTCAAGCGCACCGTCAAGCAGGACGACAAGACCGAGCTGCTGATCTTCGTCACGCCCAAGATCGTGAAGGACACGCTGACGGTACGCTGAGAACCGGAAGCGGTCCGTACCCCCAGCCCCGGAATTCCGGGGCTTTTTTTTCGGTATCCTCGACGTCTTGGGCGCGCATCGCATATGGGCGGAGGCAACATCTTTCTCGTGGGCATGATGGGAGCCGGCAAGACGACGGTCGGCAAGGCCCTCGCGCGCCGGTTGGACCGGGAGTTCGTCGACACCGACCGCGTGCTCGTCGAGCGCACCGGCGTGCCGGTGGCGACGATCTTCGAGATCGAGGGCGAGGAGGGATTTCGCCGCCGCGAGACGACCCTGCTCGAGGAGCTCGCCGCGCGGCGCGATTGCGTGATCGCGACCGGGGGCGGCGCGGTGCTCTCCGAACACAACCGCCGACTGATGCGCCAGGCGGGCACGGTCGTCTACCTCCGGGCCCGGGTCGAAAGCCTGTGGGAGCGCACCCGGCATGACACGACACGGCCGCTCCTCGCCACGGCCGATCCGAGGGCGACGCTCGCTTCGATCCTCGAGAAACGCGACCCGCTCTACCGCGAAGCGGCCCACGTCATGGTCGATACCGGCTCGCAGAGCGCCGCGGCGCTCGTGAATCGCGTGTTGGCCGCGCTCGGCGAGCACGACGAGGCGCCCCGGGGTCCGTGATGAGCCGCCGTCTCGAGGTCGCGCTCGGCGAGCGCAGCTATCCCATCCACGTCGGCGCGGGTCTGATCGGCGATGCGGAGCTCTTCCGCCCGCATGTGGCCGGCCGCACCGCCGCGATCGTGACGAACGAGACCGTCGGTCCGCTCTACCAGGCGCGCGTCGCCGCCTCACTCGAGCGCGCGGGTGCGCGCCCGCTCGCGATCGTGCTGCCCGATGGCGAGCGCTTCAAGAACTGGGAGACGCTCGATCGCATCTTCACCGAGCTGCTGCGCGCGCAGGCCGACCGGCGCACGGTCCTGGTCGCGCTCGGCGGCGGCGTGGTGGGCGACATGGCGGGCTTCGCCGCGGCGGCCTACCAGCGCGGGGTGACGCACGTGCAGGTGCCGACGACGCTGCTCGCGCAGGTCGACTCCTCCGTCGGCGGCAAGACCGCGATCAACCATCCGCTCGGCAAGAACATGATCGGTGCCTTCCACCAGCCGAGCGCGGTGGTCGCCGACACGTCGACCCTCGACACGCTGCCCGATCGCGAGCTCGCGGCGGGTCTCGCGGAAGTCGTGAAGTACGGCGCGATCCACGACCTGCCATTCCTCGCGTGGATCGAGGACAACGCCGAGCGGCTGCGGTCGCGCGACCCCGAAGCGCTCGCGCGCGCGATCGAGCGCTCGTGCGAGATCAAGGCGGCGATCGTGGCCGAGGACGAGCGCGAGTCGGGCGCGCGCGCGCTGCTCAACTTCGGCCACACCTTCGGCCATGCGATCGAGTCGGCCATGGGATACGGCGAATGGCTGCACGGCGAAGCGGTCGCAGCCGGCATGGCCATGGCTGCGCGGTTCTCGGCGCGGCAGGGGCGAATCGGCCCGGCGGACGCCGAGCGCCTCGCACGCTTGCTCGGGCGCCTCGGGCTGCCGGAGCGCCCGCCCGCGATCGCCCTCGAGCGCTGGATGGAATTCATGGGCCGCGACAAGAAGAACGAGGCGGGTCGCATCACGCTCGTGCTGCTCGACGCGCTCGGACGCGCCGCGGTGGTGAAGGACTCGCCGCCCGCGCAGCTCGAAGCGTTCCTCGCCTCGCGCTAGCCTTTGGCGGCAGGAGTTCCCGGGCCGTCCTTCTCGAGGCGACGCAGGAATACGGTCATCTCCTTCGCCGCCTGCTTGTCGCCGCGGCGCTCGGCCGCCTCGATTCCGCTGCGGTATGCCGCCATCGCGCCGTCGCGATCGCCGCTCTCGGCGAGCGCCTTGCCGAGGAGCTTCCAGGCGGCCGAGTAGTGCGGGTCCTGGGCCACCGCGGCGCGCAGGTGCTCGACCGCGCGCGCGAAGGCGCCGGCTTTCAGGTACTGCGTTCCGAGGCTGAAGCGCAGCAGCGCGCCGTCCTTGCCCGCGGCGAGCAGCGCTTCGAAACGCTCGAGAGGTTCGCTCATTCTTTCACGGTATCATGGCCCGACGCCCCGCGATCCGCGTTCCCGTGACCAGGAGGACACTGCATGTCGCGCATGTTCCGTGCCGCCGTTGCCGCGCTTTGCGCGCTCGCGCTCGCGTTCGGTGCCCACGCCCGCGAGGTGTCGATCGGCCTGCAGGCGGCGATCACCTCGATCGACCCCCACTACCACAACCTTTCTCCGAACAACGGGCTGCTGCTGCACATCTTCGAACCGCTGATCGAGCGCGACGCGAACATGAAGCTCGTGCCGGGGCTCGCGACCTCGTGGCGCGCGATCGACGACCTCACGTGGGAGTTCCAGCTGCGGCGCAACGTCAAGTTCCACGACGGCTCGCCGTTCACCGCCGAGGACGTCGCCTTCACATTGAAGCGCGTGCCCAACGTGCCGAACAGCCCTTCGTCGTTCGCCACGTTCACCAAGCCGATCGTCGACGTCCAGATCGTCGATCCGTACACCATTCGCTTCAAGACGGCCGAGCCGCACGTGCTGCTGCCGAGCGATCTCGCATCGGTGATGATCGTCTCCAAGAAGCACGGCGAGGGCGCGACCACCGACGACTACAACTCGGGCAAGGCCGCGATCGGCACCGGTCCGTACAGGTTCGTGGAGTACGTGCCGAACCAGCGCGTCGTGCTCGCGGCCAATCCCGACTACTGGGGCAAGAAGGAGCCGTGGGACAAGGCGACGTTCAAGATCCTCACCAACCCGGCGGCGCGCGTGGCGGCGCTGCTCTCGGGCGACGTGCAGCTGATCGAGACGGTTCCCACCTCGGACATCGCGAAGCTCTCCCACGACAAGCGCTTCACGCTGGCGGACAAGGTGTCGAACCGCGTGATCTACGTCCACCTGAACCAGTCGACCGACAGATCGCCGCCGTACGTGACCGACAAGTCGGGCAAGCCGCTCGACCATAACCCCTTCAAGGACGTGCGCGTGCGCAAGGCGCTTTCCATCGCCATCAATCGCGACGCGATCGCGCAACGCATCATGGAGGGCAAGGCCGTGCCGGCCGCCCAGCTGCTGCCGGATTTCTTCTTCGGCACGAGCAAGAAGCTGAGGCCCCCGAAGTACGACCCCGAAGGTGCGAAGAAGCTCCTCGCCGAGGCCGGCTATCCGAACGGCTTCGCGCTCACGATCTTCGGCCCGAACAACCGCTACATCAACGACGACAAGATCGCGCAGGCGATCGCGCAGTTCTACTCGCGCATCGGCCTCGAAGCGAAGGTCGAGACCATGCCGTCGAGCGTTTACTTCACGCGCGCGACCAAGCTCGAGTTCGGTTACATGCTCCTCGGCTGGGGCACGGAATCGGGCGAGCAGGGCTCGAGCCTGCGCTCGCTGCTCGCGACCTACGATCCCGCCAAGGGGATGGGCGTGACCAACCGCGCGCGCTATTCGAACCCGCGGCTCGACGCCCTCATCGAGGAAGCGATGAGCACCATGGACGATCGCAAGCGCGAGGCGCTGATCCAGCAGGGGGCCGAGCTCGCCATGGGCGACTACGCGCTCATCCCGATCCATTACGAGGTCAGCACGTGGGGGACGACGGCGGGCTATCGCTACACGCCGCGCACCGACCAGTACACGCTCGCGATGGACCTGCGCCCGGCACGCTGAGGGCCGCACCCCGGTGCTCGCGTACGCCATTCGCCGCCTCGGCCAGAGCGTGGTGGTGCTCGCCGTGATGTCGTTCCTCGTCTTCATCGGCGTGTACGCGATCGGCAACCCGGTCGAGCTGCTGGTGAACCCGCAGGCCGACGAGGTGGAGCGGGCGCGCGCCACCGCGGCCCTCGGGCTCGACAAGCCGATCCTCGAGCAGTACGCGATCTTCCTGAAGGACGCGGCGCGGGGGGACCTGGGGCGCTCGTTCGTCTACAACGTGCCGGCGATCCGGCTGATCCTCGAGCGCCTTCCCGCGACGATGGAGCTCGCGCTCGCGGCCACCGTCATCGCGATCGTGCTCGGCATTCCGCTCGGCCTGCTCGCGGGCCTGAAGCCGGACAGTTGGGTCGGGCGCAGCATCATGGCGGGATCGATCCTCGGCTTCAGCCTGCCGACGTTCTGGGTGGGACTCGTGCTCATCATGCTGTTCTCGGTGCAGCTCGGGTGGCTGCCGCCCAACGGGCGCGGAGCCACCGTCCCGCTCCTCGGCGTTCCGGTGAGCTTCCTCACGCTCGACGGCCTCAGGCATCTCGCCATGCCGGCCCTGAACCTCGCGTTGCTCAAGCTTTCGCTGCTCGTGCGCCTCACACGCGCCGGCACGCGCGAGGCGGCGTTGCAGGACTACGTGAAGTTCGCGCGCGCGAAGGGGCTCGGCCCCGGGCGCGTGATCGGGGTGCACATCCTCAAGAACATCATGATCCCGATCGTCACCGTCATCGGGCTCGAGCTGGGCTCGGTCATCGCCTTCGCGATCGTGACCGAGTCGATCTTCGCCTGGCCCGGGACGGGCAAGCTGCTGATCGACTCGATCAACCAGCTCGATCGCCCGGTGATCGTGGCGTACCTGCTCGTCATCGTGACCATCTTCATCGTGATCAATTTCGTGGTCGACGTGCTCTACTCGCTGCTCGACCCGCGCGTGCGCCTGGGCGGCGCGGGCGCCGCAGCGACATGAGCCTCGCCGCGGGATCGGGGGCGCGGCCGCTGCTCGAGGCGGCGCAGGCGCAACCGCCGTGGCGGCGCCTGCTCGTGGACTTCACCGAGAGCCGCCTGGCCGTCGCCGGGCTCGTCATGCTCGTGGTCCTCGTGGCCGCCGCCGTGACCGCGCCGTGGATCTCGCCGCAGAATCCCTATGACCTCGCGCAGCTCGACGTGCTCGACTCCAAGCTCGCGCCCGGCGAGCACGCGGCGAACGGCCACACCTACTGGCTCGGCACCGACGACCAGGGACGCGACATGCTCTCGGCGATCCTCTACGGGCTGCGCATCTCGCTCACGGTCGGCCTCGCCAGCACGGTGCTCGCCGTGGCGATCGGCCTCGCGCTCGGCCTGGCCGCCGCTTACTTCGGCGGATGGCTCGACACCGTCATCATGCGCGTGGCCGACATCCAGCTCTCGTTCCCGGCGATCCTCATCGCGCTCATCCTGCTCGCGGCTCTCGGGCAGGGCATCGACAAGATCATCATCGCGCTGGTCACCGTGCAGTGGGCCTATTACGCGCGCACGGTGCGTTCGTCGGCCCTCGTGGAAAGGCACAAGGAATACGTCGATGCCGCGAGGGTGCTTGCGCTCTCGCAGCCACGCATCGTGTTCCGGCACCTGCTGCCCAACTGCCTGCCGCCCCTGATCGTCGTGGCGACCGTGCAGGTCGCGCACGCGATCACGCTCGAGGCCACGCTCTCGTTCCTCGGGCTGGGCTTGCCGATCACCGAGCCATCGCTCGGGCTGCTCATCGCGAACGGGTTCCAGTACCTGTTGTCCGGCACTTACTGGATCAGCTTCTATCCGGGTCTCGCTCTGCTCCTCACGATCGTGGCGATCAATCTCGTCGCCGACCAGCTGCGCGACATCCTCAATCCCCGCCTCAACCGATGACGGCGCTGCTCGAGGTCGAGAACCTGCGCACCCATTTCTTCACCCGCTCGGGCGTCGTGAAGGCGGTCGACGACGCGAGCCTGCGTCTCGAGCGCGGCCGCATCCTCGGTCTCGTCGGCGAATCCGGGTCGGGAAAATCGATGACCGGATACTCGATCCTGGGCCTGGTCGATCCACCAGGCCGCATCGTCGAAGGCAGCATCCGCCTGAATGGCCAGGAGCTCACCGGACTCGGCGCCGATGCCTGGCGGCGCCTGCGCGGCAACCGCGTCTCGATGATCTTCCAGGATCCGATGATGACGCTCAACCCGGTGCTGCGCATCGACACCCAGATGATCGAGGCGGTGCGCGCGCACCACGACGTCTCGCGTGCGGCGGCTCGCGAGCGCTCGCGCGAGGCCCTCGTGCGCGTGGGCATCGCCTCGCCCGACGAGCGGCTGCGCGCCTATCCGCACCAGTTCTCCGGCGGCATGCGACAGCGGGTCGCCATCGCGATCGCGCTCATCAACCATCCCGACCTGGTGATCGCCGACGAGCCGACGACCGCGCTCGACGTGACGATCCAGGGGCAGATCCTGTTCGAGATGCAGCGCCTGTGCCGCGAGAGCGGGACGGGGCTCATCTGGATCACGCACGATCTGTCGGTCGTCGCCGGTCTCGCCGACGATGTCTGCGTCATGTACGCGGGCCGCATGGTCGAGTCGGGCCCGGTCGACGCGATCCTCGACCGCCCGCTGCATCCGTACACCCGCGGCCTGCTCGAATCCATTCCCAGCCGCAACGAGCCGGGCCGCCCGCTCGCGCAGATCCCGGGCATGGCGCCGTCGCTCGCAGCGCTCGACGCGGGCTGCGCCTTCCGGGAGCGCTGCGCGCGTGCGACCGAAGCATGCCGGAGCGCGCCCGGCGTATCGCGGCCCGCCGCGGATCGGACCGTGCGATGCGTGAATCCGGTGTCGTGAACGCCGCCCCGCTCCTCGAGGCTCGCGCCATCAGCAAGCGCTTCGAGCGACGCGCCGATCTCGCCACGCGCATCGCGCACTGGCTCGGCGCGGCCGCGCGCGACACGGTCGTGCATGCGCTCGACCGCGTGAGCCTCGCGGTGGCCGAGGGCGAGGTGGTGGGGCTCGTCGGCGAATCGGGCTGCGGCAAGTCCACGCTCGGGCGCATCCTGGCGCGCGTGATCGAGCCGAGCGAAGGCGAGCGGTTGTGGAAGGGACAACGCTACGAGGAGCTGAACGCCGCCACCGCTCGCGACGAGCGCCTCGCGGTGCAGATGATCTTCCAGGACCCCTACGCCTCGTTGAACCCGCGCATGCGCGTGGCCGACATCGTGGGCGAGGCCCCGGTCGTCCACGGGCTGGTGCCGGCGCGCGAGCGCGACGCGTACGTGGCGGAGCTGCTGCAGCGCGTGGGCCTCGAGCCTTCGCTCATGCGCCGCTTCCCGCACCAGTTCTCCGGGGGCCAGCGCAGCCGTATCGGCATCGCGCGCGCCCTCGCGGTCCGGCCCCGCTTCCTCGTGTGCGACGAGGCGGTCGCCGCCCTCGACGTGTCGATCCAGGCGCAGGTCCTGAACCTGTTCATCCGCCTGCGCCAGGAGCTCGGCCTCGCCTACCTGTTCATCAGCCATGACCTCGGGGTGATCCGTCACGTCTCCGACCGCGTCGTCGTGATGTACCTCGGGCGCGTGGTCGAGAGCGCGCCCACGGCGGAGCTCTACGGTCGGCCGAACCATCCGTACACGGAAGCGCTCATCCTCGAGGTGCCGCGGGTCGAGCGGCGCCGCCGCCAATACATTCCGGTTCGCGGCGAGATACCATCCCCATTCGCGCCGCCGTCCGGCTGCCACTTCCATCCGCGCTGCCCGCGCGCCTTCCCCCGCTGCCGGGTAGAGGCGCCGGCGCTGAGGGAAGTCGCGCCGGGCCATTTCTCCGCCTGCCACCTGAACGACAACGCAACGCCATGACCTCCGCCTTCCGCATCACGCCGCCGGGCGCGCACCACGTCCCGCTCGTCCTCGATTCCCCGCACAGCGGGACCGAATACCCCGCCGATTTCCGCGCCGCCGTGCCCCATGAGGTGCTGCGCCGCGCCGAGGACGCGTACGTGGACGAGCTCTATGCCCATGGTCCCGCGGCCGGTGCGGTGCTCATCGCCGCCCGCTTCCCGCGCAGCTACATCGATCCCAACCGCTCGTTGCTGGACATCGACGCCTCGCTGCTCGATGCCCCGTGGCCCGGCCCGGCGATCGCGACGCGCAAGACCGAGCTCGGCATCGGCCTCATCTGGCGCGTGCTCGACTCCGGGCAGCCGATCTACGACCGGCGCCTGTCGGTAGCGGAGGTGAAGCGGCGCATCGTCGACTATCACCAACCCTACCAGCGCGCGGTGAAGGACGCGCTCGACGCGGCCCACGAGCACTTCGGCACTGTGTGGCACCTCAACCTGCATTCCATGCCGTCGGTGAGCAGCGGCATCTCCGAGGAAGGACCGGGCAAGCCGCGCGCCGACTTCGTTCTGGGCGACCGCGACGGCACCACGTGCGACGGCGAGTTCACGGCGACGGTGGCCGGCACGTTGCGCGATCTCGGCTATACGGTGAAGGTGAACGACCCGTACAAGGGCGTGGAGCTGGTCCGCGCGTTCTCCGACCCGAAGGACGGGCGCCACAGCCTGCAGATCGAGGTCAACCGGCGCCTGTACCTCGACGAGCGCAGCGGCGAGAAATCGAGCGGGTTCGCGGGCCTCAAGAAGGACCTCGACCGCTTCCTCGATACCATCGCGGCGTTCGCCTCGGAACGCGGCTCGCACGCCTGCCCCGACGGGCACCACCACCACCACGGCCACGATCACTCCCATGGCCATGGGCATCACGATCACGGCCATGGCCATTCGCACGGCCACGATCACGATCACGACCACGGCCACGACCACGATCACGGCCATCCGCACGACCACTCCCACCGGCACTGACATGAACCCCGTCCCCATCGAACTCGCCGCCCCCGACATCGAACCGCATCGCCGCTCCGGCACGGGCACGGAGTGGGTCCACACGTTCGAGAGCGGAAAGCCCGGGCCGCACGTCGTCGTGAACGCGCTCACCCACGGCAACGAGATCTGCGGCGCGATCGTCGTCGACCGCCTGCTGCGCGAGGGGGTGCGCCCGGTGCGCGGCACCCTCACGCTCTCGTTCGCGAACGTGGAGGCCTTCCAACGCTTCGATACGCGCAATCCCTACGCCTCGCGCTTCGTGGACGAGGACTTCAACCGCGTGTGGCGCCCGGAGATCCTCGGCGGGAACGGCCGCAGCACCGAGCTCGAGCGGGCGCGCGAGCTGCGCCCGTTCATCGAGGCCGCGGACTACCTGCTCGACATCCACTCGATGCTCGAGCCGAGCCCGCCGGTGATGATCTGCGGCCCGCTGGAGAAGGGCATCCGCTTCGCCTTCGACGTGGGCGTGCCGGAGCACGTCGTGAGCGACGAGGGACATGCGAACGGGACTCGCATGCGCGACTTCGGCGGGTTCGGCGATGCCGCGAGCGCGAAGAACGCTCTGCTGGTCGAATGCGGCCAGCACTGGGAACGCAACGCGGAGCGGGTCGCCTGGCAGACGACGTGGCGATTCCTGCGGCATCTCGGCGTGGTCGATGCCGAGCGCGCCGCGCGCGAGATCGAGCCCGACGTGCCGGCGCAGAAACTGATCCGCGTCACGGAGGCGGTCATCGCGAACACGCCGTCGTTCCGTTTCGCGCGCGACTTCACCGGGCTGGAGATCGTGCCGAGGCGCGGCGACGTGATCGCGTGGGACGGCAACGAGCCGGTGCGCGCGCCTTACGACAACTGCGTCCTCATCATGCCCGTGCCCCACAACGTGAAGACGGGATTGACGGCGGTACGCCTGGGACGGATCGAGGGGCGCTAGCCCGAAGCGTCGTCGCCCTTGCCGGACGGGCGGATGCCGAGCTGCTTCAGCTTGCGGTAGAGGTGCGTGCGCTCGAGGCCGACGCGATCGGCCACGCGCGACATGTTGCCCTCTTCACGCCGGATGTGATGCAGGAAGTACTGCTTCTCGAACTGCTCGCGCGCGTCGCGCAACGGCAGGTCGAGCGAGACGCCGACTTCCGTGGCCGGCTGCTCGCGCGGACCGAGGTTGAACTCGCGTGCGACGCGTGCCACGTCGTCGCCCGTGATCTCGTTGGCGAGGGCGGTGAGCGCGAGGGTCTTCACGACGTTCTGCAGCACGGGCAGGTTTCCCGGCCAGTCGAGGTTGCGCATCGCGTTGAGCGCGCCCACCGTGAGCGCGCGCAGCGGGACCTCGTTCGCGTCGACGAGCTGCGTGAGGAGCGTGGTCGCTATGTCGGGCACGTCCTCGGGATGGTCGGCGATCGACGGCACGCGGATGGTCAGCCCCGAGAGCTGGTTGTAGAGTGCGGCGTCGAAGCGTCCGTCCTCCACCATGGCGGCGAGCGCGCCGGTGGCCGCGCACACGAGCCGGACGTTGAACTTGTCGAGCTTGCCGAGCAGCTGCACGAGGCCCTTCTGCTCCGCCTTGCCGAGATGGGAGATCTCCGGCAGGAAGAGCAGCCCGTCGCGCGCATCGTTCAGGGGCTCGAACGGATTGGATGCGAGCCATCCGTCCTCCTCCGGCGCCACCCACGGCGTATTCGGCAGGTGCAGCTGCCGCGCGCACACCTCGAACCCGCATCCCGGCTCGCCCACGAGCAGCACCGGCGTGTGCAGGCGGCTCACCTGTTCGAGGCGCTGGCGCAGCTCCTGCACCACGCGCGCCCGGCCGAGGTTCACCAGCGACAGGCCGGTCTTCGGCAGCACGCGCCCGCCGGCGAGCGCCTTGCCGACGGTCGCGAGCAGCTTCGGCAGGCTGATCGGCT
>CAYOGL010000065.1:0-16159 GCA_964403515.1 uncultured Burkholderiales bacterium | reverse complement strand
AGACCGGCAAGGTGCTGACGATGACGCCGGCCAAGGACACGGCGGGCACGCCGGCTGCGAACGGCGACACGATCGTCGCGTGGGTCTGCTCGTACAACGGCGCGAAGAAGTACGTGCCGGCGACCTGCCGCTAATCGTGAATCGGGCGGCCGCGGAGACGCGCGCCGCTGCATCATCGGCGGGGAGCCTCTCGGGGCTCCCCGTTTTCATTGGTCCTCTCCGCGACGAGATCACACCACCATGGCGCGCATCCGCAGCCTGTATGCACTGTTTGCCGTCTCCGGATTCTGCGGGCTCATCTACGAGTCCATCTGGAGCCACTACCTGCAGCTGTTCCTCGGGCACGCCGCGTATGCGCAGACGACCGTCCTGATCGTCTTCATCGGCGGGCTCGCGCTCGGCTCGGCGCTCGCGGGGCACTTCGCGCGCCGCATCGCGCGGCCGCTGGTCGCGTACGCCGTGGCGGAATTCCTCGTCGGCGTGAGCGCGCTCGTCTTCCATCCGCTCTTCGTGCGCGCGACCGCGTGGGCCTACGACGCGCTGCTGCCGGCGGCCTGTCCGGCCGAGGGCGTGTGCGCGGCGCAATGGATCTTCGCCGGCGCGATCATCCTGCCGCAGTCGATCCTGCTCGGCACGACGTTCCCGCTCATGTCGGGCGGCGTGCTGCGGCTCGATCCCGCGCGTGCCGGCGGCAAGCTCGGGATGCTCTATTTCCTCAACAGCCTGGGCGCCGTGGTGGGCGTGCTCTCGAGCGGCTACCTGCTGATCCCGTCGATCGGCCTGCCCGGCACGCTGATGACCGCGGGCATCCTCAACGTGCTGCTCGCGCTCGCCGTCTACGCGATCGACAAGGGCACCGAGCCCGCGCGCGAGGTGACCGTGGCCGCGTCGGGATCGGAAGTCGCCGCGATCGCGATGACGCGGCCGCTGCTCGCCATCGCGCTGCTGACCGGGCTTTCCTCGTTCATCTACGAGGTCGCGTGGATCCGCAGCCTCTCGCTCGTGCTCGGCAGCAGCACGCACTCGTTCGAGCTGATGCTCGCGAGCTTCATCCTCGGGCTCGCGTTGGGGAGCCTCTGGATCGCCAACCGCATCGAGCGGCTCGCGAGCGCGTTGCGCTACCTCGCGTGCGTGCAGATCGTGATGGGCGTGCTCGCGGTGCTCACGCTGCCCACCTACAGCGGCACGTTCGACGTGATGGCGTGGATGATGGGGGCGCTGCAGCACACCGACGGCGGCTGGCTGCTCTTCAACCTCGGCTCGTCGATCCTCGCGACGGCGGTGATGCTGCCCGCGACGTTCATGGCGGGGATGACGCTGCCGCTCATCACGTACGCGCTGCTGCGCTCGCCGATGGGCGAACGCAGCATCGGGCACGTGTACGGCGTGAACACGCTCGGCGGCATCCTGGGCGTCGTCGTGGCCGTCCATTTCGGGCTGCCGGTGCTCGGGCTGAAGGGCACGCTCATCCTCGGCGGCGCGATCGACGTCGGGCTCGGCATCTTCCTGCTCTGGCGGCTGGTTCCCGATCTTGCCGCACGCGCACGCGCCGTGTGGAGCGCGGCCGGCGTGGCGGGGATCGCCGTGGTGCTGCTCGCGTTCCACCTCGACCCGCTCAAGCTTGCCTCGGGCGTGTTCCGCTTCGGGCACGCGTCGCTGGGCAGCGAGTACCAGGTGCTCTCGCACGCGGACGGCAAGACGGCCACGGTCGACGTGTTCCTCAATCGCCGCACGAACGAGCTCGCTATCGCAACGAACGGCAAGGTGGACGGCGCGGTCACGCTCGGCGACGTGGCGGGCCTCGACGAATACACCATGTACCTGCTCGGCGGGCTCGCGCTCGCCCACCGTCCCGATGCGCGCACGGCCGCGGTGATCGGGTTCGGGACCGGGGTGAGCACAACGACGCTCCTCGCTTCCCCGCGCCTCGAGCGCGTCGACACGATCGAGATCGAGCCGGCGATGATCGAGGGCGCGCGCGCCTACCGCCCGCTCACCGATCCCGCGTACACCGATCCGCGCAGCCACCTCATCATCGAGGATGCGAAGTCGTACTTCGCGCGCAGCCGACGCCACTACGACCTCATCCTGTCCGAGCCCTCGAACCCCTGGGTGAGCGGCGTGTCGAGCCTCTTCACGCGCGAGTTCTACGCGCGCGTTCGCGGGCAGCTGAACGATGACGGCCTGCTGGTGCAATGGCTGCACACCTACAGCTTCGACGATTCGCTGCTCGCGAGCGTCGTGCGCGCGGTGGCCGAGTACTTCCCGAACTACGTGGTGTACGCGCCGAACGACGGCGACCTCATCCTCGTCGGCTCGCCCAAGGGGCCGGTGCCGCCGCTCGATGCGCGCGCGTTGCAGCTCGGCCGGCTGCCCCAGTACCTGGCGAAGATCGGCGTGCGGCGCATCGAGGACATGGGTGTGCGCCGGGTGGCCGACCAGCGCACGTTGAAGGAGCTCTTCGCGCTCACCGAGGGCCCGCCGAACTCCGACTACTTCCCGTACGTGGACACGCACGCGGGCAAGGCGCATTACATGATCGCGCAGGCGCACGCCGTGCTGCAGGCGGCCATGGCGCCGTGGCCGATCGTCGAGATGGGCGCCGCCGAGGCGATGCCCGCGCATTACCCCATCACGCCGTCGCAGCATCCGGGCGGCGAGCAGCAGGAAGCGGCACAGCGCGCCGCCGCCGCATACGCGTACCTCACGGGACGCATGAATGCGGCCGATGCGCGCACCGCGCTCGATGGCCTTTACCGCCCCGTCGACGTCTTCCGCATGGGCTGGATCGAGTGCCGCGACGGCCTGTCGCCAGACGAGTGGTGGGACGCCATCGCGGCGACCGCGGAGATGCTCACCGTGTATCTCACGCCGTCGGCGTCCGACGAGGTATGGAACCGCGTGCATGCCTCGCCGTGCTTCTCGCGCCTGCCCGAACCGGTGAAGAGCTGGTTCGCGCTCTTCCAGGCGATCGGGCGGCGCGACGCGAAGACCATGGCCGACCTCGGCGTGCGGCTGCTCGAGGGCACGCACAACGCGCAGCAGACGCCTTACTTCTACGGCGCCGCGATGACCGGGCTCATCGCCTCGGGCCAGCGCGATGCCGCGCGCCAGCTCTACGTCCGCTACCATCATCAGCTCCCGGAGCGCGACCGGGAACGCGGCTCCTACCAGTGGCTGGCTGGAGCGACGTTCGCACGATGACCACGAGCACCCTGGACGTCGACGCGCGAGCGCCCCGGCGCGCGGCGCGCATATCGCGCCATCGCGCCGCGGCGATCCACCTCGGCATCAGCGCCACCATCGCCGTCGTGGCCCTCGCGACGATGCTCACGGTGTGGTATCCGACGCCGCTCTTCGACGCGATGGGCGCGGAGGGGCTGGTCTTCATCATGGTGGGCGTGGACGTGCTGCTCGGCCCGCTGGTCACGTGGATCGTGTTCTCGCCCGGGAAGCCGCTGCGGCTGCTGCGGCTCGACCTCGCGATCATCGGCACGCTGCAGCTCGCCGCGCTCGCCTACGGCATCCACGTGATCTTCCTCGCGCGGCCGGTCTACGAGCTGTTCGTGCGCGACCGCTTCGAGGTCACGACCGCGAGCGAGGTGAGCGATGCGGAGCTCGCGAAGGTCACGCGGCCGGAATTCAAGACGCTGCCGCTCCTGCGGCCGCGCCTGGCCGCCGCGGTGGTGCCGAAGGACCCGCAGGAGCAGCTGCGCATCATGATGTCGGCGGCGGCCGGCGCGGACCTGAAGACCTATCCGCAGCACTTCGTGCCGTACGAGTCGCAGCTCGAGGTGGTGCGCGAGAAGCTCCTGCCCATCGCGGAGCTGCGCAAGCACCATCCGGAGGCGATCGCCGACATCGATGCCGCGGTGCGCGACACCGGGCTGCCCGAGGCGAAGCTGGGATTCCTGCCGCTGCGCGCGCGCCGCGAGGACATGGCGCTGCTGCTCGATCGCGACTCGGCGCGGATCGTGGGCTACGCGAAGGTCGATCCCTGGTGAGTCACTGCGCACGCGAGGGGCGCCACGAATTCGGGCGCAGCGCGTAGCCGTTCGAAAGGGACGTGAGGAAGTACTCGAGGTCGTTGAGCTCCTCGGAGCCCGCGGCGAAGGCGGCCGCGCCCATGCGCTCCTCGAGGCAGTAACGCATCTGCGCCTGCAGCGTCACCGCCTGGCCGTCGCGGATGAACGGCCATTGCGCGGCCTGCCCGATCGCCGGCGTGAGCGTGTAGTCGTCGAAGCGCTTGCCCGCGCCCTGCACATGGCACGAGGCGCACGCGAAGTTGTATTGGCCGAGGCGCGAGTAGAAGAGGCGCCGTCCCTGCTCCAACATCGGGGCCGCGGCGGCCGGCACGCGCACGAGGATCTTCTGTCCGACGGACAGGCTCCTCAGGTACGCGGCGATCTCCGCCATGGGCGCGGTGTCGGCGCCCTCGATGATCGGCTCCTTGTGCGCCTTCAGGCACTGGTTCACCGCCATCTCGAGCGTCACCACGCGCTTGAGGCGCGGATCGTATTGCGGGTAGCGTCCGGCGACGCGCCGCCCGCCATTGGGGAAGCACGATCCGAGCGAGCGCCCGTCGCGGAACTTGCGCTTCCAGAGGGCCGCGCCGCGCTGCACGGCCGCCGCGCCCGCGCCCTTGTTCGCTTCGATCTGCGCGCGCAGGTCGGGATCGAACGCGCCCGGGCCCAACGCGTAATCCGCGGGCGCGACGCTGGGAATCTGCGCCTGCAGCCGCGCGGCGATCTCGCCGCGGACGCCGTCGGACTCGGCGAACGCGCCGAACGCCACGCAAACGGCGAGCGCGGCCGCGATGCGCAGCGCCTCAGGGCAGCGCAAGCAGGTACTCCACGATACGGTCGATCTCCGCGGCGTCGAGGATGCGATGACGGCCGTAGGGCGGCATGAGCGTGTCCGGGTTGGCTTGCATGGGATCGAAGATCTCGGCGCGCAGCGCGACCGCGCCGAGCGCGCGCATGCGCGTGCCTTCGAGCTTCGGGCCGAGATCGTTGCGCGTGGCGGGGCCGGCGCCCTCGGGCACCTGGTGACACGCGATGCAGGCGCCCTTGTCGCGGCGCACGAAGAGGTCCTTGCCGCCGGGAGACTGGGCGGTCGCCATCCACGGAGCGCAGGCGAGGGCGGCGGCGAGGACGAGGCGCCGCATCAACTGATCTTGAGCGCCTTCTCGGCGGCGCGTTGGCTCTCGAGCAGCGCCTTCATCTCGCGCAGGCGCGATTCGGTGCTCGACTGCTCGTAGAAGTCGGTGCTCTTCGCCTTCACGGCGATCTCGAGCTGGTCGACGGCGCCGGCGAGGTTGCCGCGGCGGTACTGCGCCTCGGCCTGCGCGCGATGCTGCGCCACCCGCTGGCCGGCCGCCTCGTAGGCGCGCGCCTCGATCTCGTAGAGGCGCGCATCGTCGGGGTGGCTGCGCAGCCGTCCCTCGACGTCGGCGAGCACGTCTTTCGTCTTGCCCATCTGCTGGAGCAGGTCGAGATACGAATAGGCGATCGCGCGCTGGTCCGGGTAGCTCTGCAGCGCGGCGCGGTAGATCGCGAGCGCCTGGTCGTCGTGGCCCAGGTCGGCCTGCAGCTCCCCGGCGAGGTGCTCGAAGGCCGGATGCGAGCCGCCTGCGCGCAGCGGGGCGAGCGTCTTCCACGCGCCGTCGAAATCGCGCGCGCGGCGCTGAGCGAGGGCGAGCCCGTACACGTCGTCGCGCGGGCGCAGGACGGTCGTGTCCGCGAGCCGGCTGCGGAAGTACGCGAGCGCCTCCATGGCCGAGCCGTTCGCGGCGCGCAGCTTGGCGCGCGCGATGCGGTACTCGAACGTGTCGCCGACGAGGCGCGAGGGCATCTGCGCCACGCGGTCCTGCATGTCCGCGATGCGCTCGGTGGTGAGCGGGTGCGTGCGCAGGTACGCGGGCGCGCCCTTGAACTCGTTCAGGCGGTTGGCCTGCAGCAGGCGCTGGAAGAAGGTCACCATCGCGCCGGGCGCGAAGCCGGCGCGGTTGAGCAGCTGCAGGCCGACGCGATCGGCCTCGCGCTCGTGCTCGCGCGTGTAGTTGAGCTGGCTCTGGATCTGCATCGCGCCCGCCGCCGCCACCGCAGCCTCGGTCATCTGGCCGCTCTGGCTGCTGCCGCCGCGCGAGGCGAGCACGCCCAGGGCGAGGGCCGCGAGCGAGGCGAGCTGCATGCCGCGTTGGCCATGGATCATGCGCGCCTGGTGGTGCTGCAGGATGTGGCCGATCTCGTGCCCGACCACCGCGGCGAGCTCCGACTCGTTGTCGGTCAGCATGATGAGCGCGCTGTGCACGCCGATGTGGCCGCCGATGAGCGCGAAGGCGTTGATCGTGTCGTCGCGCAGGACGAAGAAGTCGATGTTCGGGTGCGGGCCGTCGGCCACGTCGAGCAGGCGCTGGCCGAGCGAGTTGATGTAGTCCGAGATCTCCGGATCGTCGATGTAGTCGCCGTCCACCCGCACGTCGCGCATGATGCGGTCGCCGATGATCTTCTCGTCGTTCGACGACAGCGACGCCGACGAGGCGTCCCCGAGGTCGGGAAGGCCCTGGGGCCACGCGAACGGGGCGTACGTAGCGACGAGGAGGGCGGCGATGAGGGGACGGATCTTCAACGTTCGAACGGGCCGGGGCAGGCAGCTGCTACCATGTGTGGCCGGGCTCCGGGGCAGTTCACCGGGCGGGATCGAAGACCATTATGACGGAAAAACCCTCGGAAAAACTCACCCATTTCGACGAGCGCGGGGCCGCCCGCATGGTGGACGTCGGGGCCAAGGCCGAGACCCATCGGGTGGCGGTGGCCGGGGGCCGGATCGTCATGCGCCCGGAGACCCTCGAGCTCGTGCGCGCCGGGACCGCGAAGAAGGGCGACGTCCTCGGCGTGGCCCGCGTGGCCGCGATCATGGCGGCGAAGCGGACCTCGGAGCTGGTCCCCTTGTGCCACCCGGTTCCCCTCACCTCGGTCGCCGTGGAGTTCGAGATCGACGGCACGGCCCACGCCGTGGAGTGCCGCGCCACGGTCGAGTGCACCGCCCGCACCGGCGTCGAGATGGAGGCGCTCACCGCGGTGCAGGTCGCGCTCCTCACCATCTACGACATGTGCAAGGCCGTCGACCGCGGCATGACGATGGAGTCGATCCGCCTCATCGAGAAGCGCGGGGGGAAGTCGGGCCATTACCGGGCCGAATAGTTGCAAACGCAGCGCGCCGCCCCCATCTGGCGGCTGATTGGGGACGTAACCCAAATTCCGCATAACGACCTTTCGGAGACGCACCGCAATGGCAGAATTCGATCGTGACCTCGACGTGCGCGGGCTGAACTGCCCGCTTCCCATCCTCCGCGCGAAGAAGGCGCTGGGGGAGCTCTCCTCCGGTCAGATCCTGCGCGTCGTGGCGACGGACCCCGGCTCCGTGAAGGACTTCGAGGCGTTCTGCAAGCAGACCGGCAACGAGCTCCTCTCCCACAGCGGCGGCCCCGAGTTCACCTTCCTGATGCGCAAGCGCTGAGGCATCAGCCGACGAAGAGATCCTGGAAGAGCGGGGTGCCGGGCGTGACGGCGTAGGGCGAGAAGTCGTTCACGCCCTGTGCGCGCAGCAGCTCCTCGTCGATGTAGAAGCGGCCCGTGTGCGTGCGGGCCTCGCTCGTGAGGATCGCGTGCGCGGCATCGGCCATGATCGTCGCGTGGCGGCTCGCCTTGAGGATCGCCTCGGGGAAATGCACCTCCACTGCGGCGGTCGCGATCGTGGTCCGCGGCCACAGCGAGTTCACCGCGATGCCGTCGCGCTTGAGCTCCTCGGCCATTCCCAGCGTGCACATGCTCATGCCGTACTTGGAGATGGTGTAGGCCACGTGGCCCGCGAACCACTTCGGGTCCATGGCGAGCGGCGGCGAGATGTTGAGGATGTGCGCGTTCGCGGCCTTCTTGAGCCACGGGATGCACGCCTGGGAGCACAGGAACGTCGCGCGCACGTTCACCGCGTTCATGAGATCGAAGCGCTTGGCCGGCGTCTGCACCGTCGGCGTGAGGCTGATCGCGCTCGCGTTGTTCACGAGGATGTCGATTCCGCCGAACGCCTTGGCCGCGCGCGCCACGGCCGCAGCGATCACCGCCTCGTCGCGCACGTCGAGCTGCACGGGGAGCGCATGCCCGCCCGCCTTCTCGACCTCCTTCGCGACGGTGTGGATGGTCCCGGAGAGCTTCGGATGCGGCTCCGAGGTCTTCGCGGCGATCACGACGTTCGCGCCATCGCGCGCCGCGCGTAGCGCGATCTCGCGTCCGATCCCGCGGGAAGCTCCGGTGATGAAGAGGGTCTTGCCGGCGAGGCTCGTCATGGGTTCCCCATCCGCGTGTTCTCCGTCGCGGGGATGATACCCCGGCGTACGTAGACCAGTCGCAGATGGGAACGGAACGACGGCAGCTGCATCGCGAACAGGATGCCGGTGAGCAGCGTGATCGTGCCGTCGACGACGAACGTGGCCGGCGCGCCGATGTGCTCGGCGAGCCACCCGGCGGTGTAGTGCCCGAGCGGGGCCACGCCGATGAAGAACATCGTGTAGTAGCTCATCACGCGGCTGCGCTTCTCCTCCTCGACCATGGTCTGGAGGATCGTGTTGCACGTCGCGCCGGTCATGAACATGCCGAAGCCGGTCATCATCATGAGCGGGATCGAGAGCGCGACGCTGCGCGACAGCCCGAAGCCGATCGCCCCGAGCCCGCCCACCACCGCGGCGATCGCGATCCACTTGCCCAGCCCGCGCACGCTCGGCCGGCGCGCGAGCGAGATCGCCGAGATCACCGCGCCGAGGCCGACCGCGCCGATGAAGATGCCGACCAGCGTCGCGCCCTCGTGGAAGGTCTTCACGCACATCGCCGGCATGAGCGTCGAGTAGGGGCTGATCGAGAAGCTCACCGCCGAGAGCGTGAAGAGCATGCGCCGGATGGCCGGCTGGCTCATCACGTACTTCCATCCTTCCGCGAGGTCGTGCAGCGGGTGCGTGACCGCGCGCCGCGGCCGCCGATGGACGATCTCCACGGTGAAGAGCGCCGCGAGCACCGCGAAATAGCTCACCGCATTGAGCGCGAAGCACACCGTCTCGCCGAAGGCCGCGATCAGGAAGCCGCCGATCGAGGGACCGACGAGCCGCGTGCCGTTCATCAGCATCGAGTTGAGCGCGATGGCGTTCGGCAGGTCCTCGCGCCGCTCGAGGAGCTGGATGAATATAGACTGGCGCGTGGGCTGCTCGAACGCGTTGCACACGCCCGCGAAGAGCGACAGGATCGCGAGCTCCTCCATGGTGATGATGTGCAGCCCCGCCAGCACCGCGAGGATCGTCGCCTGCAGCGTGAGCAGCGACAGCACCGCGATCAGGAGCTTGCGCCGGCTCGTGCGGTCGCCGAGCACGCCCGCGAAGGGCGAGAGCACGAGCTGCGGGATGCTGTTCAGGAATCCGATGAGCCCCGTGAAGTACGTGGAGTTCGACAGCCGGTAGGCGAGCCACATCAGCGCCACCGACTGGATCCATGTGCCCATCATGGACACGGTCTGCCCGATCCAGTAGCGGCGGAAGTTCGGGGATTCGAGGGCCCGGAGGCTCTGGGGAAACGCCAAGGGCTCGCCTCAGCCCAGCTTGGCGAGCTGCGTGGCGAGGTCCGCGTGCTTGGCCTCGTGGTCCGCGAGGCGCTTCTTCTCCTGGTCGACCACCGTGGCGGGCGCGCGCTCGACGAACGAGGCGTTGCCGAGCTTGTTGCGCGACTTCGAGATCTCGCCCGCGAGCCGCTCGATCTCCCTGGCGAGGCGCGCGCGCTCCGCGTCCTTGTCGATCTCGACGTGGAGCATGAGCTTGGCGCCCGGCACGATGGACACCGGCGCGTCGGCGTGCGGCAGCTCCCGGAGGAAGCGCACTTCCGAGAGGCGGCCGAGGGTCGCGATCGTGGCTTCGTGCGAGCGCAGCATCGGGTCTTCGCTGGCGATGTAGAGCGGGACGCGCTGCGCGGGCGCGAGGCCCATCGTCGAGCGCAGGTTGCGGGTCGCGTTCACGACCTCCTTCACCGCGCCGAGTTCGCGTTCGGCCTCGGGATCGAGCCGCGTCTCGTCCGCCTGCGGATACGGCGCGAGCATGATCGTGTCACCCGAGCGGCCCGCGAGCGGCGCGACCTTCTGCCACAGCTCCTCGGTGATGAACGGGATGATCGGATGCGCGAGGCGCAGCGTCGTCTCGAGCACGCGCAGCAACGTGCGCCGCGTGCCGCGCTGCTGCGCCTCGTTGCCGTTGGCGAGCTGCGCCTTCGCGATCTCGACGTACCAGTCGCAGTACTCGTCCCACACGAACTCGTAGACCGCGCGCGCCATGCTGTCGAAGCGATAGGCGGCGAGAGCGTCCTTCACCTCGGCCTCCGCGCGCTGAAGGCGACTGATGATCCACCGGTCGGTGGTCGAGAGCTCGACGGGGGCGTTCTCGTCCAGCCCCACATCCTTCCCCTCGCAATTCATCAGCACGAACCGCGTGGCGTTCCAGAGCTTGTTGCAGAAGCTGCGGTAGCCCTCGCAGCGCTTGAGGTCGAAATTGAGCGTGCGCCCGAGCGTGGAGAGCGCCGCGAAGGTGAAGCGCAGCGCATCCGCGCCGTACGAGGGAATGCCCTCGGGGTAATTGCGCTTGATGCTTTTCGACGCGGATTCCTTGTGCGCCGCGAGCATGAGCCCCTGCGTCGATTTCTCGAGCAGGGTAGGGAAGTCGATGCCGTCGATCACGTCGAGCGGATCGATGGTGTTGCCCTTCGACTTCGACATCTTCTGGCCCTCGGCGTCGCGCACGATGGCGTTGATGTAGACGTCGCGGAACGAGGTCTCGCCGGTGAACTGCAGGGTCGTCATGATCATGCGCGCGACCCAGAAGAAGATGATGTCGAAGCCGGTCACCAGCACCGACGACGGCAGGTAGAAGCGCCGCTCGCGCTCGAACTGCGCCTCGTCCGGCCAGCCGAGCGTCGAGAAGGGGACGAATGCCGACGAGAACCACGTGTCGAGCACGTCGGGGTCGCGCGAGCCGCGCGCGATCGTCTTGCCCGCCGCGGTCGCCTTGGCGAGCGCTTCCTCGTACGTGCGGCCCACGAACGCCGTGCCGTCGTCCGCATACCAGGCGGGGATCTGGTGGCCCCACCACAGCTGGCGCGAGATGCACCAGTCCTGGATGTTCTCGAGCCACTGCTTGTAGATCTTGGTCCACTCCTCGGGGACGAAGCGCGTGTCGCCCTTGTCGACGGCGGCAAGGCCCGCCTTCGCCATGCCGTCCATGCGCACGAACCACTGGTCCGAGAGCATCGGCTCGACCACGGCGTCGGAGCGTTGCGAGCGCGGCTGCATCAGCTTGTGCGCCTTGACGCTCGCGACGAGCCCGGCCTTCTCGAGGTCGGCCAGCACGCGCTTCCTCGCCTCGAAGCGGTCGAGGCCCTGGTAGGGAAGCGGGGCGTTCTCGTTCACGCGCGCCTCGAGCGTGAAGATGTTGACGAGCGCGAGCCCATGCCGCACGCCCACCTGGTAGTCGTTGAAGTCGTGCGCGGGCGTGATCTTCACGCAACCGGTGCCGAACTCGCGGTCGACGTATTCGTCGGCGACGATGGGGATCAGGCGGTCGGCGAGCGGCAGGCGCACGTTCCTGCCCACGAGCTGCGCATAACGCTCGTCGTCGGGATGCACGGCGACCGCGGTATCGCCGAGCATCGTCTCGGGACGCGTGGTCGCGACGACGAGGTGGCCGCTGCCGTCCTCGAGCGGATAGCGCAGCTCCCAGAGCTTGCCGGTCTCCTCCCGCGACTCGACCTCGAGGTCCGAGACGGCGGTCTGCAGCACCGGGTCCCAGTTCACGAGCCGCTTGCCGCGATAGATGAGCCCCGCCTCGTACAAACGGACGAACACTTCGGTGACGGCGCGCGAGCGCTGCGCGTCCATCGTGAAGTACTCGCGCGACCAGTCGCACGAGGCCCCGAGCCGGCGCATCTGGCGCGTGATGGTCGAGCCCGACTGCTCCTTCCACGCCCACACGCGGCGCACGAATTCCTCGCGGCCGAGCGCGCGGCGCGACTCGCCCTGCGCCTCGAGCTGGCGCTCGACCACCATCTGCGTGGCGATGCCCGCGTGGTCCGTACCCGGCTGCCACAGCACGTTGAAGCCCTTCATGCGGTGGTAGCGCGTGAGGATGTCCATGAGCGTCTGCTGGAACGCATGGCCCATGTGCAGCGTGCCGGTGACGTTCGGCGGCGGCAGCTGGATCGAGAACGAGGGACGGCCCGGATCGAAGCCGGCCTTGAAGTAGCCGCGCGATTCCCAGACGGGATACCAGCGCGACTCGATGCCGTGGGGGTCGAAAGCTTTGGCGAGTTCCATGGAAGATCGGGCGCGGCCGGCGGGCGGGCGCGCCGTCAGCCGCAGGGAATCCGCTATTTTACCGGACCGCGCGCGAGCGCCCGGGCGACGGCGTCGTCGATGATGTTCTCGATCTCGGCGCGCAGCTCGACGACGGCCGAGGCGACCGCCGCCTGCACCTGCGCGGTGGCGTTGCGCGCGAGCCGATGCTCGATGTCGGCCGCGAGGCGTTGCTCGACTTCCGCCATCACGCGCTCGGTGACTTCCCGCACGATCGCTTCCTGGCCCTCGGCGGGCGCGGGCGCGGGCTCGGGCTCAGGCTGGTCGACGAGGTCGGTGAGCAGCGGAATGCCGCCCGTATCGGACCCGCTCGCCGGCGGCTGCACCGACTGGCGGCGCAGCAGCGCGTCGGCCTTGCGCAGGATGTCGTCGTCACTGGCCAGGGGTCTTCTCCGAATCGATCGCGTTCATGCGGATATCGTAGCCCCGCTTCTTGTAGAACGCGTAGCGCTCGCGCGCCCGGGCCTTGTCGTCCTCGTCGACCCCCACGATCTCGAGCAGGCGCTCGAACGACGCGAAGAAGGGCGGCCATTCGTCGGCGAGGTTGAGCAGCACGTCGTGGTGCGGCAGGTTCTCGCCCGAGCGCGCGAGGATCACCGGCGTGTCGGCCGCGAGCGGGCTCTCGGCATCGCAATGCGGCACGAAGCGCGTCGACTGGAACGTCCAGAGCTGCCGGTCGAACTCGGAACGGGTGCGCGCCTCGGGCGCGTAGACGACCACGCGCTTCGACTGGTCGTAGGCCTTCGCCGCGAGGCGGCAGGCGAAGCGCAGCTTGTCGTCGGCGTAGGTGTAGAAGTCGATGCGGGTCACGCCCCGGCGCGCCGCTGCAGGAAATGGGTGAGGAGGGCGACCGGCCGCCCGGTGGCACCCTTCTCGGCGCCCGACTTCCACGCGGTCCCGGCGATGTCGAGGTGCGCCCACGGGTACGCCTTCGTGAAGCGCGAGAGGAAGCACGCCGCCGTGATCGCGCCGCCCGCGCGCGCGCCGATGTTCGGAAAGTCCGCGAAGTTGGACTTGAGCTGGTCCTGGTAGTCGTCCCACAACGGCAGGTGCCACGCGCGGTCCCACGCGTCCTCGCCCGCGTGGAGCAGCTCGCGCGCGAGCGGATCGGAGTTGGCGAAGAGACCCGTGGCGACGTGGCCGAGCGAGATCACCATCGCGCCGGTGAGGGTCGCGATGTCGACCACGGCCGCGGGCTTGTACTTCCCGACGTAGGTGAGCGCGTCACAGAGGATGAGGCGCCCTTCGGCGTCGGTGTTCAGGATCTCCACCGTCTGGCCGGACATCGTCGTCACGATGTCGCCCGGCTTGATCGCGTTGCCGCCTGGCATGTTCTCGGTGGTGGGCACGACGCCGACCACGTTGAGCGGCAGCTTCATGTTGGCGATCGCCTTCATCGTGCCGAGCACGCTCGCCGCGCCGCACATGTCGAACTTCATCTCGTCCATCTCGGCTGACGGCTTGATGGAAATTCCGCCGGTATCGAACGTGATGCCCTTGCCGACGAGGGCGACGGGCGCCGCGTTCTTCTTGCCGCCCATGTACTCCATGACGATGAAGCGGGGCGGCTGCCGGCTGCCGCGCGCGACGGCGAGGAACGCGCCCATGCCGAGCTTCTCGATGTCCTTCTGGTCGAGCACGTGCACCTTGACGCCGTCGGCCTTGCCCATCGCCTGCGCCTGCTCCGCGAGGTAGGGCGGCGTGCAGACGTTGCCGGGCAGGTTGCCGAGGTCCTTGGCGAAGGCAATTCCTTCCGCGATCGCCATCGCGCGATCGGCGGCCTTCTCGGCCTCGGCGATCTCGGAACGGCGATCGACCTGGAGCGTCACCTTCTTGAGCGCGCGCTTGCTGGCCGGCGGCTTGCTCTTCATGCGGTCGAAGCGGTACATGCCGTCCATCACGGCGAGCACGGCCTGCTCGATCTTCCAGGCGATGTCGCGGCGCTTGAGGGCGATGCCGGTGAAAGCGAACGTCGCCTCCGCCGCACCCGTCCCGCGTAAGGTCTTCACCGCCCCGGCGAGCGCGGCGCGGTAGCCCGGCTCGTTCAGTTCGCGTTCCTTGCCGAGGCTCACCAGCAGGACCCGCTCGGCGGCGACGCGCGGCACCTTGTGCAGCAGGAGCGTGGACCCGGCCTTCTCCTCGAGGTCGCCGTGGCGCAGCACCTCGCCGAGGAAGCCGCCGGAGGCCTTGTCGACCGCCTCGGCCGCCGGCGCGAGCCTGCGGCCCTCGAACACACCGACGATGAGGCACCCCGTGTGCTGCTTGTCGGGGCTGCCGCTCTTTATGCTAAATTCCATGGGTCGTCCTCAGGCTGGCGCGGTGTGGAAACCCGGCGGATTATATCTCCGCTCCGCCGACGTCCCGTCAAAGAAGCGCCTCGTGATCTTCCATCGCAGCCTCATCCGCGAACTGAGCCTGATCGCGCTCGCCGTGGTCGGCGTGCTGCTGGCGATCATCCTCACGCGGCTGCTCATCCTCATGCTGGGCCGCGCGGCCGGCGGCGAGATCGACCCGGAGGCGGTCGTCGGACTCATCGCCTTCGGAGTCCTGAATTACCTGCCGGTGTTGCTCGGCATCGGCGTCTTCGTCGCGGTGCTGCTCGCGCTCTCCCGCAGCTATCGGGACAGCGAGATGACGGTGTGGTTCACCTCGGGGCTGTCGATCGCCGCGTGGATCCGCCCGGTGCTCGCGTTCACGCTGCCCATCGCCCTCGTGTGCGCGCTGCTCTCGTTCTGGGTGGCGCCATGGTCCCAACGGCAGAGCACCGAGTACCAGCGGCTCATCGCGAGCCGCGACGAGGTCTCGAGCGTCACGCCCGGCGTCTTCCGCGAGTCGCGCAACTCCGACCGCGTGTTCTTCGTCGACAAGGTGACGGAGAGCAGCAACGTCGTGAACAACATCTTCGTGCAGAGCAACGACCACGGGCGCCTGGGCGTGATCGTCGCGCAGCACGGCTTCATCGAGACCGAGCCCAACGGCGACCGTTTCATCATCCTGGAGAACGGCCGCCGCTACGAGGGCGCGCCGGGCCGCCTCGACTACCGCATGGTCGACTTCGACCGCTACGCGATCCGCATCGAGCCGCAGGAGGCGCGCCGCAAGCCGCCGCCCTCGAAGGCGATGACGACGCTGCAGCTGCTCGAGGAGCACAAGCCCGACCAGATCGCGGAGCTGCACTGGCGGCTCGCGTTGCCGCTGTCGGTGCCGATCATGGGACTCTTCGCCGTCCCGCTCGCGTTCGTGAACCCGCGCCAGGGCCGCTCGTGGAACCTGATCTTCGCGGTGCTGATCTACGCCCTGTACAACAACCTGCTCTCGATCTTCCAGGCCTGGACGTCGCAGGGAAGGATCCCGATGTGGGTGGGACTGTGGCCGGTGCACGGGGCGATGGTCGCGCTCACGCTGCTCCTCTTCGTTCGCCAGACGTACGGCTTCCACTGGTTCAGGAGGAACGGGAACGGGGTCGCGGGCAAGGTATAATTTCAGGCTTCCCGGAGGGGTGTTCCGCCTCCTCGCAGGCTTCGTATCCGCAAGGGATCGCCTGTTGCGGTGAAGGCTAACCTGCCGCGCTTCATGGCAGGTTAAGCGAGGGCCACAAGGCCCGAGCGGGCCGGAACCAAAGCGTGTTTGGGTGCCGCTGTTGCTGGGTCCACGGAGAGGTGGATGAGTGGTTTAAGTCGCACGCCTGGAAAGCGTGTTTGGGTTAACAGCCCAACGCGGGTTC
>CAYOGL010000064.1:0-16298 GCA_964403515.1 uncultured Burkholderiales bacterium | reverse complement strand
CCGATCCCGATCCTCGCCTGGGTGCCGCTCGCGATCATCATGTTCACCGGCAGCGAGACGCCCGTGATCTTCCTCACGTTCCTCGCGTCGTTCTTCGCGACGGCGCTGAACACGATGTTGGGCGTCGAGTCGATCGACGAGTCGTACACGCGCGCGGCGATGTGCCTCGGCGCGAAGCGCTGGCAGGTCTTCCGCCACGTCGTGCTGCCGGGCGCGATGCCGTACATCTTCACGGGGCTGCAGATCTCCGTCGGCGTCGCGTGGTTCTCGCTCGTCGCGGCCGAGATGGTGTCGGGCCAGTACGGCCTGGGCTACGTGATCAACACGTCGTACACCATGGTGCGCTATCCCACGATCATCATCGGCATGGTCACCCTGGGCGTGGTCGGCTACACCACGAGCGCGCTCGTGCGCGTCGTCGGCGACCGCATGATGCAGTGGCGCGTGCGCGAGCTCGCGCTGGGAGGCCAATCGTGAGCGCCGTGAGCATGGCGATCGCGCGCCCGCCGGCCGCGCCGGCCGCCCCGGGCACGATCCGCATCGACGACGTGGTCAAGGTCTACGATCCCGACGGCGCCGCCGTGATGGCGATCGACCATTGCTCGCTCGACATCCCGGGCGGCGAGATCTGCATGATCGTGGGACCGTCGGGTTGCGGCAAGACCACGCTGCTCAACGCGATCGCCGGCTTCCACTCGATCACCGCCGGCCGCATCGAGCTCGACGGCGAGATGCTGTGCGGGCCCGGGCGGCCGAAGGCCGAGCCGGGCGCCGATCGCATCGTCGTGTTCCAGAACGGCGCGCTCTTCCCGTGGAAGACCAACCTCGAGAACGTCGCGTTCGGGCCGATCATGCAGGGCCGCATGACCAAGGCGCAGGCGTTCGAGAAGGCGCGGGCGATGATGGCGGACGCGGGCCTTTCGGGCAGCGAGGACAGCTATCCCGGCGAGATCTCCTCGGGCGTGCGCCGGCGCGTGGAGATCGTGCGCGCGCTCATGAACGAGCCCAGGGTGCTGCTCTTCGACGAGCCGTACCGCGCGCTCGATTCGCTCACCAAGTCGGTGATGCACGAGGCGCTGCTCGAGACGTACTACCGCAACAAGGTGACGATCTTCTTCATCACGCACGATCTCGACGAGGCGCTCTTCCTCGGCCACCGGCTCGCGATCATGACCACGCGCCCGTGCCGCCCGAAGAAGGTGCTCGAGGTCGACATCCCGCATCCGCGCGACTACGGCGTGCTCACGAGCCGGCGCTTCCGCGAGCTCATGGACGAGACCCTCGAGGCCGTCCACGAGGAGGCGCGCAAGGCGTTCGAGCTCGGGGAAAGGGAGGGCTGACATGGCCGCGACGCTCGCACCGCGCCCCCGGGCGCTCGCCCGCCGGCCGATGCGCGAATGGGTGAGTCGCAGCACCTTGCGCGCGGTGGTCTCGCTCGCCGCGTTCGTGATCCTGTGGGAGATCGGCGCGCGCTCGAAGCAGTGGCTGGGCGTGGCGCTTCCCTGGGTGGGCAACGTTCCCGCGCCCTCGGCGGTCGCCGCCGCCTGGGTGCACCTGCTGCGCGACGTCGGCTACTGGCAGAGCTGGCTCATGAGCCTCGAGCGCGTGCTGTCGGGATTCGCGCTCGCGATGGCGGTCGGCATCCCGCTGGGGCTGCTGATGGCCGTGAGCCGCATGTTCAACGGCCTGGCCTTCCCGGTCTTCGAGGTGCTGCGCCCGATCCCGCCGCTCGCGTGGGTGCCGGCCTCGATCATCTTCTGGCCCACGCAGGAGCTCTCGATCACGTTTGTCACCTTCCTCGGCGCGTTCTTCACGGTCGTGATCAACGTGATCGGCGGCGCGCGCTCGATCGACGTGCGCTTCTTCCAGGCCGCGCGCGCGATGGGCGCCTCGCAATGGGACGTGTTCCGCCGCATCGTGCTTCCGGGCACGGTGCCCTCGATCGTCGTGGGTGCTTCGGTCGGGATGGGCATCACGTGGAACGTCGTCGTGGCCGCGGAGATGATCTCCGGCGGCGGCAGCCAGAGCGCGGGCTCGGGCGGCGGGCTCGGCTTCTTCATCTGGAACTCGTACGTGGGCGGCTCCTACGAGCAGATCGTGGTCGGCATGATCAGCATCGGCATCGCGGGCTACGCGTGCAGCGAGCTGCTGCGCCGCGTGGGCGTGCTCTTCACGCCGTGGCTGCGCTCGCGATGAGCCGGCCGCGCGCATTCGCGAGGAATGCATCATGGCGACCGTAGCGCCGGCCAGGCCCGCCATCGACGCGGGCGAGATGCACGTGAGCGGCGTGAGCCGCAGCTACGGCGCGCACGGCTTCGCGAAGGAGGTGGTGCACGACTGCACGTTCACCATCGAGCGCCACAAGCTCACGGTGATGATCGGCCCGTCGGGCTGCGGCAAGAGCACGCTGATCCGCCTCCTCGCGGGCTTCGAGAGGCCGAGCGCCGGGCGCATCACGATCGACGGCAGGCCGGTGAACGGCCCCGGGCGCGACCGGCTCGTGCTCTTCCAGGAGACCGCGCTCTTCCCCTGGATGACGACGTTCCAGAACATCCTGTACGGCCCGACCGCGCGCGGCGACGCGGGCCCGGCGGTGCGCGACCAGGCGCAGGCGCTCCTCGAGAAGGTCGGCCTCGGCGCCTTCCGCGACAAGTACCCGACGCAGCTCTCCGGCGGCATGCAGCGCCGCGCCGAGCTCGCCCGTGCGATGATCAACAACCCGCGCGTGATGATCCTCGACGAGCCGTTCCGCGGCCTCGACGCGATGTCGAAGGAGCTCATGTGGGAGTATTACGCCACGCTCTTCGAGGAGTCGCGGCGCACCAACTTCTTCGTGACCACCGACGTGGACGAGGCGATCTTCCTCGCCGACCGCCTGCTCATCATGACCAACCGCCCGGCCCGCGTGCGCGCGGTGATCGAGGTCGACCTGCCGCGTCCCCGCCGCCTCGTGGACATGGTCGAGAGCGAGCGCGCCAACGAGGTGAAGATGCAGGCGCTCTCGCTGCTGCACGAGGAGGCGATGAAGTCGTTCGCCGGCGGCAGCAAGGCGGCGGCCGATTTCGTGGAGGCTTACTCGCGACGCATCGCCAAGGCGAAGTCGGCGTGACCGGTCCCGCGCTGCTGCACCTGCTCACGCGCCACGAGACGATCGTCGCGCTCGCCGTCACCGGCGCGATCCTGTCGATCCTGGCTTCCGTGCTCTCCCGCCGGCCCGCGGCGGGCGCGGCGGCCGCCCGCTGGTGCAACCGGGCGGGCTACGCGTTCATGGGGGCGAGTATGCTGTTGTTCGTCGTGGCGGGATTCGGATGGGCGCGATGATGCACGAGATCGCGTGGGCCGACGCCGCGGATTCGGGGACCGGCAGAGTGGCGGCGAAGATCATCGACGGCAGGAAGGTCGCGCAGAGCGTGCGCACGGGCCTCGCGGCGCGGGTCGAGCGGCTGCGCGCGCTCGGCATCCGGCCCGGGCTCGCGGTGGTCCTGGTCGGGGGCAACCCCGCTTCGCAGGTCTACGTGCGCCAGAAGACGAAAGCGTGCGAGGAAGTCGGCGTGCACTCGGAAGTGCACCGGCTCCCCGAGGACGCGCGCGAGGAGGACGTGCTGCAGCTCGTGCGCTCGCTGAACGCGGATCCGGCGATCCACGGCCTCATCGTGCAGCTGCCCCTGCCGCCGCATCTCGACATGGCGCGCGTCCTCGAGGCGATCGCGCTCGAGAAGGACGTCGACGGCTTCCACCTGTACAACGTCGGCGGGCTCGTGCTGGGCTCCGATCGCACGGTCTTCCCGCCGTGCACGCCCTACGGCGTGCAGCTGCTGCTCGAGCACGAGGGCATCCCCATCGAGGGACGCAACGTCGTGGTCGTGGGCGCGAGCAACATCGTCGGCAAGCCGATGGCGATGATGCTGCTGCGCAAGGAGGCGACGATCTCCATCTGCCACGTGAAGACGCGCGATCTCGCGCAGTACACGATCCTCGCCGACATCCTCATCGTCGCCGCCGGCAAGCCCAACCTCATCGTCGAGCCGATGGTGAAGACCGGCGCGGTCGTGATCGACGTCGGCATCAACCGCCTGCCCGACGGGCGGCTCGTGGGCGACGTCGACTTCGAGGGCGTGAGCCGCAAGGCCTCGTACATCACGCCCGTGCCCGGCGGCGTGGGCCCGATGACCGTCACCATGCTCATCTGGAACACCGTCGAGGCGGCGGAGCGCTTCGCGCAGAAGAAGGCGCCGCCCGCGCCGCTCACCGCGGTCGCCTGACCCGCCAGTCGCTTCTTCCCGTCCGGCACAACACCGGCTGGCGAGCCGCGAGCGCGCCCGCTCGCGTAGGACAACGCTTACACGCGCCGCGGCGCGTTCCTACAGCGAGCCACCCCGGGGCATCGGTACGCTCTACGGGTACGCAATGAACAAATTCAGGATCTTCGCCGTGGGCAGCGGGCTGCTCTTCCTGCTCGAGCTCGGCTACTCGATTGCGCTTCAACGCTACGAGCTGGCGGCCTCGTCCCATCCTTTCTTCCGGGGACCCGTTACGGCGACGATCACCGATCTCCTGGCCGAGGGCCGCCACGGCGCGCTGGCTGCCCGTGAAGTGAAGGGTGATGCAAAGACGACAGATTTCACCCGGAGCGCTGTACCAGCTCCTGGGCGACGAGTTGCGCGCGAGGCGCGGCGGGCCGTGTCAGTGCCGGATGCCGCTGCCGTTCATGACTGAGCGCGCGGATGCCGATGCCGCCAACTGGACGATCGGCAAACCCACGCCGTGCCCGAATGGGTGCGAAGCGATCATCGCCGCGGTGGTAGCGGCGCTTGCGCGAGCCTACGACCTGCAGGATCCGCTGCCGAGGCCCGACGAGCGGCGAGCGGCTGCCCCGCGTGGGGATGTCGAATGACCACGCCGTGGACGACGGGGCAGTTGCCCGCGTGGATCGACACGCAGGAGCTCGACGAGCTCGAAGCGAAATTCCCGTCCGTGCCGAGGGTGCAGCTCGCGCTGCTGCTCCAGAGCCACTGGCCGGTGAGGGACGACGTCGAAGCGGCCATCAGGCGCTTCATTGCCAGCTGCACGCAACAGGGCGAGACGAGCGGCATCGAAGCCTAGCTTCGACGAGTCGCTCAACCGGCCGCCGTCCAGCGCGCGGTCAATCCGGACCAGTCGAGCCGGCGCGTGGCGATCATCACCGTGGCGAGCAGCGCGAAGACCATGAGCGAGCCCATGAGGAGCGCGTGATCCTCGCTGAGCAGCACGACGTAGAGCGCGCCGTAGAGCGCGACGAACAACGCGAAGAAGAGCGACGTGCGCACGAGCGTTCCGAGCGGGTGGCGCAGGTAGCAGGTGAGCAGCGCCACGCAGGCGGCCGCCGCGGCGGCGTATGAATGGGCGAAGGCGAAGTGCTCGGAAAGCGCGATGAGCAGCAGGAAGAACACGGCGAGCGCCGAGCCGACGAGCGCGTACTGCATCGGATGCAGGCGCAGCCCGGCGAGCACCTCGGCGAGGCCGAGGGCGGCGAACGTGAAGAGCACGAACAGGAACGCGTACTGCGTGGCACGGTAGGAGAGGCTGTACACGTTCACCGGATCGAAGAAGCTCACGCCCGCTCCGTGAACGGTCCCGAGCTTGCCCGAGCTCGCGAGCGCGTTCCACATCGCCTGTCCGCCGGTCGCGACGTCGGTGATGCGCCATGTCGCGTCGAAGCCCGCGTTGCCCACGGTGCGCAGGTCCGGCGACCAGGCGCTGCCGAACGACGGGTGCCGCCAGTCGGAAGAGAGCGCGATCTCGTTGCGGTCGCCGACGGGGGCGATCTCGAAGCTCGACGTGCCGATCACGCTCATCCGGTAGGCGAACGGCAGCAGCGTGCCGGGCTTGCGGGCATCGTACGGCCCGAGGCTCTCGCGAATCGAGAAGCGCTCGATGTCCGGCGCCGCCGATGGCATGAGGAGCCGGTTCGAGGTCGCCGACGACAGCGCCTTGATGCCGCGTGGATCGGACGCGAACGTGACGAGGTAAGCCTCCTTCCAGGTGCGCGTCGCCTGTGGCGCCGATGATGCGGGCGCCGGCCACTCGAACTCGCCCTGCATCGAGAGCTCCGCGCGGTACATGCGGATCGAATAGATCCCCCGATGCAGCGTCTCCACCGGGAGCGCCGCCTTCGCCTGGAGCGTGCGCGGGCTGAAGAAGGCGGTGGGACACGCGCGCGTCCTCTTCTCGGCGACGGTCTCGGCCTTCCCCTCGTGCTTCACCTCGCGCTCGGCGACGTACGTTTCCTCGCAGGTGAGCGCGATGAGCGGGCCGACGATGAGCTGCGGCCCGCTCGTCTCCTTCGCGAACTGCGTGACGACGCCCTCGGCACGCGCCCGGCGCTCGGCGATCTTGCCGTCGATCGCGGCGATCGGCACGAGGATGACGAGCGCGATGGCGCTGATCGTGGCGATGCGAGCGAGCAGGGGAGAGCGCATGGGCGGCGGCCGGTCGAGGCAACGATCGAAGGCTGGCGCCCGGTCATGGCACGGCGATGGCGAAGGTCTGACGCTTTATGGCGCCGTGGCGCGCCTTTCGAGGAAATGCGCGAGGAGCGCCACGGGCCGGCCCGTCGCTCCCTTGTCCGCGCCGCCCTTCGAGGCCGTTCCCGCGATGTCGAGGTGCACCCAGGGGTAGCCCTTGGTGAATCGCGACAGGAAGCACGCCGCGATGATCGCGTCACCGAAGGGGGGCCCGACGTTCGGGAAATCGGCGAAGTTCGACTTGAGCGCGTCCTGGTAGTCGTCCCAGAGCGGCATGCGCCACGCGCGATCCCATGCGCTCTCGCCCGCTTCGAGCACCTCGCGCGCGAGCGCGTCGCTGCGCGAGAAGAGGCCGCTGGCGACCTCGCCGAGCGCGATCACGATCGCACCCGTGAGCGTCGCGATGTCGACGACGATGGCCGGCTTGTGCTTCGCGGCGTAGGTGAGCGCGTCGCACAGGGCGAGGCGGCCCTCGGAATCGGTATCGAGGACTTCCACGGTCTGCCCCGACATCGTCCTCACGATGTCGCCGGGCTTGATCGCGTTGCCGCCCGGCATGTTCTCCGAGGCCGGGATGATGCCGACGATGTTCAGCGGCAGCTCCATGAGCGCGGCGGCGCGCAGCGCGCCGAACACGCTCGCGGCGCCGCACATGTCGAACTTCATCTCGTCCATCTCGGGCGCCGGCTTGATCGAGATGCCGCCGGTGTCGAACGTGATGCCCTTGCCGACGAGCGCGACGGGCGGTGCGTGGCGCGGCCCGCCGCGATACTCCATGACGATGAGCTTCGGCGGCTGCCGGCTGCCGCGCGCGACGGCGGCGAACGCGCGCATGCCCAGCTTCTCGATCTCCTCGCGGTCGAGGATCTCGACCTTGAAGCCGTGGCGCTTGCCGAGCTCGCGCGCGCGTTGCGCGAGATACGTCGGCGTGCAGACATTGCCGGGCAGGTTGCCGAGATCCCTGGCGAGCGCGATGCCCTCGGCGATCGCCGCGGCGCGATCGACCGCCGCCTCGGCCGCCCGCGCCTCCGAGCGATTCGCGACGTGGAAGGCCACCTTCTTCAGCGCCCACGTCGGCTCCCGCCTGCTCTTGAGCTTGTCGCAGCGATACAGGCCGTCGGTGACGGCGAGCACCGCCTGCTCGATCTTCCATGCGCCGTCGCGGCCATCCACCCGTATCTCGTTCAGGCAGATCGCCGCCTCGGCCGCCCCAGTCGTGCGCAGCGTCTTGACCGCCGAAGAGACCGCCGCGACATAGCGGCTCTCGGACACTTCCCGCTCGGGCCCGACGCCGACGAGAAGCACGCGCTCCGCAGCCACTTTCGCAATGTCGTGGAGGAGCAGCGTCGTGCCGGGCTTGCCTTCGAGGTCGCCGCGCTTCAACACGTCGTCGAGCGCGTGGCCCGACGCGGCATCGAGCTCGAGCGCCGACGGCGAAAGCCTGCGCCCCTCGTACACGCCGACGACGATGCAGCCGGTGCGCCGCTTCGCGAGGCCGCCGCGCTCAATGCGGAATTCCACCGCTTCTCTGCTCCGCGATGCGCCGCGCGAAAACGCCGAGGACTTCGCGGTAGAGCGCCGCACCGAGCACCTGGTCCTCGTTGCCCGCGTCGATGTTCGGATTGCAGTTGACCTCGATGAGGTAGCAACGGTCCTCGACCTGCTTCAGGTCCACGCCGTACAGGCCGCGGCCGATCAGGTTCGCCGCGCGCACCGCCATGTCCACGACCTGCTCCGGCGCCTCGCCGACCGACATCGCGACCGTCTCGCCCTCGATGAGCTTGCTGCCTTCGGCCACCTTGTTCACCTTCCAGTGGCCGGGCGCCATGAAGTACTTGCACACGAAGAGCGGCCGGCCATCGTAGACGCCCACGCGCCAATCGAAGCCGGTCGGCAACCACTCCTGCGCGACGATCAGCTCGGAGACCTTGAAGAAGCGCTCCGCCTCGCGCCGCAATTGCTCCTCGGATTCGATCTTCACCACGTCGAGCCCGAAGCCGCTGTCCGGCAGCTTGAGCACGCAGGGCAGCCCGAGCGTCGGCACCACCTGGTCGAGGTTGGCGCGGTGCACGATGAGGGTGAGCGGCTGCGCGATGCGATGCCGGCTCATGAGCTCGTGCATGTACACCTTGTTCAGGCACTTGAGGATCGAGCCGGGATCGTCGACGACCGGCATGCCGAGCGCCTCGGCGCGTCGCACGAACTCGTAGGTGACGCCGTTCACCTCGGGGCTCGCGCGGTTGAACAGGCCGTCGAATTCCGCCAGCCGCTCGAGCGCGTCGGGACCGATGAGCTCGGCCTCCAGGCCCACCTCGGGCGCGCCGCGCACCAGCCGCCGCAGCGCTTCCTCGTTGGACGGCTTGTGGGGCTCGTCCGGATCCCACAGGATCGCCAGCCGCGGCCGGCTTGCGCCGTTGCGTTGCGCCTTCGCCGTCGACGTTCCGGCGACGAATGCCTTGGTCGCCTCGAGCAGGAATGCGCGATGTTGCGAGGGAATGTCCGCGAGGCCGATGGCCTGGAGCGCATCCAGGCGCCAGCGTCCCTCGGCGCGGACGAACAGCGCGCGCAGCAGCGGCGCGCGCACGCTCGCGAAGAGCTGCTCGGCGATCGCCTGGTGGTGCCGCGCGGGATCCTGCCCGAGGTACACGTCGAGCTCGAAACGCTCGCTCTCGTCGTGATGCAGCGTCTCGCGCACGAGCGGCTCGAGCTGCGCCGAGAGCGACTGCACGTAAGCCGCGGATTTCAGATCCTCGACCGTCTTCACCTCGGGCAGGGGATGCTGGTCATGGGCTTCGGCGAGGAGCGAGACGTAATACCCGCGCCCCTGGTAGCGGCCGGTGCGGCAGAGGTTGAGCACGCGCACGCTCGGGTCGAGACCGCTCTCGGGCTCGGCCAGGTAGCCGCGCGCCGTGAGGACCGCCACGCCGCGGATCTCGAACGGCCACTCGTGCTTCTGATCGACGACGATGAGCGTATTCATCGTTTCATGTTGGGTCACCGGGGACGTGCGCGCAGTCGGAGGGGAACGACGGCGCTTGTCAGGCAAGGATGGCGCAGGTGGACCAGTGCCTCTTCACGGAGGCGTCACAATCGCTGCCGGTTGCGTGACTGTTCATCTCGCTGACCGTGCGCGGCATAATGCGGTTCCGCGACTGCGGCGTCGGGACGGCCATGGCCAAGGACGAAACGGATTTCGACAGGCTCCTGAAGGAAGCGCGCGAATGGGAAGCGCGCGATCGTGCACGCCACAAGCCCTTCGGCATGGACGAGGAGGTCGATTCGCCGCCGTCGCCCGCCGCATCGAGCGCGCCCGAGGTCACGATCGAGGAGCTGCGGAAGAAGGCGCGCGCGAACGCCCGGAACGCCCCGCCCGCCGCGACGCTGGAGACACCGACGTCCCCGAAGGAGGTCATGACCGCGCTGAAGGCGGCCATGAAGCAGCGACAATCCGTGCGCGTGGCGCAGCGCACGAAGGGCAAGGGGGGCTGGGGCTGGATCTGGTTGCTGATCATCCTGTTCTTCGTCGTCAAGCACTTCATGCGCTAGGTGGTTCACGCGGCCAGGGAGGAGATGCCATGGGGACAGCACGCCGGTTCGCAGCGATCTTCGGGATGCTCCTCGCGGGCTGTGCGGCCCTGGATGCAGGTGCGCCGCCGGAAGCGCGCACGGCGCTCGCCCCGACGCACGCCCTGCGCGTCGGCCTGCTCCTCGGGGATGCGACGCAAGCGGTGAAGGATCCGGCGACCGGCGCGATGAAAGGCGTGGGATTCGATCTTGGCAGGGAGCTCGCCCGGCGCATCGGTGTCGGCTTCGAGCCCGTCACGTACACCTCGATCGGCGCTCTCCTCGACAAGGGCAAGGCCGGCGCGTGGGATGTGGCCTTCATCGGCTTCACTCCCGACCGCGCCCGGGATTGGGACTTCGCGCCGCCGCATGTCGAGGTGGAATTCGGTTATCTGGTCGCCGCCGGGGCGCCGCTCGCGAACATGGCGAGCATCGACCGCCCCGGCGTTCGCATCGCCGTCCAGGAGCGGTCGGGGCCGGATGCGTTCATCTCCCGCTCGGTGAAGAACGCGACGGTCCTGCGAACCGTCAACTACGATGCGGCGCTGCAGATGCAGAGGGAAGGAAAGGCCGATGTCGTCTTCAGCATCAAGCCGATCCTGTTCGAGCTCTCGCCCCGGTTGCCCGGCTCGCGCGTCCTCGACGACCGGCCGGGCGTGGTTCCGCAGGCGCTCGCGCTGCCGAAGGGACGCAACCCTGCGGCGCTCGAGTACGCGCGCAAGTTCGTCGCCGACGCGAAGGCCGACGGGACGGTCAGGGCCGCCATCGAGAGGGCCGGCCTGCGCGGCGTCGTGGTCGCCGACCCGGCGCAGGTTCCCCGATAGCCTCGGCCCCAGGCGACAGGAGCGCATGAACGGAACCGACTGCTTCGTCGAGTTCCGCCCGGACTTCGCGGGCTACGACGCGATCCTCGTCGTGGGCGATGCCGCGGCGATGCGCTGGCTGGCCGACCGGTTGAGCTCGAAGCGCGGCTTCACCGTCGGTGGAGGTAACCCGTTCGCGTCGGTGCGAGGCGCCGCGCTCGTGGCCGAGGATGGCGAACCGGGGAAAACGCGCATCGTCCCCGACTGTGACGGTTTTCGCTGGATGCTGTCGGCCGATTCGCGTGCGGCCTACGCGGCCCTCGCGCAGTCGCTCTCTTCATCCGGCCGCGCCGGCCACCAGTACCTCGACCCCGACGTCGATCGCCACCTGAGCGTGGTCCTGTCCATGGGCGAGAGCCGCCGGCCGGGCACGTGACGAGCGATCCGTCGATCGCGTTTCGGCCGCTCATCGAAGCGGATCTCGCGATGCTCCACGAGTGGATTCATCGCCCGCACATTGCGCAGTGGTGGGACGCCGCCCTGCCGCGCGACCTCGAAGAGACGCGGGCAAGGTACCTGCCCCGGCTGGGCGAGGAATCCTCGGTGAAGCAATGCATCGCCTTGCTCGACGCGCAACCGATCGGCTTCGTCCAGTCGTACGTGGCGATGGAGTGCGGAGACGGCTGGTGGCAGGACGAAACCGATCCCGGCGTGAGAGGGACCGATCAGTTCCTCGCGGATGCCGCGGCGCTCGGCCGGGGACTGGGAAGCCGCATGGTCGCGGCCTTCGTGGCAAGGCTCTTCGAAGACGAGGCCGTGACCCGCGTGCAAACCGATCCCGATCCCAGAAACGTGCGCGCGATTCGCTGCTACGAGAAGGTCGGTTTCCGTCGCGTGGGCGAGGTCACGACCCCGGACGGTCTCGCGCTGCTGATGTCGATCGACCGAAGCCGCCTCTAGATCTCCACCTGCGCGCCGAGCTCGACCACGCGGTTGGTCGGGATCTCGAAGAAGTCCGTGACGCTGCCCGCGTTGCGCGCCATCGCGGCGAACAGTCGATCGCGCCATAGCGACATCCCCGGTCCCTGCTCGACCGGCACCACCTTCTCCCGAGACAGGAAGTACGAGACCTCCATCGGGTCGACCTGCAGACCGTACGGGCCGCACAGCTCGAGCGCGAGCGGCACGTTCGGCTGGTCCATGAAGCCGTAGCGCGCGATCACCGCCCAGCACTTGTTGCCGAGCGACTTGCACTCGATGCGCTCCTCGGGCGGCACCCACGGGACGTCGCGGAATTCGACCGTGAGGAAGACGTTCTGCTCGTGCATGACCTTGTAGTGCTTGAGGCTGTGGAGCAACGCGTGCGGCGTCGCGTCCGGCGCGGAGGTGAGGAAGACCGCGGTGCCCGGCACGCGCTGCAGGGACGAGGAGAAGAGCGACTTGAGGAACGCCTGCAGCGGCAACGAGGCGATCTGCAGGCGGCTCAGCACGATGCGCCGGCCGCGCCGCCATGTCGCCATGATCGTGAAGATGACGCCGCCCATCAGCAGCGGGAACCAGCCGCCCTCGAGGAGCTTGTGCATCGCCGCCGTGAAGAAGATGAGATCGAAGCCCACGAAGAAACCGGTCGTGAGGAGCGAGAACCAGAGGGGGAAGTGCCAGAGGTAGCGCGCGACGAAGAACGTGAGGAACGAGGTCACGAGCATCGTGCCCATCACCGAGATGCCGTAGGCGGAGGCCAGGTTGTCCGAGGATCCGAACCCCAACACCGCGAGCGCGACGATCACGAGCAGCACCCAGTTTACGGCCGGCACGTAGATCTGCCCCATCGTCTTGGCCGAGGTATGGCGCACCATCATGCGCGGCAGGTACCCGAGCTGGATCGCCTGCTGCGTCATCGAGTACGCGCCGGAGATGGTCGCCTGCGAGGCGATGACGGTGGCCACCGTCGCGAGGCCCACCATCGGATAGAGGATCGACGGCGGGAAGGCCAGGTAGAACGGGTTGCTCAGCGCCTTCGGATCGGCGAGCAGCAGCGCGCCCTGGCCGAAATAGTTCAGCACGAGCGCGGGCGCCACCAGGCTGAACCATGCGATGCGGATCGGGCGCTTGCCGAAGTGGCCCATGTCCGCATACAGCGCCTCCGCCCCGGTGAGCGCGAGCAGGACGGATCCGAGCACGATGAACGAGGCGTAGCCGTGCGCGGTGACGAAATGGATCGCGTACGCGGGGTTCACCGCCTCGATGATCTCGGGCGCCTTCAGGATGTTCCACACGCCCACCGTGGCGAGCGCCGCGAACCACAACAGCATGATCGGCCCGAAGAGCAGGCCGACCACGCCGGTGCCGTGGCGCTGGATGAGGAAGAGTCCGACCAGGATCGCGAGCGAGATGGGCACGATGTACGGCTTCAGGGCCTCCGTGCCGACGCCGAGGCCCTCGACCGCGGACAGCACCGAGATCGCGGGCGTGAGCACCGCGTCGCCGTAGAAGAGCGAGGCGCCGAACACGCCGATGAGCATGAGGGTGGCCACCAGCTTCGGCTTGTCGCGCACGCCCGAGGTCGCCATCGCGAGCAGCGCCATGATGCCGCCCTCGCCGCGGTTGTTCGCGCGCAGCACGAGCGTCACGTACTTGAGCGACACCACGATCATGAGCGCCCAGAAGATGGCCGAAACGCCCCCGAGGATGTTCACGGCCTCGAACGGGATGCCGTGGCTCGGGTTGAACGTCTCCTTCACCGCGTACAGCGGGCTCGTGCCGATGTCGCCGTAGACGACGCCCAGCGCGAGCAGCGTCAGCATCGCCGTCGACTGGGACTCGGGGTGGGGGCCGGCCGGCGCATAGCCGGCCCGCGCGTCGCTGATCGCCGCCATGGACCGGCAGATTAGCCGGTCGGGCAGAAGTTGCAAACCGCGGGCGAAATTTTTACGCCATTTTTATACGGCGCCGCCGCCGGTCCTTCTAGTCCTCGATCTCCCCCGCGAGTGCGTCGAGCGCGCGCGCGACGGCCTCGCCGACGGGCCGCACGAGCTCGGGCGGCAAGGCAATGAGAAGTCGCACGCGGGTGCCGCCCGCGAGCGGAACCGCCTTCACGATCCCGATCGGATGGCAGCCCGTTTGCACGATGGCGCGGCGCACCTGCAGGACCTGCGTCGAATCGACGGTCACGCAAAGCGAGCCATGCAGCTCGCGGCTCGGCGTGACGTGAGCGGGGGAATGCATGGGCACCTCCTACTGCAGCACGCCGAGCAATTGCTCGGCGCGATCGATGGCCACCGCGATCGAAGGCGTGGTCCGCGCGAGCACCGCGGTCCTCACGATCACGACGCCCGCGTACAGCGCGGCGAAGGCGAGCGCGGCGACGACGACGGGAAGGGCGCGCCGCAAGTGCTGCATGGCGCGTGCCGCGAGGCCGACATCGAAGTCGGCAGCAATCGGACGAACGATCGTGTTCATGGCGCACTCTTCAATGGAAACTCGATGCGACCACTGTAGGGGCGCGGAGATAAAGTTGGCATACAAAACCGCGGCTCCCGCGTCAAAGCGGTGTCAACACGCGACGGCCACGACGTGACTTACGCACGCGGCCGCGCGCACGACATGGGAAACCGCTGCGATCGGGCGCCGATCGCCGGTCGATTCACGGGGTGCAGGCGCCTTGTCGCGCGCTCAGAACGTGTAGGCGACAAACCCCACGATGCGGTCGCGGCTCCAGTCCTTGCCCTCGACGGTGTAGAGCTCGTGGCGGGCGTCGGTGCCCTTCCAATACGCGCCGGCGGTGAATCCGCGACCGAAGTCGTACGTCGCGCCGAGCTTCCACACGGTATAGGACAGGTCGCCGTTGTGGAACTCGTGGATCTGGGTGCCCTTGTAGCGCTGGTGGCCGAGCACCCCGTTGAACGCCCACTTGTCGATGATCGGCTGGTTCACCGAGAGCTCGAGGTAGTCGGAGCCCTTGCTGTCGGGCACGCCGAACGTGTCGTGGAAGGAATACGAGTACTTGAGCGTGGCCGGCCCGCGGGTGATGCCCGCGTACACCTCGTCGGTGTCGGGCCGGGGATCGAACGCGCCGGAGCGGGGATATTCGTAGCGCAGGTAGCCCACGTCGAGCGTCCAGTCCTTCACCACGTCGAAGCGATAGCCGCCGTAGATATCCCACTCGAGATCGGCATTCGTCGAGAAGCCGTTCGCGCGCGCCGTGTCCTTGAGCCACTCGATGTTCGACAGGAACGTGCCGAGATAGAAACCGCCGCGATGCGCGTAGTCCAGGTTCAGCTGCAGCGCCGGCTTCCCGGAAGTTTGCGAGATGCCGCGATACTCGTACTCGCTGTAGAGCGCGAGCTTGCCGGTGAACGAATGCTCGGGCGCCTCGTCGGCGCGCGCGGCCGGCGACCCGAGGGCGAGCGCCGCCGCGAGGAGCGCGAGGCGCGCCCCGGAAATCGATTTCATCGCGGTCCTTTCAGGAAGCGTTGTCGAGATCGAGGTTGAGCTCGAGCACGTTCACGCGCGGCTCGCCGAGGAAGCCCCATTGCCGGGCTTCGGTGTGCCTGGCGACGAGGGTGCGCACGTTCGCCGCATCCATGCCCCGCGCCTTCGCCACGCGGCTCACCTGGTAGTCGGCGGCCGCGATGCTGATGTGCGGGTCGAGGCCGCTTCCGGAGGCGGTCACGAGATCGACGGGAATGGGCGCGTTGTTGCGGGGGTCCGCGTCCTTCAGCGCCTTCACGCGCGCGGTCACCGCGTCGACGAGCGCAGGATTCGTCGGTCCCAGGTTCGAGCCATTCGACGAGGTCGCGTTGTACGCGTACGGCGTGGTCGCCGAGAGCCGGCCCCAGAAGTGCTTCGGATCGGTGAACTGCTGGCCGATGAGCTCCGAGCCGACGATCCTGCCGTTCTTCTCGATCAGGCTGCCGTTCGCCTGCTTCGGGAACGCGATCTGCGCGATGCCGGTCACGACGAGCGGATATGCGACGCCGGTCACCAGGCTCAACACCGCGAGCGCGATCAATGCGGGCTTGAGATGCGAGAGCATTCGATTCTCCGTTCTACGCGAGACCCATGGCCACGAGCGCGAGGTCGATGGCCTTGATGCCGATGAAGGGGACGATCACGCCGCCGGCCCCATAGACCCACAGGTTGCGGCGCAGGACCGCGCCGGCGCCGAGCGGACGGTAGCGCACGCCCTTCAACGCCAGCGGGACGAGCGCGACGATGATCAACGCGTTGAAGATCACCGCCGAGAGGATGGCGCTCGCGGGCGTGGCGAGCCGCATGATGTTCAGGGCGTCGAGCTGCGGGTACGTGGTCGCGAACGCCGCCGGGATGATCGCGAAGTACTTGGCGATGTCGTTGGCGATCGAGAACGTGGTGAGCGAGCCGCGCGTCATGAGCAGCTGCTTGCCGATCTCGACGATCTCGATGAGCT
>CAYOGL010000063.1:0-17048 GCA_964403515.1 uncultured Burkholderiales bacterium | reverse complement strand
AGCTCGATCTGCTTCTCGCCCGGGCCGCCGGTCTTGCCGAGGCCGCCGCGCTGGCGCTCGAGGTGGGTCCATCCGCGCACCAGGCGCGTGGACAGGTGCTCGAGCCGCGCGAGCTCGACCTGCAGCTTGCCCTCGTGCGAGCGGGCGCGCTGCGCGAAGATCTCGAGGATCACGTCGGTGCGGTCGAACACGCGCACGTCCGGGCCGCCCTCGGAGAGCGAGCGCTCGAGGTTGCGCACCTGCGCCGCGGTGAGCTCGGAGTCGAAGACGACGACGTCGGCGCGATGCTCGCGCAACGCCATGCGGATCTCGTCGACCTTGCCCGAGCCCGCGAACGTCGCCGCGTCGGGACGCTCGCGCCGGCCGCGGATCATCGCGACGACATCGGCGCCGGCGCTGTCGACGAGGCGAGCGGCTTCCTCCGCCCGGTCCTCGGGCTGGACGGGCCGTCCGATGTCGAGGGCGACGACGACTGCGCGCGAGCGCTCAGGATTCCTGGGAATGCTCAATCGGGACCGACACCGGCCGTGCCGGGACCACCGTGGAAATGGCGTGCTTGTAGACCATCTGCGTCACGGTGTTCTTGAGGAGCACGACGTACTGGTCGAAAGATTCGATCTGGCCTTGGAGCTTGATGCCGTTCACCAGGTAGATCGAGACCGGAACGTGCTCCTTGCGTAGGGTGTTGAGGAACGGGTCCTGCAGCAGTTGGCCCTTGTTGCTCATTGTTGTAATCCCCTTTTGTGTCATCGGGTTTCCCGGTCTACGCCGGGCCGTTTGTGCCTGCATGGCGACTTTACTTGAAAAGTGCGAGCCCTGCCCATGGGAGCGAACACGACCCTTGATGAAGGACAGTCCGTCGGCAGCCTAGTTCCCCCTACCCATACCGGCGCTTGGAGATGATCTTGCGCCGCCGGCGCTGGGCATCCTGCTTTTCCGTCAGGGGCTTGCGCTTGCCCTCGAACGGGTTGACCGAGGAGCGCAGCTCGATCCGCAGCGGCGTTCCCTTCAGCTTGAACGCTTTCTGGAACGTGTTTTCGAGGAAGCGTCGATACGGCGCGCGCACGCCGTCCAGGCCCGAGCCATGGATCACCACGATCGGCGGGTTCGAGCCGCCCTGGTGCGCGTACCGCATCTTGGGACGGAATCGGCCGGCCATGGGCGGCTGCTGCTGCGCGACCGCGGCTTGCAGCACGCGCGTCAGGCGCGGCGTCGGCAGCTTCGCCATCGCGGCCTTGAACGCCCCGTCCACGGCCGCGAGCAGCGGCTTCATCCCGGTGCCCTTCAGCGCCGAGATGGGGACGAACTGCGCGAAATCCAGGAACTGCAGCTTGCGTTCGAGATCGGCGTGCACGTCCTTGCGCTTGTCGGTGTCGATGGCGTCCCACTTGTTCACGGCGACCACGAGCGCACGCCCCGCCTCGAGGATGTAGCCCCCGATGTGCGCGTCCTGGTCGGCGATGTCGGCCGCCGCATCGACCACGAGCACCACGACGTTGGCGCGCTCGATCGCCTGCAGCGTCTTCACGACGGAGAATTTCTCCACCGACTCGAACACCTTGCCCTTGCGCCTTATTCCCGCCGTGTCGATCAATGTGTAGCGCTGGCCGTCGCGCTCGAGCTCGACCTCGATCGCGTCGCGCGTCGTGCCGGGCTGGTCGAACGCGATCACGCGCTCCTCGCCGAGCAGCCGGTTCACCAGCGTGGACTTGCCCACGTTCGGCCGGCCCACGATCGCGACGCGCGGGTGGTCGGGCGCGGCCTCCCCTTCCGGCTCCGGCGGGAAGGATGCGAGCGCGTCCTCCACGAGGCCGCGCACGCCCTCGCCGTGCTCGGCCGAGATCGCGCGCGGCTCGCCCAGCGCGAGCTCGTGGAACTCGGCGGTCACGATATCCTCGCGCATGCCCTCGGTCTTGTTCACCGCGAGCATGACCGGCGCGCGCGCCTCGCGCAGGTCCTGCGCGATGCGACTGTCCTGCGGGGAGAGCCCGGCGCGCCCGTCGACCAGGAACACGATCACGTCGGCCTCGGCGATCGCCTCGCGCGCCTGGCGCGCCATCTCGGAGAGGATGCCGTCCTTCGCGACCGGCTCGAAGCCGCCGGTGTCGACCACGATGAAGGGCTTGTCGCCGACGCGCCCCTGGCCGTAATGGCGGTCGCGCGTGAGCCCGGGCAGGTCGGCGACCAGCGCGTCGCGCGAGCGCGTGAGGCGGTTGAAGAGCGTCGACTTGCCGACGTTCGGCCGGCCGACGAGGACGACGGTGGGTTTCATGGGGCGCCGCCCGCGGACCGCCCGGGGCGCGTGCTCAGAAACGCACGCTGGCGAGCGTGCCGCCCTGCGTCTGCACCAGCAGCGCGGAACCCGCCGGGACGAGCGACATCACCGCGGTGCCGTCGAGCGCGAGCCGGCCGACGAGCGCGCCGTTGTCGGGCGCGAGCACGTGCAGGTAGCCGAAGCCGTCGCCCACGACCACCTTGCCGTCGAAGACCACCGGCGAGGTGAGATGGCGGTACGCGAGCTTGTCCTGCTTCCACACGCTCGCGCCGTTCTTCTTGTCGAGCGCGTAGATCGCGCCCGCGTCGTCGATCACGTACAGGTTCTTCTCGTCGACCACGAGGTTGCGCGAGCTCGACAGGTCCTTCGACCACAGCACGTTGCGCGTCTGGATCTCGAAGCACGAGACCTTGCCCTGGTAGGCGGCCGCGCAGATGTTCGCCCCGTCGATGACCGGCAACCCGGCCACGTCCGCGATGCGCTCGAGCTCGGTGGCGCCGTGCGGCAGCGCGACGGTCACTTCCCACGTGAGCTTGCCGTCCTCGAGATCGAGGGCGATCAGCTTGCCGTTGGGATAGCCGGCGACGACGTCGCGGCCGACCGCGAGCACGCCCGCCGTGCTGCGCAGGAGCAGCGCCGGCGTCGGGCGCTGGTAGACCCAGCGGCGCTTGCCGTCGGCGGCGTCGATGCCGAAGATGCGCCCGTCCGAAGTGCGCGCGATCACGGTGGCATGGGAGACCTCCGGCGCAGCGATCACCTCGCCCGCGACCGGCGCGCTCCACAGGCTCTTGCCCTCGGGATCGACGGCGAACACCTCGCCCTTGATGGTGCCGGCGAAGACGCGGCCGTCCGCGGCCGCGAGCCCGCCCGCGATCGCCTTGCCGGTCTCGATGCGGCGCACCACGCCGCCGTCTTCGTTGAGCACGGTGATCGCGCCCGAGCCCGACGCCGCATAGATGCGCCCGGCCTCGGCCGCCGGGCGCAGCGCGATGCCCGGCGCCTTGCCGACGTTCGCGCTCCACGCCGCGCGCGCGCTCACGGTGGCCTGGATCTCCGTGAGCGGCGTCGGCGGATGCGCCGGACCTCCGCCCCCGAACCAATGCAGCGGATTCCACGAGCCGCATCCCGCGGCGAGCAGCAACGGAGCGAGCGTGGCGAGGCGCACGGCCTTCGTCATTGACCGCCTCCCAGGGCGTTGAGCTTGGTCTCGGCGAGGTTCTTCACGGGATTCGACGGCGGCGCCTTCTCGACCGCGAGCTTGTAGGCCGCGCGCGCCTCGTCGAGCCGTCCTTGCGCGAGCATGATGTCGCCGCGCAGGTCGGCGGCGAGCGGCGCGAAGGCCGCGTCCTTGTTCTCGTCGAGCAGCTTCAGGGCCGCATCGTACTTCTTCTGGTCGAGCAGGACCTCGGCGAGCCGCAGCCGCGCCACGCTGCGATGCTGCTCCGCGCCGTGGTCCATCACCCACTCGAGCCGCTTCTGCGCCTCGGCGAGGTCGCCCTTGTCGAACGCGGCCTTCGCCACGAGCAGCTGCGCTTCGGAGGCGTAGTACGAGCCGGCGTGCTTGTCGATGAGGGGCTGCGCCGCCTGCGTGAGCTTCTGCACGTCCTCCTTGGGCGCCTGCGCCACCGGCTGGAACATCGCCGCCGCGTCCTCCGCCTCGTGCTTGCGCCAGTACTGCCAGCCGCGGAACGCGGCGAACGCGACGAACGCCACCACCACCGCGGCGATCACGTAGAGGCGGTTGTCTTCCCACCACGCCTTCAACTCGGCGAGGCGTTCCTGTTCTTCGAAATCGTACGATCCGGCCATGGCTCTCTCTTATCTGATCTGCTCGATCGCTTCGTTCAGGGGCAGCGTGCGCTGCGCGCCTTCGACGCGCAGCGGCTTCAGCGTGACGCGCCCTGCGGCGACCTCGTCGTCCCCGAGGATCACCGCGAAGCGCGCGCCGCTCGCGTCGGCCTTCTTCATCTGCGACTTGAAGCTGCCGCCCGCGCCGAGGATCACCGCGAGGCCCGCGTCGCGCAGCCGCTCGGCCGCCTTCCACGCGGCGCCTTCGGCGGTCTCGCCCGAGTGCACCACGAACGCGTCGGGCGCCTGCTCCGCGCTCGCGCCGCTCGCCTTCAACGCGAGCAACACGCGCTCCACGCCCATGCCGAAGCCGCAGGCGGGCGTGGGCTTGCCGCCCAGCTGCTCGAAGAGCGCATCGTAGCGTCCGCCGCCCGCGATGGTCGCCTGGGCGCCGATGTTGGGGGTGATGAACTCGAACACCGTGCGGTTGTAGTAGTCGAGGCCGCGCACGAGCCGCGGGTTCACCGTGAACTCGAGCCCGGCCTGGTTGAGCAGCCACTGCAGCTGCTCGAAGTGCAGCGCCGCGGGATCGCCCAGGTGCTCGAGCAGGCGCGGCGCGCCCTCGATCATCTCCTGCATCGCGGGGTTCTTCGAATCCAGAATCCGCAGCGGGTTGGTGTAGAGCCGGCGCTTCGCGTCCTCGTCCAGCAGGTCGCCATGCTTCTCGAAGTAGGCGATCAGCTTCTCGCGGTGCACCTTGCGGTCGGCGGCATCGCCGATGGAGTTCAGGTGCAGCTCGACGCCTCCGATGCCGAGGTCCTTCCAGAGGCGCGCGAGCAGGACGATCTGCTCCGCGTCCACGTCCGGCCCGGCGAAGCCGAGCGCCTCGACGTCGAACTGGTGGAACTGGCGGTAGCGCCCCTTCTGCGGGCGCTCGTAGCGGAAGATCGGGCCCATCGTCCACACGCGCAGCGCGCCGTTGTAGACGAGGTTGTGCTCGATCGCGGCGCGCACGATGCCGGCAGTGGCCTCGGGCCGCAGCGCGAGGCTCTCCCCGTTGCGATCGTCGAAGACGTACATCTCCTTCTCGACGATGTCGGTCACCTCGCCCAGCCCGCGCACGAAGAGCGCCGTCGGTTCGACCACCGGCGTGCGCATGTTGCGATAGCCGTACAGGCGCACCGTGCGGCGCCAGACGTCCTCGAGCTTTTCCCACAGCGGCGCGGCGTCCGGCAGCAGGTCCTCCATGCCGCGTATCGCCTGCAGCGGCTGCACCTTCGCGGCCTTCACGCTCGCCTCGCTCATCCGTTCACCGCGCGGATCGGGATCGAAGGCGGGCGCTTCGTGCCCGGGGGCGCATCGCTGCCGTAGTGGGTGCGCACGTAGGCCTCGACGAGCGCCTGGAATTCCTCCGCGATGCGCTCGCCTTTCAGGGTCACGGTCTTCTCGCCGTCGACATATACCGGCGCGACCGGTTTCTCGCCCGAGCCGGGCAGCGAGATGCCGATGTTCGCGAGCTTCGATTCGCCCGGGCCGTTCACCACGCACCCCATGACCGCGACGTGCATCTGCTCCACGCCCGGATACTGCTCGCGCCACACGGGCATCTGCGCGCGCAGGTACGACTGGATCTTGTCGGCCAGCTCCTGGAAGAACGTGCTCGTCGTGCGGCCGCACCCGGGGCACGCCGAGACCATCGGCGTGAACGAGCGCAGGCCCATCGTCTGCAGCATCTCCTGCGCGACCACGACCTCGCGTGTGCGATCGCCGCCCGGCTCGGGCGTGAGCGAGACGCGGATCGTGTCGCCGATGCCTTCCTGCAGCAGCACCGCCATCGCGGCGGTCGAGGCGACGATGCCCTTCGAGCCCATGCCCGCCTCGGTGAGCCCGAGGTGCAGCGCGTAATCGCAGCGGCGCGCGAGCTCGCGGTAGACGGCGATGAGGTCCTGCACCGCGGAGACCTTGCACGAGAGCACGATGCGATCGCCCGGCAGGCCGATCTCCTCGGCCTTCGCGGCGCTCTCGAGCGCGGACACGATGAGCGCCTCGCGCATCACCGCCTCGGCCTCGAGCGGCTCGCGGCGGCGCGCGTTCTCGTCCATGAGCCGCGCGAGGAGCTCCGGATCGAGCGATCCCCAGTTCACGCCGATGCGCACCGGCTTGGCGTGCTCGATCGCCTTCTCGACCATGGTCGCGAACTGCTCGTCGCGCTTCGTGCCGTGCCCCACGTTGCCGGGGTTGATGCGGTACTTGTCGAGCACGACCGCGCATTCCGGCACCTGCGTGAGCAGCTTGTGGCCGTTGAAGTGGAAGTCGCCGACGAGCGGCACGCTCACGCCCATCGCCTCGAGCCGGCGGCGGATCTCCGGCACCTGGCGCGCGGCCTCCAGCGTGTTCACCGTGATGCGCACGATCTCGGATCCCGCGCGGGCGAGCGCGGCCACCTGCGCGGCGGTGGCGGCGGCATCCTCCGTGTCGGTGTTGGTCATCGACTGGACGAGGATCGGCGCGGAGCCTCCGATGAGCTTGTCGGCGACCCGCACGGGTCGCGAGGAACGGCGCGATGGCATGGCTTTCGGCTACTGGATGGTGAAGCGGGCGACCTCGCCCTTGGTGTGCGGCTCGAGCGGGAACGGACGATCGCCCTCGGTCATCTCGACTTCGGCGGCGTTGCCGACGATCACCGCGAGCGGCGGACGGCCGTGCACGTCGGCGTCGCTGCCCGCCGGGTTCAGCGACTGGAAGACGACCTTCCCGCGCGCGTCGCGCACCTCGACCCACGATTCGCCCTTGAAGCGGAAATGCAGCGCCTTCTCGCCGGCCGCGGGCGGTGTCGGGGCGGAAGCTGCGTTGCCCGCCGCCGCGGTCGCATTCGTCGCCATGGCCGTGCCCGCCGCTTTGGCGGTGGTTGTCGCCGGTGTGCTCGGGGCTTTCGTGGTCGTCGTCGCCGTGCTCGGCGTCTTCGCCGGTGGCGGCGTCGGCGTGCCCTTCGCAGTCGTGCCCGGGGACGACGGCGCGCTCGGCGACGGCGTCGATGGCGTGCTCGCCGGTGCGGCGGTGCCCGCGGACGCGCCCTCGGCCGGTGGCGGCGACTCGACTCTCGGCGCGGGTGTCGGCGCATTCGTGGACGATGCGGCCGGCTGCGCCTGCATCGCGTTGTGCTTCACGGCACCCGGTGGCGTCGGACGAATGAAGAGCCACCAGTACATGGCGGCGAAGGCGAGCACGACCGCCACGAGCGCGAGCATCGCGGCGCGCACGTACGGGCCCGAGAAGCGTTCGCCGAGCGGGTCGAAGCGGATGTTCTCGCTAGGAACGATCACACGCGGCGCCCGATCCCCGGGCTTCGCCTCGGCGAGCATCGACAGCAGCGGCTGCGCCTCGAGGCCGACCACCTTCGCGTAGTTGCGCACGAAGCCGCGCAGGAAGGTGCCCTTGGGCAAGCGCTCGTATTCGCCGTTCTCGAGCGCCTCGACCTGGAAGGGGCTCATGTGCAGCCGGTGCGCCACGTCGTTGCGCGACAGGCCGTGGCGCTCGCGTTCGGCGGCGAGCGTCTGCCCGAGCGTGCGCGAGCCCTCGGCTCCGGTGTTGTCGACCGTGGCGTCCACGTTCAGCGCGGCGGCGACTCGAGCAGCTCGCGGGCCTGCGGCGCGTCGGGGAAGCGGCGGCGCAGCTGCTGCAGGTAGCTCTGCTCGGCCGAGGCGTCGCGGTTGGCGCGTGCGATCTTCACCCCGAGGACGAGCCCTTCGAGCCCGGGCGTGGTGAGCCGCATGTAGCGCGTGAGGTAATTCTCCGCGTCCTTCGTGTCGCCGCGCTCGAACGTGATCGCCGCGAGGTTGAAGAGCGCCCCGAGCAGCTCCGGACGGATCGTCACCGCGCGGCGCAGATAAGCCTCGGCCTCGTTGTCCTTGTGCATCCGCCGCAGGCACAGGCCGGCCGACAGCAGCGCCTTCTCCGGCGTCGGATAGAGCGGATCGGCGGCCGCCTGCTTGAGCATCGCCAGGCCGCGCTCGCCCTCGTTGCGCGTGCACAGGAACCAGCCGAAGTTGTTCAGCACCTCGGAGTTGTTCGGCTGCAGGGACAGCGCGCGGTCGAATGCGTCGCGGGCCAGGACGTCCTCGCGCAGCTCCATGTAGACCAGCCCCTGCACGTTGTACGCGGGCGAGTAGCTCGGGTCGTCCTTGATCGCGAGCCGCGTCTCCGAGAGCGCCACGCTGAAGTTGCCGCGCTGGAAGTATTCGCCCGCGAGCGCCGTGTGCACCTCCGCGCGGCGATGCGCGCTCGCCGTCTCGTTGTCGGTCACGGCATGCGATTGAACCTGCGTCTGGCTCACGCATGCCGCGAGCGACACGAGGGCGGCAGCGGCGAACGCGCGTCCAATGAGCGGAAGCATGGGCATCAGGGCCTCGGCGAAGGGGGATGGAGCCGCACGCGTCGCGGCCTCATGCGGTTGACGACCTGGCCGGCGAGCTGTCCGCACGCCGCGTCGATGTCGTCGCCACGCGTCTTGCGGATCGTGGCGACGTAGCCGGCCTCGAGCAGGATCTTCTGGAAGCGCTTCACGCGTTCCATGTCCGTGCGCTCGAAGCCGGAGTCGGGGAACGGGTTGAACGGGATGAGGTTCACCTTGGCCGGAACCTGCTCGAGCAGCCGGGCGAGCTCGCGCGCGTGGTCCGGCGCATCGTTCACGCCCTTCAGCATGACGTATTCGAAGGTGATGAAATCGCGCGGCGCCACCTCGAGGTAGTCGCGGCACGCCTCGAGCAGTCGCGCGATCGGGAACGCGTCGTTGATCGGCATGATGCGGCTGCGGATCGCATCGTTCGGCGCGTGCAGGCTCACGGCGAGCGCGACCGGCAGCGCCTCCTTCAGCTTGCGGATGTGCGGCACGACGCCCGAGGTCGAGAGCGTCACGCGCCGGCGCGACAACCCGTAGGCGTGATCGTCGAGCATGATCGACATCGCGTCGACGACGGGTCCGAAGTTGTTGAGCGGCTCGCCCATGCCCATCATCACGACGTTGGTCACCGGCTTCTGGCCCTCGGGCCGCGCTTCTCCCGGGGAATCGAGCCGCACCGCCACGCCCTCGGCTTCCATCTGCGCGAGCCGGCGGTTGGCGACCCACACCTGGCCGATGATCTCGGAGACGGCGAGGTCGCGGTTGAATCCCTGGCGGCCGGTCGAGCAGAAGGTGCACGCGAGCGCGCAGCCGACCTGCGAAGACACGCACAGCGTCCCCCGATCGTCCTCGGGGATGAACACGGTCTCGATGCCGTTACCGATACCGACGTCGAAGAGCCACTTCACCGTGCCGTCATCGGAGCGGTGCTCGGACAGGATCCGCGGCGGCGTCACCTCGGCGATGTCGGCGAGCTTCGCGCGCAGCGATTTCGCGAGGTCGGTCATCGCCTCGAAGTCCGCGACCCCGCGCTGGTGGATCCACTGGAACAGCTGCTTCGCGCGGAACGGCTTCTCGCCCTGCCCGGCCAGCCACTCGGTGAGCCGCGGCAAGGTGAAGTCGAGGAGGTTGATGCGTTGCGTCATGAAGCGGGGTCAGCGCCCGTACACCCGGCATTGCGGAAAGAAATACGCGATCTCCGTGGCCGCGGTCTCGGGCGCGTCCGAGCCGTGCACGGCGTTCGCGTCGATCGACTGCGCGAAATCCGCGCGGATCGTGCCCTTCGCCGCCTTCTTCGGATCGGTGGCGCCCATGAGGTCGCGGTTCTTCGCGATCGCGTTGTCGCCCTCGAGCACCTGGATCATCACCGGGCCCGAGATCATGAATTCCACCAGGTCCTTGAAGAACGGGCGTGCCTTGTGCACCGCATAGAACCCTTCCGCCTCCGCGCGCGACAGGTGGGCCATGCGCGCCGCGACGATCTTGAGGCCGGCCTTCTCGAATCGTGCATAGATGTCGCCGATGGCGTTCTTGGCCACGGCATCGGGCTTGATGATCGAGAGGGTGCGCTCCACCGCCATGAATTTCTCCGCTAACTGAATGAAAAGTTTAGCTTTTCATTTTAGCATACGGACCCTGCCGAGGCTAGCCGCGAGCGCCCGCTTCATGCGGGGACGGGGGCGGCAAACCGGCGCTCCAGACCGGCTGGAGACCGGGGCGATCGGGCCGACAGCGCCAGGCGTGCGCGATGCCGATGCCGGGCGCCCAGGCGAGCTGCCCGTCGGCGAAAAGGAGCGGCAGCGTCGCGCGGCGCCAGGCGGGAACGCCCGCCTCGCGCAACAGGTTCTTGAGCGTGCGGGTGGGCCGTCCCTCCTCGAGGCGGATCTTCTCGCCGCCCTGCCGGCCCGCGAAGTGCCACTGCACGTCTCCGATGCGTGCCGCGTCGAGGCCCGCACCGATGGCCTCCTCGAAGCGGACCGCGCCACGTCCGGCGCCGAGCTCGAGGGCGCGCTCGCCGCGCCAGGGCATGCGCCAGTCCCCGGCCACCGGCGCCATCGCGCGCTCGATGCACGCCTGGCCCCGATGCCGGAACACGATCGCGCCCCCGTGTTCGAGACGAACCCGTGCATCGTCGCGTGCCTCGTAGAGCTGCCGCGCCATCTCGTCGAGCCGCGCCGCGCTGGGCATCGGCAGCCCGTTCGCGGCGAGGAAGGCGCGCAGGGCGTGCGCTCGCTGCACGAGGTCGAAACCGGAATCGAGCGAGAGTGCGGTATCTTCCGGTGCGAGCGCGCGAAGGAGCGAATCGGCCGACGCCGCGTGGGATGCCAGGCGCGCGGCCGCCTGGCGCCAGCCGGGAAAGCGCGCATCGAGGCGCGGGCCGAGGTCGTGGCGCACGAAGTTGCGGTCGTAGGCGAGCGAGGCGTTCGATTCGTCCTCGACCCACGCGAGGCCCGCGGCCTGCGCGTGCTCGCGCAACGCGGCGCGCGGCACGTCGAGCAACGGGCGCCAGAGGACGACCCGCGCGCCCGGCAAGGGCCGGCGCTCGCCCATGGCCGCGAGTCCCTTCAACCCCGTGCCGCGCAAGAGCTGCAACAAGACCGTCTCCGCCTGGTCGTCGCGATGGTGCGCGAGCGCGACGATCGGCTCGGGACGGCGCGCGAACACGGCATAGCGAGCCGCGCGCGCCGCGCCCTCGTCCCCGAGGCCGCCGTCGCGATCGACGTGCACGCGCTCCACATCGAGCGCGATGCCGCGGGCCGCGCAGAAGGTCTCGCAGAAATGCACCCACGCATCGGCGTTCGGGCTCAGGCCGTGGTGGACGTGGACGGCCGCGAGGGTTCGCTCCCCCCGCTCGTGGGCCAGCAGGTCGAGCAGCACCACCGAATCGAGCCCGCCGGAGAATGCCACGCACACGGCATCCCGGGCGGGCAGCGCGGCCAGCCGCGCGGCCACTTGTTCTCGCAACGGTCGTTGCGCCATCTCGCGATCCGAGAAACGGGGACGGATCCCCACGAACGGGAATCGTCCCTCAATTGTGCTACGACGCGAGCTCCTTGAACTTGCCGTAGTTGACCCAGCGCTCCTGGCGCCGGTCGAGGAGCTGCTCGGGCGACAGGTCCTGCAGGTGCCGCAGGCTTTCGTGGATGGCCTTCTTCAGGTTCTTCGCGGCTTCGGCCGGATCGCGATGCGCGCCGCCCAGCGGCTCGGGCACGATCTTGTCGATCATGCCGAGGCTCTTGAGGCGCGAGGCGGTGATGCCCAGGCTCTCCGCGGCATCGCCCGCGTTCTCCGCGCTCTTCCACAGGATCGCCGCGCACCCCTCGGGCGAGATCACCGAGTAGGTCGCGTATTGCAGCATGAGGGTCACGTCGCCGACCGCGATGGCGAGCGCGCCGCCGGAGCCGCCCTCGCCGATCACCGAGACCACGACCGGAACGCGCAGCCCGGCCATCGCATAGAGGTTGCGGCCGATCGCCTCCGACTGGCCGCGCTCCTCGGCGCCGATGCCCGGATAGGCGCCCGGCGTGTCGACGAACGTGAGCAGCGGAACGCCGAACTTCTCGGCGAGCTTCATGAGGCGCAAGGCCTTGCGGTAGCCCTCGGGCCGCGGCATGCCGAAGTTGCGGAAGATCTTGTCGTTGGTGTCGCGGCCCTTCTGGTGGCCGATCACCATGACGCTCTGCCCGTTGAAGCGCGCGAGGCCGCCCACGATCGCGGGATCGTCGGCGAAGGCGCGGTCGCCGTGCATCTCCTCGAAGTCCGTGCAGATCGCGCCGATGTAGTCCAGCGTGTACGGCCGCTGCGGATGGCGTGCGACCTTCGAGATCTGCCACGCCGTGAGCTTGCCGTAGATGTCGCGCGTGAGCTCGCGGCTCTTCTTCGACAGGCGCTCGATCTCCTGGGAGATGTCGACCGCGCTGTCGTCCTGCACGAAGCGCAGCTCCTCGATCTTCTGCTCGAGCTCTGCGATCGGCTGTTCGAAGTCGAGGAAGTTGGTCTTCACGGACGGGGTTTGGTGCGAGGTCGATCCGAATCATAGCAGCGGCGGATACAATGCAGCCATGGCGAACCGACTGACCAAGATCGTGACGCGCACCGGCGACGACGGCACCACCGGCCTCGGCGACGGCAGCCGCGTCGGCAAGGACGCGCTGCGTGTCGCGGCGATGGGCGACCTCGACGAGCTGAACAGCGCGATCGGGTGCGTGCTCGCCGAGACGCTCCCCGGCGCCGTGCGCAAGCTGCTCGAGGCGGTGCAGAACGACCTCTTCGACATCGGCGGCGAGGTCTGCGTGCCGGGGCGCTCGGCCCTGTGGGACGCGCACATCGAGCGCCTCGAGCGGCGCATCGAGAGCCTGCGCGAGCCGCTGCCGCCGCTGCGCGACTTCGTCATGCCGGGAGGCTGCCGCGCGGGCGCGGCCTGCCATCTCGCCCGTGCCGTGTGCCGGCGCGCCGAGCGCTCGCTCGTGGCGCTGCATCATGCCGAGGGCGTCTCGGTCCTCGCCCTCAAGTACGTGAACCGGCTCTCCGACGTGCTCTTCCTCGCCGCGCGGACGACCAACGCCGAGGCCGGACAGCCCGAGCTCGTGTGGCGTCCCGGCGGCGAGCAGGACGGCGTCTGATTCAGCGCGCGGCCCGCAGGCCGTCGATCGCCCCGCAAAGCTCCGCCACACCGTCGGTGAGCCGCAGCGACGGCCGCTCGAGGTGCTCGCCCGCGACGTACACGAGGCGGCCGGCCTTCACCGCGGACAACGTCGGATGCTCCCGCCATTGCCCGAAGAAAGCCTGGGGCGAGATGTCGGAGCCGACGCCGACGATCGCGAATGGGTCGCGCGCATACACGAGCTCCCACGGCACGAGCGGCGCCACGCCCGGCAGATCCGCGAACACGTTCCTCGCCCGGCACACGGCGAGCGCGTCGTTCATGAAATGGCGGCCCGAGATCGTGGTGAGCGGCCGGTGCCAGATCTCGAGCAGGATCGGCACCTCGGTCTTCGCCGCGTTCGCCGCGCGCAACGCGGCCATGCGTCGCTCGAATTGCGCGGCCGGCTCGCGCACGTCCTTTCCGAGGAGCACCCCGATCGCACGAAGCGCGCGCGGCACGTCGTCGAACGTGCGGGCGCGGGCCACGTAGACCGCGACGCCGAGGCTCGCGATGCGCTCGATCTCGTCGCGCCGGATGCTGTCGGTCCACGCGAGCACGAGATCCGCATGCAACGCCGCGATGGACTCGAACGACACGCCCGCCGCGTCCGCCACCTGGGGTAGGCGACGCGCTTCCGGCGGATAGTCGCTGTACGCGCTCACGCCCACGAGCCGATCCCCCGCGCCGGCCGAGAAGACGAGCTCGCCGAGGAACGGCGCGAGGGCGACCACGCGCCGCGCGGGCCGTTCGAGGCGCACGTCGCGGCCGAGGTCGTCGCGGATCGCGACGGCGCCGCACGCCGGGCGCGCGAGCGCGGCGAGCACGAGCAGGAGTGCCGCGGCGACCCTCATGCGGCATCCGCCCCGAACAACCGCGCGACCGCTCCCGCATTCGACGGGAAGTACGCGTGCACGTAGCTCGCCGTGAGCGAACCGGTGCGGTAGACGGCTTCCCCCGCGACTCCGGCCGGATGCGGCGTCGCCACGCAAACGGGCTCGAGCGGGGTATGCGCGCGCGAATGATGGAACGTGTGGCCACGCAACGTGCCCGTCCCGCAGTCGTAGGCCTGCAGGCCGATCGCCGCAAGCCGCGGTTGCATCGTCACGCGCCCGGGAATCAGTCCCCACACCGGATGCGTTCGTCCTTGCGCGTCGACCAGGTCTTCGAAGAGCGCCATCATGCCGCCGCACTCGGCGAGCATCGGCACGTTCGCGGCGAACGCCTCGCGCATCGCGTCGCGCATCGCGGCATTCGCCGAGAGCTCGGACGCGTGCAGCTCGGGATAACCGCCGGGCAGGTAGATCGCATCGCACGCGGGAAGCCGCGAATCGGCGAGCGGCGAGAAGAAGGCGATCTCGGCGCCGAGCTCGCGCAGGCACTCGACGTTCGCGGGATAGAGGAAGCAGAACGCGGCATCGCGCGCGATGGCCACGCGCCGGCCCGCGAGCGAGCGCGCCGGAGGGTCCGCCGCTTCGGCGCTCTCGAGCGCGACCGCGGTTGGCAACGTCGCGAGGGCCGTCCGCCCGATCGCATCGGCGGCCGCGTCGAGGCGCCGATCGAGATCCGCGGTCTCGTGCGGTAACGCGAGGCCCAGGTGCCTTTCGGGCAGATGCCAGGCCGGATCGTGGGCGATGGCGCCCAACCAGCGGGCGGGTTCGCGCAGGCTCCCGCGCAGCATGCATGCATGGGACGGCCCGGCCACCCGGTTGGCAAGCACGCCGTGATGCACGAGCGCCGGATCGAAGCTCGCGAGGCCGTGCGCGATCGCACCGAACGTCTGCGCCACCGCGCTCGCATCGATCACGCTCACGATCGGCAGGCGGAAGCGGCGCGCGAGCTCGGCGGCGCTCGGGCTGCCGTCGTACAGCCCCATCATCGCCTCGACCAGCACCAGCTCCGAATCCATCGCGGCGCGCGCGAGAAGGCGCCGGCATTCGGCCTCGCCCACCATCCACAGGTCGAGGTTGTGGACCGGCCGGCCGCTCGCGCGCTCGAGGACCATCGGGTCGAGGAAGTCGGGACCGATCTTGAACACCTGCACGCGGCGCCCCGCTCGCGCATGCCAGCGCGCGATCGCGGCGGTGACCAGCGTCTTGCCCGCGCCGGAAGCGGGCGCGGCGATCATCAGCGCGGGGATCGTCACGCGCTGCGGCGTCGCGCGCCGTGTCCCCATCGGCGTCCTAGCGGCGCGAGTCGGCGACGGCTTGCGGCTCGCGCGGCGGCGCCTCGCGGCCTGCGGCCCGGACGCGCGCGCACCGCTTCTCGTACGCCTCGCGCGCGATCGCGCAGTCCTCGAGGAAGCCGGGCAGCTCCTCGAGCGTGAGGGCCTGCGCGCCGTCGACCAGCGCCTTGCGCGGCTCGGGATGGATGTCGGTGAGGACGAGGTTGGCGCCGGCGATGATGCCCTGGGCCGCCGCGTGGAAGACGTCCTGAAGGCCGTCGGGAGCGTCCGCGCGCACGCCCACGGAATGGGAAGGATCGACGCACACCGGCATGCGCGTGAGGCGTTTGACGACCGGAACGTGCGCGAAGTCGACCAGGTTGCGATGCGGATCGCCGAGGTTCGTCTTCATGCCGCGCAGGCAGAAGACGATGTCGCGATTGCCCTCGCTCGCGATGTACTCGGCGGCGAGCAACGATTCGTGCAGCGTGATGCCGAAGCCGCGCTTGAGCAGGATCGGGAAATCGCGCTGGCTGCCGACGGTCTTCAGCAGCTCGAAGTTCTGGGTGTTGCGGGTGCCGATCTGCAGCATGACGCCGGTCGGATCGCCCGCCTGCGCGAGCGCGGTGTGGATCTCGTCGAGATGCTCGTCGTGCGTGACCTCCATCGAGATCACGCGGATGCCGTACTTGCCCGCGAGCTCGAACACGTAGGGCAGGCATTTGCGCCCGTAGCCCTGGAACGAATAGGGGCTCGTGCGCGGCTTGTACGCGCCCATCCGTGCGCAAACCTGGCCCGCCGCCTTGAGCGCGCGGAACGTCTGCTCCGTGTACTCGCGGGTATCCACCGCGTTCAGGCCCGCGACGACGTGAAAGCAGTCCTGGTGGAACTCGACGCCGCGATAGGTGAAGCGGATCGACTCCTCGCTGCCCGCGCGCCGCCCGAGGATGCGGAAATCGTTCTTCATGGAGCTTCTCCCGAGGTCTCGCTCACTCGCTGTGCGCGAGCCGGCGCTGGCGCACCGCGGCGGCGAGCGTCTCCAGCAGCTTCGCCGTGTCGTCCCAGCCGAGGCAGGGGTCCGTGACCGACACGCCATAGGCGAGCGGCTGGCCGGGGACCAGGTCCTGGCGGCCCGGGTTCAGGTGGCTCTCGATCATCACGCCGAAGATGCGCTCCTCGCCCGCGGCGAGCTGCGACGCGACATCCGCGCCGACATCGACCTGGCGCTGGTACTGCTTGTTCGCGTTCGCGTGGGAGAAGTCGATCATGAGGTGCGCCGCCAGACCCGCGCCCGCCAGCTCGCCCGCGGCCGCCTCGACGCTCGCCGCGTCGTAGTTCGGCTGCCTGCCGCCGCGCAGGATGACGTGGCAGTCCTCGTTGCCGACGGTCTCGAAGATCGCCGCCTGGCCGGTCTTCGTCATGCCCATGAAGGCGTGCGGCGCGGCCGCGGCGCGCAGCGCGTCGACCGCGATCTTGATCGAGCCGTCGGTGCCGTTCTTGAATCCGACCGGGCACGACAGTCCCGAGGCGAGCTGCCGATGGCTCTGCGACTCGGTGGTGCGCGCGCCGATCGCGCCCCAGGCGATGAGGTCCGACGTGTACTGCGGCGAGAGCAGATCGAGGAACTCGGTGCCGCAGGGCAGGCCCACGCGGTTGATCTCGAGCAGCAGCTTCCTCGCCAGACGCAGCCCTTCGTTCATCGCGAAGCTGCCGTCGAGGCGCGGATCGTTGATGAAGCCCTTCCAGCCCACGGTGGTGCGCGGCTTCTCGAAGTACACGC
>CAYOGL010000062.1:0-17356 GCA_964403515.1 uncultured Burkholderiales bacterium | reverse complement strand
AGTGGCGGAGAGAGAGGGATTCGAACCCTCGATACGGGTATAAGCCGTATAACGCCTTAGCAGGGCGCCCCCTTCGGCCACTCGGGCATCTCTCCGGCGAAGGTGAATTATAACCTGTCGACGGACCACGCCCGACCCGCGCGGTTCAATCCGGCACGCCGATCGCGCGGCTCAGGGGCGGCCGAACGAGCGCTCGAGCAGGTGCACGACCTGCTCGAGGGCGCGCAACTCCGCGGGTGTGGCGCTGGACATCGCATGCGCGAGCGCGTTCAACCGGCGCTCGCGCGCCTGCATCATCAGGCGCCGCCCCTTGGCGCTCGCGGCGATGCGAACGCGGCGCTGATCGTCGGCGCTGCCTTCGACCTGGACGAGGCCCTCGGCCTGCATCGCCTTGACGAGGCGCGACATGGTGGGCGGCTTCACGCCCTCGGCCGCGGCGAGGTCCTTGAGCGCGAGCGGCCCGCCGAACACGAGGACCGACAGCGCCGAGGCGCGGGGACCCGAAAGCCCGCCCGCCTCGTCCACGGCGCGCAGGCCGCGCAGCATGCGGATCGCGAGATGGTGGAAGCGCTCGACCAGGTGGCGCGTTGCCGGCATTGACAACCGACGTTCCATTCGATTAGCGTGGCTAATTATTAGCCATGCTAACCTTTTTCCGGACGAATCGCAAGGAGGCCTCCATGACCACGCTCACCGCCGCGACACTGTCCCAGGTGTCGGTTACCGCCCACGATCTGCCGCGCGCCGTGGGCTTCTACCGGGAAACGCTCGGGCTGCCGCATCTCTTCGACGCCGGCCCGCACCTGAGCTTCTTCCGCTGCGGCGACGTGCGGCTCATGCTCTCCGTGCCGGAAAGCGGCGAGTTCGACCATCCCTCTTCGGTGCTCTACTTCCGCGTGGACGACATCGACGCCGCGCATCGCGAGCTCATCGAGCGCGGTGTTCGCTTCCGCGACCGACCGCACTTCGTGGCACCGCTCGGCGATCGCGAGATGTGGATGGCGTTCTTCGGCGACAGCGAGGGTAACCTCCTCGCCATCACGGCGGAGAAGCCGGCCGCGCGCTGACTATTGCACGCAGCCGGCGGTCGCGAGGGATTTCTCCGAGAACACGAAATCCGGGCTCGCCATCAACTGCCGCCGCACGTCGTCGCGACTCACCACCCCGCTGTCCAGCTTGGCGGTCCAGTACGCCACGTCGGCGCCCGCCGCCACGTCGAAGAGCACGTTGTAGAGATCGCTCACGTACTCCGCCGAGGAGCGACCGCGCAACTGGTACTCGACGCTGTTGACGAACGCCACCGACATGGCATTGAGCTCCGCGGTCACCGCTGCGATCGGCGCCGCGTTGCACTGCGCCGCCTGGAGCCGCTGCAGCCAGTAGGTGAATCCCGCCGCGTCGGGAGGCCGGCCGGTCGCGCGGTAGAAATCCATGACCCAACGGTATTCGGGACGTGCGACAGGATCGCCGTACCGGGCGCGCATGAATGCGCGCGACTCGTCCGAGAACATGATGGCCGCCATCAGGTCGGCGCGCGGCGAGCTGTTGAGCGTGGATGTCCAGTAAGCGAGACCGCCCGGATCGGGACCGCGTCCCAGGAACGCCCCGTACAGATCGGTGACGAACTGCTTATCGCTCGTCTGCATCGCCCTGTATTCGTAGCTCTCGAAGAAGATCTCGGCCATTCCCAGGAAGATCGGCCGGGCGTCGTTGCCGAGGTTCGCGATCGGCACCACCGATTGCGAGTTCCAATACGCGGCGGCTCCAGGCTCCGGCACGCGCTTCAGAATCACTTCGTAGTAGTAGGGCAGCAGGGATTGCGCCCCGACGCCCACGAGCGAGACCTTGTAGGGGCTCGCAAGCGCGTCGCTCGCTATGGACAGGGTCGCGGCCGCCGATGTGCTGATCGGCCCGTCGACCAGGGAAGGCGTGAAGGTGACGTCGAGCGCGCAGGTCGCACCCACCGCGACGGTCGCGCAATTCGACGTTACGGCGAACTGCGCATCGGAAACCGTCGCTCCGGTAATCGTGAGCGCCGCGGTTCCCGTGTTCGTCAGGTTGACCCTCGCTTTGGGCGACGTCGATCCCATCAGCCGGATCCCGAAGTCGATCGCCGAGGGAGTCACCGCCAGCGCGGAAGTCGCGGTGGAGGCGAATGTCGCGGCGACGCTGTGCGACGCATTCATGGACACGCTGCAGATCCCCGTGCCGCTGCACGCCCCGCTCCATCCCGTGAAGGTCGACCCCGCGGCCGGAAATGCCGAAAGGTTGAACGTGGTGCCTGGAGAATAGCTCGCGGTGCAAGTCGGCCCGCAGTTGATGCCGCCCCCGATAATCCTCCCGCTGCCCGTGCCGGACGTAATCACCGACAGCTCGAACTGAAGCGGCAGGAACGTGGCCGTGACGGATTGCGCGGAACTCATCGTGACGTTGCAGACGCCGGTGCCGGTGCATGCGCCGCTCCATCCCGCGAGCGTCGATCCGTCGACCGAATTCGCCGTCAGCGCAACGCTCGCGCCCGCGGCAAAGCTCGCCGTGCAGGTCGGCGGACACATGATCCCCGGCGGTGAAGAGGAGACGATGCCCGGGGCGTTCGCGACGTTCACCGAGAGCGCGAACTGCGACGGCAGGGCGAACGTTGCCGTCACCGATTGCGCCGCGCTCATCGCTACCGTGCATGCCGCGGTGCCCGTGCATGCGCCGCTCCAGCCGGCGAAGATCGAGCCGGAAGCCGGCGTCGCCGTGAGCGTCACGCTGGTGCCCGCATTGAAGCTCGCGCTGCAAGTCGTTCCGCAGCTGATGCCCGCGGGCGTCGACGTCACGGTGCCAGTTCCGGTGCCTGCGGTGCTCACGGACAGCGCGAACGGCAACAGCGTGAACGTGGCGCTCACCGATTGCGCCGAGGTCATCGCCACTGTGCACGTGCCCGTGCCGGTGCACGCCCCGCTCCACCCTGCGAACGTCGAGCCGGAAGCCGCCGCAGGTGTGAGCGTCACGCTCGTGCCGGTCGCAAAGCTCGCACTGCACGTCGTTCCGCAGCTGATGCCCGCGGGCGTCGAGATCACGGTGCCGCTTCCGGTGCCCGCCGTGCTCACCGACAGCGCGAACTGCGACACCGTGAAGGTCGCGGTCGCGGAACGCGCGCCGCTCATCGTCACCTCGCACGCTGCCGTGCCCGAGCATGCGCCGCTCCACCCCGCGAATATCGACCCGGCATCGGGCGTCGCGTTCAGGACGATCAATGCGCCGGCGCCAAAGCTCGCCATGCATGCGGTTCCGCAACTGATGCCCGCCGGCCTCGAGGCGACAACGCCGGTTCCCGATCCCGACTTGGTGATCGACAGCGCGTACTGCGGGATGATCGGTGTCACGCTCACCGTCCCGGATGCAGGCCCGGTGCCCACCATGTTGGTCGCCGTGACGGAGCACGAGTACGTCGCTCCGTTCGCCAGCCCAGTCAGCGTGATCGGGGAGGCACTCGCGCTGCTGCGCATCGGCCCCGGTGTGCAGGTGACCGTGTACCAGAGGATCGACACGCCGCCGTCGGACGTGGGCGGAGAGAATGCGATGGTCGCCTGGCTATCACCCGGCGTCGCAACTCCGATGATCGGCGCGCCCGGAACGGTGGCGCCCGGTGGGAGTGGAGGTGGCGTCACCACGCCGGACGCGACGGAGAAGCTCTGCTGCACGGCGATCGCCGCGTTGTAGTTCGCGTCTCCCGCCTGGTTCGCGTTGATCGTGCACGTGCCCGCCGATACGAGAGTGACGGAGGTGCCGCTCACCGTGCAGACCGATGACGTCGATGAAGTGAACGAGACCGAGAGGCCGGAGCTCGCCGTGGCCGACACGGTGATCGGCCCGGCTCCGAGCGTCTGCGCGGCCGGCCCGGTGAAGGAGATCGTCTGGCTCGCCTTCGCCACCGTGAGCGTGAACGCCTGCGATGCATTGGGCAGGATGCCGTTCGTCGCGCCTGCCGTGAGCGCATACGTTCCGACCGTCCCGAGCGCCGGAGTCCCGGCGAGAACGCCGGTGCCTCCCGTGAACGTGACGCCCGACGGCAGCGTCCCGGACAGCGCGAGCGCCGGCGCGGGCCCCCCGGTCGCGGTGATCGTGAACGTCCCGGCCGCATTCACGGTGAACGTCGTGTTGTTGGCGCTCGTGATCGAGGGCGCGGACAGCACCGGCCCGGTCACGACGTAGTTGGCGCCGGCGGCGATGTTGCCGCCCAGGGGAAGGTTGGCCACGGCGTACGTGGTCGTATCGATCACGGCCATGCCCGGCGATAACCCACCCTGGCGAACGACCGCGCGCGTGCCCGCCGCGTTGAACGCGACGCCGTCCGGCACGCCCGGCAGGGAAATCGTGGTGATCAACGCATGGGTGGTCGTGTCGATCACGTAGACGGCATAGCCATTGGTGTCCGTCACCCACAGCTGCGCTCCGTTCGGGGAAACCGCCACCTCTGCGAGCGAGCTGAGCGTAATGCCGCCCAACGTGCTCGAATCGATCGTGCTGATCACCGCATTGGTCGTGGTGTCGATCACGGAGACGGTGTTGGTGCCGGAATGCGCGACATAAAGCCGCGCGCCCGTGGGGTCGAGGGCGAAGAAGCCGGTGTTGTACTGGTTGCCTCCGAAGGCGATCGTGGCGAGCACGAGGTAGTTGGTCGCGTCGATGATCGAGATCGAATCGTCCGTCGGGTTCAGGACGTACGCGCGCGTGGCCGACGAATTGAGGATGATCCGGGACGGGTTGCGCCCGACCGCGATCGTCCCGAGCGTCGCGCCCGATGCCATGTCGACCACGTTCACCGCGTTCCGCCCGAAGCTGGGCTCCGAGTAGAAGATCCGGCCGGCCGCGGAATCGATGGCCAGGCCGTTGCTGATGTTGTCGACCATCGTCCAGCTACGCGTGATCGACATGGTGGTCATGTCGAGCTCGTCGACCTTGTCGAACTGCGGCGGGACCCAGCCCGTTCCCCATTGTTCGATGAAGTAGGCCTTGGTCGACGAGGGGTTCGCCACGATGGCCCCGGGAATCGCGCCGAGGGAAAGGCCGTTCAGGACCGTTACGGGAGTGGGAATCGTCGTCACGGTCATGTTCGTGACGTCCATGACGCGCAGGTCCGGCTGGTTGAAGACGTTGATGAGCGCGTAGTCGGTGTTCGTCGCGAAGGAGGCCGTCGGGGCGCAGACGGCGAACGCGGATGCGAAAACCGCGAGGCTCGCGCGTGCGCGGGACAATGCGGATGCGACTGTTCTCGTTGTGGTCATGCGGCACCCCCCTGGAGCTCGGGCTTTCTTCTGGCTCCCATCCTCCCGCCGGGGGACTTACCGCAGACTTACCGATTCCGAATTTCGCCCAGGAGGCTCTCGCGCAGGCGCTCGGTTTCGGCCGACGGCTCCACGCCGAGCACGATGGAGAGCATCTCCCGGCAGCGGCGATAGACGCGCAGCGCCTCCGCCGGCTCGCCCTGCGTGATGTGCACGCGCATCAGGTGCCGGTACGTTTCCTCCGCGAGGGGCTCGAGGTCGAGCGCGCGCTCGTAGATGCGTTGCGCCTCCTGCAGCCGACCGTGGTCCATCGAGCGGTGACCGGCGAGCGTGGCCACGCGCGTGTACATCGCCGACAGGCGCGAGCGCTGCACGAGATGCCAGGGCGCATCCTCGCTCGAGTGCAGGAAGTGCCCGCCGTAGAGCGCGAGCGCGGTGCGCGCGGCGCGCTCGCCAGCTTGCGCGTCGCCCTTCGCGAACAGCGCCTCCGCCTGCGTGGCATTGCGCTCGAAGGCGTATGCGTCGACCCAGACGTGCTCGGTCGACAGCCCGATGCGGCCGGCATCGAGCACGATGGCCTCGGGATGCCCGAGGAGCTTGCGCAGCCGGTGCAGCGCGACGTTGAACGCCGCCTTGGCCTGGTCACCCTCGAGCTCGGGCCACAGCGTCGCGATCGCATGCCCCGCCGGCAGCTCGCGGTGGCCGCTCGCGACCACGAGCTTGAGCAGGTCGTGCAGCCGGCGCGCGCTCTTTCCCCGGGTCGCGATCGGCATGCCGTCGCGTTCGAGGCCGAACCCGCCGAGCGTGCGCAGGCGAATCGGCCACGGCCATGCGGGCTCGTCGGGATCGGGCGCCGCCAGTCGGCGCGCCACGATGACGTCGCGGATGAACACCGGCTCGATGCCGCGGCGCAGCGCCTCCGAGCACACCGTGCACGCGAGGTGCGGAAGGTCGGGCAGGAAATCGCGGAAGTCGATCTCGCGGGCGAGCGCGAGGCCGCGCGCGAGATGGCCGTCGGCAGGATCGTGCGGCTGCGCCATGGCGAGCGCGAGCTCGCGCATCACGGCATGCTGGCGCGCGGTGACGCCGGAGGTCAGCGCGGCGCTGCGCTCGAACGTCGCTGCCGCGTCGGCGAAGCGGCCGTTCGCCATCTGCGCGAACGCGAGGAGCTGCAGCACCTGGGCCACATACCCGCTCGGCAACTGCGCCTCCGCGCCCCGCGCCGCCGTGCGCGCGTTCTCGAGCGCGGACGGCAGGTCGCCCTTCAGCAGGTCGCGCAGGTAATGCAGGACCGCCTGCAGCGTCGCCTGCGCGACGTTGCCCGGCTCGGTCAGCCGGTCGACCTCGGCCAGCCGCGCCTCGCACGCCTCGAGGTCGCGGCGATAGAACGCGATGCGCGCGCCGCGGCAGGCGAGGACGAAGGCCTTGTGCGCCCACCCGTGCCGCTCGATGATCGCGCGCGCCTGGCCGATGCGCGCCTCGGCCCCTTTCGGATCGCCCTCGAACGACGCTTCGTCGGCACTGTTGAGCAGGTAGCGCGCCTGCAGCAGCGGGCTCGAGCCGGGATCGCGAATGAGCCCGCGCGCGGCCGCCTCCACCGCGGCGAAGGTCGACCGGCGATTGGCGAGCTGGCCGCACGTGTCGACGATGATCGCCGCGACGCGCAGCCGGTCGTTCACGTCGATGGACGCGTCGGCGAGCAACGGCAGGAGCACGCGCACCGCCCGCTCGGCGTCGGCATCGTCGCGATCGGCCGAGAGCATCGTCGCCAGGTACCAGCCCGCGTACGCGCGCAAACGATCGAGCGGCGCGGCCCATTCGCCGACGTGCGGAAAATGGCCGCGCACCTTGGCGCACCACTCGGCGCCCCCGGTCCAGTCGCGGAACGAGGTGAAGATCGTCTCGAGCACGGCGCCCGCGGCGAGCATCGCGACCTTCTCGTCGCGCTGCCGATCGGCGCACACGTAGGCCCGCTGGAACGCGTGGCGCGCGGCGATCTCGTCGCGCTGCATGCGCGCGTGGCCGAGCTCGAACCACAACGACGGCCGCGCATCGAGGAGGCTTTCGGGGATCGGTTCCGCCCAGCGCTCGAGCGTGTGCGCCCTGCCCTGCGCGAGCAGCGCCGGCGCCGCGCTCTCGAGCAGGCGCGCGGCGCCCTGCCAGTCGCGCGCCTCGTGCAGCAACTGCATCGCATCCTCGGTCCAGCCCCGGGATTGCGCGAGCGCGGCGGCGCGGCGCATGGACGCCGTGAGGCGCAGCGGCGTGAGCGTGGCGCGCGCGCGATCGCGCAGGAACCGGCGGAAGAGCGGATGGTACTGGTACGTCGGCTCGTCCTGCTCGCGCCGGTCGACGAAGAGGTTCTGCCGCCGCAGCGTCTCGAGGATCGTCGCGCCCTGCTCGCTGCGCGCGAGCGCGTTGCCGATCTCGACGGTGACTTTGGGAAGCGCGGCGGTGAGCAGCAGGAACCGTTGCCAGGCCGCGGGAAGCCGGTCGACCACCTGCGTGGCGAAGTAGCCGAACAGCGACTCCTGCGACGCGGGCGCCGCCTCCGGCATCGCCGCGTCGCACTCGCTCATGAGCAGCAAGCCCGCGGCCCAGCCCTGCGCATCGTGCCACATACGCTTCACCTGAGAGCGCGACAGCCGGCGCGTCGCCAGGAGCGATGCGGCCTCGGCTGTGGTGAATCGCAGCACTTCCGCGGGAAGCGTGGCGACCGTGCGGCGCGCGACCAGCGCGGCGAGCTCCGCCGGCGGTGCGGTGCGGCTCGCGACGATCACGGACAGGCCCTCGGGAATCTCCTCGAACAGGGCGGCGAGCACCTGCATGAAGGTCGGCGCGGGCGCTTCGTGCACGTTGTCGAGCACGACCACGCCGCCGCGCGGCACGCGGGCCCACGCCTGGCGGGCGAAGCGGCGGGTGAATCCGGCGAGATCGGCGGCCATCTCCGGGACGAAGCGGGGAAGCGGCCGCCGCTTGCGCGCGCCGCCCGGGCTCAGCGCCATCTCGAAATAGTGGAAGAAGCTCGCGACGTCCTCGTCACCGCGATCGACCTGGTACCACACGAGCGCGCGGCCGCGTGCGTGGGCGTAGGTCGCGGCGAGCGTGGTCTTGCCGCTGCCGGGGGCGCCCACGATCCACGCGACCGGGTGGGCGAGCTTGCGGTCGAGCTGCGCGAATGCACGCTCGCGCGCGATCGCGTCGACCAGGCGCGGCGCGCTGACCTTCGCGAGGCGGCCGGTGCCTCCCACGAGCGTCTTCACGGCATTGTTGTTACCTGCGTAACGGGCCGAGCGCCCGAATGGCCACCTTGCTTGGAGTGTCGCGACGCCGTCAAGAGGGCCCGCGGCGAGCGCGGGACACGGCTACTGCAGCTCGCTCCAGAGGAAGGCGTACGTCAGCGCCCACATGTGCGCCTGTTGAGCGGGCGTGCTGCCCGCGCCGTGGCCGCCCTCGGTGTCCTCGAAGTAGAGGACGTCGTGGCCCTGCGCCTTCATCTTCGCGAACATCTTGCGCGCATGCCCGGGATGCACGCGGTCGTCCCGCGTGGTGGTCGTGAAGAGCACGCGCGGATACTTCACGCCGGGGCGGACGTTCTGGTATGGCGAGTACTTCGAGATGAATGCCCAGTCCGCGGGGTCGTCGGGATTGCCGTACTCGCCCATCCATGACGCGCCGGCGAGCAGGTGGCTGTAGCGCTTCATGTCGAGCAGCGGCACCTGGCAGACGACCGCGTGGAAGAGCTCCGGGCGCTGGATGAACGTGGCGCCGACGAGCAGCCCCCCGTTGCTGCCGCCCATGATGCCGAGATGCCGCGGCGAGGCGATGCCGCGCGCGACGAGATCGTCCGCGACGGCGATGAAATCGTCGAACGAGCGCTGGTGCCCCTCGCGCTGCGCGGCCTTGTGCCACGCCGGCCCGAACTCGCCGCCGCCGCGCAGGTTCGCGAGCACGAAGGCGCCGCCCCGCTCGAGCCATGCCGAGCCGATGGTGCCGCTGTAATTGGGCGTCATCGGGATCTCGAAGCCGCCGTACCCGTAGAGGATCGTGGGCATCGATCCGTCGCGCTTCGCGTCGGCGCGCATCACGACGAAGTACGGGATGCGCGTGCCGTCCTTCGACGTGGCCTCGTGCTGCGTGACCTCGAGGCCGTTCGCGTCGAAGAAAGCCGGCATCGATTTCACCTCCTCGCGCGCCCCGCCCGGATGCACGAGGTAGAGCGTCGTCGGCTGAAGGAAGCCGGTCACCGTCATCCACGCATCGTCGCTCGTGTGCCGGTCATAGGCCCAGACGCCGATCGCCGAAGCCGGCGGCACCGGCACTTCGCTGCGCACCCAATGGCCGTCGCGCCGCGTGACCGCCTCGGCGCGGCCCTTCACGTTGTCGAGGAGATCGAGGAGGATCCCATGGCGCGTGGCGAAGAAGCCCTGCAGCGCGACGCGCTCCGAGGGCTCGAACACCGGCTCGAAATCGCGCGCGCCGGAAAGGAAGCGGTCGAGATCGATCGCGACGAGCGAGCCGCCGGGGAAGGCGCGCTCCGCGGGCTTCCACTCGCTTCGCAGCTGCACGAAGAGCCAGCCCTGGGCGATGCCGACGTTCGCGTCGGCCGGCGTCTGCAGCTTGATCCACAGGTCGCCCTCGCGCAGGAAGTCCTCGCCTTCCCAGAACGTGATGCCGCGATGCAGCCCCTCGTAGCGCCGGCCCGGCTCGTTCACGACCCACGCCCCGACGCGCACGTCCCTGGTCTCGCCCTCGAACACCGGCTTCGCCGAGGCGAGCGGCGTGCCGCGCTTCCACTCCTTCACGATGCGCGGATAGCCGGACGTGGTCATCGAGCCGGGCCCGAAATCGCGCGACACGTACACCGTGTTCGCGTCGCGCCACGTGATGTCCTGCTTCGACTCGGGCGAGAAGAAGCCGTCCTCGACCCAGCGCTTGCCCGCGATGTCGAACTCGCGCACCTCGACCGCGTCGGCGCCCCCGCGCGAAAGCGACACGAGGCAGCGACGGTAGTCCGGATACAGGCAAGTGGCGCCCTTCCAGACCCACTTCACGTTCTCCTGCGCCGAGAGCTTGTCGAGGTCGATCAGCACCTCCCATGCGGGATCGGCCTTGCGATACTCGGCGAGCGCGGCGCGGCGCCAGATGCCGCGCGGCGCGGAATCGTCCTGCCAGAAGTTGTACACCCACTTCCCGCGCACCAGCGGCATCGGGATGCGGCTCTTCGAGGTGAAGATCGAGAGCAGGCGCTGCTCGAGCGCGCCGAACCCCGGCTTCGCCTCGAGCTCGCGCTGGCTCTCGGCGTCCTGCGCATGCACCCACTCGAGCGCGCGCGAGCCTTCGACGTCCTCGAGCCAGAGGTACGGATCGTCCGGCGCGGCGGGCGCACCGTGCGCGATCGCGGCGGCCATGGCGGCGAGCGCGAGGATGCGCCTCAAGGCTTCATCTTCTCGTGCACGGGGTCCTTGTCGAGCTCGAACTCCTTGTGCAGCACGCGCACCGCGAGCTCCATGTACTTCTCGTCGACGACCACCGAGGTCTTGATCTCCGAGGTCGAGATCATCTGGATGTTGATGCCTTCCCGGGCGAGCGTGCCGAACATGCGCGAGGCGATGCCCGCGTGCGTGCGCATGCCGATGCCCACGAGCGAGACCTTCGCGATGTGGTCGTCGCCCACGATGCCCTTCGCCTTGATGTCCGCCTTCACCTTGCCGTCGAGGAGCTGCATCGCGCGCTTGTACTCGTTGCGGTGCACCGTGAACGAGAAGTCGGTGAGCCCCTCGGTCGACGCGTTCTGGATGATCATGTCCACGTCGATGTTCGCCTCGCCGACCGGGCCCAGGATCGCGTACGCGATGCCGGGGCGGTCGGGCACGCCGAGCACCGTGATCTTCGCCTCGTCGCGGTTGAACGCGATTCCCGAAATGATGGCCTGTTCCATGTCGTCGTCTTCCTCGAACGTGATGAGGGTGCCCATGTCGGTCGAGCTCACGTCCGTGAACGACGACAGCACCCGGAGCTTCACTTTGTACTTGCCGGCGAACTCGACCGAGCGTATCTGCAGCACCTTCGATCCGAGGGACGCCATCTCGAGCATCTCCTCGAACGTCACCTTCTCCAGGCGCCGCGCCTCGGGCACGATGCGCGGGTCGGTGGTGTAGACCCCGTCGACGTCGGTGTAGATCTGGCATTCGTCGGCCGTGAGCGCCGCGGCGAGCGCCACGCCGGTCGTGTCCGAGCCGCCACGGCCCAGTGTCGTGATGTTGCCCTCGTCGTCCACGCCCTGGAAGCCGGCCACGACGACGACGTTGCCCGACTGCAGGTCGCGCCGGATGTTCGCCTCCTCGATCGACACGATGCGCGCCTTCGAATACGCGTCGTCCGTCACGATCGGCACCTGGAATCCGGTGTAGCTCTTGGCCTTCACGCCGAGCTTGTGCAGCGCGATCGACAGCAGCCCGATGGAGACCTGCTCGCCGGTGGAGGCGATGACGTCGAGCTCGCGCGGCTCGGCCTCGGGGTTCACCTCCTTCGCGAGCGCGAGGAGGCGGTTGGTCTCGCCCGACATGGCGGAGACGACGACGACGAGCTGGTGGCCTTCCTTCACGAAGCGCTGCACCCGGCGCGCGACCTCGCGGATGCGCTCGGGGCTGCCCATGGAAGTGCCGCCGTACTTCTGGACGATGAGGGACACGGGAGGGGCCGGCAGGCAAAAGCGCAATTTTAGCGTGCCGCCCGCCGCCTTCCTTGAGCCGGGACAAGAGCCCCCGGGCGGCCGCCCTCGCCGCGGCCTCGCCTCAGCGGTTATCGAGCGAGATGCGCTTGAGGTCCTCGGCGAACGCGCTCTTCGCCTCGGTCTGGCGCAACGTCTGGATGAAGCGCAGCTTGATCGCGTCGTTTCCGGGCCACACGCCCTCGAGCCAGTTGTAGCCGGCGTTGCCGTGGCCGGTGTAGAAGTAGCGGTTCATCTCCGCGCCGAGGCCCGCGAGCACACCGTTCGCGTAGTAGTCCTCCCACTTGAGCTGAGCGACGGTGCGGCCCGATTTGATCGCCGCGAGCTTCGACTTGATCTCCGCGGTGCGTGCCTGGCGCCGCGCGCCGGTGTACTCGGCGCAGCGTTCCTTCAGCCACAGGTTCGCGCTCGTGCCGGCGACGCCGCAGATCGGCGGCGGCTGGCCGGGAAGCTTCGTCTGCATCAGGTCCTGCGCCATCTGCAGGCGGCCCCGCGTGATCTGCAGGACCACGAGCGGGAAATACGAGCTCGCGAACGGCGCGAACGCGTTCGCCGAGACGCCGTCGGCCGAGACCATCACCGCTTCCTTGCGGCCGGGCACGCGGATGAACTCGCCGCCGGCCACCGCGCCCGAGGAGTACGTCGCGATCGGCCGCACCTGCGGACGCAGCCGCAGGATGTGATGCGTGGTGCAGCAGTTGTTGGTGCCGCTGAAGGCCGACAGGTGCACGTCGGGCTGGCCGTCGCCGTCGAGATCGACGCCGACCGCGTGGATGGTCCAGCGCGTGCCCGTTGGCGACTCCTTGGCGCCCGGCTGCCACGCGACCTTGCCCTCGTGCAGCACCACTACTTGCTCCGCGCCATCCTTCGCGCCCTTGGGATGCGCGACGACGACGTCGAAGCCCTCGAACGATTTCGCGTCCACCGCTTCGAGACCCTGCGACTCGAGCCACGTTTTCGCATCCTGCGCGCGCGCCATCGCGGCGCAAGCGAGCGCGAGGATCGCGAAGGCGATCCTGGTCCAGCGCATCGGAACCCCTCCCGGAGTGTCGTTCTGTGTGGCGCTCAAATTACCACGAGCGCCCGATCGCCGGCTCGCGCGCTCAGTCGGCGGCGAGCCCGAGCGAAAGCGGCCACGGATAGGTTCCTGGCACGGCGCCATCGCTCAGCTCGAAGCGATAGCTCAGCTCGTAGATGGAGCGGCGCTGCAGCTCGAGCGGGCGCACGAAGCCGCCGCCGTCGGGCCCGACGGTGACGGTGTGGGGAAAGCCGTTGATGCGCACGCGGCGGAACCAGTCGGCGGCCGGCTTGAACGTGAGCCGGCAGCGCGAGTTGCTGCGCAGCTCGAGATACGACGCGTGGTCCACCTCGACGAAACCGCGCTGCACATCCTCGGGCCGGATACGGATCTGGGACGCCTGCGCGACGACGTCCACCTTGGCCATGGGCAGGATCACATTCACCCCTCGTTCGCGACTGCTCGGCATCATCGTCGGACAGTTCGACGCGGACGGGTTTGATGTAGCTCAGACCGGCGCTTGCGTGTAGCCCGGCGGCCGGGCAGCGGAATTGCGCGCGCGCATGAAACACGGTGGCAGCGCACGCATCCAACTCAGACCGGACACGCAGGAGGCCACATGCCGACGACGATGGAGCATCGCTCCGCCCAGAGACACGCGGCGGGCATCAAGGGATTCATCGCGGGCGCCGTGATCGGCGGCGTTCTCGCGGCGATCATCGGCATCATCTTCAGCGTGCTCGACTACGGCGAAGGCGGCGTGCCGCTCGATGTCGCCGGCGGTGCCGCCTTCGGCGGCCTGGTCGGCGTGATGTTCGCGATGATTCGCGCACGGGCTTAGGAGACGGCGATGGCCGATGAAGACCCTCGCATCAACATCGACGTCGTGCGCGACGAGATCGACCTTGGCAACGACGACCAGGTCCGCGACTGGACCACCGCGCTCGGCGTGACGCGCGCCGCACTGGAGGACGCGGTGCGTGCGGTCGGCCCGAGCGCGGCCAAGGTGCGCGAGTACCTGGGCAACATCCGCTCCTGAGGCCGCCCTCGCGGTCCATCGATCCGGCGGCCCCGCTGGCGGGCGCCGGCGCAGTCGTGCGTCCGTGCATCCATGCATGTGACGCCTCGCGGCGACACGAACACCCTCCGAATCACGGCTTTAGCTCGCCGCTGACAAATCCCGTCAGCGGATAGCTACGCGTTGTCGCTGATCGGCTACGGCGTCGGAGCCGTCCGACGCGCGCGTCGTCGTTCTCCTACAGCAGAATCGCGACTCTCCTACACCGTTCGGACTGGGCCGCTACAAGGCGGCCCTTGGCGCGCTTGCGCCTCTCGTACGCAGGCCACTGTTTCTGCAAGACTTTTCTGCGCTGGCATGCCCGTTGCAAGGTGTGCGACGAAGAACTACACGCCCATCAACGTGTAGCTACAGCGCGCATACCAACAACGACGACACGAGCAGCGGCACTTCGGCGCCGTTTGATCTCGGCCTTGGCTCGCGCTGTAGCTCCGCACCCACGGAGACAAGCCAATGCAGAGACGCACCGGCCTTCGATTCGGCCGCACCATTGCCGCGACGCACGCGATCGCGGCCACCGCTTGCCTTTTCCTGGCGGCCATGAGCATCGCGTTCTGGCCGCGCGCCGCGGCCGCGCAGACCATTCCTTCTTCGGCCGCGTACTCGTGCGACTTCGAGAACTCGTGGTGCGACTTCACGGAGCAGTCCGCGCTCGGCGACGTGCCATCCGGAACCGCGCGCCGCAGCAGCATCGTCGCCCCGGGACGCAACGGCTCGACCGCCGTGCGCCTGCATACCGAACCCGGTGACAACAGCGTCCACGGCAGCGGCACCTGGGAGCGCGACGACCTCACACTGGGGCCGAGCGCGTCCTACTGCAACGAAGGCCAGGAAGAGTGGTGGGCCGCCTCGGTCATGTTCCCGTCCGACTACGTGTACCCGCCGGGACCCGAAGGTGGAGTCGTGCTCGACTTCCACCACAACTCCTCCAGCGGCCTGCCCAACATGAGCATCGACACGATGCCCGGCACCGGCATGCGCCAGCGCGGCTACGGCGGCGCGAGCCTGAACGGCGGCCAGTACACCGCGCAGATCGCCGACCCGTACGGCGCGGTGGGCGACGTCACGCGCAACCAGTGGTACGACTTCGTCTTCCACGTGAAGTGGAGCTCGAATTCGGACGGCTACATGGAAGCGTGGCTGAACGGCAAGAAGTTCCAGATGTACAACGGCGCGACGCTCTACAGCGGCATCTCGTGCTACCTGAAGCTCGCGAACTATCACGCGGCCTTCGGCCAGGCGAGCTCGATCATCTTCGACCGCGTGATCCGCGGCACCAGTGCGAACGTCGCGATCGAGGCCCTCGAGGGCGTGACGGGCGGCGTGAGCGCATTCACGCAGCCCTCCTCCTCGACGCCGTACACGAACCCGTCGGCATCGAACACGACGACGACGCCGACGACGGGCGGCACGACCACGCCGGCCACGGGCGCGACCACGGTGAGCGGTGCAGGCGGCTCGGGCAGCGCTTCGACGTCGGCGACGATGGATTCGTCCGCGTACACCATCGCCGCGGGCCAGAGCGTGACGTTCACCGCGGCGATCATCGGCAACGGCGGCACGCCGAGCGGGTCGATCAGCTTCGACGCGGACGGCAGCCCGATCGCGGGATGCTCGGGTATCGCGTTGTCGGGTGGCAAGGCGACCTGCACGACCAGCTCGCTCAGCGGCGGCTCGCATGCGATCACCGGAACCTACTCAGGGGATTCGGCGTACTCGGCGGCCATCGCAGGACCGATCACCCAGACCGTGACGGGCAGCGCGCCGGCGACCCCACCGAGCACCGGCGCGACGGGACAATCGGCGAGCGCCACTGCGGTGAACACCCTGGTGACGCACTACTACCAGGCCATCCTGCACCGCGCGCCCGATGCACCGGGTCTCGCGTTCTGGAGCGGTGAAGCGTCGACCACGCAGGCGCTCGGGATGAACGTGAACGAAGCGTTCTACGCGATGGCGCAGGCGTTCTTTGCGAGCGCCGAGTACGCGGCCCTGAACGAGAGCGACAGCGCGTTCGTCACGGACCTCTACAACACGTTCCTCAACCGCGCGCCCGACGCAACCGGCCTCGCGTACTGGACCGGACAGCTCGCCGCCGGCGTACCGCGCGAAGTGTTGATCCCGTCGTTCATGTTCGCCAACGAGTTCATGACCTACATGCAGGGCATGCTCGGAACGGCGACGGTCCGCCCGGAGATCGACACCGTGGGCGACTTCTATCGCGGCGTGCTCGGGCGGCTGCCGGATGCGAGCGGCTTCGGCTACTGGCTGCAGCAGTTCCGTGCGGCGCAGTGCCAGGGCACGACGGCCGTGGCCTCGACCGCGAGCGCGATCTCGGGCACGTTCGTCGACGGCAGCGAGTACGCGGGACGCAATCGCACGAACGCGCAGTTCGTGGGCGACCTGTACAACGCGTTCCTGCGCCGCGGCGGTGATGCTTCGGGCGTGCAGTACTGGATCAGCCAGCTCGACAGCGGCGCGCAATCGCGCGAAGCGGTGCGCCAGGCGTTCGTCGCGAGCCCCGAGTTCGCGGCGCGCGTGAGCACGATCGCTTCGCAGACCTGCATGCCGTAGGTCGCTGTCGCATCATGAAAGGGCCGCGCTCCGGCGCGGCCTTTTTTCGCTTGCCGTGGCGACACTGCGCCTGAACTCGCGCTCGAGGCGCCGATCCAACGCTCATGCTTGGCAGACGGCATCACTTCGCTGGCGCGCTCGTGACGGCGGCATTCGCCATTGGCGTGAGCGTCGATGCGCGCGCGCAATCGGGCGCGCAAGTGAGCGTCGTCCCGCCGACGGAGATCGCCGCGGCCACGCCGGGCATCAGCTCGGCGGCGGCGACGGCGAGCGTCTCGCGCTTCGACGAAGGGCTCGCGCAACAGCTCGCGGCCCGACTCGCCGCCGATCCCTCGCTCGCCGGCGCGGCCCTCACCGTGAGCGCACGCGACGGCAACCTCACGGTGAACGGCTCGACGGTCGATTCCGTGCAGGCCGCACGCGTGCAGCAGGTGGCTTCCGCGGTGGCCGGCGTCGGTCACGCGAGCACCAACCTCGCGGCGCGCCGTCCCTAGGCGGTTCGCCCGGCGCGACCACTCCAAGAGGACCGCGACTCCATCACGGACCTGCAGCGCGCTTCGTCTACACTTCGGCCAGCCACTGCCCCGATCGCTCTGCTCCGACCGGGGTAGCGGCTCGGGGACAGGGGCGGTCCTGCGCTTCTGTCCTCGTCTTCACGCTCGCCGCGGATGGCGGAAGGTGTG
>CAYOGL010000061.1:0-17653 GCA_964403515.1 uncultured Burkholderiales bacterium | reverse complement strand
GCACGCTCGGCGAGGCCCTGCTCGAGCCCACGCGCATCTACGTGAAGCCGGTGCTCGCCGTGATGAGCCGCCTGAACGTCAAGGGCTTGGCCCACATCACCGGCGGCGGCCTCACCGAGAACATCCCGCGCGTGCTGCCCGAAGGCGTGGCCGCGCGACTCGAGGCGAAGCGCTGGCCCCGGCCGCCGGTTTTCGACTGGCTGCAGGAGCACGGCGGTATCGACGAGGCGGAGATGCAGCGCACGTTCAACTGCGGCCTCGGCATGGTGGTCATCGTGCCGCACGCGGAGGCGCGCGCGGCGATCGACGCCTTCGCCGCCGAGGGCGTCGAGGCGTTCCAGGTCGGCGCCATCGTCGAGCGCCGCGCGGGCGGCCCGCAGACGCTGGTGGCCTAAGGGCCGCCGTGAAGTCCGGCGTCATCCTCATCTCCGGCCGCGGCAGCAACATGCGCTCGATCGTCGAGGCCCGGACCGGCCTCGAGATCCGCGAGGTCATCTCGAACCGCCCCGACGCGGCCGGGCTCGAATGGGCGGCGGGACGCGGCTTGTCCACGCGCGTGGTCGACCACACGTCCTTCCCCTCTCGCGAGGCGTTCGACGCGACGCTCGGCGAGGCGATCGAAGCGCACGCGCCCGACGTCGTCCTGCTCGCCGGGTTCATGCGCATCTTCACCGAGGGTTTCGTGAACCGCTTCGCCGGGCGCCTGCTGAACATCCATCCGTCGCTGCTGCCGGCCTTCCCGGGGCTGCACACGCACCGGCGCGCGCTCGCCGAGGGCGTGAAGCTGCATGGCGCGACGGTGCACTTCGTCACGCCCGCGCTCGACCACGGGCCGGTCGTCATCCAGGCAGCGGTCCCGGTGCTCGCCGGCGACAGCGAGCAGACGCTCGCCGCGCGCGTGCTCGCGGTCGAGCACCGCATCTATCCGCAGGCCGTGCGCTGGCTCGTCGAGGACCGCATCGAATTTATCGGGCCGAACGTCGTCCAAGTGCGCGGCTCGGGCGTTTCCTCCGACTGGATGGTCGCCCCGCGCGATCCCGAATGAAGAACATCCTCGCCGCCCTCGCCCTGCTGCTCGTCCCGTTGAGCGCCGCCGCGCTGCCGACGACGATCGCCGCCGATTACCGCCTCACCGTCGCGGGGATCGTGATCGGCCACGTGCACGAGGACTTTGCGAGCACCCCGGACACCTACTCCATCCACAGCGTCACGCGCGCCGAGGGACCGCTCAAGCTCTTCCTCGACGACCAGATCTCCCTCGAGAGCACGGGCAACGTCGTCGCCTCCGGATTGCAGCCGCTCGCCTTCGCGCAGCGCCGCGCGAGCCGCCCGAAGGACGACATCCACGCCACGTTCGACTGGGCGCGCGGCATCATGCGCTCGAGCGCCGGCGGCAAGACGAAGGAGGTGCCGTTGCCCGGCCAGGCGCAGGACCGCATCTCCGTGATGTACCAGTTCATGCACCTCACGCCAGGCCCGGCGAACGCGACCGTCTCGATGTACATGTCGAACGGGCGCAAGGTCGAGCTGTACACGTACCGCTTCGTCGACGAGGCGAGCATCGACACGCCGGCCGGCCGGTTCGACGCGCTGCACTACGAGCGCGTGCTCTCGAAGCCCGACGAGAACCGCGCGCAGGTCTGGCTCGCGAAGGACCGCTTCAACTTCCCGGTGCGCGTCGTGTTCGACGATTCCCACGGCCTGCACATCGAGCAGACGCTCGTGACGCTCGTGTCGCACTGAGATGCGCGCCATCGCAGCACGTCATCGCGTCGCCATGCTCGCGCTTGCGCTGTCCGCGGCCGCGCACGCGCTGTTCGTCGTGGGCCTGCCGGGCGAGATGGGGCCGGCCGCGAATGGCGCGCCGCTTTACACGGCCACGCTCGAGCTGGCACCGCCGGCGCGGCCCGCACCCGCCGCGCTTCCGAAGCCGCGCGCGCCGAAGCCGATCGCGCACCCTGCGCGCGCGGCACGGGCGGTGAAGGTCCGCGCGCACGTTTCGCCTCCCCCGCCCCCACCACCGACGCCGGCCGAGCCCACGCCCGAGGCGCTCGCCATGGCGGCACCCGTCGTGCCGGCGCCCCCGCCGCCACCACCCGCTCCACCGCCGCGCGGCATGTATCCGCCCGCGGAGACGATGGACATGCCGATGCCCGAGGCGGCAGTCGATCCCGACCCTTTCCCCATGGACGGCCTGCCCGAGCACCTGTCGATCGACTACAAGCTCACGACGGCGGCGGAGTTGCTCGATGCGCATGCGGTCTATCGCTGGCAGCGCGACGGCGACGCGTACACCATCATCGGAGAGGGCCAAACCGACGGGCTCGCGCGCCTCCTCCTGAACGGCCAGATCGTGCAGAAGAGCACCGGCACGGTCACGAGCGCGGGCCTGCGCCCTGAGCGTTTCGTCGAGAAGAAATCGGGCAGCGACGACGAGGGCCTCGAGTTCGACTGGGCGGCGCACCAGGTCGTGTTCGAGCTCGGCGCGAAGCGCAAGACCGGCCCGCTCATGGACAACACGGTCGACTGGCTCTCGATGATCTTCCAGCTCGCGCACGTGCCGCCGCAGGCGAGCGGCAAGACGATGGCGATCCGTGTCTTCACGCAGCGCAAGCTCTACGACTTCCACCTGAAGGTCCTCGGTGTCGAGGAAATCGACATTCCGCTCGGCCACGTGCGCGCGCTTCACCTGCAGCACGTCGATCCCGACGACCACCAGGCGGTCGACGTGTGGCTCGGCGTGGACGAGCACTACCTGCCCGTGAAGATGCGCTACCCGGTCGCGAAGAACCGCCTCGTGGTGGAGCAGGTCGCCACCGCGCTCACGGAGCGCTGACATGAGCCTCGCGCGCGCGCAGCTCGAGGCGATCGTGAGCGCGCTCACCGTGATGCTGCCCGCGCGTGCGCCGGCCGACGCGCAGCTGCGCACCTTCTTCCGCGAGCACAGGAACCTCGGGCATCGCGACCGCGCGCTCGTCGCGGATACCGTGTACGCGGCACTGCGGCGCCGGCGCCTGCTCGAGCACGTCACGCCCTCGGCCACGCCGCGCGAGATCGCGCTCGCGACCCTGGTGAAGCTCGAAGGCGTCGGCGTGGGCCAGATCGAGGCGGCACTGAAGCCCGGCGAGAAGGCGTGGCTCGCCGCGCTCAAGGCGAAATCCCTCGACGAGATGCCGTTCGAGATCCGCGTCGACCTTCCCGACTGGGTGATCGAGCGCCTGCGCCCCGCGCTGGACGACGAGGAGCTGCTCGCGCTCGCGCGCGGCCTGCAGCAGCCCGCCCCGCTCGACCTGCGCGTGAACACGCTCAAGGCCCCGCGCGAGGGCGTGCTCGACCGCCTCGCCTACGACCACCTCGAGGCCGCGCCCACGCGCTACTCGCCGCTCGGCGTGCGCGTGCGCGGCAAGCCGGCGCTGAACCAGCATCCGATGTTCCTCGACGGAGCCGTGGAGGTGCAGGACGAAGGCAGCCAGTTGCTCGGCCTGCTCGTGGAGCCGCGTCGCGGTGAGATGATCGTGGACTTCTGCGCGGGCGCCGGCGGAAAGACATTGCAGATGGGCGCGGCCATGAATTCCACCGGCCGGCTCTATGCGTTCGACGTGTCGGAGAAGCGCCTGGACCAGCTCGGGCCGCGGCTCAAGCGCTCCGGCTTGTCGAACGTGTTCCCGCAGCGCATCGCGAACGAGAACGACGCGAAGGTGAAGCGGCTGCGCGGCAAGATCGACCGCGTGCTCGTCGACGCGCCGTGCACGGGCCTGGGGACGCTGCGCCGCAATCCCGACCTCAAGTATCGCCAGACCGCCGACAGCCTCGCGGAGCTGAACGCGAAGCAGCGCGTGATCCTCGAGGCCGCCGCGGCGCTCGTGAAGCCGGGCGGGAGGCTCGTCTACGGCACGTGCAGCCTGCTGCGCGAGGAGAACGAGGCGATCGTCGAGGCGTTCCTCGCCGCGCACCCCGAGTTCCGCGCGCTCGAGGCGGGCGAGATCCTGAAGCGCCAGGGCATCGACGTGCCGCACACCGGGCGCTACCTGCGGCTCTACCCGCACGTCCACGAGACCGACGGATTCTTCGCCGCGGCGCTCGAGCGGGCGGCGAAATGAAGCGCGCGGCGGCGGCGACGATGCTCGCGGCGTGCGCGCTCGCGGCGCGGGCGGAGCTCGCGCGGATGGCCGCGCCCGCGCCGCATGCCGGTGCCATCGCCGGCTGCACCGAAGTGCAGGCCGCCTTCACGCCGGGCGACGACATCGCGGGCCTCATCGCGGGGCGCATCGGCCGCGCGCGCCACGACGTGCGCGTGCAGGCGTATCTCTTCACCGACCCGCGCATCGCGCGCGCCCTCTTCGCCGCGCTGCGACGCGGCGTGGAGGTGCAGATCGTCGCGGATGCCGAGCAGCATCGCACCGGCGGCCTGCCGTGGCTCGAAGGGCTGCGCAAGGCCGGCGCGCGCGTCTACCTGAACGCCGCCGTGGCCGCCGCGCACAACAAGATCGTGATCGTCGACGGCGAGGACCCCGAGGCGGCCGTGATCACGGGCAGCTACAACTACACCCGTGCGGCCCGGAGCCGGAATGCGGAAAATGTCGTCGTCCTCGCCGGCAACCCCGAGCTCGCCGCGCGCTACGTGGCGAACTTCCGCTGGTTGCGCGACCAATCCATCCCCTGGCGCTGAGCATGGACCTCACTCCCCTCGAGGATTTCGTCGACAGCCTCTCCGGCGGCGCCTCCGCCGCCGACTGGCTCTGGCAACTGCTGCTCGGCGTGATCGCCTTCGCGCTCGGGCGCTTCTTCGGCCACTACGCCTGCTCGCACATCGAGTCGAGCCGCCGCTGGCGCTTCGGCAAGGGCGACTTCGAGCGCGTGGCCGTGCCCTTCTTCACCGTGATCTTCATCGCGCTGGCGAAGGTGAGCCTGCGGCACTTCCAGGGCGTGGTGCTGCTCGAGATCGCGCAGTCGCTGCTCGTCGCCTGGCTCGTGATCCGCGTCGCGGTGTACATCCTCGGGCACATCATCCCGGAGGGCGCGTTCCTGCGCACGGTCGTCGGGATCGTCGCCACGGTCGCGTGGATCGCGGTGGTGCTGCACGTCACCGGCCTGCTGCCCGAGGTGATCGCCGGCCTCGACGACATCGGCTTCACGCTCGGCAAGACCAGGCAACGCATCACGCTCTGGCTCGTGATCCAGGCGGTGATCGCGCTCGGCATCACGCTCACGGTCGCGCTGTGGATCGGGCGCATCACCGAGACGCGCCTGCTCGCCGCCGAGAGCCTGCAGATGTCGACGCGCATCGTCATGAGCAAGCTGGTGCAGGTGGGCGCGCTGCTGCTCGCGGTGCTCATCGCGCTGCCGATGGTCGGCATCGACGTGACGACGCTCTCCGTGTTCAGCGGCGCCCTCGGGGTCGGCCTCGGCTTCGGCCTGCAGAAGATCGCGAGCAACTACGTGAGCGGCTTCATCGTGCTGCTCGACCGCAGCATCCGGCTGGGCGACATCGTCACCATCGACAACCGCAAGGGCGAGGTGCGGGCGATCGAGTCGCGCTACACCGTGATCCGCGGCGCCGACGGGGTGGAGTCGATCATCCCGAACGAGACGCTGATCACGACCACCGTCCAGCACCACACCTATACCGACCCGAAGGTGTCGATGGTGGTCGCGGTGTCGATCTCCTACGACAGCGACGTCGACAAGGCCTGCGAGCTGCTGCTCCGGGCGGCGCGCGCCCAGGGCCGCGTGATCCAAGAACCGGCCGCCGCCGCGCGCGTCAAAAGTCTCGGGGAAAGCGGGATCGACCTCGAGCTGACCGTGTGGATCAAGGATCCCTCGGCGGGCGAAGCGGAGCTGCGCAGCGCCCTGCTGAAGGAGATCGTCCGCTCGTTCAGGGCGAACGCGATCGACATCCCGTATCCCCGGCGCGACGTGCGCCTCATCGCTACGCCTGAAACCGGGGAAAAGCGCCCCGCTTCAAGCACTTGAGGATGGGGCGGCGGAAAGGTACGCGGTAGGCCCGGCCGCGGGGTACAATCCGGGTCCATCGGGCCGCCCGTTCGGGCGGCTTCCACGTCAAGAGGTTCGAATCAATGCTCAGCGGTTTTCTGCACCTTCCGTGGTGGGGAGACTTGATCGCAGGCCTGGTCCTGGTCCAGATCACCATCGCGGCGGTCACGCTTTACCTGCACCGGTGCCAGGCGCACTCGGCGCTGCACCTGCACCCGGTCGTCAGCCATTTCTTCCGCTTCTGGCTGTGGCTCACCACCGGGATGATCACGAAGGAGTGGGCCGCCATCCACCGCAAGCACCACGCGAAGTGCGAGACGGCCGACGATCCCCACAGCCCGCGCATCTTCGGCATCAAGCGCGTGCTCTTCGCCGGCGTGGTCCTGTACGTGAAGGAGTCCCACAAGCCCGAGACCATGAAGCGCTACGGGCACGGCACGCCCGACGACTGGATGGAGCGACACGTCTACACGCCCCTGAACAAGTGGGGCATCGTGCTGCTCGCCTTCATCGACCTCGCGCTCTTCGGAGCGGTCCCGGGCGCCATCATCTACGGCCTGCAGCTCGCGTGGATCCCGTTCTGGGCCGCCGGCGTGATCAACGGCGTGGGCCACTACTTCGGCTACCGCAACTTCCAGACCGACGACGACAGCACGAACATCGTTCCGTGGGCGGCGTGGATCGGCGGCGAGGAGCTGCACAACAACCACCACGCCTATCCCACCTCGGCCAAGTTCTCGCTGCGCTGGTACGAATTCGACCTGGGCTGGATGTACATCCGCATCCTGCAGTCGCTGGGGCTGGCGAAGGTGCGCCGCCCGGTCCCCAAGGTGAGGCTCGACCCGTCGAAGTTCGAGGTCGACGCGGCCACCCTGCAGGCGGTCATCATGCATCGCTACGACGTGATGGCGAAGTACGCGAAGTCGATCAAGCGCGCCGCCGCCACGGAGCTCGCGGCCATGCGCGCGCGCGGTTTCATCGCCGACACGCGGGCCGCCCGCGCCGTGAAGAAGTGGCTGCATCGCGACGCGGCCATCATCCCGGCCCAGCACCGCGCCGCGATCGAGCAGGCGGTCGCCTCCAGCAGCGCGCTCCAGACGACGCTCGCCATGCGCGCGGAGCTGGCCCGCCTCTGGGAGCGCTCGACGCTCAACACCGAGCAGCTCGTGAGCCAGTTGAAGGACTGGTGCGAGCGCGCGGAGAAGAGCGGCGTCGCCCCGCTGATCGAGTTCTCGCACCGCCTTCGCCGCTACGCGTAAGCCGCTTCGGCGGTAGAAAAGCCCCGCAAGTGCGGGGCTTTTTCGTTTTGACCGCCTCCCTCCCGCACCGGGCGAAAAAAAAGCCGCGCGGTGCGCGGCTTTTTTTGGAGCGGCGAGCTTACTTCAGCTTGCCTTCCTTGTAGACGACGTGCTTGCGGGCGACGGGATCGTACTTCTTGATCTCCATCTTGTCGGGCATCGTGCGCTTGTTCTTCGTGGTCGTGTAGAAATGCCCGGTGCCGGCGGACGACTCGAGCTTGATCTTTTCGCGGGGCATGGTTCGGGCTCCGTCAGACGTTCTCGCCGCGCGCGCGCATGTCGGCGAGCACGACGTCGATGCCCACCTTGTCGATCAGGCGCAGGCCGGCGTTGGTGAGGCGCATCTTGACCCAGCGGTTCTCGCTCTCGACCCAGAACCGGCGGTACTGCAGGTTCGGCAGGTAGCGCCGCTTGGTCTTGTTGTTCGCGTGGGACACGTGGTGGCCGACACGCGGGGCTTTGCCGGTCACTTGGCAAACGCGGGACATGGGAAGACCTCTTAATCCGGAAGAATCAAAGCATGGGATTGTAGCATCCCCCGGCGCTCCGGGGCAACCGGCAACGCCGCACGGAAAGGGCCGGCCGGGACGCGATTTTCCCCGCCCCTTCAACGCGTTGCGGCCGCCGGCCCGGCCGCTGCGGCCGCTCTAGAGCAGCCCCCGCTCGGCGAATGAGAGGCACGCGCCCGGCGCCACGATGAAGTGGTCGAGCACCTTCACGTCGACCAGCGCGAGGGCCTCGGCAAGGGTGCGCGTGAGCCCCTGGTCCTGCAGGCTCGGCTCCGCCACGCCCGAGGGATGGTTGTGAGCGAGGATCACCGCGGCCGCGTTGTGGCGCAGCGAGCGCTTCACGACCTCGCGCGGGTACACGCTCGTTTGCGTGAGCGTGCCGCGGAAGAGCTCTTCGGCGACGATCACGCGGTTCTGCGCGTCGAGGAAGACGCAGTAGAAGACCTCGTGGCCGAGGTCCTGCATGCGCAGGCGCAGGTACGAACGCACCGCCGCCGGCGAGGCGAGCGCATCGCGCGCCTTCATCTGCTCGTCGAGCGCGCGGCGCGCGAGCTCCATCACCGCGCCGATCTGCGCGGTCTGCGAGGGCGCGAGGCCGGGCGCGGGATCGAGGTCGCCGTGCGCCGCGGCCAGCAGGCGCGACAATCGACCGTAACGCGCGAGCAGATCCGAAGCGATCTCGACGGCCGTGCGCCCGCGCGCACCGCGCCCGAGGAACAGCGCAACGAGCTGCGCATCCGACAGTGAGGCGGCATCCTGCGCGGCGAATCGTGCGTGCGCCCGTCTGTGCGTGGCGCCGCTGGCTGCACCGATCATGCAAGCCCCGGAGGTCGTGGGTAAAATGCCTTTATGGACAAGGTCTTGAGGCATCGCGTTCTGCTCGGCGTGAGCGGCGGCATCGCCGCGTACAAGGCCGCGGAGATCGCGCGCCTGCTGCAATCGAATAACGTCGAGGTGCAGGTCGCGATGACGGAAGCGGCGACGCGCTTCGTCACGCCGGTCACGTTCCAGGCGCTCACCGGCCGGCCCGTCGCCACCGACCTGTGGGATCCCACGTTCCCGAACAACATGGCGCACATCGAGCTCTCGCGCGCGACCGAGGCGATCGTCGTCGCGCCCGCGAGCGCGGACTTCCTCGCGAAGCTCGCCCACGGCCTCGCCGACGACCTGCTCTCCACCGTCTGCCTCGCACGCAACTGCCCGCTGCTCGTGGCGCCGGCGATGAACCGCGAGATGTGGGACAACCCCGCGACGCAACGCAATGTCGCGACGCTGCGCGCCGACGGTATCGTCGTGGTCGGGCCCGCGGCGGGCGACCAGGCGTGCGGCGAGGTCGGCATGGGCCGCATGCTCGAGCCCGAGGACGTCGTCGAGGCCGTCGTCGAGTTCCTCGGTCCGCGGCGCCTCGCGGGACGCAAGGTGCTCGTCACCGCGGGACCGACCTTCGAGGCGATCGACACGGTGCGCGGCATCACGAACATGAGCTCCGGCAAGATGGGCTACGCGATCGCCGAGGCCGCGCTCGCCGAGGGCGCCGACGTGACGCTCGTGAGCGGGCCCACGTCGCTGGCCGCCCCGCCGCGCGCGCACTTCGTCTACGTGACCACCGCCGCCGACATGTTCAACGCGGTGAAGGCGCACGTGGGCGACGCGGATTACTTCTTCAGCGTGGCCGCGGTGGCGGACTACACGCCGGTGACCCCCCTCGCGCGCAAGCTCAAGAAGACGCCCGAGGCGATGGAGATCAAGCTCAAGCCCACCGAGGACATCCTCGCCTACGTGGCCGGCCTGAAGCACGGCCCGTTCTGCGTGGGCTTCGCCGCGGAGAGCGAGGACATCGCGCGCTACGCGCAGGAAAAGCGCGCGAGGAAGAAGATCCCGATGATCGTGGCGAACCTCGTGCAGCACGCCATCGGCAAGGACGAGAACGAGGTCACGATCTACGACGACCTCGGCGCCCATCCGGTCGCGCGCGCCTCGAAGTCGAAGGTCGCGCACGCCATCGTCGGCCACGCGCTCGCCTTGCGCGAGCAGCTGAAGGCCGCCGGCGCCAAGCCGGTCACGCCGGTTTCCTGAACCCGACCCGCGTCGACGCGCCGCGCGCCGACGCCGTTTCCCTGTCCGCCATCCCGGCACGAAAGGCCCGATGAAGAATCTCGACGTGAAGATCCTCGACGAACGCATCCGCGCGAACCTGCCCGCGTACGCCACCGCAGGATCCGCCGGGCTCGACCTGCGTGCGTGCATCGACGAGCCGCTCACGTTGAAGCCGGGCGACAGCGCGCTCATCCCGTCGGGCCTCGCGATCCACCTCGGCGATCCGACGCTCGCTGCGATCGTGATCCCGCGCTCGGGGCTCGGCCACAAGCACGGCATCGTGCTCGGCAACCTCGTCGGCCTGATCGATTCGGACTACCAGGGCCAGGTGCTCGTCTCGTGCTGGAACCGCGGGCGCGACGCCTTCGAGGTGAAGCCGCTCGAGCGCATCGCCCAGCTGGTCGTGGTGCCCGTCGTGCAGGTGCGGTTGAACGTGGTCGAGTCGTTCGAGGAAAGCACGCGCGGCGCGGGCGGCTTCGGCTCGACCGGGAAGCACTGAATGCGCGGGCTGGTTCTCTTCGCCCACGGCGCCCGCGATCCCGAGTGGGCGCGTCCGTTCGAGGCGATCCGCGAGCGGGTGCGCGCGAGCCGCCCCGAATTCCCGATCGAGCTCGCCTACCTCGACATCATGTCGCCGACGCTCGACGAGGCGGTGGAGACGCTCATCGCGCACGGCGCGCTCGCGATCACCGTCTTTCCGCTCTTCATGGCGCAGGGCGGTCACCTGAAGCAGGACGTGCCGCGCATCCTCGAGGCGATCCGCGCCGCGCACCCGCGCGTGCCCATCGCGCTCGAGCCGTCGATCGGCGAGGTGCCGGACATCCTCGAGGCGATCGCGCGGTGGATCCTGGCGCGGGCCGAATAGCCTTCGCGCGCGGCTACTTCCGGCCGCAGATCGAATAGCCGTCGTTCCAGCCCGTCGCGTACTGCGGATCGTCGCCCATGCGCTTCGCGTCCTTGCGCGCGTAGCGCGAACGCTTCGCCGACTCGCAGCCGTCGATGTAGCCGTCGCGCGCCGCCGGCGGGTAGCCGGCCAGGTTGTACGCGGGCTTCGGTGCCTGTGCGCGGCGCGCGGCGGCGGCGGTCGCGCTCTCCGGCTGGTCGGGCGGCGGCGCGATGGGGCGCACCGCGCAACCGGCGGCGAGCAACGCGATCGCGAACGCGATCGAGGATCTCATGGCGCGGCCTCCTGCGTTAACCTTACGGCTCATTTCCCCCGGGAGCCCTTCCGTGCGATTTGCCGACCTGCGCTTCGACCGCCGTTGCGTCGCGGGGTTTCTCGCCGCCTCGCTGCTCGCCGCCACCCTGCCCGCCGCGGGCGAGGAGGCGATGCGCTTCGCAACGTCGCAGGTGAAGGTCGCCGGCCACCCGCTCAAGGTCGAGGTGGCCTCGACCGAGGCGCAACGCGATCGCGGCCTCATGTTCCGCAAGTCGCTCGGCGCCGACGAGGGCATGCTCTTCATCTTCGACGATCCGGGCTACTACGCCATGTGGATGAAGAACACGTTGATCCCGCTTTCGGTCGCGTTCATCGACCGCGACGGCGTGATCCTCAACGTCGAGGACATGAAGCCGCAGACGCTCGACGCACACACGGCCGCGGGTCCCGCGATCTACGCGATCGAGACGAACGTGGGATGGTTCGCGCGCCACAAGGTGAAGGCGGGCGACAAGGTGACGGGCCTGCCGAGGAAGGCGCAGGGCTAGCCGGGAAAGATGGCGGTGCGGAACAGGCCGCCCGAGGCGACCATGAAGAAGAGCATCGGCAGCGACAGCATGACGTTGGTGCGCGAGGCGAGGAACGCCACGCGGCGCGCCTTCGCCTTCTCGGCATCGGTGGCGGCGACCAGCCCGAGTACCTTTTTCTGGTTGGGCCAGATGAGCGCCCACACGTTGAACAGCATGATCGTGCCGAGCCACGCGCCGATGCCGATCGGAACGTACGCGTGGTCGCGGAACAGGAACGCGTCGCCGAACTTGTCGCCGAGCAGGAAGGCGCCCATCACCCAGGTGGCCACCGCGGCCCAGCGGAAAACGGCGAGCGCACGCGGCACCACGTGGCGCACGATCGCGCCCGAAGCCGCGGGACCCTCGGCCGACGCCTTCGCGAGCGCATGCACCTGCACGAAGTTGAAGTAGTAGAGCATGCCGACCCAGGTCACGCCGGCGAGGATGTGCAGCCATCGGCCCAGGCCGTAGTGAACGAAGCTCCACGTCATGGAGTCAGCCTCCCATCATGCCGCGCGCGAGGAAGTACAGGATGACGGTGAGGACCACGCCCGCGACGAGCGTGCCCCACAGCGAATCGAGGGGATGCTTCATGGCGATTCTCCGGCAACGGCGCTCAGCGATGCGCGGCGATTCTAGCACGCGGCCCGCGCGCGACCGCCCGTGAATCCTCGCGATACCCATCCGTATTCGCGCTTGACGCCCGACGTCGTGCTGAACGCGCTCGACGCGCTCGGCCTGCGATGCGACGGGCGGCTCCTCGCGTTGAACAGCTACGAGAACCGCGTCTACCAGGTGGGCCTCGACGACGGCGGGCTCGTCGTCGCGAAGTTCTACCGTCCTTCGCGCTGGAGCGATGCGCAGATCCTCGAGGAGCACGCGTTCGCGAACGAGCTGGCCGCCGCGGAGATTCCGGTCGTGGCACCGCTCGAATTCGGCACGCGCACGCTGCACGAAGCGGACGGCTTTCGCTTCGCCGTGTTCCCGCGGCGAGGCGGGCGCGCACCCGAGCTCGAGGACGAGAAGACGCTCGTGTGGCTCGGCCGCTTCATCGGGCGCATCCACGCGGTGGGAGGCGCGCATCCGTTCACGCACCGCCCCGCGCTCGACATCGCGAGCTTCGGCGACGAGCCGCGCGCCCATCTCCTCGCGAGCGGCCTCATCCCGCCGGATCTCGCCGCCGCGTGGCGCCAGGCGGTCGACCTCGCCCTCGAGGGCGTGCGTCATGCGTATGCGCGCGCGGGCGACGTGCGCGTGATCCGGGTGCACGGCGACTGCCATCCGAGCAACGTGCTGTGGACGCCGGACACCGGCAATGCGCCGGGCGGCCCGCATTTCGTCGACCTGGACGACAGCCGCATGGCGCCCGCGGTGCAGGACCTGTGGATGCTCGTCTCGGGAGACCGCCGCAGCATGGGACGGCAGCTCGCGAAGCTGCTCGAAGGCTACGAGGATTTCGCCGAGTTCGACGATCGCGAGCTGCATCTCGTCGAAGCGTTGCGCACGCTGCGCCTCATCCACTACTCGGCCTGGCTGGCGCGCCGGTGGGACGACCCGGCGTTCCCCATCGCCTTCCCGTGGTTCAATACGCCCCGCTATTGGCAGGACCGCGTGCTCGAGATGCGCGAGCAGATCGCCGCGCTCGCCGAGCCGCCGCTCGTCCCCGGATAACGATCGTTACATTTCGTAGGAATCGAGACGAACCTGCCGACGCAAAGACTGCTCCAATAACAGCCCCAAGAAGAGCGTCCCATGTCCGATTTGCCTCCCCCCGCGCGGCCGACGCTCGACGACCGGCCGCGGCGCCGCTGGGTCCAGCCCGTTCTCGTCGTCGCCATCCTGCTCCTGGTCGCGCTCGGCGCCTGGTATTACCACGGCCGCTCCGCGGCGCCCGACTCCGTCGCCGCGGGCGCAACGACCGCCGCGGGCAAGGGCGGCGCTGCGGGCAAGGGCCGCTTCGGTGCGCCCGGCAAGGGCGGCCGGGTGGGCTTCGATCCCAACCGCGCGCAACCGGTGACCGCGGTGCCCGCGCGCCTCGGCAACATCGACATCGTGCAGAACGCGCTCGGCACGGTCATCGCGCTGAAGACCGTCACCGTGCGCCCGCGCGTGGACGGACAGCTGCAGACAGTCACCTTCGACGAGGGCAAGCTGGTGAAGGCGGGCGAGGTGCTCGCGCAGATCGACCCCGCGACCTTCCAGGTCGCGCTCGAGCAGGCCGAGGGCCAGCTCGCCCGCGACAGCGCGCAGCTCGCCAACGCGCGCATCGACCTCAATCGTTACCAGACGCTGCTCAAGCAGGACTCGATCGCCGAGCAGCAGGTCGACCAGCAGGCCGCGCTCGTGAAGCAGCTCGAGGGCACCGTGAAGGTGGACCAGGCGCAGGTCGACAACGCGCGCCTGCAGCTCTCGTACACGCGCATCGTCGCGCCGACCGCGGGGCGCGTGGGGCTGCGCCTCGTCGACGCGGGCAACATGGTGCACACCAACGACGCGAACGGCATCGCGGTCATCACGCTCGTCGACCCGATCACCGCGATCTTCCCCATCCCGCAGGACGCGCTCCCCGCGGTCATCGCGCGCCTGCGCTCGGGGCAGAAGCTCGAGGTGGAAGCCTGGGACCGCGACCAGAAGACGCTGCTCGCGAAGGGCACCGTGCTCGGCGCCGACAACCAGATCGACGTCGCGACCGGAACGGTGAAGATCAAGGGCCAGTTCGCGAACGCCGCGGGCAGGCTCTTCCCGAACCAGTTCGTGAACGTGCGCATGGTGGTGGACACGCTGCGCGATGTCGTCGTCGTCCCCTCGGCGGCGATCCAGCGCAATGCCGATGGCACGCTCGTGTACCTCGTGACCGACGACAACACCGTGGCGTTGCGCCCGGTGCAGGCGGGAGCGAGCGAGGGCCAGCTCACGGCGGTGCTCTCCGGGCTGAAGCCCGGCGAGCGCGTGATCACCGACGGCATCGACCGCATCCGCGAGGGCGCGAGGGTCGAGGTGGTGGATCGCAACGCCGCGCCTTCGGGAGGCGGCGGGCCGCGCAAGGGACCCCGCAACGCGGAACCGAACGCGCCCGCGGCCACGAGCCAGGCGCCGGCGGGCGAGGCGCGCAAGGGTAATGCGGGTCGGCGCCTGCGCGGCGAAGGAAAGACGACCGGGGACAAGGCGACCCCGTGAACCCGTCACGCCTCTTCATCCTGCGGCCCGTCGCGACGGCGCTGCTGATGGTGGCCGTGCTGCTCGCGGGAATCGTCGCGTACCGGCAGCTGCCGCTCTCGGCGCTGCCCGAGGTCGACTATCCGACCATCCAGGTCGTCACGCTCTACCCCGGCGCGAGCCCCGACGTCACCGCCTCCTCGATCACCGCGCCCCTCGAGCGCCAGTTCGGGCAGATGCCGGGGCTCAAGCAGATGTCCTCGTCGAGCTCCGGCGGCGCTTCGGTCATCGTGCTGCAGTTCGAGCTCGCCACCGAGCTCGACACCGCAGAGCAGGAAGTGCAGGCCGCGATCAACGCGGGGTCCAACCTGCTGCCGCAGGACCTGCCCTCGCCGCCGATCTACAGCAAGGTGAACCCGGCCGACGCGCCGATCCTCACCCTCGGCATCACCTCGAAGACGATGCCGATGACCCAGGTGCAGAGCCTGGTCGACACGCGCCTCGCGCAGAAGATCTCGCAGATCCCCGGCGTGGGCCTGGTCACGCTGTCGGGCGGACAGCGTCCCGCGGTGCGCGTGCAGGTGAACCCGAAGGCGGCCGCGGCGCACGGCCTGTCGATGGAGGACATCCGCACCGCGATCGCGAACGCGAACGTGAACCAGGCGAAGGGCAGCTTCGATGGCCCCGCGCGCGCCTACACGATCGACGCCAACGACCAGTTGCGCAGCGCCGGCGAGTACCGCTCGATCATCGTCGCGTACAAGAACGGCGCGCCGGTCATGCTCTCGGACGTCGCCGACGTGGTGGAGGGCGCGGAGAACGCGAAGCTCGCCGCGTGGATGAACGACACGCCGGCCATCATCGTGAACGTGCAGCGCCAGCCGGGCGCGAACGTGATCGAGGTGGTCGATCGCGTGAAGACGCTCCTGCCGAGCCTCACCGGCACGCTCCCCGCCTCGATCGAGACCCATCTCCTCACCGACCGCACGGTCACCATACGCGCCTCGGTGCACGACGTGGAGTTCGAGCTGATGCTCGCCATCGCGCTGGTCGTCATGGTGATCTTCATCTTCCTGAGGAGCGCCACGGCGACCCTCATCCCGAGCGTCGCGGTGCCGCTGTCGATCGTGGGCACGTTCGGCGTCATGTACCTCGCCGGCTTCAGCATCAACAACCTCACGCTCATGGCGCTCACGATCGCGACCGGCTTCGTGGTCGACGACGCGATCGTGGTGATCGAGAACATCTCGCGCTTCGTCGAGCACGGCGACTCGCCGCTCGAGGCGGCGCTCAAGGGCTCGCAACAGATCGCCTTCACCATCATCTCGCTCACGTTCTCGCTCATCGCCGTGCTGATCCCGCTGCTCTTCATGGGCGAGGTGGTCGGAAGGCTCTTCCGCGAGTTCGCGATCACGCTCGCGGTCTCCATCCTCATCTCCGCGGCGGTCTCGCTCACCCTCACGCCGATGATGTCGGCGCGGCTGCTGCGCCACACGCCGCCCGAGAAGCAGGGCCGGTTCTTCCATCGCACCGGCGAGATGTTCGACCGGCTGATCGCGCGCTACGGCGACGCCCTCAGGTGGGTGCTCGACCACCAGCCGCTCACGCTGATCGTCTTCCTGGTGACGCTCGCCCTCACCGTGATCCTCTACGTCGCGATCCCGAAGGGCTTCTTCCCGCTGCAGGACACGGGCCTCGTCCAGGGCGTCTCCCAGGCGCCGCAGGACGTGTCCTTCGCCTCGATGTCCGAGCGCAGCCGGCGCCTCGCGCAGGTCCTGCTGCAGGACCCGGCGGTGGACAACGTGTCGACGTTCATCGGCGTCGACGGACAGAACACGACGCTGAACGCCGGGCGCGTGCTCATCGCGTTGAAGCCGCACAACGTGCGCGACCCGATCAGCGTGGTGATGCAGCGGCTCAAGGACCGGCTGTCGAAGCTGGAGGGCATGGACCTCTACATGCAGCCGGTGCAGGACCTGACGATCGAGGACCGCGTCGCGCGCACCCAGTACCAGTTCACGCTCGAGAGCGCCAACGCGGACGAGCTCGCGAGCTGGACCGAGCGGCTCGTCGACCGGCTCCACGCGCAGCCGCAGCTCATGGACGTCGCCTCCGACCTGCAGGACCAGGGCCTGCAGGCGTACGTCACGATCGACCGGGACACCGCGGGGCGGCTCGGCATCACGCCCGCGGCCATCGACAACGCCCTCTACGACGCCTTCGGCCAGCGCCTCATCTCGACCATCTTCACGCAGGCGAACCAGTACCGCGTCGTGCTCGAGGTGAAGCCGCAGTTCCGGCTCGGCCCCGCCTCGCTCGACGACATCCACATCCCCGTGCAGGCCACGCAGGCGGCCACGGCATCGGCATCGGGCGCCGGCGCGAACGCGGTGCCTTCGGCCTCGGCTTCGCCGCTCACCGCGGGCGCCACGCAGGTGCCGCTTTCGGCCGTGGCGACGATCAGCGAGCGGCCGGGAACGCTCGCCATCAGCCACATCGGCCAGTTCCCCGCGACCACCATCTCGTTCAACGTGGCGCCCGGGGCGTCGCTCGGCCAGGCGGTGAACGCGATCGAGAAGACCGAGCAGGAGCTCGACATGCCCGCCAGCGTGCGCACCGAGTTCCAGGGCGCCGCCAGCGCCTTCCGCGCCTCGCTGCTGAACGAGCTGCTGCTCATCCTGGCGGCGATCGTCACCATGTACATCGTGCTCGGCGTGCTGTACGAGAGCTACATCCACCCGCTCACGATCCTCTCCACGCTCCCGTCCGCCGGCGTGGGCGCGTTGCTGTCGCTGATGCTCGGGGGCCACGACCTGGGCATCATCGCGATCATCGGCATCATCCTGCTCATCGGCATCGTGAAGAAGAACG
>CAYOGL010000060.1:0-17673 GCA_964403515.1 uncultured Burkholderiales bacterium | reverse complement strand
GCCCCGGACAAGTCTTTGACCTTACGAAGAATTTCCGGTATTATAGCGAGTTCGGTCTGCCCCTCGGTGACTCGGGTCAATGCGCATCGCGCGGGGCGGTCGCGAAGTCTTTCGAAAACGCAACGGAGTCCACAATGTACGCGGTCATAAAAACCGGCGGCAAGCAGTATCGCGTTGCCCCCGGCGAGAAGATCAAGATAGAACAGATACCGGCAGACATTGGCGCTCAGATCGTCCTCGACCAGGTGCTCATGGTCGCGGATGGCGAGGCCGTCAAGGTCGGTAATCCCCTCGTGGCAGGCGCGAAAGTGTCCGCCACCGTGCTCGGGCACGGACGCGGCGAGAAGGTTCGCATCTTCAAGCTGCGCCGGCGCAAGCACTACACGAAGACCCAGGGCCATCGCCAGAACTACACGGAGATCCGTGTGGACGCGATCGCTTAAGCAAGGAACCGAACCATGGCACACAAGAAAGCAGGCGGCTCTTCCCGCAACGGCCGCGACTCCGAGAGCAAACGCCTCGGCCTGAAGGCGTTCGGCGGCGAGCTCGTGAACGCGGGCTCGATCCTCGTGCGCCAGCGCGGCACGACGTTCCATCCCGGGCCCCACGTCGGCATCGGCAAGGACCACACGTTGTTCGCGCTCACCACCGGCAAGGTGAAGTACCGCACGCACGGCGCCGCGAAGAAGCGCACGGTCTCGATCGAGCCGGTGCAGGCCTGACGGCTTTTCCGCCTCGGCAGAAGAGCCCCGTCGTCGTACGGGGCTTTTTTGTTTAGATGCCCGACATCGTCCTCTTCCTCGTCGCCTCGGCGCTGCTCACCATCGCGCCCGGTCCCGACATCGTCACGGTGCTCGCGCGCGGCGTGAGCCAGGGCCCGCGCGCGGGCCTGGCGGCGGCGCTCGGCTTCGCCACCGGCTGCCTGTTCCACACCGCGCTGGCCGCGCTCGGCGTGGCGGCGCTCATCCGCTCCTCGCCGATCGCGTTCAACGTCGTGCGCTACGCGGGCGCGGCCTACCTCGTCTGGATCGGCGTGCAGGCGCTGCGGCATCGCTCGTCCTTCGCGCTCGATGCCGCGCGCGCCCCGCGCGCGCTCGGCACGATCTACCGCCAGAGCGTGGTCGGCAACGCGCTCAATCCCAAGGTGACGCTCTTCTTCCTTTCGTTCCTGCCGCAGTTCGTGAACGCGTCCGCGGGGCACGTCGGCGCGCAGATGGCGCTCCTCGGCGCGATCTTCATGCTGCAGACGGTGGTGATCTTCGGCGCGATCGCGCTGTTCTCCGGCTGGATCGGCGCTTGGCTGCGCCGCAAGCCCGCGATCGGAGAGCGCCTGAACGTGTTCGCCGGGCTCGCGTTCATCGGCATCGGCATCCGCGTGGCCCTGCCCGACCTCGCGCCGCGTTGAGGCCGCGATGAAGTTCTTCGACGAAGCGCGGATCGAGGTCACCGCCGGCAAGGGCGGCGACGGCTCGGCATCGTTCCGGCGCGAGAAGTACGTGCCGCGCGGCGGCCCCGATGGCGGCGACGGCGGCCGCGGCGGGAGCATCTACGCGGTGGCCGATGCGAACCTCAACACGCTCATCGATTACCGCTACACGCGCATCTTCCGCGCGAAGAGTGGCGAGAACGGGCGCGGCAGCGATTGCAACGGCAAGGGGGCCGAGGACGTGGTCCTGCGCGTGCCCGTGGGAACGGTGATCCGCGACGCCGACAGCGGCGAGACGCTCGCCGACCTCGCGAAGGATGGCGAGCGCGCGCTGCTCGCCAAGGGCGGCAAGGGCGGTCTCGGCAACCTGCACTTCAAGTCGAGCGTGAATCGCGCGCCGCGCCAGTTCACGCGCGGGGAGCCGGGCGAGGCGCGCAATCTCGAGCTCGAGCTGCGCGTGCTCGCCGACGTAGGCCTGCTCGGCATGCCGAACGCGGGCAAGTCCACCTTCATCCGCGCGGTGTCCGCGGCGCGCCCGAAGGTGGCCGACTATCCGTTCACGACGCTGCACCCGAACCTCGGCGTGGTGCGGGTCGACGTGAGCCGCTCGTTCGTCGTGGCCGACATTCCCGGGCTGATCGAAGGGGCCGCGGAAGGCGCGGGTCTCGGCCACCAGTTCCTGCGCCACCTGCAGCGCACGCACCTGCTCCTGCACCTCGTCGACATGGCGCCGTTCGACGCGCACACCGACCCCGCAGCCGAGGTGAAGGCGCTCGCCGCGGAGCTGAAGAAGTACGACCCGGCGCTCGCGAAGAAGCCGCGCTGGCTCGTCTTCAACAAGGCCGATCTGCTCGATGCGGCCGAGCGCGAGAAACGCGCGGCCGCGCTGGTGAAGAAGCTGCGCTGGACCAAGCCGTGGTTCGTGATCTCCGCCATGAAGGGCGAAGGCTGCCGCGAGCTCACGTTCGCCGTCATGGAGTTCCTCGAGCAGGAGCGCGCTGCAGCCGCGCCGAAGAAGGCATGAACGCCTCGCCCCTGCACTCCGCCCGCCGCATCGTCGTGAAGATCGGCTCGAGCCTGCTCACGAACGAGGGCGCGGGCCTCGACCGCGATGCGATCGCCGCGTGGGCAGGACAGATCGCGAAGCTGCACGAGCGCGGCATCGAGACGCTCGTCGTCTCCTCGGGCGCGATCGCCGAGGGGATGAAGCGCCTGGGCTGGAAGCGGCGCCCGAACGCGGTGAACGAGCTGCAGGCCGCGGCGGCCGTCGGCCAGATGGGCCTCGTGCAGATGTGGGAATCGTGCTTCGCGAGCCTCGGGCTGCACACCGCGCAGGTGCTGCTCACGCACGAGGACCTCGGCGACCGCAGGCGCTATCTCAATGCGCGAACGACGCTGAAGACGCTCGTGGCGCTGCGCACCGTGCCGATCATCAACGAGAACGACACGGTCGTGGTCGAGGAGATCCGCTTCGGCGACAACGACACGCTCGGCTCGCTCGTCACCAACCTCATCGAGGCGGACGTGTTCGTGATCCTCACCGACCAGAAGGGCCTGTACTCGGCCGACCCGCGACGCGATCCGGCGGCGAAGCTCGTGTCGCGCGCGACCGCGGGCGACGCGGCGCTCGAACGCATGGCCGGCGGGGCGGGCACGGCGATCGGCAGCGGCGGCATGCTCACGAAGGTGCTTGCGGCCAAGCGCGCGGCGAGGAGCGGCGCGCACACGGCGATCGTGTGGGGACGCGAGCCCGACGTGCTGGTGCGCCTGTTCGAAGGCGCATCGATCGGCACGCTCCTCGTCGCCGACACCGCGCCCATCACCGCGCGCAAGCAGTGGCTCGCCGATCACCTCAAGCCCTCGGGCCGCATCACGATCGACGCGGGCGCGGTGAACGCGCTCGTGAACGACGGCAAGAGCCTGCTCGCGATCGGCGCCACCGCGGTCGACGGACAGTTCGAGCGCGGCGAGGTGGTGAGCGTGGCCGGCCCCGGGGGACGCGAGATCGCGCGCGGGCTGGTGAACTACGGCGCGGCCGAGACCGCGCGCATCCTGCGCAAGCCCACGTCCGAGATCGAGTCGATCCTCGGCTATCTCGCCGAGCCCGAGCTGATCCATCGCGACAACCTGGTGGTCCTCTAGCCGGCGCGTTGCCGGCCGCGGCGCGGCCCGCCTATACTCGCGGCGGGAAGAGCCCGGGAGGACCATCGTGAACGTCGTCGATCGCGCGAGGAACATCCTGCTGCAACCGAAGGCGGAGTGGGCGGTGATCGCGACCGAGCCGCACACCGTGCAGGATCTCTTCACCAGCTACGTGATGGTGCTCGCGGCCGTGCCCGCGGTGGCTTCGTTCATCGGCTGGTCGCTGGTGGGAGTGGGCGTGCTCGGCACGACCTACCGCGTGCCGGTCACCGCGGGCGTGGCGCACATGGTGTTGAGCTACGTGCTGAGCCTCGCCTGGGTCTACGTCCTCGCGCTGATCATCGATTCGCTCGCGCCCAACTTCGCGGGCGAGAAGAACTTCGGCCAGGCGATCAAGGTCGCGGCGTTCGCGCCGACCGCCGCGTGGCTCGCCGGCATCTTCGCGATCATCCCGCTGCTGTCGATCCTGTCGCTCGCCGGGCTCTACAGCCTGTACCTGCTCTACCTCGGCTTGCCCGTGCTGATGAAGGCGCCCGAGGACAAGGCGGTGCCCTACGTGGTCGTGGTGATCATCGCCGCGATTGTGCTCTCGGTGATCGCGGCCGCGCTCGCCGGGCTCGTCATCCCGGGCAACGTGCGCGGCTTCTGAGGATCAGGCGTCGGTCGCGAGCGGCGCGGCTGCCGTGTGGGCCGCCGGGCGCGCGATGCGCGGGTGGCGACGCCTGCGGCCATAAGGTGACAGCCCCACGGCGCGCTGCTCCGCCTCCACGAACACGGACAGTTCCTCGAGCCCGAGGCGATAGACCTCGCGCTTGAAGTCGATCACCGTCTCGAGCGGGATCCAGTACTCGTGCCAGCGCCACGCGTCGAACTCGGGGTGCCCGCTCGCGCGCAGGCTGATGTCACAATCGCGTCCCGTGAGGCGCAGCAGGAACCAGATCTGCTTCTGGCCCTTGTACGTGCCGCGCCATTCGCGCCGCACCCAGTGCGAAGGCACGTTGTAGTGGAGCCACTCGCGCGTGCGGCCGAGGATCTTGACGTGCTGCGGCTCGAGACCCGTCTCTTCCTGCAGCTCGCGATACATCGCCTGCTCCGGCGTCTCCCCGGGCTTGATCCCGCCCTGGGGGAACTGCCACGCGTGCTCTTTCACGCGCTTGCCCCAGAACACCTGGTTGCGGTGGTTGAGGAGCACGATGGCGACGTTCGGGCGGTATCCGTCCCGATCGATCATGGCAGTCACCACCCGATTCGTTGAGTTGATCCCATTTTTCCACAGTTCGCCGGCGGCCGCCAGAACGGCGCGGAAAGGGCGGTCGCGGCCGTGTAGAATGGCCGACTGCAAGCCGATGATTTTTCGCCAGAATCACTCGATTCGACCACCCCGCAGTCCGGAGAGTTCATGCGCGCCAGCCATTACTACCTCGCCACCCTCAAGGAAGCCCCCCAGGAAGCGGAGCTCGTCAGCCACAAGCTGATGATGCGCGCGGGGCTGATCCGCCGGCTGGGGAGCGGGCTGTACACGTGGATGCCGCTCGGACTGCGCGTGCTGCGCAAGGTCGAGGCGATCGTGCGCGAGGAGATGAACCGCGCGGGCGCGCTCGAGATGCTCGCCCCTCCGATCCAGCCCGCCGAGCTGTGGCAGGAGACCGGGCGCTGGGAGCTCTACGGCCCGATGATGCTGCGCATCAAGGACCGCGCCGAGCGCGACTACTGCTATGCGCCCACGGCCGAGGAAGTGCTGTGCGATATCGTGCGGCGCGAGGTGAAGAGCTACCGCCAGCTGCCGGTCAACTTCTACCAGATCCAGACCAAGTTCCGCGACGAGATCCGCCCCCGCTTCGGCGTCATGCGCGCGCGCGAGTTCACGATGAAGGATGCGTACTCGTTCGACGCGGACTACGACGGACTGAAGAAGTCGTACGACGCGATGTACCACGCTTACGTGCGCATCTTCACGCGCCTGGGCCTCGAGTTCCGCGCCGTGGCCGCGGACACGGGCGAGATCGGCGGGACCGGCTCGCACGAGTTCCAGGTGCTCGCCGGCTCGGGCGAGGACGCGATCGCCTTCTCGCCCGAATCCGATTACGCGGCGAACGTCGAGCTCGCCGAGGCGCTCGCCCCCGCGCAGTCGCGGCGCGCGCCCACGCAGCCGATGCAGAAGGTCGCGACGCCGGGCAAGCACACGTGCGAAGAAGTCGCGGAGTTCCTGAAGATTCCGCTCGACAAGACCGTGAAGTCGATCGTCGTCATGCACGAGCGCGAGGACGGACCGGCGCAAATGGCGATGCTGCTCGTGCGCGGCGACCACATGCTGAACGAGGTGAAGGCGTCGAAGCTGCCGGGGCTCAGGCCCTTCCGCTTCGCGAACGACGCCGAGATCCGCGCGCGACTGAAGGCGCCGCCCGGCTCGCTCGGCCCCGTGGGTCACCCGATCCGCGTGATCGCCGATCGCACGGTGGCCGCGATGAGCGACTTCTGCACCGGCGCGAACGACGAGGGCTATCACCTGACGGGCCTGAACTGGGGCCGCGACCTTCCCGAGCCGGAGGTCGCCGACATCCGCAACGTCGTCGCGGGCGATCCCTCGCCCGACGGCAAGGGCCGGCTCGACATCGTGCGCGGCATCGAGGTGGGGCACGTCTTCCAGCTGCGCACGGCGTACACGCAGAAGATGGGCGTCACCTACATCGACGAGAAGGGCACGACGCAGCCGATGGAGATGGGCTGCTACGGCATCGGCATCTCGCGCATCGTCGCGGCGGCCATCGAGCAGAACCACGACGAGCGCGGCATCATCTGGCCGGACCCGATGGCGCCGTTCATCGTGGCGATCATCCCGATGGGCTACCACCGCAGCGCCGCCGTGAAGGAAACGGCGGAGAAGCTCTACGCGGAGCTGTCCGCGGCCGGCATCGAGGTCTTCCTCGACGATCGCGACGAGCGTCCCGGCGTGCTGCTCGCCGACCAGGAGCTGCTCGGCATCCCGCACCGCATCGTGATCGGCGATCGCTCCCTCAAGGAAGGCGCCGTCGAATACCAGCACCGCCGCGATGCGGCGGCCACGCGCGTTCCGGTCGCCGAGGCGGCCACCTTCGCGCAATCGCGTCTCCGCTGTGCGAAGTCGCCCTCGGCGAGCTAGCGCAGCGCTCGCCCTCGCTCTCGCCGCGGCGGCGCCTGCCGCATTCGCCGGCGCGCAACGCTACGAGCTGTTGTCCGCGAGCGTCCGCACCGCGCTCGCCCACGCGGTGAACGACAATGCGAGCTACGACGCGCCCGACGAGCAGACGCGCCGCTGGATCCACGCGATGGCGCCGCGGCTCGCGGGGCGCTTCCGCGACGGCGAGAGCGTGCGCCGCTTCCTCGTGCTCGTGCGCTACGAGGCGCGCCGCGCGGGCCTCGACCCGCAGCTCGTGCTCGCGGTGATCGACGTCGAGAGCCATTTCCGCAAGTACGCGATCTCGACGGCGGGCGCGCGCGGGCTGATGCAGGTGATGCCGTTCTGGGTCGCGCAGATCGGCGTGCCCGGCCAGGATCTCTTCGAGGAGCGCACCAACCTGCGCTACGGCTGCACGATCCTGCGCTACTACCTGGACCAGGAGCGTGGAAACCTCGTGAACGCGCTCGGGCGCTACAACGGCAGCCTCGGCCAGCCCCAGTATCCCGCGCGCGTGCTCGGTGCGCTGCGCACGCGCTGGATGCCGTGACTACGCCTTGCCGCCGGTGGGAGCCCCGGTGAGCGACTCGAGCTTCGCGCGATCCACGCGCCCGGCACGGTCGTAGACCACGCGGCCCTGCGGATCGTATACGCGCGTCGTCGGCAGCGCGCCGGGACGGCCGAGCTGCTTCTCGACCGCGTCGTTCGAGAGCACGAGCGGATAGTCGAGGTGCGTCTTCGCGGCGAAGCGCTCGACCTTCGCAGGATCGTCCGCATCGGTCGCCACGCCGATCACCACCACGCCCGGATGCGCATGGGCGAACGCCGAGATCTCCGGGATCTCCTGCAGGCACGGCACGCACCACGTCGCCCAGAAATTCACCACGACGTAATGCCCGGTGTAATCGGCGAGCCGGTGATGCTTGCCGCGCGTGTCGGTCAGGTCGAAGGGCGCGGCGTGCGCGGCGAGCGCGGCCGCGGCAAGCAGCGCGAGGACGCTGCGCAGGAACGGGCGTTTCATCGGGTCGTTTTCGTCTTGCGCGGGACTGCGTCCAGCTTACGCGAAAGCGAGGCGAGCGGACGCTCGAGCGCCTGGCGCATGTCGGCCGCCGCGCGCGCCAGGTCGACGGAGATCTCCGCCCACTCCTCGGGACGCAGGCCACCCACGGGCGCCACCGTCGCCGCGTAGAGGTCGCCCAGGGTGATCGCCTCCGGATGCGCGGCGAGCGCGAGCTGCCGCCGGTTCGGTCGCCGCACGATGCCCGCCTCCTCCATGCGCGCGAGCAGGTCCTCGAGCTCGCCGACGGGCAGGCGCGTGATCGCATGCAGGCGTTTGAATGCGACGGGCGCGCCACGTGCGGCGATGAGGCGCCGCGCGACGAGCACGGCCTCGTGGAAGTGCGTGCCCGCCGTGCCCAGCCGCCGCCACAGCCCGCGATGTCCGTACGCGGCGCACGCGGCGAGCTCCGCACCGAAGAGCACGATGAGCCACGAAAAATACAGCCACACGAGGAAGAGCGGCAGCGTCGCGAACGTGCCGTAAACGATGCCGTAGGTCGGCACGAGCCGCACGTACGCGCCGAACCCTTCCTTCAGCACCGCGAAGAGGACCGCCGCCACGACCGCGCCGAGCGCCGCATGCCTCCAAGGGACGAAGCGATGGGGCACCAGCTTGTAGAGCAGGAAGAACGCGGCGGCGCTCACCGCGAGCGGGCTCGCGCGCAGCAGCGCCAGCACCCAATCCTCGGGCACCGGAATGGCGCCGCGGGAATGCGCCAGCGCGTTGTTCGCGAGCGTTGTCGCCACAGCCGCGAGCATCGGGCCGGCGATGAGCAGCACCGCATACACGGGAACGAGCAGCCAGTAGGGGCGCGCGCGGCGCACGCGCCAGATCGCGTTCAGCGACCGGTCGACCATCAGCATCAGCATGATCGAGACGAAGAACACGCCGGCGATTCCGGCGAAGGTGAGGCGCTGCGCTTTCGACGCAAAGTCCTCGAGGTATCCGCCGATCACGTGGCTCGAGGCCTGCGGCGTGAGGTTGGCGATGAGGAACGCCTTGATCTCCGCCATCACCGGGCCGAACGCCGAGAGCACCGCGAGTACGATCGCGAAGAGCGGGACGAGCGCGATCAGGGTGGTGTAGGTGAGCCCGGCCGCCATCTGCGGACAGCGGTCCTCCGACCAGCGGCGCAGCACGAAGCCGAGGAATCCCGCGACGTCGCGGGCGGTATCGATGGAGCGGCGCTTCGCGATCACGGAGGGCCCGCAAGCGGCCGGAATGGCGGGCGTATCATAGCACCCCCCCATGCCCGAAATCCTCGTCCTCTACTACAGCGCGACCGGCTCGGTGCGCACGCTCGCGCAGAGCGTGGCGCGCGGCATCGACAGCGTCGACGGCATGCGCGCGCGGGTGCGCACCGTGCCGAAGGTCGCGCCCGTGGTCGAGAAGACGGCCCCGCCGATTCCGGCCGAGGGAGCTGCCTACGTCGAGCGGCGCGACCTCGCGGAATGCGCCGGGCTCGCGCTCGGATCGCCCACGCGCTTCGGCAACATGGCCGCGCCCCTCAAGTACTTCATCGACGGCCTCGGCGCCGAATGGGGACAGGGAACGCTCGCGGGCAAGCCGGCCGCGGTCTTCTCGTCGACCGCGTCGCTGCACGGCGGCCAGGAAGCGACGCTGCTGTCCATGATGCTGCCGCTGCTGCACCACGGCATGCTGATCGTGGGACTGCCGTACACGGAGCCCGAGCTCAACAGCACGCGCTCGGGCGGCACGCCGTATGGCGCGACCCACGTCTCGGGCACCGGCAACGATCGGCCCGTGGCCGACGAGGAAGCGCGCCTCGCGTTCGCGCTCGGCAAGCGTCTCGCCAGCGTCGCCAAGAAGCTCGGCGCATGAGCGCGGCGCGCGCCGCGTGGCTCGCCGCGTGCGGCTGCCTCATCGCGCTCGTCTTCCTCGGCCTCGCGTGGGAGCTCTTCCTCGCGCCGGTCAAGCCCGGCGGCTCGTGGCTCGTGCTCAAGGTCGTGCCGCTGCTCGCGCCGCTGTTCGGCGTGCTGCACGGGCGGCGCTACACCTTCCAGTGGAGCACGCTCCTCATCTGGCTCTATGCGGGCGAAGGCGCGGTGCGCGTGTTCTCGGACCACGGCGTGGCGGCCGCGCTCGCGGGCATCGAGCTCGTGCTCGCCTTCGCCTACTTCGGCGCGGCCGTGGCCTACCTGCGCGCGACGCGCGTGCTCTGAGGGCTCACGGTCTGGCGCGCGCTCACGGCGGCGATCGAGATCTCGCGCAGGAACACGAGCAGGCAGGCGGTGAGCGCGCCGAGCGCGAGCACGAAGATGACAGCGACCGACCGCGACAGGTCCGTGGCGATGAACGCGCCGACGAACGCCACGCCGACGAGCAGGCAGACCATGAGCGCCGAGAGCACCGCGAGCGCCGCGGCCCAGATCACGAGGTTGATGCGGCGACCAAGCATGCGCAGCTCGCGCACGGCCTGGGCGTGGCGCTCGTCCTCGTACTCGGGCAGGTGCTCCTCCACGATGCGACGCCGGTCCACGGCGCGCGCGAGGCGCGCGATGAGCACGTTGATGATGGTGCCGATGGCCGTGAGGAGGAAGACGGGCGCGATCGCGAGCTGGATGACGCGCGCGATGTCGTAGACGTGGGTCTCGCCGGGCATGGCGCGGACTCTAGGCCGCGCCTCCGGGCGGGTCAAGCGCGGCGGGCGAGGCGCGCGCGCACGTAGGCGCCGGCGAGCGGCGCGAGGCTCACGACGACGATCGCGACGATGAGCAGCGTGAGGTTCGCGCGGACCCACGGAATGTTGCCGAAGAAGTAGCCGGCGTAGATGAGCGTCGCGGCCCACGCGAGCGCGCCGAGCGCGTTGTACGCGGTGAAGCGCGCGGGCGGCATCGCACCCATGCCGGCGACGAACGGGACGTACGTGCGCACGATCGGCAGGAAGCGCGAGAGCACGATCGCCTTGCCGCCGTGGCGCTCGTAGAACGCGTGCGCCCTGTCGAGGTGAGCCGGGTTCAGCCAGCGCGATCGCGTGTCCCTGAAGAAGCGCCGCCCGAGCCACCGGCCGATCGCGTAGTTCGCGCTGTTGCCGAGGATCGCCGCGGCGACGAGCGTCACCGCGAGCGCATGCACGTCGAGCGCCCCGCCCGCGGCGATCGCGCCGGCGACGAAGAGCAGCGAGTCGCCCGGCAGGAACGGCGTCACCACGAGGCCCGTCTCGGAGAAGATGATCGCGAAGAGGATCGCGTACACCCACGCCCCGTACTGCGCGACGAGCGCGAGCAGGTGGCGGTCGAGGTGCAGGACGAGGTCGACGAAGCCGGAGAGCACGTCCACGCGGGGCTCGCGCCGCGTTAGGGCATCGTCGGCTGGACGGCCTTCTTCTCCGGCTTCACGAAGTCCTCGCGCGAGGCGCCGAGGTACATCGCCACGGGGCAGGCGACCAGCACCGACGAGTAGATGCCGAACAGGATGCCGACCGTGAGCGCGAGCGCGAAGTAGTGCAGGCTCGGGCCGCCGAAGAAGAAGATCGACAGCACCATCATCTGCGTGCACAGGTGGGTGATGATGGTGCGCGAGATGACGCCGGTGATCGAGGCGTCCATGATCTGCGGCACCGTCGCCTTGCGCATCTTGCGGAAGTTCTCGCGCACGCGGTCGAACACGACCACCGACTCGTTGACCGAGTAGCCGAACACCGCGAGCACGGCCGCGAGCACCGGCAGCGAGAACTCCCACTGGAAGAACGCGAAGAACCCCAGGATGATCACGACGTCGTGCAGGTTCGCGAGGATGGTGGCAACGGCGAAGCGCCACTCGAAGCGGAACGCGAGGTAGATCACGATGCCGATGCAGACGAAGAGGAGCGCGAGCCCCCCGTCGGTCGCGAGCTCCTTGCCCACCACGCCGCCAACGAAGTCGCGGCGCTTCACCTCCGCGGTCGGGTCGTCGGCCTTGAGCGCCGCGCCCACCGCGTCGGCCTGCTTCTGCATCTCGACGTTCTGCGCGTGCTCGTCGCCGCCCCTCAGCCGCAGCGGCAGGCGGATGATCACGTCGCGCGTCGTGCCGAAGGTCTGCACCGACGTGTCCTTGAGGCCGATCTTGTCGAGCGCCGCGCGGATGCGGTCGGGCTCGGCGGCGTGGCCGTAGCTCACCTCGAGCACCGTGCCGCCGGTGAACTCGATCGAGAAGTGCAGGCCCTTGGTCGCCAGGAAGACGATCGCCAGCACGAAGACGATCGCCGAGATCACGTTGAACACCAACGCGTGGCGCATGAAGGGGATCGTGCGCCGGATGCGGAAGAATTCCATGGTCGTCCTTGGCTAGGCGGGCGCCTTGCTGTTGCGGTGCCACTGCGTGTTGCCGATGAGCACCTTCGACACCTTGCGCCGCCCGCCGTAGATGAGGTTCACCACGCCGCGCGAGACCACCACGGCGCTGAAGATCGAGGTGAGGATGCCCAGGCAGTGCACCACCGCGAAGCCCTTCACCGGGCCCGAGCCGAACGCGAGCAGTGCCAGCCCCGCGATGAGCGTCGTCACGTTGGAGTCGAGGATCGTGCCGAAGGCGCGCTCGTAGCCCGCCTGGATCGCCATCTGCGGCGTCATCCCGGCCCTCAGCTCCTCGCGCACGCGCTCGTTGATCAGGACGTTCGAGTCGATCGCCATGCCGAGGGTGAGCGCCACGGCGGCGATGCCCGGCAGCGTGAGGGTCGCCTGCATGATCGACAGCAGCGCCACCAGGAAGAGCAGGTTGCACGCGAGCGCGAGCACCGAGATCAGCCCGAAGACCTCGTAGTAGACCGACATGAACACCGCGATCGCCACGAACCCCCAGAGCACCGCGTGGAAGCCCTTCTGGATGTTCTCGCGGCCGAGGGAGGGGCCGACGGTGCGCTCCTCGATGATGTCCATGTTGGCGGCGAGCGCGCCCGCGCGCAGCAGCAGCGCCAGGTTCTTCGCCTCGTTGATGTCCTGCAGCCCGGTGATGCGGAAGTCGGCGCCGAACTCCTCCTGGATGTTCGGCCACATCGCGACCGTGGTGCCGGTCTTCTCGACCAGCATGATCGCCATGCGCTTGCCGACGTTCTCGCGCGTGGTCTGGCGCATCACGCGCCCGCCCGCGCTGTCGAGCTTCACGTTCACGACCGGGCCGCCGCTCTGCTGGTCGAAGTTCGCCTGGGCGTTGGTGATGTGGTCGCCGGTGATCACGATCGAGCGGCGCACGATCACGGGCTCGCCGTTGCGCTGGTCGTAGAACTTCTCGGTGCCGGGGGGCGCCGGCTGGTCCTTGTACTGCATGAACGCCTCGCTGCCGCGGCTCTGCGCGTACTCCTCGGCCACGAGGCGGATCTCGAGGGCGGCGGTGCGGCCCAGGATCTCCTTCGCGCGGGTCGGGTCCTGCACGCCCGCGAGCTCGACCACGATGCGGTCGCCGCCCTGCTGCTGCACGATCGGCTCGGCCACGCCCAGCTCGTTCACGCGGTTGCGCAGCGTCTGGATGTTCTGCTGCAGCGCCGCCTCCTGGGTCGACTTCATGACCTCGGGCTTGATGGTCGCGACGAGCTGCCCTTCGGCGCCGGTGTCCTCCTCGCGCACGACGAGGTCCGGCATCTGGTCGCCGATCTGCTTCAACGCCGCCGCCTCCTGGTCCTTCTCCCGGAAGCGCACGACGATGCGATCGCCCACGCGATTGATGCCCGAGTAGTAGATGCGCTTGTCGCGCAGCAGCGTGCGGATGTCGCCGAGATAGCGCTCGTACGTCTTGTTCACCACGCTCTTCATGTCGACCTGCAGCAGGAAGTGCACGCCGCCGCGCAGGTCGAGGCCGAGGTACATGGGCTTCGCGCCCAGCTTCTGCAGCCAGTGGGGCGAGTTCGACACGAGGTTCATCGCCACGACGTAGTCCCGGTCCTGGACCTGGCCGCGCAGCAGGTCGTAGGCCTTCGCCTGGGTATCCTCGTCCGGGAAGCGGAAGCTGGTGCCCTGCTCGTTCACGTCGACGCCGCTCACGCGCAGGTTGGCCTTCTTGAGCGCGTCCTCGAGCGCGGCGCGCATCGTGTCGTCGACCTTCACGGCGCTGCGCTTGCCCGCGATCTGGACGGCCGGCACCTCGCCGAAGATGTTCGGCGCGGCGTAGACCAGGCCGACCAGCAGCGCGATCGCGATGATCGCGTACTTCCAGACGGGATATCGGTTCATCGGGCTACTGGACGTCCTTGAGCGTGCCCTTGGGCAGGAGCTGGGTCACGGCCTGCTTCTGCACCTGGATCGCGACGTTCGGCGCGATCTCGAGGGTCAGGTAGTTGTCGGTGATCTTCTGGATGCGGCCGAGGATGCCGACCGCGACCACCTCGTCGCCCTTCTGCAGGGCCTCGAGCATCGTCTTGTGCTCCTTCGCCTTCTTCATCTGCGGCCGGATCATCAGGAAATAGAGGACGACGAACATCAGCACGATGGGAAGCATGCCCATCAGCGTGTCGCCTCCGGGTGCCGCGCCGGCGGCCTGGGCGTAAGCGGTGCCGATCATGTGGGGACTCCGAACGGAAGGGGTTGATGCGTCAGGCTTTTCCACCGCCTAACCAGCCTGCGATTCTAGCATGCGGGCGGCGGCAAAGCGCTCGCGGAACTGGGCCAGTCGACCCGTATCGATCGCCTCCCGCAGGCCGCCCATGAGGTCCTGGTAGTAGTGCAGGTTGTGGATCGTGTTCAGCCGCGCCCCGAGGATCTCGTTGGCGCGGAAAAGATGGTGCAGGTACGCGCGCGTGAAGTGGCGGCACGTGTAGCACGCGCACCCGGGATCGAGCGGCTGGGTGTCCTCGCGATGGCGCGCGTTCTTGATCTTCACGTCGCCGCGCCCGGTGAAGAGCCAGCCGTTGCGCGCGTTGCGCGTGGGCAGCACGCAGTCGAACATGTCGACCCCCAGGCTCACCGCCTCGACGATGTCCTCGGGAGTCCCCACGCCCATGAGGTAGCGCGGCGCGTGCGCGGGGAGGCGCGGGGCGACGTGCGCGACGATGCGGCTCATGTCCTCCTTGGGCTCGCCCACGGAGACGCCGCCGATCGCATACCCCGCGAACCCGGCCGCTCCCGCCCCGCCGCACGCCACGAGCCCGGCGAGCGATTCGTCGCGCAGATCCTCGTACATGCCGCCCTGCACGATGGCGAAGAGCGCGTTCGAGCTGCCCTCGAACGCCGCGAGCGAGCGCGCGGCCCACCGCAGCGACAGGCGCATCGATTCGGCCGCCTGCTCGCGCGTGGCCGGATAGCCGGTGCACTCGTCGAAGACCATCGCGATGTCCGAGTTCAGCACGCGCTGGATGCGCATCGCCTCCTCCGGCGTGAGGAACAGCGCGTCGCCGTTCACCGGCGACTGGAACGCCACTCCTTGCTCGCTCACCTTGCGCAGCGCCCCGAGGCTGAATACCTGGAAGCCGCCGGAATCGGTGAGGATCGGGCGCTCCCAGGCCATGAAGCGATGCAGCCCGCCGTGCTTGGCGATCACCTCGAGCCCCGGCCGCAGCCAGAGGTGGAACGTGTTGCCGAGCACGATCTGCGCGCCGACGTCGACCAGCTCCGCCGGGCTCATCGCCTTCACCGTGCCATAGGTGCCCACCGGCATGAACGCGGGCGTCTCGACGCTGCCATGCGCGAGCATCAACGTGCCGCGGCGGGCGAGGCCGTCGGTCGCGCGGATCGAGAAGTGCGAAGTCACTTGAACGGGGTTCTCCCTCTCCCCTGGGAGGAGGGCTGGGGTGAGGGTCAAGTCAGCGCCAATGCGGCGGATAAGTCTTCTCGAAATACGGCAACGCCTCGATACGCGCCGCCCACTGCGCGAGCGCCGGCGGAATGAGCTCGGCGAGCTTCGACTCGGGCTTGCGCGCCGTCACCCGCTTCACGTACGCCACCATCGGATAGAGCACGATGTCGGCCGCCGTCATCGTCTCGCCCGCCAGGAACGGCCCGCGCAGCTCCTGGGCGAAATACGCGAGCTCCTCGCGCACCTTCTCGCGCGCGTCGGCGAGCCGCTTCTCGTCGGGCGGCGCGCCGTCCTTCCAGAAGTACTCGTCGACGATCGGGTCGATGCCCTGCTTGTCGAGGTATTCCTCGGCCTCGCGCACCAGGCGCCGGATGCGCGCACGCTCGCGCACGCCGCCGGGGAAGAGCCCCGACGTATCGCCCGGCGAGGGGAAGCGCTCGTCGAGGTATTCGAGGATGGCGTTGGATTCCCAGAGCGTGAAGCCGTCGTCGACGATCGTCGGCACGTGGTGGCGCGGGTTGATCGCGACGAACTCGGGCTTGCGCGTGTCGCCCGCGGAGAACGACAGGATCTTCAGCTCGTAAGGAATGCGCTTCGACTCGAGCGCGAGCCACACGCGCCACGAATAAGGCGAGCCGTGGCCGTGGTAGAAGGTGAGCGCCATGGAGTTTCCTTCCGTGTAAGAGAAAAGGGCCGCCCGCGGGCGGCCCCGGTTCGCGAACCGCCCGCGTCAGAGCAGCGGCACGATGAGCAACGCCACGATGTTGATGATCTTGATGAGCGGGTTCACCGCGGGGCCGGCGGTGTCCTTGTAGGGATCGCCCACGGTGTCGCCGGTCACCGCCGCCTTGTGCGCGTCGCTGCCCTTGCCGCCGTGGTGGCCGTCCTCGATGTACTTCTTCGCGTTGTCCCACGCGCCGCCGCCGGTGCACATGGAGATGGCGACGAAGAGGCCGGTCACGATCGTGCCCATGAGCATGCCGCCGAGGGCTTGCACGCCCGCGTCGCGGCCCATGACGAAGCCGACGATGAGCGCGACCGCGATCGGCGAGAGCACCGGCAGCAGCGACGGCAGCATCATCTCCTTGATCGCCCCGCGCGTGAGCATGTCGACCGCGCGCGAGTAGTCGGGCTTCGCCTGGCCGGTCATGATGCCCTTGATCTCGCGGAACTGGCGGCGCACTTCCTCCACCACCGAGCCGGCGCAGCGCCCGACCGCTTCCATCGCCATCGCGCCGAAGAGGTAGGGAATCAGGCCGCCGGCGAAGAGCCCGATGATGACCGCCGGGTTCGAAAGGTCGAAGGACAGGTGCCGGCCGGTCTCCGCGAGCTTGTGCGTGTAGTCGGCGAAGAGCACGAGCGCGGCCAGGCCCGCCGAGCCGATCGCGTAGCCCTTCGTCACCGCCTTGGTCGTGTTGCCGACGGCGTCGAGCGGATCGGTCACGTTGCGCACTTCCTTCGGCAGCTCGGCCATCTCGGCGATGCCGCCCGCGTTGTCGGTGATCGGGCCGTAGGCGTCGAGCGCCACGATGATGCCCGCCATCGAGAGCATCGAGGTGGCCGCGATGGCGATGCCGTAGAGGCCGGCCAGCGCATACGCGGCCCAGATCGCCACGCACACCGAGAGCACCGGCCAGGCGGTCGAGCGCATCGACACGCCGATGCCCGCGATGATGTTGGTCGCGTGGCCCTTGGTCGAGGCCTCGGCCACGTGCCTCACCGGGCTGTAGTCGGTGCCGGTGTAGAACTCGGTGATGATCACCATGAGCGCGGTGAGCACCAGGCCGACGATCGAGGTGCCCCACAGGCGCGCCACGGAGAGCGTGGGGTAGGCGGCGACCACGTCGCTCATCATCCACTGCGTGACGAAGTAGAAGCCGATGAGCGAGAGGATCCCGGAGACGGCGAGCCCGCGGTAGAGCGCGCTCATGATCTTGCCGCCCTGCGCGGTCTTCACGAAGTAGGTTCCGATGATCGAGGCGACGATCGACACCGCGCCGAGCACGAGCGGATAGCTCACGGTGTTGGCGACCACGGTCGGGCTCGGCATGAGCAGTGCCCCGAGCACCATGGTCGCGATGATCGTCACCGCGTACGTCTCGAAGAGGTCCGCGGCCATGCCGGCGCAGTCGCCCACGTTGTCGCCCACGTTGTCGGCGATCACCGCCG
>CAYOGL010000059.1:0-18479 GCA_964403515.1 uncultured Burkholderiales bacterium | reverse complement strand
GCGAGCGGCTATGCGAGCGAGCGCGTCGTCTTCGGCCGGCCCATCGGGCAGAACCAGGGCGTGCAGTTCCCGATCGCGCGCGCCTATGCCGAGACGCGCGCGGCCGACCTCATGAACCGCAGCGCGGCCGCCATCTTCGCGGCGGGCGGCGATTGCGGCGAGGCGGCGAACATGGCGAAGCTGCTCGCGTCCGAAGCGGCGTGGCACGCGGGCGAGGCGGCGATGCAGACCCACGGTGGCTTCGGCTTCGCGCGCGAGTACGACATCGAGCGCAAGTGGCGCGAGACCCGGCTCTTCCAGATCGCGCCGATCTCGACCAACCTGATCCTCTCGTACCTCGGCGAACATGTGCTCGGCATGCCGCGCTCGTACTGAGCACGCGCCCGCGGGACGCGCCTGATGCGGCACGAGCGCGAAGGCGTGCGCCTCGGCTATTCCGACACGGGCCGCGGGCTCGCCGTCGTCCTCGTCCACGGCTTCGCGAACGATCGCACGTTGTGGCGCGAGCAGGTCGCGGTGTTCCGCGATCGCTATCGCGTGATCGTTCCGGACCTGCGCGGGTTCGGCGAATCGGCCCCAACGGACGGGCGGCCGGTGTCGATGGACGAGTACGCCGACGACATCGCCGAGGTGCTCGCGCATCTCGGCATCGAGCGCGCGGTCGTGGGCGGCATCTCGCTCGGCGGCTACGTCGCGCTCGCCTTCGCCTTGCGTCATCGCGATCGTCTCGCGGGCCTCGTGCTCGCGAACACGCGCGCCGGCGCGGACGATCCCGCGTGGGCGCAATTCCGCGAGGCGATGGTGCGCGGCATCGAGGCGCGCGGCGCGGACGCGGTGGTCGAGAACTACGGAGACAAGCCCTTCCGTCCCGATTGCGATCCCGGCGTGCGCGATCGCGTGCGCGCGATGATTCGCCGGCAGCCGGTGACGGGCCTCGTCTCCGGCACCCGCGGCATGGCGCAACGGCCGGATCGCACGGCGGCGCTCGCCACCCTCGAGGTACCGACGCTGGTCATCCACGGCACGGAGGATCGCTACGTGCCGGCGGCCGAGGCCGAGGCGATGCACGCCGCGATCGCGGGCAGCACGTACGTGAACCTGCCCGGTGCCGGGCACTTCTCCTGCATCGACACGCCGGGTCCGTTCAATGCCGCGCTGGCGATGTTCCTCGCGCGCGTCGCCGCCGCGTGCCCCGCATGAGCGAGCCCCGCTCCGGGCAACTGCGCGCCCTGGTCGAACGCATCGATGCGGCCTCGCTCTCGCCGCTCGCGATCGCGCGCGCCCGCATGGGCATCCTCGATGCGGTGGGCTGCATCGTCGGCGGCTCGCGCACGCCCGCCGCGCGCGCGGCGCTCGCGCTTGCGCGTGAGGAGGGCGGCGACGGCGACGTGCCCGTGCTCGGCACGGCAGTGCGGCTGCCAGCGGGACTTGCCGCGCTCGCCAACGGCGTGGCCGGCCACGTGCTCGACTACGACGACATGAGCGCCGCCTTCGTCGGCCATCCGAGCGTCGTGCTCGTGCCGGCGATCCTGGCGCTCGCCGGTGCGACGCGCGCGTCGGGCCGCGCGATGATCGGCGCATACGTGCTCGGCTTCGAGGTCGATGCGTGGCTCGGCCGGCTCATGGTCCCGCGCCACTACGACGCGGGCTGGCATTCGACGTCGAGCCTCGGCGTCTTCGGTGCCGCGGCCGCCGCCGCGCGGCTGCTCGGGCTCGATGCGAAGGCCACCGTGAATGCGCTCGCGATCGCCGCCTCGAGCGCCGCCGGCCTGCGTGCGAACTTCGGCTCGATGACCAAGTCGCTGCACGCGGGACTCGCCGCCGAGGCGGGCGTGCGCGCGGCGCGGCTCTCGGCGCGCGGCTTCACCGCGAACGCGGCGGTGTTCGACGGCCCGGGCGGGTTCTTCGAGGCCTACGGCATGAACGAGCCGGCGCGCCCTGCGAGCGCGGGACTCGAGATCGAAGGCTCGGGCATCGGCATCAAGCCCTACGCCTGCTGTGGCGCCGGCGTGTCGGTGATCGACGCGGTGCTGCAAGTGCGCGCCATCGCGGGTTTCCATGCCGACAGCGTCGAAGCGGTGGGATGCACCGTGAGCGCGATGGCGCGCCGCATCATGCCGTTCGCCGCGGCGAGCGACGGGCTGCAGGCGAAATACTGCCTGGCCTATTGCGCGGCGGTTGCGCTGCTCGACGGCAAGGGCGGCCTCGCGCAGTTCGACGACGAACGCGTGGCCCGCGCCGACGTGCAGTCGCTGCTGCGCAAGGTGCGCGTGCGCGACGACCGCTCGATGGTCTCGGGCGCCGGCCGCTTCGGCGTCGACCTGCACGTGCGCCTGCACGACGGCTCGGTGCGCTCGGCGACGCTCGAGGTGCCGCTCGGCCATCCGCTGCACCCGCTCGACGACGAAGCGCTGGCCGCCAAGTTCCTGGAGTGCGCAGGGCCGGTGGTGGGCGAGGCGCGCGCGCGGGAAGTGGCCGCGCGGCTCGCGAGCCTCGACACGCAGCCGGATCTCGCGCGCGTGATCGAACCGCTGAGCGTCGCCGCATGAACGAGGAGCCCGCAATGGGGCTACGTCCCTGAATCCATGAAGAGGAAAACCGCATGACCTCCGTCCCGACCTTCAGCGGCCAGCTGGCCGATTTCATCGCGGCCACGCGCCTCGCCGACCTGCCGTCCGCCACCGTCGAGCGCGCCAAGGTGCGCGTGCTCGATTGCCTCGGCACGGCGCTCGCCGCGCGGGGGTTGCCCGTGCCGTCGGTCGCGCTCGCGTTCGTGAAGGGCAACACCGGTCCCGCGAGCGTGATCGGCCATGCCGATCGCCTGCCCGCGATCGACGCGGCGTTCGTGAACGCCACGCTCATCAACGGCCGCTCGCAGGACGATTTCCTGCAGAAGTCGCACCCGGGCGCGCTCACCGTGTCGGCCGCGCTCGCCGTGGCCGAGGCCGAGGGCCGCAGTGGCGCCGATCTGCTCACCGCCGTCGTGCTCGGCTACGACGTCGTGGCGCGCGCGTACATGGGCGGGCCGCGCATGCTGCCACGCTTCCGCGCCTCGGGCGTGGCGGGAACGATCGGCGCGGCGGCGACGGCGGCCAAGCTGCTGCGGCTCGATGCGCCGCGCACCATGAACGCCCTCGGCATCGCCGCCTGCTTCGCGCACGGCTTCGGGCAGGGATTCCTGTCGGGAACCGACGAGGTGAAGCTGAACGTCGGCATGGCGGTGCGCAACGGTGTCTCCGCGGCGCTGCTCGCGCGCCATGGCGCCAGCGCCTCGGCGCTCGCCTTCGAGGGCGATTCCGGTTTCTTCCGCGCGTTCGACGGCTCGCTCGAGGACGTGCAGGCCGCGCTCGCCGGGCTCGGGCGTCGTTTCCTCCTCGACGAGACGGTCTACAAGGAATGCCCGGTGTGCATCTTCTGCCAGACGCCGATCGCGCTCGCGCGCCGCATCGCCCCGCGCCTGAAGGGACGCAGGATCGAGAAGGTCGTCATCACCTCTCCTGAGCTCACGCACACCAATCCCGGCTTCACCAACGTGGCGCCCTTCCGCACGCACCTGCAGGCGGTGGTGAGCGCGCGTTACTGCACGGCGGCGGCGCTCCTCGGGCGCGACGTGGAGACGCACGAGTGCTACGACGCCCTCGATGACCGCGAGATCCTCGACCTGTGCGAGCGCTTCGAGCTGCGGCTGCGCGCGAGCGACACCGAGCGGGTCGACGTCGAGGTGGTCCTCGCGAACGAGACGCTCTCGGCGAGCGGCATCGAGAACGACACGTTGCGGCCGACGGCCGAGAAGGTCATCGCGAAGTTCGGCCGGCTCACCGCGCGGCTCGCGGGCGTGGACGCGGAGCGCATCGTCGAGCGCGTGATGCGCCTCGACCGCACGAACGACATCGGCGAGCTGGTCGAGCTGCTGCCTCCGGCGCCGGTGACGGCATAGGCGGCGAAAGCGCCGGGCGCGCGGCGGGAGCGCGCCCGGTGTTAGCATGCGGCGTCACCCCCGAAAGCGCGCTCCCCGCTTGACGCTCGGCGACCTCGTCCTCCTCGCCTCGGCCGCGATCCTCGCGGTCCTGTTCCTGCTCATCCTCTTCGAGCCGGGCCTCAAGTACCGCGTGTCCGAGGCGCGCGAGCCCGTCGAGTCGGACAAGTTCCTCGAGCTCCTCGCCGCGGTCATCAACGCGCGCATCTTCCGCGAGAGCCGCGTGGTGGTGCATTCCGACGGCGAGGAGATCTATGCCGCCGAGCTCGCCGCGATCCGTGCGGCGAAGTCCACCGTGCACATCGAGGCGTACCTCTTCCTGCGCGGCAACGCGGGCGATCGCTTCCTCGAGGCGCTCACCGGGGCGGCGCGCCGCGGCGTCAAGGTGCGCGTCGTGGTCGACGCGATCGGCAGCTGGCGCACGCCCGGCCGCTACTTCGACGGGCTGCGCGCCGCGGGCGGGCGCGTCATGTGGTACCAGCCCATCCGCTGGTACACGTTCAAACGCTTCAACAACCGCACGCACCGCGAGCTGCTCATCGTCGACGGGCGCATCGGGTTCATCGGCGGCGCCGGCATCGCTGACTACTGGCTGCCTTCCGACGTGCCGGGAAGGCCGTGGCGCGACACGATGGTGGAGGTGACCGGCGAGCTCGTCGCCGGGTTGCAGACCTCGTTCATCGAGAACTGGCTCGAGAGCAGCGGCGAGGTGCTCACCGGGCACGACGAGTTTCCCTACGCCGAATCCGAGCCGCCGCCCGAGGAGCGCGGCCCGGTCACCGGACTCGTCGTGAACAGCACGCCGTCGGCGGGGCGCGGCACGCGCGCGCGCATGCTCTTCCAGCTCTTCCTCGCCTCGGCGCGCAAGTCGATCCACATCAACTCGCCGTACTTCATGCCCGACCGCAGCGCGCGCGCCGAGCTGCTGCGCGCGGTGCAGCGCGGCGTGGCGGTGACGGTCATCACGCCGAACCGCTTCAACAACCACCCGAGCACGCGCCTGGCGAGCCGGCGCCGCTACGGGGAGCTCATGCGCGGCGGGGTCGAGATCCACGAGTACCAGCCGCGCATGATCCACGCGAAGGTGCTGATCGTGGACTCGGCGTGGACGGTGCTCGGCTCGACCAACTTCGACAACCGCTCGTTCGGCCTGAACGACGAGGTGAACGTCGCGCTGCGCGACGACAATCTCGCCGTGCGGATGGAGACCCAGTTCGCGCGCGACCTGGCGAAGAGCGAGCGCGTGGACTACGACGCCTGGCGGCGGCGCTCGCTCGCCGAGCGCCTGCTCGCCTTCATCGGGATCGCCTTCGAGCGCCAGGAATGACCGCGCTTGTCCCCGATTAATTTTGTAATGCGTGCGCCCCCCATTTGTGCGGTATTGCACAGAATCCCGCGCGCAACCCGCCGAGAATCGGCACGTTCCTCCCATTTCCGCCGCCAATGGATCTCGACAGCCGCGAACGACGCGCCCTCGAACTCGAGGTGCAGGAGCACCTGCGCCGGATCGAGAAGATCCAGGAGGACCTCAAGGACCGCGAGGAGAACGCGGCGCAGGTGGTCGGCGTGCCCGACGAGCTGCTGCGCGAGGTGAACATGCTGCGCATGGAGCTGCGCGGGCGCAAGGCGGCGCTGGCCGTCGGCCTCGCCGTGCTCGGCATCGCGCACAACAGCTAGGCGTTACCCGTCAAGCCCGGGGCGGGCGCGTTCCTTCGATCGTGAGCGCGCGGTCGATCCACTGCGCGGTGAGCTTCTCCTGCAGCGAGTTCTGGCCGAGCCGTTCGCGCAGCCCGGGGAAGTCGACGAGGTCGAGCGCCTGGTCCTGGTTGAAGCACGAGAAGACGTAGGTCGTCCTTCCCGTGGCCGGATCGTGGTGGGGCTGCAGGCACTGCGCGCAGATCTCCTTCATCATGCATTGCATCGGCGAGTTGATCGAGCCGACCGCCACGTGCGCCTTCGGCAGGTACGGCGCGAGCGCGGCGTGGCGAGCGCGTGCCACGGCGGCCATCATGCCGTCGGAGCCGATGGCGATGAGGCGATCGGCCTCGCCCATGGGCACCAGCGGTTGGCCGAGCGCGCCGCTGCCGTGCGCGGCCATCGCCTCGACGATGTTGCCGACGAACGCCTTGTCGCCGGGCCGCGTCGGAACGAAGCCCGGCGCCTCGTCGCAGCACCACACGACCTCGTCGGCCGCGGCCTCGATCTCCGCCACCTTGTAGCGGTCGATGCGCTTCTTGTAGCCGGCGAAGTAGAGCACCTTCGAGCCCGCCTCGCGCAACGCCGCGCCGATCGAGAAGAGCACCGCGTTGCCGAGGCCGCCACCGACCAGCACCACGGTCTCGCCCGCGGGCGTCTCCGTCGGCGTGCCCGTCGGTCCCATGAGGATCACCGGCTCGCCCGGCTTCAGCAGGGCGCACAGGTCGCTCGATCCGCCCATCTCGAGCACGATCGCCGAGACCAGTCCCTGCGCCCGATCGACCCACGCGCCGGTGAGCGCGAGCCCTTCCATCGCGAGGCGCGTTCCTTCGGGTCGCGCGGCGAGCGTGTCGAAATTCTGCAGGCGATAGAACTGGCCGGGACGGAAGCGCCGCGCCGCGAGCGGCGCGCGCACGATCACCTCGACGATGTTCGGCGTGAGCCGCTCGACGCGCAGCACGCTCGCGCGCAGCTCGTCGTTCAGCTGCGCGAGGAAGCGCTCGTTCTCGGCGGCGGGGCGTTCGGCGCGCTGCGCCAGCATGCGGCTCACCACGGGGAAGCCCTGCTTGGCCGAGCTCATCGCCTTCACCACGTTGCCCGAGAACGACGGGTGGAGGTCGCCGAAGAAGGTGACGCAGCGCCCGTCGGACTCGCGCGCGGCGAGGACGTGCGGCTGGTCGGGCTTCGGCGAGCGCTCGGGCTTCACCGGATTGCCGCCCTCGTCGAAGGCCTGGAAGTAGCGGCCGTCGAGCTCGAAGTGCGTCGGATCCTCCCGCGCGAGCACCGTGTTCGGCTGCGTGCCCGCCGCGATGAGCAGCGTCTTCGCGGCGATCTCCTGCTCGGTGGTCGTGGTCTCGCCCGCATCGTTGGTGAGCACGGCGCGCACGACGAGCCCGCGCGCGTGGCCGTAGCCGTCGACGTGCACGCGCAGCGGCGTGAGGTTTTCGGCGAAGCGCACGCCTTCCTCGAGCGCCTTCTCCACTTCCTCGTGGTTCAGCGTGTACGAGGGGCTGTCGATGAGCCGCTTGCGATACGCGATGGTCGCGCCGCCCCACGACCGCAGCAGCTCGAGGATGCGCGGCTCGCGCGCCTCGGTCGCCGCGGCCTCGCGTTCGGCACGAAGCGCGAGCGCGTGCGTGAGGAATTCCTCGGCGATCTGCGTTTCCTCCTCGTTCCACTCGTTGCGCACGTTGCCGACGCCACGCTCGGCGCAGAGCCGCTCGTAGCGCGCGAGGAACTTCTCGACCTGCACCGGGTAGTAGGCGAGGGATTCGGTCGCGGTGTCGATCGCGGTGAGTCCCCCGCCCACCACGACGATCGGCAGGCGCACCTGGAGGTTCGCGAGCGAGTCGGTGCGCGCCGCGCCCGTGAGCTGCAGCGCCATGAGGAAATCGGAGGCGGTGCGCACGCCGCGCACGAGCCCGTTCGGCAAATCGAGCACGGTCGGCTTGCCTGCGCCGGCCGCGAGCGCGATGTGGTCGAAGCCCATCTCGAACGCGGATTCGACGGTCACCGTGCCGCCGAAGCGCACGCCGCCGAACATCGCGAACTGCGCGCGGCGCTCGACGAGCAGCCGCGCGATCTTCAGGAAGTTCTTGTCCCAGCGCACCGTGATGCCGTACTCGGCAACGCCGCCGAAGCCGGCGTTCACGCGGCTCTCCAACGGCTCGCGCAGCTCGGCGATGTCGCGGATCGGCCGGAACGGCACGCGCTCGCCCGCGGGCGTCACCCCCGAGATCGCCGCCTCGAGCGGCTCGATCTTGAGGCCGTCGATGCCGACCACGGTGTGGCCGTCGTTCAGGAGGTAATGGGCGAGCGTGTAGCCCGCCGGCCCCATGCCCACGACGAGCACGCGCTTGCCGGTCGCGCGGCGCGGGAGCGGCCGGCGCAGGTCGAGCGGATTCCAGCGCGTGAGCAACGAATAGATCTCGAAGCCCCACGGCAGGCCCAGGACGTCCTTCAAGGTGCGCGTCTCGGCCTGCGGGATGTCGACCGGGTCCTGGCGCTGGTAGATGCACGCCTTCATGCAGTCGTTGCAGATGCGGTGGCCGGTCCCGCACACCGTCGGGTTGTCGATCACGATCATCGCGAGCGCGCCGACGGACCAGCCCTGCGTCTTGAGCTTGTGGAACTCCGAGATGCGCTCCTCGAGCGGGCAGCCGTTCAGCGGCACCCCGAACGGGCTCTTCTTGAACGCGCTGCGGCCGTCGGCGTCGGGCTTGTCGCGCAGGCCCTTCGAGCACGAGTCCTTGCCCTGCTCGTGGCACCAGATGCAGTAGTTCGCCTCGTCGAGCGCGCCCGCGAGGTGCGTGCCCGGGTCGGTGAGGGCGAACCCTTCGCGACGGCGGACCTCGTGCAACGTATGGACCGCATAACCCGCGCTCGTGTCGGTGCGCAACGGCACGAGGTGCATCGGGTCGATGCGCTGCGGCGGCTTGAAGAGCACGCCGTCGCGATAGCGACGCCGGCCTTCCTCGGTGTGCGCGGCCCACGCGGCGAAGCGCTCGGCGAGCTCGAGCTGGGCGGCATGCGCCGGCTCGTCGGCCAGCCACTCGAGGACGCGCTCGGCGAAGCGCAGCTCGTCGAACGATCCGCCGAGGAGCGCCGCCACACCCGCCTCGAGCGCGGGGCCGTCGAGCGCCTGCGCGGCGTCGGCCTTCACCTTGAGCATCGCGCGGCGCTGCACGAACTTGCGCTTCACGCGGAAGAGCGGCGCGAGCGCCTGATGCGAGTCGAACAGGTCCTCCCACGCTTCCTCGATATCGAAGAGGCGCGCGATGAACCGGTCGACATGGGGCGCCACCTCGATCAGCAGCTCCGCCTCGTCCTTGTAGGCGAGCGTGGCGGGATTCTCCCGCGCGGCGCGCCAGCGGCCGTGCAACGCCGCGTCGGCTTCGCGCAGCCATTCGGAGAAGCGCGTGTCGAGCCGCTGCAGGCCCTCGGTGTCGTACAGGTCGCGGAAGGTCGTGCCGAAGGCGAGGGCCGGGGCGGAAGCGGCGTCGGGCATGCAGGGATGGGCGAGCGGACGGCGTGAGTAAAACATCCCATTTTAGCGGACCGCGGTGCTCGCCCGCTGCGGGCGACTCGATCGCTCGGGAAAACCCCACAGTCGATGTGCGTTTTTGGCGTCGCGGCCCTTTGTTATCATCGGGCCTCCCCCCTTCTCTTCCCGCTCGCCATGGACCGTCGCGACTTCCTCCGCCTTTCCGCGATCGCTTCCGCGTCGACGCTGTTGCCCGCCGCGCGCGCCTTCGCCAGCAACTCCCCCGCTTCGTGGCGCACGTTCGAGGTCACGACACGCGTGGAGATCCTCTTCCCGCAGGGCGTCACCCGCGTGTGGCTGCCCACGCCGTTGAGCGACGACCGGCCGTTCCAGCGCGCGCTCGGCAACGCCTTCGAGGCCGAGGGCGGGCGCACCGACTTCGCGACCGATCCCCGCTACGGCGTCGAAATGATCTATGCCGAGTGGCCCAAGGGCGTGATGCCGGTGGTCGTGCTGAAGAGCCGCTTCGCGACCTGCGACGTGGCGACCGATTTCGCGCGCGCGTCGAACGCGCGGCCCGAAAGCATCGTGGCCCTCGCGCGCTACACGGCGGCCACGAGCCACATGCCGACCGACGGCGCGGTGCGCGAGCTCGCCACCTCGATCGTGAAGGGCGCCCACGGCGACGTCGAGAAGGCGCGCGCGATCTACGAATGGATCGTCGACAACACGTGGCGCGATCCGAAGACGCGCGGCTGCGGGACCGGCGACGTGAAGTTCATGATCGAGAACCAGGCGTATGGCGGCAAGTGCGCCGACATCAGCGCGCTCTTCGTGGCGCTCGCGCGCTCGGCCGGCATCCCGGCGCGCGACGTCTACGGCGTGCGCGTGGCCGATTCGCGGCTCGGCTACCACAGCCTCGGCAAGAGCGGCGACATCACGCGCGCCCAGCACTGCCGCGCCGAGTTCTATTCGAAGGAGCACGGCTGGGTGCCGGTCGACCCGGCCGACGTGCGCAAGGTGATCCTCGAGGAGCAGGGCGGCAAGAAGATCGACGATCCGATGGTGGTCGCCGCGCGCAGGCGCCTCTTCGGCTCGTGGGAGATGAACTGGCTCGCTTACAACTACGGCAACGACGTGCGCCTTCCGGGCTCGACCCACGGCGTGCTGCCGTTCCTCATGTATCCCCAGAGCGAGACCGCCGAGGGACGCCTCGACAGCCTCGATCCGGACAACTTCAGCTACAACATCACCGCGCGGGAGATCGTCTGAGCGGCATGCGAGCGATCGCGCGATTCCTCGCCGCCGCCGCGATCGCGTGCGTCCCGATCGCCGGCGCGCACGCGGAGCAGGCGCTGCGCCCGTGGACCGAGAAGGGAACGCCGCGGCTCGTGCTGCGCGACGTCGACGGCCGCAAGGTGGACCTCGCGCAGCTGCGCGGCAAGGTCGTGCTCGTCAACTTCTGGGCGACGTGGTGCGAGCCGTGCACCGAGGAGATGCCGTCCCTCGAGCGGCTGCAGGAGAAGCTCGCCGGGCGGCCGTTCCAGGTGCTCGCCGTGAATTACGGCGAGCTCCCCTCGCGCGTGCGCAACTGGCTGCAGGGCCGCGGCATCAGGCTGCACGCGCTCCTCGACCCCGACAAGGTCGCGGCCGACCGCTGGAACGCGCAAGGGCTGCCCATGAGCTTCCTGATCGACGTGAACGGCCATGCGCGCTACTACGTGTTCGGCGAGCGCGACTGGAGCAACGGCGAATCGGTCGCGATGGTGGAGAAGCTCATCGCCGAGGCGCCGCGTGCCCGATAGCGGAGCGCTGCGCCACCGCGTCGTCGATCGCCTCGTGCGCGACACGGCCGCCGAGCGCGGCGAGGTGATCGCCGGGCTCGAGGCGCGGCCCGCGCGCATCGCGCCGAAATACTTCTACGACGATCTCGGCTGCGCGCTCTACGGCGCGATCGTGCGCCTTCCCGAGTACTACCCGCCGCGCGCCGAGGCGGCGATCTTCGCGCGGCACCGTGCGGCGATCGCGGAGGCCGTGGGGCGCCGGCGCCAGTGGGTCGACCTCGGCGCGGGCGATTGCGGCAAGGCACGCTGGTGGCTGCCCTTCGCCGACGCCGCGCGCTACATCGCGGTCGACATCGCGGCCGACGAGCTCGAGCGCTCGCTCGCGCGCCTCGCGCCCGATTTCCCGGACATCGAGATGACCGGCCTCGCGGTCGACTTCGGAGCGGGCCTCGACATGGACGGCGTGCTGGGCGATGGCGCTGCGCTCTTCTTCTATCCCGGCTCGAGCATCGGCAACTTCGCGCCGCCCGAGGCGGTCGCCTTCCTCGCCTCGATCCGGCGCCATTGCGCGACGCGGCCGGGAAGCGGACTGCTGATCGGCGTGGACGCGAAGAAGGATCGCGCCACGCTGGATCGCGCGTACGACGACGCGGTCGGCGTGACGGCCGCGTTCAATCGCAACGTGCTACGGCACCTGAACCGGCGCTTCGGTTTCGACTTCGCGCCCGAGCGCTTCACGCACGTCGCGTTCTACGACGAACACGCGGGTCGCATCGAGATGCATCTCGAGTCGCGCTCGGCGCAATCCGTGCGGCTGGGAGAAGGGCGCGTGCGCGACTTCGCGGCCGGCGAACGCATCCACACCGAGAACTCGCACAAGTACGGCGCGGGGGAATTCGAGGCCCTGCTCGGCGCGGCCGGCTTCGCCTCGGTCACGCGCTGGACCGACGCGGCCGAGAGCTACTTCGTCTTCCACGCCGCGTAGGCGCTATTCGACGCTCACCTGCGGCGCGCCGGCGACGATCTCGCCGATCACCGCGGCCTGCGCGAATCCCTCGGAGCGGAAGATCTCGAGCACCGGCTCCGTGGCGGACGGCTCGCACGCGACGAGCAAGCCGCCGCTCGTCTGCGGGTCGGTGAGGAGCGCCTTCTCGCGCTCGCCGAGGCTCGAACCGAGCTTCACGCGATCGCCATAACCGCTCCAGTTGCGCCCCGAGGCGCCGGTGAACAGGCCTTCGCCGGCGAGTGCCAGCGCATGGGGCAGGAGCGGCAGCGCATCGAAACGCACGCGCGCGGCCGCCTGCGAGCCCTTCGCGATCTCGAGCAGGTGCCCGAGCAGGCCGAAGCCCGTCACGTCGGTGAGCGCATGGACCGCTTCCATGTGGCCGAGGCGCGTGCCGGGGGTGTTCAGCTTCGTCGTCGCCTCGATCATCGCCTTGTACGCGGCATCGTCGAGCTTGCCCTTCTTCAACGCGGCGCTGTAGATGCCGACGCCGAGCGGCTTGCCGAGGATCAGCTTGTCGCCGGGGCGCGCGCCCGCGTTGCGCTTGAGGTGCTTCGGATCGACCACGCCGATCGCGACCAGGCCGTAGATCGGCTCGACCGAATCGATGGTGTGGCCGCCCGCGATCGGGATGCCCGCGCGCGCGCAGACCGACTCGCCGCCCTCGAGGATCTTGCGGATCACCTCCAGCGGGATCTGGCTCACGGGCATGCCGACGAGCGCGAGCGCGAAAAGCGGCTGGCCGCCCATGGCGTACACGTCGGAGATCGCGTTGGTCGCGGCGATGGCGCCGAAATCGAACGGGTCGTCGACGATCGGCATGAAGAAGTCGGTGGTGGCGACGATCGCCTGGCGATCGTTCAGGCGATAGACCGCCGCGTCGTCGCTCGTCTCGATGCCGACGAGCAGCTCCTTGGGCAGGATGGACGGACCGCTCTTCGCGAGGATCTGCTCGAGCACGCCGGGCGCGATCTTGCAGCCGCAACCGCCGCCGTGGCTGAACTGGGTGAGTCGAACCTGCATGTCCATCGAGGTCTCCGCGCGGGATGCCGGGAAAACAGCGATTCTAGCGCCCGCGGACCAGCGTGGCGGCCAGCTCGCAAACCGCGCGCCCCTCGGCCTCGGGGCGGAAGAGCGGCTTGCGCGCCTTGCATTGCGCGCGCAGGCGCGCGAGGTAAGCCGGCTCCTCGAGGGCGCGCACGAGCGCATCGCGCAGGCCCTTCGCGTCGCGCGGCTCGAAGTAACCGGCGTAGTCCGCCCCGAGCATGCCGACGTTGCCCGAGATGCGGCTCGCGATCACGGGCGTGCCCGCGGTGACCGCCTCGACGATCACGTTCGCGCCCCCCTCGACGACCGACGGATGCACGAGCACGTGCGCACGCTGCAGCGCCGCGCGGGTGAGCCCGTGGGCGAGCGCGCCCGTGTAGCGGTACCGCGGCTCGACCGCCGCGAGCGCCCGGGCCTCATCGGCGAGCGCCGCATCGAGCGGACCGCCGATGTGGCGCACGCGGATCGGCAGGCCGTCCGGCAGCATGCGCACCGCGGCGAAGAGCGTGCGCGGATCCTTCTCCTCGCGCAGGTGGCCGATCACCGCCGCGTCGAGCCGGCCGCGCGGCTTCGCTTTCGCGGCGAGCAGCGGGGCCGATTGGAAGATCACCTGCGCGCGCGCCTTCCAGGGCTGCCCGAGCAGGCGCAGCGCATCCTCCTGCAGCACGACGATGCGATCGGCGCGATCGAGCGTGCGCGCGGCCTCGCGGCTGCCGGGCAGGTCCTTGTAGAGATCGGTACCGGTGAGCACGACCGCGATCGGCTTGCCGGGGGCGTCGGCGGCGAAACGGTCGACCGCCTCGGCGCTGCGCCGGGCGTGCAAGGCGATCAGCGCATCGGCCGCTTGCCCGCTCCAGCCGCTCTGTACAATGACCCGGAAGCGGTGGCGCAGGAGCGCCGCCCAGCGGACGGCGGTCCGCCAGTTGCCGTTGTTCGCGCTTCTCGTACCGGGTGTGACGATGCACACGACAGGCTTGGCCGACGGACGCATGGCCGGATTATACGAAGGCGACCGCCTCGCCGCGGCGCTCGTGGAGGCGCGCGAACGCACGCTCGCGATGTACGCGCACCTCGATCTGTCGCGGACGCGCTTCCCGTGCATCCCGATCGTGAACCCGCCGCTGTGGGAGCTCGCCCACATCGCGTGGTTCCAGGAGCACTGGTGCCTGCGCTACTCGGAGGCGGGCCTGCGCCGCGCGCCGTTGCTCGAAGGTGCCGACGCGCTGTTCGATTCGCGCACCGTCCCCCACGATACCCGCTGGACGCTTCCCTATCCGCCGGAGGCACGGCTGCGCGCGTACCTGCGCGAGACGCTCGAGGCGACGCTCGAGGCGCTCGCCGTCACGCCCGAGGACGAGCGCTATTTCTTCGAGCTCGCGCTCCTTCACGAGGACATGCACGGCGAGGCGCTGGCGATGACGTTGCAGACGCTCGCGCTGCCCGGGCCGGGCCTCGGAGCGGCGATCGAACATCGCCGGCCGCTCGCCGCCGCACGCGACGTGCGCTTCGAGCCCGGCAGCTTCGGGCAGGGCACCAGCCGGCAGGAGCCGACGTTCGCCTTCGACAACGAGAAGTGGCTGCATCCCGTCGTGGTGGCGCGGTTCGCGATGGCCGATCGCGTCGTGAGCTGCGGCGAATTCACCGCATTCGTGGAGGATGGCGGCTACGAGCGCGACGAGCTTTGGTCGCGCGACGGGCTCGAGTGGCGCGACGCGGCGCGGCGCCGCGCGCCGCGCGATTGGCAGCGCGAGGATGGGCGCTGGGTCACGCGCCGCTTCGACGCCGTCGAGCCGGTCGATCCCGCCGCGCCGATGATGCACGTGGCGCTGCACGAGGCGCGCGCGTACTGCCGCTGGGCGGGACGGCGTCTGCCGAGCGAATCCGAATGGGAATACGCGGCGCGCAATGGCGGCTTCGACGATCGCTACCCGTGGGGCGACGCGATGCCCGCGGCCGCGCCGACTCTCGATTTCCACCACGCCGGTCCGTCCTTCGCGCTCGACGATCCGGCGCCCGCGCGCTCGGGGCTGCGCGGCATGATCGGCGGCGTGTGGGAATGGACCGACACGCCGTTCGCGCCGTACCCGGGTTTCGCGCCCGATCCCTACCGCGAATACTCGCAGCCGTGGTTCGATTCGCACTACGTGCTGCGCGGCGGCAGCTTCGTCACGCGCTCGCGGCTCGTCCACAACCGCTTCCGCAACTTCTACCTGCCGCATCGCGACGACGTGTTCGCGGGATTTCGCACCTGCGCGGTCGAATCGCGCTGACCGTGTGTCATAATTCCTCTCGGCGGGCCTCCCCGCATTGAGGGGCGATGAACCTGGTCAGGTCGGGAACGAAGCAGCCATAGTCGATTCCCTCAAGTGCCGGGGGTCAGGCTCGCCATGAATCTTGGCCTGAAGGCCGGACCCCAAGAAAGGCCTTTAGGCGCTTCGCCTGCCTCGCGCTCCCGGACGCAATGACCTATCAGGTACTGGCCCGCAAGTGGCGCCCCCGGGTCTTCGAGGAGATCGTCGGACAGCCGCACGTCGTCACGGCGCTCGTGAACGCCCTCGAGACGAAGCGGCTGCACCACGCGTATCTCTTCACGGGCACGCGCGGCGTCGGCAAGACCACGCTCGCGCGCATCCTCGCGAAGGCGATCAACTGCGAGACCGGCATCACCGCGCATCCGTGCGGCAAGTGCCGCGCATGCACCGAGATCGACGGCGGCCGCTTCGTCGACCTGCTCGAGGTCGACGCCGCGACCAACACCAAGGTCGACGAGATGCGCGAGCTGCTCGACACCGCGCAATACATGCCGGTGTCCGGCCGCTTCAAGGTGTACATCATCGACGAGGTGCACATGCTCTCGCGGCATGCGTTCAACTCGATGCTGAAGACGCTCGAGGAGCCGCCGGAGCACGTGAAGTTCATCCTCGCGACGACCGATCCGCAGCGCCTGCCGGTCACGATCCTGTCGCGCTGCCTGCAGTTCAACCTGAAGCCGCTGCCGCCCCCGGTGATCGCGAAGCACCTCGAGCACGTGCTCCACTCCGAGGGCATCGCGTTCGAGGAGGCCGCGCTCGCGCAGCTCGGCAAGGCCGCCGCCGGCAGCGTGCGCGACAGCCTGAGCCTGCTCGACCAGGCGATCGCCCACGGCGCGGGCGAGGTGACCGCGGCCCAGGTCGCGGACATGCTCGGCTCCCTCGGAGGCGATCTCGTGTGGCCGTTGCTCGAGCGCATCGTCGAGGGCGACGGCCCGGGCACCATCGCGGAAGCCGACCGCATCGCCTCGCGCAGCATCTCGCTCGACGCCGCGCTCGGCGACATCGCCTCGATCCTGCATCGCGTCGCGCTCGCTCAGGCCGGCGTGCCGCCAGCGCCCGACGACGCGGATGCCGCGCGCGTGAGCGCGACCGCCGCGCGCCTCGAGACCGGACAAGTGCAGGTCATGTACCAGATCGCGCTGCTCGCGCGCCGCGACCTCCCGCTCGCGCCCGACGAATATGCGGGCTTCACGATGGCGCTGCTACGCATGCTCTCGTTCACCACGAGCGGCAACGGCGCGCGCACGCAGAGCCCGGCGCCCGCGCGAACCGCGTCGAGCGCGCCGCGCGCCTCCACTGCCACCGCGGGTAACGCTGCCGCGGCCGCGGCGAATCGAATCGCGCCGGAGCACGCGCCGACGAATGGCGCGAACGAGCCGGCAGCGGTCCCCAAGGTGCACTTCGACGGCGACTGGCCGGCGTTCGTGGACAAGCTCGGGCTCACCGGCATGGCGGGCATGGTCGCGCGCCATGGCGAGATCGCTTCGTTCGAGAATGGGCATCTCGAGCTGGTCGTGAACGAAAGCCACCGCATGTACGCGGAGCGCGCGTACCAGGACAAGCTCAAGGACGCTCTCGCGCCGCACTTCGGTGCCGGCTTCCGGCTCACGGTGCGCGTCGGCGCCACCGAGGGACGCAGCATCGCCGCGGCGAAATCGCGCGAGATGGCCGAGCGCCAGGCGAGCGCCGCGGAAGCGATCGAGGACGATCCCTTCGTGCGCGACCTCGTGCAGGACCTCGGTGCCGAAGTGATCCCGTCGTCCATCCGCCCGGCCGAAGAGGGCGACAACGCAACGAACGGAAAGAGGTGAGCGAATGATCCCGAAAGGCGGACTCGGCGCCCTGATGAAACAGGCGCAGCAGATGCAGGAGAACATGCGCCGCGTGCAGGAGGAGCTCGCGACGATCGAGGTCGAGGGACAGTCGGGCGCGGGCCTCGTGAAGGTAACGATGACCTGCCGGCACATCGTGAAGCGCGTGACGATCGATCCGAGCCTGCTCTCCGAGGACAAGGACATGCTCGAGGATCTCGTGATGGCGGCCACGAACGATGCGGTCGCGAAGGCCGAAGCGACGACGCAGGCGAAGATGGCCGGCTTCACGGCGGGCATGAACCTGCCGCCCGGCCTCGGCTTCTGATCGCGTTCCCGGGAAGCGGCGCGATCCGTGGACAAGCCGGCTGCGCTCGAAGAGCTGATCGCAGCCTTGCGGTGCCTGCCCGGCGTCGGCCCGAAGTCGGCGCAGCGCATGGCCTACCACCTGCTGCAGCGCGACACGGCCGGTGCCGAGCGGCTCGCGCGCGGTCTGGCCGAGGCGCTCGCGCGCATCCGCCACTGCGCCCGGTGCAATACCTTCACGGAAGCGGAGATCTGCGCGCTGTGCGCCTCGTCGCGCCGCGACCCGTCGCTCCTGTGCGTCGTGGAGACTCCCGGCGACCTGCTCATGATGGAACAGAGCCAGAGCTACTCCGGGCTCTATTTCGTGCTCATGGGCCGGCTCTCGCCGCTCGATGGCATCGGCCCGCGCGAGATCCACCTCGACCGGCTCGCAAAACGGGCGGGCGACGGCCTGGTGAAGGAGGTCATTCTCGCCACCAACTTCACCGTGGAAGGGGAGGCCACCGCCCACTACATCGCCGAGCTCCTGGGCGGGAAGGGCCTGCAGATCACGCGGATCGCCCGCGGGCTGCCCGTGGGCGGCGAGCTGGAGCACGTGGATAGCGGCACGCTCGCCCAAGCGGTCCTCGAGCGCCGCCCCGCTTAGGCGGTGTCACTGCTAACCGTTTGATAAATCGTAGGAATCGTCCGGCAGCGTGGCTCCTGTCCGCTGACCGGCCTATTTGACTCTTAGCCACGGCCGGTGGGAGAATTTCAGCTCACGAGACATAGCGCAGGCCACCGCGCGGCGTCGTCGGGACGTCGATGAAGGCTCGGTGTAAGAGCCGGCCGTGAGTTGACGTAGGCAGGCGGCTCTGCCATAATTTCACCTCTCGACGGTCGTTCAGTCGAACCTGGCGCGGGGTGGAGCAGTCTGGCAGCTCGTCGGGCTCATAACCCGAAGGTCGTAGGTTCAAATCCTACCCCCGCAACCATCCCTTCCATTCTGCACGGCAAGGGACAGCCATCGCTCTTTAACAAGTTACAGCCGATAGAGGTGGGTGCTGTTGGGCGCCAGCCGA
>CAYOGL010000058.1:11000-18905 GCA_964403515.1 uncultured Burkholderiales bacterium | reverse complement strand
CGACACGCGCTCCGGATTGAGGAAGCGCTCGAAGAGCAGGTCGTACTTGAGCGGATCGAGGTCGGTGATGCCGAGCGCGTAGGCGACGAGCGAGCCCGCGCCGGAGCCGCGTCCGGGTCCCACCGGCACGCCGTTGCCCTTCGCCCAGTTGATGAAGTCGGCGACGATGAGGAAGTACCCCGGGAAGCCCATCTGCACGATGGTCTTGGTCTCGTACTCGAGGCGGTCCACGTAGCGCGGCCGCTCGGCGTCGCGCTTCGCGGCGTCGGGATAGAGCGCCTCGAGGCGACACTCGAGCCCCGCGAGCGCGCGGTTGCGCAGGTAGTCCTCGATCGACTCGCCGTGGGGCGTGGGGAAGTTCGGCAGCCGGCTCTTGCCGAGCGTGAACTCGAAGCTGCAGCGGCGCGCGATCTCGACCGTGTTCTCGAGCGCCTCGGGAACGTCGGCGAAGAGCTCGGCCATCTCGGCCTGGGACTTGAAGTACTGCGCCGGCAGGAACTCGCGGGGACGGCGCACGTCGCCCAGCACGTAGCCTTGCGCGATGCAGACGCGCGCCTCGTGCGCCGGGAAATCCTCCGGGCGCACGAACTGGATGGGATGGGTGGCGACGACCGGCAGCTTCATGCGGCTCGCGAGCGCGATCGCGGCCTGCACCGCCGAGGCGCTGCGCACGCGGTCCACGCGCTGCAGCTCGATGTAGTAGGCGCAGGGGAAATCGTCGGCCCATCGGCGGGCCAGCGCTTCGGCCTGCTCGCGGTTGCCCGACGCGATCGCCATGCCGACGTCGCCCGCCTCGCCGCCGGAGAGCGCGATGAGCCCCGGGACGTTGCGCAACCACTCGCGCCGCACCTCGGCGCGGCCGCGCCACTGGTTCTGCGCGTACGCGCGGGTGAGCAGGTCGCACAGCGCGAGGTAGCCCTCGCGAGTGCGGCAGAGCACCGGCAGCCGGTAGGGCGTGTCGCGGCTGCGCTCGTTCGTGAGCCACAGGTCGCAGCCGATGATCGGCTGCACGCCCTGGCCCCGCGCCGCCTCGTAGAACTTGATCGCCCCGAAGACGTTCGCGGCATCCGTGATGGCGAGCGCCGGCATGCCGTCGGCGGCCGCGGCCGCCACGGCCGCGTCGACCCGCGCCATCCCGTCCACGATCGAATACTCCGTGTGCAGGCGCAGGTGGACGAATCGGGGGGCGGTCATGCGTTCGGTCTCGCGGACGGCGAGACCTATTCTACCGAGCTAGCGCCGCTCGGCGAAGAAACGGCGCAGCTGCGCGGCGCATTCGTCGGCGAGCACGCCGCCGTCGAAGGCGGCATGGTGGTTCAGCGTCTCGACGCCGGGCAGGTCGACCACGCTGCCGCAAGCCCCGGTCTTCGGGTCGCGCGCCCCGAAGACCACCCGGGCGATGCGGGCGTGCATCATCGCGCCGACACACATCGCGCACGGCTCGAGCGGCACGTAGAGCGTGCATCCCGGCAGGCGGTAGTTGCCCACCGCCGCGGCCGCCGCGCGCAACGCCACGATCTCCGCGTGGGCGGTGGGATCGTGGCTCCCGATCGGCCGGTTCGAGCCGCGCCCGAGCACGATGCCGTCCTTCACCACGACGGCGCCGACCGGCACCTCGCCGGCACGGCCCGCCTCGCTCGCGAGCGCGAGCGCCTCGCGCATGAATTCGTCGTCGGTCATCTCGCCCCGCACTATACGGGACGGCCGACGCGGGCGGCGATCGGGCCGCCGCCCGGCGCATCCTCAGGCCATGATGTGCAGGCCGGCGTCCACGTAGATCACGTCACCGGTCATGCCGGACGAGGCGCCACCGACGAGGAACGCGACCACGCGGCCGATCTCGGCGATGTCGACGAGGCGTTGCCCGGGCGAGCGCTGCACCGCCATCTCGATCAGCTCGTCGAAGTGCGCGATGCCGCTCGACGCACGGGTGCGCAGCGGCCCCGGCGAGACCGCGAAGACACGGATGCGCTGCGGCCCCAGCTCCTTCGCGAGATAGCGCACCGACGCCTCGAGCGCCGCCTTCACCGGGCCCATGAGGTTGTAGTGGCCGACGACCTTGTCCGCCCCGTAATAGCTCATCGTGATGAGCACGCCCCCGTCGGTCATCAACGGCTCGGCGTAGCGCGCCATCTCGAGGAACGAGTGGCAGGACACCTGCATCGCCTGCAGGAATCCGGCCTGCGAGCAGTCGACGACCCTTCCGTGCAGGTCCTCCCGGGGCGCGAAGGCGATGGAGTGGATCGCGAAGTCGAGGCGGCCCCATTGCGCGCGGATGCGCTCGAAGAGCGCGGCCATGTCGCCGGCCCGCGTCACGTCGAGCGGCGCGAGGATGCCGGCATCGATCTGCCGGGCGAGCGGCTCGACGTGGGCCTTCGCCTTGTCGTTCAGGTACGTGAGCGCGATGTCGGCGCCGAAGGCGCGCAGCTTGGCCGCGCAACCGAAGGCGATGCTGTCGGCGTTCGCCACGCCGACGACCAACCCGCGCTTGCCCTTGAGCATCTCGCCCACGCGGGAACCCTCGTCCCAGACCTTGGGCAGCGGATCGACCATTCTCGCGGTGCTCGCCATGGCGCGGCTCCCTTCACGCGGCCACGAGGGCGAGGCGGCCACGACTCGGCGCGGCGGGCGCTTGCGTTTGCAGCACCTCGCGGATGCGGTCGAACACCTGTCGCGTCTCCGGCGCCATCTCGGCATAGGCGCCGACCACGAACTCGCACTGCTCGAGCGCGCGCGGGCGTTCCTTCGCATCGGGAAGCAGGAACGGCAACGTGGCCAGCGCCTTCTCCGGCTCGAACTCCACGATGAGGTTCTGCTGGTGGATGATGCGCGTGCGCGTGGCCTCGTCCATCGAGGCGAACGGCTCGCGTGCCGTCAGCAGCTCGTTCGAGCGCTCGAGCCGGTCGCGCCGCACCGACTTGCGCGAGCGCGCGAGCAGGATGAGCATGCGGATCACCGCGACGGCGAAGTTGCCGCGCCGCACTTGCGCGAGCGCCTGGCGCACTTCGGGCACCGCGCGCAGGTCCGTGCCCGCCACCTGGCTGATGCGCGGTGCCTCGCCGGCGCCGATCGCGCGCATGAGCGGCGACGAGTAGATCCCGTAGAAGCACGCTTCGACCCAGCCGTCGCGCAGGTCGCGCCCCACGTCCATCCATTGCGCCACGAGGTCGGCGGCCGTCCTTTCCCATTGCAGGAACGGGTTCGCGGGGTCGGCCTTGCCGCGGTGCCTGCGTACCGTCTCCGCGAGCGCCGCCACCGGCGCGAAGAACGGGTTGCGGTCGCTCAGCAGGTAGCGCTGGGCCCGCAGCGGCTGCAGGTCCACGCGGAAACGGGCGATCGCCTCGTTGGTGAGCGCGCGCACGAGGGGCCGCGTGGTAAGGGCATAGACCTCCGCCGCGAGCTGCGACAAGCGCGCGACGGCGGCGAACGCCGCCTGCTCGTCGCGGCCGTGGTCGAGCGCGAGGATGTCTTCGAGGCCGCGCTCCTCGAAGTCGACGGTGAAGCGCTTGTCGATTCCCTGGCCGCTTTCCTCGACGATCTTCATCTCGTACAGCCCCGGGGCGAGCGCCTCGATCGCCTGCAACGTCGAGACGATCTCCTTGTGCTCCTTCTTCGCCACCGCCGAGGACACGAAGATGCCGAGGTGGCCGACGCTGTCGTGCACCGTGTAGAGGATGCGTTGGCCGCGCGCCTTGATGTCCTTCACGCTCGAGTAGACGTCGGTGATCCAGTTGAGCGCCTGCGCCGGCGGCGTGATGTTGTCGCCGTGGGACGCGAACACGATCACCGGCGCGCGCACGTTGCGCAGGTCGGCATGCATGCGGCTGTCGAGCTGCGCGCCGCCGCGGGCGAGGCGGTTGCCCACGAAGAGGTTCTCGATCAGCCAGCGGATCTCGCTCTCGTTCAGGAAGTAGAAACCGGACCACCAGCGCTCGAACTCGAGGTAGCGCGGCGCCTCGCCCTCGACGTCGGCGAAGACATCGTAGTATTTCTTCCAGAGGGTATTGCTCGGGCTCAGGTTCTCGAAGTTCGCGACCAGCTCGGCGCCGTCGAACTGCCCGTTGCCGAGGTCGGCGAGGACCAGCGCGGGCACGATCCCGCCGAGCAGGCCGCCCAGGTAGCGCATCGGGTTGCGGCCGCGCTTGCCCGCCCAATACGAGAGGGGCGCGCCGTTCACCACGACCGGCCCGGTCAGGTCCGGGTTGGTCGCCGCAAGCAGCATCGCCGCCCATCCGCCCTGGCAGTTGCCGATCACGACCGGCTTGCGGCTCAGCGGATGGCGCCGCTCGACCTCGCGGACGAAGTGCGCCTCGGCGCGCGTGATGTCGGCGAGCGTCTGCGTGGGCGTGGGGTGCGTGGTGAAGATGCAGAAGTAGACCGGATGGCCGGCCCGCAGCGCCACGCCGACCTCGCTCTCGCTCTTGAATCCGCCGATGCCCGAGCCGTGGCCCGCGCGCGGATCGATGATCACGTACGGACGCGCGTCCTCGCGCACCTTCACGCCCTCGGGCGGGCGGATCGCCACGAGCGAGTAGTTCACGGGCCGCTCGAGGCGCGAGCCGTCGACCACGATGTCGTAGTCGTACGCGAGCACGGGCGGCGAGCCGGCCGTCTGGTGGCGCACGAAGTTGTTGCCGCGCTGGCGCAGCACGTCCATGAAGAGCACCGCGCGCTGCCACGCGTCGATCAGGTACGCCGGCAGGTCACCCGCCTGCTGGCGCGCGAACAGATCCGCGGCAAGCTTCGCCGCCTCCAGCTGGCGCGCGGCGAGCTTCTGCAGGTTGTCGCGGCTCGCACGCGCATGCAGCGACGTGACCTCGAGGAGGTCGCTCACGTAGCTGCGCGCGTAGCCCACCTCCGCCGCCATGTCGCGCGCGGCCTCGCTGAATTCCGCCTCGCCGAGGCTGCCGTGGCGAAGCAGGTCGCGATGCACGGGATGACGGGCGGCGTGCCTTGCGGTTTTCACGGTCATGGAGCGGCTCCCTCGTTGCGCGATCAGGCGGGTTCGGCGACCGCCACCGGCCGCGGCGCCGCCACACCCTCGAGGAGGCGCGCGGTATGGCGCGCGATCATCCACTCCTCGTTGGTGGGCACGACGAGCACGGCGATGCGGCTGCGGGCGGTGCTGATGGAATCGGCGTCCGCGGCATTCGCGGCGGGATCGAGCTCGATGCCGAGCCATGCGAGCGCCGCGCAGATGCGCTCGCGAACCGGCGCGGCGTGCTCTCCGATGCCGCCGGTGAAGACGAGCGCGTCGATGCCGCCCAGGGTGACCGCGAGCGCGCCGGCTTCACGCGCGGCGCGATAGCAGAACAGGTCCACGGCTTCGCGCGCCTCGCGCTCGGAGCTCGCGAGCAGCTCGCGCATGTCGTTCGAGATGCCCGACACGCCGAGCAATCCGGATTCGCGATAGAGCAGGTTCTGGAGCCCGCGCGCGTCCATGTGATGGCGTTCCATGAGATACAGCAGCACGCCGGGGTCGATGCTGCCGGTGCGCGTGCCCATCATCAGACCGTCGAGCGCGGTGAAGCCCATGGAGGTCGCGCGGCTGCGCCGCCCCTGCATCGCGCACATCGAGGCGCCGTTGCCGAGGTGCGCGACGAGCACCTTGCCGTCGGCGCGCTCCCCGAGATGGTCGGGAAGCACGTGCGCGATGTACTCGTACGAGAGGCCATGGAAGCCGTAGCGGCGCACGCCTTCCGCCGTGATGCGCCGTGGCAGCGCGAAGAGCTGCGCGAGCGTCGGCTGCGTGCGGTGGAAGGCCGTGTCGAAGCAGGCGACCTGCGGGACTTCGGGAAGCGCGGCCGCCATCGCCTCGATGCCCGCGATGTTGTGCGGCTGGTGCAGCGGCGCGAGGGGCACGAAGGCGCGCAACGCGTCGAGCGTCGCCGGATCGATGCGCACGGGCTGGGAATAGCGCGTGCCGCCATGGACCACGCGGTGGCCGATCGCGACGATGCGTCGTTTCGGTCCCTGCCCGTGGAGCCACTCGACGAGACATGCGAGCGCGGCATGGTGCGAGGCTTCCTCGAGCCCCAGGTCGCCGCCGGACGCCACGCCGCGTGCATCGCGCACCTCGAGCCGTGCGCGCGCACCGATGCCCTCGATCTCGCCGGCGACCTCCGGCGCGCGCGGCACGGGCGAGGTCGCGGCGAACAGCGCGAACTTGATCGACGACGAGCCCGCATTCAGCGTGAGAAGGCCGGTATCCATGGGCGCCTCAGCCGCGCGCGGCCGCGTGCTCGGTGAGCAGCACGGCGAGCGCGCATGACGTGAGCCGCGCGCGCACGCTGTCGGCGCGGCTCGTGAGGACGATCGGCGCGCGCGCGCCGAGCACGATGCCGGCCGCGTCCGCGTTGGCGAGGAAGGTGAGCTGCTTGGCGACCATGTTGCCTGACACGAGGTCGGGCACGACGAGGATGTCCGCATCGCCCGCCACGGTCGAGACGATGCCCTTGATGCGCGCGGCTTCCCGGCTGATCGCGTTGTCCATCGCGAGCGGACCGTCGAGGACCGCACCGCCGATCTGCCCGCGCTCGGCCATCTTGCAGAGCGAGGCCGCTTCCATCGTCGAGGCGATCTTCTCGTTGATGTTCTCGACCGCGGACAGGATCGCCACCTTCGGGCACGGGATCCCGAGCGCGTGCGCGAGATCGATGGCGTTGCGGCAGATGTCCGCCTTCTCCGCGAGCGTCGGCGCGATGTTGATCGCCGCATCGGTCACGATGAGCGGCTTGTGATAGGTCGGCACGTCCATCAGGAACGCATGGGAAAGCCGCCGCTCCGTGCGCAATCCCGACTCGCGCTTCACGACCGCGCCGAGCAGCTCGTCGGTATGGAGGCTGCCTTTCATCAGGATGGCCGCTTCTCCCGCGCGCAGCAGCGCCACCGCCTTCGCCGCCGCGTCCGGGCCGTCGATCGCGTCCACGAGGCGTACCGCGCCGAGCGACAGGCCCGCCTTGGCCGCGGCCTCGTGAATCGCCTGCAGGGGACCGACGAGGATCGGCTCGATCATGTCCTCCTGCGCCGCCTCGAGCGCCGCCTGGATCGCGGCATCGCTGCAGGGATACGCCACCGCGGTCACCACCGGCCGCAGCGGCTTCACCCGCTCCACGAACGCCGCGAACTTGTCGTGGGTCTGCACCGAGATCTCCGCCACTTCCGGCCGCGGCAGCACGACCTTCAGCTTCGGCGCGATCACCTCGGCCGAGCCCTGCGCGACGATCTCGCCCGCCTGGTTCACGCATTGGCAATCGAGGACGACGCTGCCCGTCTCCGGCCGCTTCTCGCGCACGACGACCGTCGCGGTAATCGTCTCGTCGGCGTTCACGGGTTTCACGAATTCGAGGTCCTGGCGGACGTAGCGCGTGCCGGGGCCCGGCAGCTCGTTACCGAGCACGCTCGAGATCAGCGCGCCACTCAGCATGCTGTGGGCGACGAGGCGGCCGTCGCCGTAGCGGCGCGCGAACTCGTCGTCCACGTGGGTCGGGTTGAGATCGCCCGACAGCACCGAGAAGGTCTTCACGTCGGTGCGGGTCAACGTGCGCGTGAGGCTTGCGCGCTCGCCGATGCGGATCTCGTCGAAGGGCCGGCTCTCGAGCTTGGCTGGCGCGTGCGGGGTCGAGGATGCGATCGCGTTCATCGGGCGCTCCGGTGACGGGGCCGAAGCGGCCGCCTCGGCCGAACGGTCAGATTCTCGCCAACGCGGGTGTCCACGCCTTGAGCATTCCGGGAAACGCCGGGGAAAATCGCGCCCGGTTGACGGCCGTCAACGTGGCGGGAGGCGGCCTCCGCGACGCGCGACGCGAGGCGTTACGGGAGGGTGTCGGCCGCGATCGCTTTCCGGGGTCGCATCCCCGCAAGCGGGGCCTCGGATACTTCGACCGGGAGGCGGCCTCCTCGACG
>CAYOGL010000058.1:5687-10900 GCA_964403515.1 uncultured Burkholderiales bacterium | reverse complement strand
GTGTCGGCCGCGATCGCTTTCCGGGGTCGCATCCCCGCAAGCGGGGCCCCTGCTCCGCCCTCCAAGCGATCTACTCCCACTCTATGGTCGCGGGAGGCTTGGAGGAGATGTCGTAGGTGACGCGGTTGATGCCGCGCACTTCGTTGATGATGCGGCTCGAGACCTTGGCCAGCAGGTCGTAGGGCAACGGCGCCCAGTGCGCGGTCATGAAATCGGTGGTCTGGACGGCGCGCAGCGCGACGACGTGGTCGTACGTGCGGCCGTCGCCCATGACGCCCACGGAGCGCACGGGCAGGAACACCGCGAACGCCTGCGCCACTTCGTCGTACCACGTGACGCCCTCGTCGGTGATGTGGGCGCGCAGCTCGTCGATGAAGATGGCATCGGCGCGGCGCAGCAGCTGCGCATACTCGCGCTTCACCTCGCCGAGGATGCGAACTCCGAGGCCGGGACCCGGGAAGGGATGGCGATAGACCATCTCGCGCGGCAGCCCGAGCTCGACGCCGAGCGCGCGCACCTCGTCCTTGAAGAGCTCGCGCAACGGCTCCAGGAGCTTCAGGTGCAGCGTCTCGGGCAATCCCCCGACGTTGTGGTGCGACTTGATCGTCACGGCCTTCTTGGTCTTGGAGCCCGCCGACTCGATCACGTCGGGATAGATGGTGCCCTGCGCGAGCCACCGCGCGCCGGCGAGCTTCTTCGCCTCGCGCTGGAACACGTCGACGAAGAGCCGGCCGATGATCTTGCGCTTGTCCTCGGGGTCCGCGACGCCGGCGAGCGCGGCATAGAACTCGTCCTCCGCGTTCACGCGATCGACCTTCACCCCGAGGTGCTTCGCGAAGGTGTCCATCACCTGGTCGCCCTCGTTCAGGCGCAGCAATCCCGTGTCGACGAAGATGCACGTGAGCTGGTCGCCGATCGCGCGATGCAGCAGCGCGGCGGCCACCGCCGAATCGACGCCGCCGGAAAGCCCGAGGACCACCTCCTCACTGCCGACCTGCTGGCGGATGCGCTCCACCGCCTGCGGCACGAACGAGGGCATGTTCCAGTTCGCGCCGCAGCCGCAGATCTCGTGCACGAAGCGCGCGTAGATCTCCTTGCCCTTGCGCGTATGCGTGACCTCGGGGTGGAACTGCACGGCGTAGTAGCCGCGCGATTCGTCGGCCATGCCGGCGATCGGGCAGACCGGGTTCGACGCGATCAGCTTGAATCCGGAAGGCAGGGTGGTGACCTTGTCGCCGTGGCTCATCCACACGTCGAGAAAGGCCTCGCCCTTCTCGTTCACCCGGTCCTGGATCCCTTCGAAGAGCTTCGAGTGGCCGCGCACACGAACCTCGGCGTAGCCGAATTCGCGCACCCTGCCGGCCTCGACCGTCCCGCCCAGCTGCGCGGCCATGGTCTGCATGCCGTAGCAGATGCCGAGCACGGGCACGCCGAGCTCGAACACGGCCTGCGGTGCGCGCGCGGTCTGCTCCTCCGTGACGGAGGCGTGGCTTCCCGAGAGGATGACGCCGCGGGGGTTGAAGGCGCGGACGAATTCGCCGTCGACGTCGTACGGATGCAGCTCGCAGTAGACGCCCGTCTCGCGGACGCGCCGGGCGATGAGCTGGGTGACCTGCGAACCGAAGTCGAGGATGAGGATCTTGTCAGTCGATGTGGTAATTCGGCGCTTCCTTCGTGATCTGCACGTCGTGCACGTGCGATTCGCGCATGCCGGCGGAACTGATCTCGACGAACTGTGCCTTCGCGCGCATCTCGTCGATCGTGCGGCAGCCGGTGTAGCCCATGCTCGCCCGCAACCCGCCCATGAGTTGCACGACGATCGCGGTGGCCGGTCCCTTGTAGGGAATGCGGCCCTCGACGCCCTCGGGAACGAGCTTGTCGGCGTTCATCTCGGCGTCCTGGAAGTAGCGGTCGCTCGAGCCCTTCTGCATCGCGCCGAGCGAGCCCATGCCGCGATACGCCTTGTACGAGCGGCCCTGGAAGAGCTCGATCTCGCCGGGCGCCTCCTCGCTGCCCGCGAAGAGGCTGCCGAGCATCACGGCCGACGCTCCGGCTGCAATGGCCTTCGCGATGTCGCCGGAGTAGCGGATGCCGCCGTCGGCGATGCACGGGATGCCGCTCCCCGCGAGCGCCTCGGCCACGTGCTGGATCGCGGTGATCTGCGGTACGCCGACGCCGGCGACGATGCGCGTCGTGCAGATCGAGCCCGGACCGATGCCGACCTTCACTCCGTCGGCGCCGTGATCCACGAGCGCCTTCGCCGCATCGCGCGTCGCGATGTTGCCGCCGATGACCTGGGTCTCGGGATAGGTGCGCTTCACCCACTTCACGCGGTCGAGAACGCCCTGCGCGTGCCCGTGCGCGGTGTCGACGACGACCACGTCGGCGCCCGCGTCGACCAGCGCCTCCACGCGTTCCTCGGTGCCCTCGCCGACGCCGACCGCGGCGCCGACGCGCAGGCGGCCGAACTGGTCCTTGCAAGCGTCCGGGTGCTCCGACGACTTGAGGATGTCCTTCACGGTGATCAGCCCGCGCAGCTCCCAGTCGCCGTTGATCACGAGCACGCGCTCGAGGCGATGGCGGTGCATGAGGCTCTTGGCCTCGTCGAGGCTCGCGCCCTCGCGCACGGTCACGAGCTTGTCGCGCGGCGTCATGATGTTCTTGACCGGCTGGTCGAGGTTGGTCTCGAAGCGCAGGTCGCGGTTGGTGACGATGCCGACCACGCGCGGGCCCTCGAGCACGGGCAGCCCCGAAATGTGATTGCGGCTCGTGATGTCGACCACCTGCCGCACCGTCATGTCGGGCGAGATGGTGATCGGCTCCTTCACGACGCCGCTCTCGAAGCGCTTGACCTTCGCGACCTCGCCGGCCTGCGCGGCGGGCGACATGTTCTTGTGGACGATGCCGATGCCACCTTCCTGCGCGAGCGCGATCGCGAGGCGCGCCTCCGTCACCGTATCCATCGCGGCGGAAAGCAGCGGGATGTTCAGCTCGATGGAGCGGGTGAGTCGGGAGGCGAGGCGGACCTCGCGGGGAAGGACGGTCGAGTGGGCGGGAACGAGCAGGACGTCGTCAAAAGTGAGCGCTTTTTGGATGACGCGCATTCAATACTCCCGACGCAAAACGAGATTATACCGGCGGGTCCTACCCCGGACAACGCGCGGTCTATCGGCAAGCGTGGCGGCGCACGCGATTTGACGCTCCAGTGCTTTCTCGATAAGGTATCGTAAATGATTGATACTCAACGTCTTTGGTGGGCCGTTCCGGCGCTCGTGGTGGCTGCTTGCGCGACGCCGCAAGAGCCGGCCACGCCGACCGCTCCCGAGACCACGCCGACGGTCGTCGCCCCGCATCCCGTGGCGCCGCACGCGCAGAACCAGGCGCAGCGCATGGAAGAAGCGAAGGCGTTGGTGGCGCAGGCGGAGACCGACGTGCAGCGCGCGCGCGCGAAGCGTGCGTTGTGGCTCAAGTCGTGGGAGAACCTCGTGGCCGCGAGGCTCGCCATCGCGGCCGCCGATTATGACGATGCGATTGCGCACGCGCGGCTCGCGAGCGAATTCGCGCAGCTCGGGCTCGAGCAACTGGCCTATCCGGCCGTGAAGTGATGCAGGGAGGACAAGACCGATGAAACGCCTGATCATCCTCGCCGTCGCGTGCGCCGTCGCACCGCTCGCCGGGGCCGAGCTCTACAAGTACGTCGACAAGGACGGCAAGACCGTGTACTCCGACCAGCCGCCGCCGAAGGGTGAGGCGAAGACGCTGCACATCGCGCCGCCGCCGCCACCGGCCGCGAAGGGCGAAAGCTTCGTCGAGCGCGACAAGGCGCTGCAGAAGGGCCGCGAGAAGGAGGCCGCGAAGGAGAAGGAGGAGCAGCGCAAGGCCGAGGAGGCGAAGGCGAAGCAGCTGCGCTGCGAGCAGGCGCGCGAGGCCTACCGGACCTACGACCAGGGCGGGCGCATCCTGCAGTACAAGAACGGCGAGCGCGAATACATGAGCGACGACGAGATCGCGGCGGCGCGCACCAAGGCCAAGAAGGAGATGGACGAGGCGTGCGAGAAGTGAGCTCGCGCGGCCCTCGATTGCGCCGGTCCCCGGCCTGAGCCGACGTGAACGCGCCGTCGCGCCGCGCACGCCGGGCGACGACCGCCGCGGCGCTGGCGTGGCTCGCGCCGTCCGCCTTCGCCCTGGGGCTCGGCGACATCGAGGTGCGCTCGATCCAGGGTGCGCCGCTCGAGGCGCGCATTCCCGTGACGATCGCCCCCGGTGAAACGGTTCGCGCCGCCTGTTTCTCCGTGGGCCGCACGGACGCGCCCTCGAGCCCGCTCTGGCGCGAGGCGACGCTCGAGCTGCGCCGCTCGGCCCACGGCACGAACCTGCTGTTGCGCTCGATCGTGCCGCTCGACCAGCGCGCGCTCGCATTGCGCGTGGCCTTCGGTTGTGGCGACCAGCGCGACAGCCGCGACTACTCGATCGAATTGCCCGCGCAAGCGGCCGTGACACCGATGTCCGCGATCGCGCAGCTTCCCGCCGAGCCGGGCGACACGCTCGCCGGAATTGCGCAAACCATCTTCCCGAAGGATGCCGCGGCACGCCGCGATTACACGCGCGCGCTGCACGAGGCCAACCTCGCGCTCGCTCCCGATGCACCGATCCCGGCGGGGACGGCGGTCGCCCTGCCGGACCTGCGCCACTTCGCCCGCTCGAGCGCGCGCGCAACCGATGGCGTATCGCCAGCACGCCGCCATGCAGGCCCCCCGCGGTTGGCCGCGAATGCGACGGACGAAGTGCCCTCCGGGCAACGCAAGCGCGACGCCGCTCGCGAAAGCGGGCTGCGCAAGACGCGCGCAACGCCCGCTGCGAGCGCGGCAGCCGAGTCGTCACCCGCCCCGCGCACGCGTGGGAACGACGCGGGGTTCGCCCTGAAGCTGTCGGGCCCGGTGCTCGACCTTTCGGCGAGCCGCACGATGAGCGAGCGCGACCGCGCCGCGCTACGCGAGCGGGTGCGCATGCTCGATGACGACGACGCGGTGGCCGCGATGCTCGCGATGCGCCACGAGGTCGCGCAACTGCAGGCACGCGTGACCGAGCTGCAGCTGAAGCTCGCGTCGCTGCCGCCCTCGGCGCCTGCGCAGTCTTCACCCCCGATGCCAGTGTCCGCATCCGTCGAGAGCGCTGCGGTCCAGACCGCTGCTGCGGCGCCGAAGGAACCCGCG
>CAYOGL010000058.1:0-5587 GCA_964403515.1 uncultured Burkholderiales bacterium | reverse complement strand
GCGCCGAAGGAACCCGCGGCGGGGCCGAAGGCGTCCGCGACGCCGAAGGCACCGACGCCGGCCCCGAAGATGCAACCCGCTCCCGATGTCGCGGCCTCACCGTCGACGACGGCACACGCGGTGCCTGCGCGCGCGGCGTCGCGAGCGCCGAGCGCCTCGGTTCTCGATCGCGCGAGCGACCTCGCCCAGAGCCCGCGCCTGGTCGTGGCCCTCGGCGGCACGGTGCTCGTGCTGTTGGCACTGTGGCTCGTGGCACGCGCACGCGCCGGACGCCCGGCCGAAGCGCAAACCGATTTCGACGCGATGCTCAGCTCCGGGACGTCGACGGAAGAGCCCGGTGCCGAGCTCGAAGCGCAGGACGCGAGCGCCCGTCCTCCCGAGATCCGCGTGGCGATTCCATCCACGCCCGAGGAGCAGGAGGAAGCGCGTCGCCGCTACATCGCCGAGCGCTTCCCCGAGGTCGCGAGCGGCGCCATCGACCTCGACGACGCGGATTCCGTCGTCAAGGGTGCGCGGCTGTTCTACGAGGACGGCTCCGCGCTGCCCGCGATGGAGCTGCTGCAGCTCGCGATCGAGCGCCATCCCGCGCAGGTCGCGCCGTGGCTCGCCCTGTTCGAGATCTACCGCCGCCAGCGGCTCACGTCCGCGTTCGCCGAGCTCGCGGCGCGCTTCCACGAGCAGCACGGCGAGCGGCCGGAATGGCGCAAGGTGTGCTACTTCGGCGCCTCGATCGATCCGGACAACGCGCTCTACCGTGAGGAGACGACGAACGAGGGCGTGGAATCGCTCGATTTCGCCTCCGACCTGCCGCCCGATCCGGCCACCGAGGACTGGTTGCACGCCGGCGCGAGCGACGAGCAGGAAGCGCTCGGCCAGCGGCTGCGCGCGAGCGTGATGGCCGGTGCCGGAGTGCGCGAGGAGGATCTGCAGCCCAACCCGATCCCGGCGCTGCGCGCGGTCGAGATCTTCAACGTCGCGTGAGATGAACGCGAGCGTCGAATCCGATCCGCTGCTCGCCGCGCCCACGCTGCGCGACGCGCGCACGCTCGGGGGGTTCCTCGCCGCGGTGCGCGAATGCGGGCGCGACGGCCAGGCCTTCACCGCTGAGCGCCTGCGCCGGCTGGTACGCATCGAGGATCGCTTCCAGGCGCTCCTCGCCATCGACGGGCTCGACTTCCTGCGCGAGCCTTTCGACGCCGCCGAGGACGAGCGCGGCTTCGCGCTCACCGCGCAGCGCATCTGGCTCGAGACCGCGAACGCATTGCAACGCTTCGTGCGCTACCGCAACGCATGGCGCGACGAGCGCGAGGGCCTCGAGGCGATCGCCCGCGTGACCGGCCTCGCGATCAACGCGATCCACGCGTACATGAAATGGGGCGCGCTGCTCCACGAGCCGGGACGCTCCGCGCCGTGGAAGCAGATGCACGCGCTCTACGCGCTCGCCGACGCCGAGGGCTTTTCGCAGATGCCCTTCATCCTGCACGACACGGACCGCGCATTCAGGCCGTCGGTGCAGTCGCTCTACCTGCGCACCCTGCTGCTCGACCTGCTCAACACCGGCAGCGCCTCGAAGCCGCAGATCGAGATCGCCGAGGCGTGGCTCTCGTCGTGGTGCGAGGACTATTGCCTCGACACGCAATACGCGCCGCGCCAGCACGTGCTCTACGTGGACCTCGCATCGGACTCGGGCCTCGCGCTCGTACGCCGCGATCGCTCCGGGGAGAGCCTGCGCTACCTTCGCGCCGACGCGCTGGCGACCCAGATCGAGGAGGTGCGCTCGGCGCTGCGCCAGGGCCGCCTCGCCCTCGGCGACGCGCGGCTCGCCGCCTTCGCGGTGGAGGAGCACGTCGCCCTCCTCGCTCTCGTCGAGAAGCTGCACCGCGCGTTGCTCGCCGCGGGCGAGAACCGCATCGAGGAGCGCCAGCATTTCGAGGACCGCGAGGTGGACGTGGTGCTCGGCATCGAACGCGTCATCCGGAAGAGCCGCGATTCGGCGGCCTCCCATCCGCCGCGTCCCCGCCCGGCGCTCGCGGGCATGGAGATGATCGAGGCCTCGCCGGCCGACCTCACGCGCCTCGCGAGCGACCCCCGCATCGTCTCGGCGAGCGTCGAGGCGAGCGGCGCGGATCCGGAGGTGGAGCGCTGGCGCGTCTACGACCTCAGCTCGCGCGGCTTCGGGCTGCTCGTCGACCGCTCCTCGAGCGAGCCGCTGCTCTTGAACGGCATCATCGGGTTGCGCAACCATGCGACCGGCGGCTGGATCGTCGGCACGATCGTGCGCAAGCAGCCCAATCCCGAGCGCGCGGAGATGCTCGTCGGCGTGGAGGTGCTCGCCTACCGCCCGATCCTGGTGCAGCTCGGGCGGCGCGGCGAAGGCTCGCCGGTGGCCGCGCTCTACCTGCCCGGCAACGACACCAGCGGCAAGCTCGATGCGATCCTCGTGCCGATCGGCGATTTCCGCGTCGGCGACCGCTATCTGCTCCGGCTGGACGACGGTGAGTATCGCGTCTGCCTGAACCGCATCATGCGCAAGGGCGCGGACTGGATCAGGGCCGGCTTCGAGGTCGAGTCGAGGGCTTGAGCCGCGCGCGCTCGCGGCGCATCGCCTTGGGATCGGCGCGCAACGGCCGGTAGATCTCCACGCGATCTCCCTCGCGCAGCGGACTGTCCATGGGGCAGCGGCGCGACCAGATGCCCACCACGAGCTCTTCGCCCGTCGCCACGTTGCCGAGCTCCGCACGCACGGCCGGTGCAGCGAGCGTGTCGCGGACGCGGCTGCCTTCCGGCAGCTCGAGCGCGATCACCACCTGGCGTTCACGGCACGCGACGACGACCGATACGCGCATCTATCCGCGTCCGGTGCGCCGATGCCGCCGCGGCGTCTCGAGCTTCTCGGCCCGCGCCACGAACCGGTCGACCAGCGTCTCGATGATGTGGCCGAACACGGGTCCGAGCATCGCCTCGAGCGCCACGTTCGAGAACGCGTAGTCGAGCGCGAACTCCACTCGGCAGCCATCCGCGCCCAGCGGGACGAAGCGCCAGTGCCCGTGGAAATGGCGGAACGGTCCCTCGACGAACTCGAGGTCGATGCGCTCGGGAGCACGCTTCACGTTGCGCGTCCCGATGTGGCTCTTCAGCCCGTGGTAGTCGATGTCGAGCCGCGCGCGAGTGATGTCCGCCGTACGCTCGGAGATCGTCACCGCCGAGCACCACGGCAGGAACTGCGGGTAGTCCTCGCAGTGCTCCACGAGCTCGTAGAGCTCGCTCGCGGGGCGGCTCACGAGCACGGATTTGCGGACGGTCGCCATGGCTCCATTCTATCGGGCTGCGGGGCGGGGCCGGGCCGGTAAACTAGGCGCATGTCCATCGTCGACAACCGCAAGGCGTTCCACGACTACTTCGTCGAGGAGCGCTACGAAGCCGGCCTCGTGCTCGAGGGCTGGGAAGTGAAAGCGATCCGCGCCGGGCGGGTGCAGCTGCGCGACGCCTACGTGGTGCTGAAGTCGGCCGAGCCGTTCGTCATCGGCATGAACATCAGCCCGCTGCCGACCGCCTCGACCCACATCCATCCGGACCCCACGCGCAGCCGCAAGCTGCTGCTCAACGCCGACGAGATCCGCAAGCTCATCGGCAAGGTCGAGCAGCGCGGCTACACGCTGGTGCCGCTCGACCTGCACTACACCAAGGGGCGCGTGAAGCTCGAGATCGGCCTCGCCAAGGGCAAGAAGCAGCACGACAAGCGCCAGACCGAGCGCGAGCGGGAGTGGCAGCGCGAGCAGCAACGGTTGATGCGCCATCGGACCTGAGGCAGCCATCGGGGCGCGCTCTTCCGCGCCGTCGCCTTGAACCGGATCAAGTCCGCGCGATGTGTCGTTCGTTTTGTGCGCAATTGCACAGCGCCCGCGGCGGCGCCATGCGAATTCTCGGCGCATCGAACCCGATGCGGAGGATCGACATGCCGTTGCTCGAATGGAAAGCGGAATACAGCGTGAACATCAGCGAGATCGACGAGCAGCATCGCAAGCTCATCGATCTCGTGAATCGGCTCTACGATGCGATGAAGGTCGGCCAGGGCAAGACCGTGATGGCGGCCATCCTCGGCGAGCTCGTGCAGTACATCGCCTATCACTTCGCGACCGAGGAGCGGCTCTTCCGCGAGCATCGCTATCCGGACGCGGCGCTGCACGCGGCGCTCACCGCGCAGGCGAAGGACCTGCAGGCGCGCTACGGGCACCAGCCGGGCAGCCTCAGCGTCGAGACGATGCGCTTCCTGCGCGACTGGCTGAACCATCACATCCTCGGATCCGACCGCAAGTACGGGCCGTTCCTGAACGAACGCGGCGTGCGCTAGCGCGGAAAAGCAGAAAGCCCGCGCATGGCGGGCTTTCGGGAGATGGGGTGGACGATGGGACTCGAACCCACGACAACCGGAATCACAATCCGGGACTCTACCAGCTGAGCTACGTCCACCGCTGAAACCGTTGCTGCAAATCCTGGCGCGCCCGACAGGATTCGAACCTGTTACCCCCGGCTTAGAAGGCCGGTGCTCTATCCGGATGAGCTACGGGCGCTTCCGTCGAATCGGGTCGGGGTGGAGGGATTCGAACCCCCGACATCTTGCTCCCAAAGCAAGTGCGCTACCAGACTGCGCTACACCCCGAGAGCGGCGATTTTACCCTCTCATGCCCCCCTGCCCAACCCTCCCGTAACGGGAGGGACGGCAACGCAGGGGAAGAAGTCAGTGCGACGTCGATTCGGCCGGCGCCGGGGGCGGCGAGGGCTCCTCCTTCTTGGACGGCGGGTCGAGCAGCGCCTTGCGCGAGAGCCGCACCCGGCCCTTGTCGTCGGCCTCGAGCACCTTGACCTTCACGATCTGCCCTTCCTTCAGGTAGTCGGAGACGTTGTTCACGCGCTCGTGGGCGATCTGCGAGATGTGCAGCAAGCCGTCCTTGCCGGGCAGCAGCTGCACGATGGCGCCGAAGTCGAGCAGGCGCAGCACCGGTCCCTCGTACACCTTGCCGACCTCGACCTCCGCCGTGATCGCCTTGATGCGGTCCATCGCGGCCTTGCCCGCTTCTTCCGAGAGGCAGGCGATGGAGATCGTGCCGTCGTCCTCGATGTCGATCGTGGTGCCGGTCTCGCGCGTGAGCGCCTGGATGACGCTGCCGCCCTTGCCGATCACCTCGCGGATCTTGTCCGGGTTGATCTTCATCTTCATCACGCGCGGGGCGTGCTCGGAGAGCTCCTCGCGCGGGCCCGGCACGGCCTGCTTCATGATGCCGAGGATGTGCATGCGCCCTTCCTTCGCCTGGTCGAGCGCGACCTTCATGATCTCCTTGGTGATGCCGTTGATCTTGATGTCCATCTGCAACGCGGTGATGCCACGCTCGGTGCCCGCGACCTTGAAGTCCATGTCGCCGAGATGGTCCTCGTCGCCGAGGATGTCGGTGAGGACCGCGAAGCGCGAGCCTTCCTTGATGAGGCCCATCGCGATGCCGGCCACGTGCGCCTTGAGCGGCACGCCCGCGTCCATCAGCGAGAGGCAGCCGCCGCACACCGAGGCCATCGACGACGAGCCGTTCGACTC
>CAYOGL010000057.1:0-19650 GCA_964403515.1 uncultured Burkholderiales bacterium | reverse complement strand
CCGCGGTCGAGCTCGAGGATCCACTCGGCGGCGTTGTCGAGGAAGTAGCGGTCGTGCGTGACCGCGACCACCGTTCCGGGGAACCGTTCGAGGAAGCCTTCGAGCCATTCCACGCTCTCGGCGTCGAGGTGGTTCGTGGGCTCGTCGAGCAGCAGCATGTCGGGCTTCGACAGCAGCAGGCGGCAGAGCGCGACGCGGCGCTTCTCGCCGCCGGAGAGCACCTCGACCTTCGCGTCCCAGGGCGGCAGACGCAGCGCGTCGGCAGCGACCTCGAGCTGCGTCTCGAGCGTGTCGGCATCGGCGGAGGCGAGCACCTTCTCGAGGCGCTCCTGCTCGGAGGCGAGCTTGTCGAAGTCCGCGTCGGCCTCGGCGTATTCGGCGTACACCTGCTCGAGGCGGCGCTTGGCCGCGAATACTTCGCCGAGGCCTTCCTCGACCGCCTCGCGCACGGTGTGCCCGGGCTCGAGCTGCGGCTCCTGCGGCAGGTAGCCCACGCGGATGCCGGGCATCGGGATCGCCTCGCCCTCGTAGTCCTTGTCGAGGCCGGCCATGATCTTGAGCAGCGTCGACTTGCCCGAGCCGTTCAATCCGAGCAGTCCCACCTTCGCGCCGGGGAAGAAGGAGAGCGAGATGTTCTTGAGGATCTGGCGCTTGGGCGGAACGACCTTGCCCACCTTGATCATGGTGTAGACGTACTGGGCCATCGGAATTGCTTTGCGGAGGTGACGCGGAGGAGGCGAAAGGATACCTGAATTGCGGCGCGAGCCTCTCAGGTCGGGGCGAAATGGCAAAAAAAAAGACCGGCGGGATCTCTCCGGCCGGTCAAGAGCAGGTCAGAGTTGCCGGTGGCTACCTGCGTTGCGAATCGGGCGGGTAGGCTTCCGGCGTCGCGGACGGCACGCGATCGGGCTGCGCGTTGCGTTCGTCGGTGAAGGCGCGGTTGCGCGTGGCGCTGATGCTTCCCTGCTGCGGGCGCGCCTGCGCGACGACGGGGGGCTCGATCGTCTCGGCCTGGCCGGGCGGGAACATGTAGTTGCGTCCCGCGGTGGCGGGAGCGGTGATCGACGTCGGCACTTCCATGGTGGCCGTGGGCTTGCCCACGTTCGCGTACCACGCGAAGTCCACGTCGGGCCAAACCGAAAAGGCGAGCGCGGGCACCGTCGCGATCGTCATGGCGGCGAGCGCGAAGCCCGCCGATATCATTCGCTGCGTCATGTTCACGGTGCGTCCTCCGCGATGCGAAGCGTCATGGCTCCAAGTTAGCGCGACGCTCGCGCGCGGACTGCCAGCGTGGCGCGCTTTCTGCAGTCCGTTTCGGCTGACATTCGGCGCGGCGCGACACACCCAAAAAAAACCGGCGCCCGAGGCGCCGGCATCGTGTGGCGGGGAAGCGGCTCAGCGGAGCGACGTGAACGCCACGTGCGTGGCGCCGAAGCCGGCCCCGACGTTCCAGGACGCGGGGACGTGACGCGGGAGCGTCATCGCCGCGGCCGCGACCAGGGTCGCCAGGAGCAAACGCCGTGTCCACATGATCCGCCTCCTCGTTCCGCTTCGATGGTTGCTTCCACGATAACGCGCGCGTCCGGCGCGCTCTGCCGGTCGGTTTCCGACCTCGACGTCGGAATCGGCCGACGCAGCGCGTCGGAGCGTGCTTGCCCGCGCCGCCGGTTACTTCGCGGAGCCGGAAGAGCCGGCCGCGCCGGAGCCCGACGCGCCCGACGCACCCGACGCGCCACCGGCCGATCCGGAGCCCGACGGGCTGCCGGAGCTGCCCGCCGCGCCCGAGGCCGCGGACCCGGTACCGCCCGCGGACCCGCTCGAGAGGTTCGAGCCGGTCGGCGTGTTCGCCGAGGAGTTGGTCGCCGCATCGCTGCTGCCGGCCTTCTTGCAATCGCTCGGCACGACCGTGTGCTTGGTCGCGTCGCAGCGCTCGTCGTTGCGCGACAGGTGCTTCTTCGACTTCGACGAGGTCGCCGTGTCGTCGCTCGTCGACGAGGTGCTGGTCGACGGAGCCGCGGCGCTGCCGCTGCCGTAGCTCGACGCGCTGCCCGAGGCCGACGGCGAGCTGGAGCTCATGCCGCTCGAGCTCGGGCTGGTGCTCGAGGAGCCCATCGTCGAGCTGGAGCTCGACGGGGCGGTCGAAGCCGAGGACGACGGGGTGGACGAGCTGTTGTAGGTCTGCGACGTCTGGTCGTTCTTGTTGGTCTTGTTCTTGTGCATGTCGCCGAGGGCCAGGGCGGAACCGCTCGCCAACAGGAACACGGACGAGAAGAAAACGGGCGCGAGTTTGCGCATGATGGGCTGTCCTCCTAGGGTTGGTTGATTGGTGCTTGCGAAAAGACTCGCAGCAAGGCGCATGCCACGCCCTTGACCATGCCCTGAGAGGGTGAACGCGCGATGCGACGAAGCTTTTACGCGCGCGCTCCAAAAAAAATTCTGCGGCGCGCGGCGCGCCGCTACAACGGCGTCAGTGGAAGACGACGGCGACGTGCGCGCGGGCACGCCGCCGCGATTCGGCCGGTGAAGCTCACCAGCGATGCCAGCGGCCGGCGTGCCATCCGCCGACCACGAAGCCCCAACGCGGGCCGTACCCGACCCAGCGCGGCGGCTCGTAGACATAGCCCACGCGCTCGCGTACCCAATGGCCCGGCACCCACGCGTACGCGCCGTAGCGCCACGACCAATAACCCGGAACCCACACCCAACCCACGCGCGGCGCGGGCACCACCTCGTACACCGGCGCGGGCGGCGCGGCGTTCACGTAGAAACCCACACCGACGTGCGCGGACGCCGGCAGCGCGAACGCCGCCATGCCGGCCGCGAGCAAGCTTCCGACGATCAGCTTTTTCATGGCTCACCTCCGTGCCGAAACAACGCCGCAACCACGTGCGCGGATGACAACCGCGCGGCATCGCGCGCCGCCGCCCGCCTCTCGAGCCGGCGGCGCAAACGGCCGATCCGCGATGGCGCGCTAAAATTGGCGATCTCCAGGAGGAATCCGCCATGGCCCTGCTCTCCGACGCCGCGCATCTCGCCACCACCGATCTCGAGGCGTACTGGATGCCCTTCACCGCGAACCGCCAGTTCAAGGCGGCGCCGCGCATGGTGGTCAAGGCCGAGGGCATGTACTACACCACCGACGACGGCCGCCGCCTGCTCGACAGTTTCTCGGGGATGTGGTGCTGCAATGCCGGCCACTGCCGCAAGCCGATCGTCGAGGCGATCCAGAAGCAGGCGGCGACGATGGACTACTCGCCGTCGTTCCAGATGGGCCAGCCGCTCGCCTTCGAGCTCGCGCGCCGCCTGGTGGAGATCGCGCCCGCGCGCCTCGACCACGTGTTCTTCTGCAACTCCGGCTCGGAAGCGGTCGACACCGCGTTGAAGATCGCGCTCGCCTACCATCGCGTGCGCGGCGAGGGCGGGCGCACGCGACTCATCGGCCGCGAGCGCGCCTACCACGGCGTGGGCTTCGGCGGCATCTCCGTGGGCGGCATCCCGCTCAATCGCCGCATGTTCGGCGCCATGCTGCCCGGCGTCGACCACCTGCCGCACACGCACAACCTCGAGAAGAACGCGTACACGCGCGGCCAGCCGGAATGGGGCGCGCACCTCGCCGACGAGCTCGAGCGTCTGGTGGCGCTGCACGATGCATCGACCATCGCCGCCGTGATCGTCGAGCCGATGGCGGGCTCGACCGGCGTGCTGATCCCGCCGCGCGGCTACCTCGAGCGCCTGCGCGAGATCACGCGCAAGCACGGCATCCTGCTCATCTTCGACGAGGTGATCACCGGCTTCGGCCGCATGGGCGGCGCGTTCGCCTCGCAGGTCTACGGCGTCGAGCCGGACATGATGACGTTCGCCAAGGGCGTGACCTCCGGGTCGGTGCCGATGGGCGGCGTGATCGCGGCCAACGACATCTACCAGGCGTTCATGGCCGGACCGGCCGGCGCGATCGAGCTCTTCCACGGCTACACGTATTCGGCGCACGTGCTCGCGTGCGCGGCGGGCATCGCCACGCTGCAGCTCTACGAGGACGAAGACCTCTTCGCACGCGGCGCGCGCATGGCGCCCAAGCTCGAGGCGGCGCTGCATTCGCTGCGCGGCACGAAGCACATCGTCGACATCCGCAACCACGGGCTCGTGGGCGCGCTGGAGCTCGCGCCGCGCGGCGGGGTGGCCGGCGCGCGGGGGTTCGACGTGTTCCTGCGCTGCTACGAGAAGGGCGTGCTGGTGCGCCAGACCGGCGACATCATCGCGCTCGCGCCCGCGCTCATCGTCGAGGATGCGCACATCGACCAGATGGTGTCGACGCTGCGCACGGCGATCGCGGCGGTGGACTGAGGGCGCGCCCCAACGATAGGAACAACGAGGGAGGAAGTCGCATGGGCACGCGCAAGGTCGCGGTCGTCACGGGAGCGGGCACGGGCATCGGCAAGGCCGCGGCCCTCGCGCTGGTGAAGGAGGGGTGGTGCGTGTCCTTCGCGGGGCGCCGCGCCGAGCCGCTCGAGAAGGCGCTCGCGGAATCGGGCGCACCCGACCGCGCCCTCGCCGTGCCGACCGACGTGGGCGATCCCGCCTCGGTGAAGAACCTGTTCGCGAAGACCAAGGAGCGCTTCGGCCGCCTCGACCTGCTGTTCAACAACGCGGGCATGGGCGCGCCCGCGATGCCGATGGAGGACCTGCCGTTCGACAAATGGCAGGCCGTCGTCGCCGCGAACCTCACCGGCACGTTCCTGTGCTGCCAGGAGGCGATCCGCCTGATGAAGGCGCAGGCGCCGAAGGGCGGGCGCATCATCAACAACGGCTCGATCTCCGCGCACGCGCCGCGCCCGCTCGCGATCGCCTACACCGCGACCAAGCACGGCGTCACCGGCATCACCAAGACCATCTCGCTCGACGGACGCAAGGACGACATCGCGTGCTGCCAGATCGACATCGGCAACGCCGCGACCGAGATGACCGAGCGCATGACGAAAGGCGTGATGCAGGCCACCGGCGAGATGAAGGTCGAGCCGCGCATGGACGTGAAGCACGTCGCGAGCGCGATCGTCTACATGGCGAGCCTGCCGCTCGACGCCAACGTGCAGTTCATGACCATCATGGCGACGAAGATGCCGTTCGTCGGACGCGGCTAGCGCCGCCTCAAAGCATCGCGCTCAGCTCGCCGTACTCGCGCCGCTTGAGCGCGAGGTATTCGCCGCGGTCCATCTCGTGCAGCTGCCGCGGGTACTGCTCCGTCGCATCGAACCAGGCGCGCAACCGGCGGTCGAGGCGCTCGCCCTCCGGCGCGGCGAGCGTGTCGAGGTACGCCTCGATCGCGAGGAAGTAGCGCATGGTGTTGCGCTCGATCACGCCGCGCATGCCGTGCACCAGCCGCGGCCGCCCGTCGTCCTCGCGCCCCTCGACGCTGAAGCCGACCTTCGGCGCGCCGACGGTCGCGAGATACGTCTGCATCGCCATGCGCGAAAGTGTGCCGTACGCGTAGGCATACGAAAGGTGCACGATCGAGCGCTCGGCGTCGAGCGGCGCCGCCTCGAGCGCGATGTGGTAGTCGCGCGTGCCGAACGGGCCCTCGGCGGCGGCGAGCGTGATGCGCATGTACTCCGCGCCCTGCGCCTCGACGCGGTATCCGAACCTCACGCGATAGGAATCCCGGGCGGTCGCGTTCTTGCGCGCGGCGATGAACATGGTGAGCTCGGTGCGGCCGCCGCTCGCCTCGACCTGGCAATGGGTCGTGTTGAACGGCAGCATCATCACCTCGCACCACTCGTGCGCGTCGTTCAGACCGCGCTCGACCTCGGCGAACGGATGCTTGACGAGCGCGAACACTTCGCCTTGCAGGTGGTTGTCCACGTCGTGCGAGACGATGTGCACCGGGCGGCCGAACGCGGTCGGGTCCTCGCCGTGGATGCGCTCGAACTGCGCGCGCAAGGCCGCGGCGCCCGGCTCCGATGGCGCGATCGCGGCCGATGCGCGAGCGCAAGCGAAGAGCGTGAAGACGAACGCGCGCAATGCGAGGCGCGCGAAGGGGGCGAGTCTGCGCACGAACGTTCCTCCTTGCCGGAAGACTGCGCGACCGCGCGCGGGTTCGCCCCGAAAACAAAAAACCCCGCCGCGGCGGGGTCTTTCGCGCAATGGGAAAGCGGGTCAGGCGGGGAACGGCTGCCGGGTGCGGTTCTCGTTGTCCGACGGCAACGGCTGCGACGGCATGCCGTTGCGCGGTAGCCGGCGTACTTCGTCCTTCTCGCGGGCGCGCCGGGCCATCTCGGCGTATGCACGCTTGACCATCTCGAAGTCGTATTCGTAAGTCATGAGCCAGCTCCTCCTGGGGATTACCAGAGAAGTCTCCTTCATGCGTCGGCAGGCTGCCTATCAGACGAATCCTACGTGGACGAAAAAATCGCGCGGGGCGAAAAAACCGCAGCCGCGCTAGTATGCGCTCACCCTTAGACCCCAAGACGTTTCCAATGGATCTTCCCGTCAATACCTTCCGCCAGGGCCTGCTCGCGGGCCGCCAGCAGCTCGGCCTCTGGGTCTCCCTCGCCAACCCATACGCCGCGGAGATCGTGGCCGGCTCCGGCTTCGACTGGCTTCTCATCGACACCGAGCACTCCCCCAACGAGGTCGACAACACGCTGCTGCAGCTGCAGGCGGTCGCGCCCTACCCGGTCGCACCGATCGTGCGCCCCGCGTGGAACGACAAAGTGCTCATCAAGCGCCATCTCGACATCGGCGCGCAGACGCTGCTGGTGCCGTACGTCGAGACGCGCGAGGAGGCGGCCGCGGCCGTCGCGGCGATGCGCTTCCCGGTACGCGGCGTGCGCGGCGTGGCCGGCGTGACGCGCGCCACGCGTTTCGGCCGCGTGGCGGACTATGCGAAGCGCGCGAGCGAGCAGCTGTGCCTGCTCGTGCAGATCGAGACGCGGCGCGGGCTCGACAACCTCGAGGCGATCGCGCGCGAGGATGGCGTCGACGGCGTGTTCATCGGCCCGGCCGACCTCGCTGCGGGCCTGGGACGCGTCGGCGAGATCCAGCATGCGCAGGTGCAGGCCGCGATCCAGGACGCGGTGAAGCGCATCCGCGCGTGCGGCAAGGCTGCGGGCATCCTCGCCACCGACGACGCCTCCGCGCGGCGCTACATGGAGTGGGGCACGACGTTCACCGCGGTGGGCGTGGACGTCATGCTGCTCGCGCGCGAGACCGAGAAGCTCGCCGCCCGGTTGCGCTAGCGTTTCTGACCGCCGCCGGCCTCGCGGCCGGCGGCTCCGTCATCGAACCCGTCCACCGCGCAGAGGTGACCCTCGACACGGGCCGGGCGGCAACCCGAAATCCTCGTTAGGCGAGCCGCGCACAGCCCGCGAAGTTGCCGGTCCTGCCACAACACCCGACGCCAGAAGCAAAAAGCCCGGAGTCCTTGCGAATCTCCGGGCCTTGGCGATCCTCGAAAGAGGCTACTGCGCCGGTCCCCCGGATGCATCCAGTCGTTTGGCGACGCGCCACGGGCATGCGCGCAGGGCGCGGCGAAGCGCGCGCTGCTCGAAGGCCGGGTGGTTGATCGCCATCATCGTGATCGAAGAAATCCGTGTGGAATGCGAATGGCCCGATGCTGCCATGCAGCAAGGAGCGGGTCAAGGCCTTTTATAATAGGCGGTTCCCCGACAACGTCCCTCCAGAAGAAAGCGACCGTCATGAATCGCAAACGCCTCGTCTCTCTCTTCGGCGCTCTCGCTGCGGTGGCCGCCTTCGCGCTGCCCGCGCGCGCGGAGTGGCCCGACCACCCGATCCACTTCATCGTCGGCTTCGCGCCCGGCGGTGCGAACGACCTCATGGGCCGCGCGGCGGCCGAGGGCGTCGCGAAGAAGCTCGGCCAGCCGGTGATCATCGAGAACAAACCGGGCGCGGGCGCGGCCATCGCGACGGCCTACGTCGCGCACGCCAAGCCCGACGGCTACACGTTCCTGGTGGGCGCCGCGGGAATCGTCACCAACAGCTTCGTGCGCAAGGACCTGCCCTACCAGGACAGCGACATCGTTCCCGTCGGCATGATCGCCCTCGCTCCTTCGGTGATCGTGGTGAACCCGAGCGTGCCCGCGAACAACCTGAAGGAATTCGCCGCGTGGGCGAAGTCGCAGGGCGACAAGGGCGTGAACTGGTCGACCGCCGGCACCGCGAGCACGCCGCATTTCGTGGCGGAGATGCTCAAGGAAAGCGGCATCCCGAACATCAACATCGTCCCGTACAAGAGCGGCAGCGAAGGCGTGCTCGCGGTGATCTCGAACAACACCAGCGCGACGTCGGAGGCGAGCATCGTGGTGATCCCGCAGATCCAGGCGGGCAAGCTCAAGGCGCTGGCCACGACCTATTCGAAGCGCATCACCGCGGCTGCGAACATCCCGACCACCAAGGAAGCCGGCTTCCCGAACGTCGACATCACGCACTGGGCGGGCCTGTTCGCGCCGAAGGGCACGCCGCAGCCGATCCTCGAGAAGATGAACGCGGCCCTGCTCGAGGTGGTGAAGAGCAAGGAGTTCGCCGACAAGCTCACTCCGACCGGCATCGAGCCCGCGCCCTACTCGCTCGCCGAGTACGTGAAGTTCATCGACAACGAGCGCGAGCGGCTCGGCCGCCTGGCCAGGCAGGCGCACATGCAGGCCGACTGAGCCGGGGAAAGCGGCGCAGCGTGTACGGCGTCAAGGAGATCTTCTACACGCTGCAGGGCGAAGGCGCGAACGCCGGCACGCCCGCGGTTTTCTGCCGCTTCGCCGGCTGCAACCTGTGGTCCGGGCGCGAGGCCGATCGCGCCTCGGCCGTGTGCGATTTCTGCGACACGGACTTCGTCGGGACCGATGGGGACGGCGGCGGGCGCTTCGCCGACGCGCGAGCGCTCGCCCGCGCCATCGAGGACGCCTGGCCGACCGCCGGGCACGAGCATCGCTTCGTCGTGTGCACCGGCGGCGAGCCGTTGCTTCAGCTCGATGCGCCGCTCGTGCAGGCCTTGCATGCGAAAGGTTTCCGCATCGCGGTCGAGACCAACGGCACAGTGGCCGCGCCCACGGGCATCGACTGGCTGTGCGTGAGCCCCAAGTCGGACGCGCCGCTCGCGCTCGCCGCCGGCGACGAGCTCAAGCTCGTCTTTCCGCAACCGAAAGCGCCACCCGAGCGCTTCGAGCGCCTGGCCTTCCGCCATTTCTTCCTGCAGCCCATGGACGGGGCGGCGCGCGACGCGAACACGCGCGCGGCCGTCGCGTACTGCCTCGCGCACCCGCGCTGGCGCCTGTCGATCCAATCGCACAAGGTCGTCGGCATCCGCTGATGCGCCGCAGCGGGACTGTCGGTGATCCCCGACAAGCGCTCGATTTCTCGCGCTCGCGCACCGGAACTCGCGTCGACTCCCGACGGTCGCAACATGCGAGCCGCGCACCGTCGTTCCACGACGACCTTCGATGCACGCTGCACGGGAACCGAGCAAGGAGTCCGCCGCCATGAGGCATCCGTCCACCCCCGCGGGCAACAACGGCAATTCCCAACGGACGCGCCCGCGCGGCGCGATCCGCACGCATCTGGGGCGCAAGCGCGTCGGGCCGCGTGGACGGGCGCTGCGCTCGGCCCCGCCGGGCGGCTTCGCGGTGCAGGGCGAGGCGTCCCGGCGCGAACAGGAAGATCTCTTCGACCGGCTGCTCGACCGTTTCCAGAACGTCTTCAACCAGGCCGGGGAGACGACCGCCGCGGCGTTCGATAACGCGCTCGACGTCGCGTGCAACGCGCTCGTCGCCGCGGGCGAGTTCACGGCCGAGAACGCCGAGCGCCTGCGCCACTACCTGCGCCGCGACCTCCTGCAACGCGACCATCCCGCGATGACCTTCCGCACCGGCGACATCACCACTGCCGGCACGCTCACGTGCTCCGGGTGCGGGTGGACGCTGCGCACGGAGCGCACGACGCTGCTGCCGCCGTGCCCGCAGTGCAACGAGACGTCGTACCGCAAGACCGACTGACCGGCCGCCTTGGGTTCCGTCGAATTCTTTCCGCGGCGCCCCGTCGCGGCCCCCGCGCGAGCGTGGCGACTGGCCTCGATCGCCTCGGACGCCGCGGTGCGCGTGCGTGCCGCGCGACTCGAGGATTACGCGGCGGTGCGCGCGCTCGAGCGCGAGGCCCATCCGCTTCTGCCGCCGTTGTCGCTGCGGCAGTTCGAGAGCCAGCGCAATGCCTTCGGCGAAGGGCAGCTCGTCGCCGAATGCGACGGGCGCATCGTCGGCGCGGCCGCCGCGCTCATCGTGCGCTGGGACGACTACGCGAGCGGGCTCACCTGGAGCGCGATCACCGGCGACGGCTTCTTCACCACGCACGATCCGCTCGGGCACACGCTCTACGCGGCGGACTTCGCCTGCGACGGCGCGAGCGGCACCGCCGCGCGCGCGCTCATGCAGGCGCAGCGCCGGCTCTGCCGGCGCCACAACCTGCGCCGCGCGATCGTGGCCGCGCGCCTGCCCGGCTATCGCACGGTGCGCCACGCGATGTCCGCCGAGCTCTACGCGCGGCGCGTGATCTGCGGGGATCTCGACGACCCGGGCCTGCGCTTTCCGCTCGCGCACGGTTTCCAGTTCTGCGGCGTCATCGCGCATTACCTGCCCGCGGACGGCGACTCCGCCGGCCATGCGGCGCTCTTCGTGTGGCTGAACCCGCTCTACGTGCCGCCGGGTCCCGGCGCACGCGAGCAATCGCAGCGCGCCCCCAAGTGCGCGTGAGCGCGCCGCGGTAGCGAGCCGCGGCGCGCGTTGCGTCAGCGGCCGCGCTCCCGGATACCCTCGCGCTCGTGCTCGTCGTGGCTCGTGACGCGGTCACGGTCCTCGTCGTGCACCCAGTTCTCGGCGTAGAGGTTCCAGCGTCCGTTCTCCTGCGCCCAGTGCGCCGGCTCGTAGTGGTACCCTCGCCGCTCGCGCACCCAGTGGCCCTCCTTCCACATGCGTTGGTGGCCCGTGTAGTCCCAGTAGCCGGGCGCCCACACGTAGCCCTCGCGATGGGGCGGCGCCACCTCGTCCTGCGGCGCCGGCGGCGCTTCCTCGGTGGTGTAGCGCGGATGCAGCGCGCTCCAGGCGGGCAGCGCGGACAGTGCGAGCGCCGCGACGAGCGGCGCGAACCACGGCTTCTTGTTCAACATGCTTTGTTCCTCCAGTCGTTGGGATTGAAGACTTCGACCTTCCTGCTGTCCCTGGCGGCCTTTGCCAGCACCGCCTCGCTGCGCGTGACCGACGCGCTCCTGCCGCGGCTCGCCGCCGATTTCGGCGTCGGGCTGGCGCGCGCGTCGTGGGCGATCACGGTGTTCGCCGTCGCCTACGGCGTGATGCAACTGTTGCTCGGCCCGCTCGGGGACCGCTTCGGCAAGCTGCGGGTGATCGCCTGCGCCGGCGGCGCGGCCGCCGCGGCGAACGTCGCGTGCCTGCTCGCGCCCGGGTTCGAGGCGCTCCTCGCGGCGCGCGCGCTCGCGGGCGGCGCGTGCGCGTGCATCATTCCGCTCGCCATGGCGTGGATCGGCGACGTCGTGCCGTACGCCGAGCGCCAGCCGGTGATCGCGCGCTTCCTCGTCGGGCAGATCCTCGGGCTCGCGGCCGGCGCGGCGGCCGGCGGGTTCGCCGCGGAGAGCGCGAGCTGGCGCTGGCCTTTCGCGGCGCTCGCCGCATGGTTCGCCGTCGCCGGCGCGCTCATCGCGCTCGCCGCGCGTCGCGATCCCGCACCGCGCGCGGCGGGCGGCCACTTCTTCCGCGACATTGCGGGCGTGTTCGTCATGCCGTGGGCGCGCGTGATCGTGGTCACCGTGTTCGCCGAGGGCGTGCTGGTGTTCGGCGCCCTCGCCTTCGTGCCGACGCACCTGCATTTCGCGGGCGGCATGGAGCTCGCGCACGCCGGGCTCATGCTGATCGCGTTCGCGCTCGGCGGGGTCGCGTTCGCCATCCTCGTGCGCCACGCGGTGCGCGGGCTCGGCGAGCGCGGGCTGAGCCGCGCGGGCGCGATGCTGCTCGCCGCGGGCATGCTGCTCGTCGCATTCGTGCCCGGGCCGCGCGTGGCGCCGCTCGGCTGCCTCGCCGCGGGACTCGGCTTCTACATGCTGCACAACACGTTGCAGACGAACGCCACGCAGATGGAGCCGCGCCGCCGCGGCGCGGCGATGGCGCTCTTCGCCACGCTGTACTTCCTCGGCCAGTCCGCAGGCGTGGCGCTCGCGGGCGCGGCGGCACAGGCGCTCGGCACGCGGCCGGTCATCGCGACCGCGGCGGTCCTCATCGTGCCGCTCGGCTTCGCGTTCGCACGACGCCTGCGTGCGCGCCCGCACGGCGCCGCTTAGGGTCGCGTCACCTCGTGGCCGACCACGCCGCCCACGGCCGCGCCACCCAGCGTGCCGGCCGTGCTGCCGCCCGTGACCGCGTTGCCCGCCACGCCGCCGATGGCGGCACCGGCGAGGGTGCCCTTCTCCTGGTGTGTCATGTCGGCGCATGCGCCGAGCCCGAGCGCGGCGACGAGCGCCGCGGCAGATGCGAGGGTACGTGTTCTCATGGAAGTCTCCTCGTTGTATGGGTTTGCTGGCGTGCCATGCACGTCAATCCAGCATGGCCCGCGCCCGGGGCCGCCTGCATCGGCTGCGTGCGGTAATTGGTGTCCGCACGGGCTTGCGCCATGTCGGCGCTTTCCCACCGTTTGGTAGACTGCGAGCCAACCCGACGAACCGACACAGAGGGGGAACGATGCTTCGCTCATGGCTGGCCGCGGTCGCGGCCTTCGCGTTCGGCGGTGCGCTCGCCGCGGGTTATCCCGAGCACCCGGTCAGGATCGTCGTTCCGTTCGCCGCCGGAGGACCCGCCGACATCTATGCGCGCGCGCTCGCGGAGAAGCTCGGCGCCGCGCTCGGTCAACCGTTCGTCGTCGAGGACAAGCCGGGCGGCGGCTCGATCGTCGGCACCGACGTGGTGGCGAAGAGCGCCCCCGACGGATACACGCTCCTCATGATGTCGAACACGCACACCGTGAACGAGTCGCTCATCCCGAGCAAGCCGTTCGAGCTCATGCGCGACTTCGTGCCCATCGCGCCGGTCAACTACTCGGACCTCGTGATGGTGGTCCATCCGTCGGTGCCGGCGAAGACGCTGAAGGAATTCATCGCGCTCGCGAAGGCGCATCCCGGGCAGCTCAATTACGCATCGTCCGGACCGGGCACGCCCTACCACATGGCCGGCGAGCTCTTCAAGGCGATGGCGGGGGTGAACATCGTGCACATCCCGTACAAGGGCAGCTCGGGCGCGCGCACCGACGTCCTCGGCGGTCAGGTGCAGATGATGTTCGACGCGATCACGACCATGGCGCCGCACGTCGAGGCGGGCAAGGTGCGCGCGCTCGGCACGACGGGCAAGGTGCGCTCGTCGGTGCTGCCGGATGTGCCGACCCTCGCCGAAGCCGGCGTGCCCGGCTACGAAGCGGTGATCTGGCTCGGCCTCATGGCGCCCAAGGGCACGCCGAAAGCGGCGATCGAGAAGCTCAACCAGGAAGTGCGCCGCATCGTCGCGCTGCCCGACATCAAGGAAGCGTGGGCCAAGCAGGGCGCGGTGCCGATGTCGATGACGCCCGAGGAATTCGACCGCTACCTGCGCGAGGACATCAAGAAGTGGGCGAAGGTGGTGAAGATCTCGGGCGCGCGCGCCGACCGCTAGCGATGGAAGCGCTGCATTTCGTGAGCGCCGGCGCCGCACAGGCGCTCGTGCGCCGCGTCGCGGCGCAGGCGGGTGTCGCGGTCGAGGGCAGCTTCGGCGCGGTCGGCGCGATGCTCGAGAAATTCCGCGCCGGCGAGCGTTGCGACGTCGTGATCCTCACCGCCGCGCAGATCGGCGAGCTGGTCGCGCGCGGCGAGGCCGACGGGCGTACCTGCGCGGACCTGGGCGCGGTGGCGACGTCCGTCGCAGTGCGCGCATCCGATCCGGCACCCCACGTCGGCGATGCGAACGCGCTGCGCAAGGCGCTGCTCGCCGCCGACGCGATCTATTTTCCCGACCCGGCGAAGGCGACCGCGGGCATCCACTTCGCGCAGGTGCTCGAGGGCCTCGGCATCGCGGGCGATGTCGTCGGGCGCGTACGCACGTTCCCCAACGGGGCGACCGCGATGCGCGCCATGGCGGACGCGACCGGCTCGCCCATCGGCTGCACCCAGGCTACCGAGATCCTCGCCACATCCGGAGTGAAACTCGTCGCGCCCCTGCCGCGCGGATTCGATCTCGAGACGGTGTACACGGCGGCGGTGAACACGCGCGCGGCCGATGCGCAGCGCGCGGCCCGCTTCGTCGCGCAGCTCAGCGCTCCCGCCATGCGCACGGTGCGTGAGGCGGCCGGCTTCGGCGGCGAGAGCCTGCGCCCCGCGCGGGCCGAAGACGCGCCGGCGATTCGCGCCGTGATCGACTCGGTGCTGCGCGAGCACGGCCTTGCCGCCGATCCCTCCGGCGTCGATCGCGATCTCGACGCCTTGCCCGGCAACTACCTCGCCCAGGGCGGCATGGTGGACGTGGCCATCGATGCGCAAGGCCGCCTCGTCGGCTGCTGCGCCGTGTATCCGCTGGCGGCGCACACCTGCGAGCTGCGCAAGATGTACGTGTTGCCCGAGGCGCGCGGCAAGGGGCTCGGGCTGCGGCTGCTGCGGCGCGCGCTCGCGTTCGCCCGCGGGCGGCGCTTCGCGCGCATGGAGCTCGAGACCGCCTCCGTGCTGCGCGATGCGATCGACCTCTACAAGCGCAACGGCTTCCAGCCGATCCCGCGCCGGCCGAACGCGCAGCGCTGCGACCAGGCGTTCGCGCTCGACCTCGCGTAGGAAGCGCTTGCGGCGCGCCGCGCGCCGGTGCTCACATGGGTCGCATCATCATCCCGGCGCCCATGCCGAGGCCCATGATCGCGCCGCCGAGCCAGCCGATCACCACCGCGATCACGATCCCCACGACTACCACGAGCGCGGTGTAGCCGGCCGCCTTGTCGGGCGGGGAGCGCATGAGGCGCGGCAGCCCGAGGTAGAGCAGGTAGATCGCGTAGATCGCCGCGAGCAGCACGATGATGCCGAGCGCGGGAATGATCGTGAGGATGCTCGCGATCCAGACCGGCGTGTAGCAGTAGGCCGCGACCTTGAGCGCCGCATCGAATCCCTTCTGGCCGCCGAAGGTGGGCGCGAGCGCGTCGACGATGAAGGCCATCACGTACACCATCACGATCGCCATGACGACGTGGTAGACGGCGCCGACGAGCCCCCACACGAGGCTCAGGCGGATGCCCATCATGCCGACCAGGCTCGTGCCGATGAAGCCGGCGATCGCCGCGATCGCGGCGAGCGGCAACACGTAGCCGGTGATCAGCTGGGCATTGGGCGTCGTGTCCGCCGCCACCGCGTCCCACTCCGTCTTCGGCGTGACGATCATGTTCTTCGCGCGATCGACGAGATTCATGGCAAAGCTCCCTGTTGTTCTTGCGGGCGGCCAGGTCCACCGGAGCGCGGCGGCCGCCGGGGCCGCGATGGGATAATACTGAAATGGCGAGCCGCGACAACATCGTCGACATCCGCGACCTGCACTTCCGCTATGCGGACCTGAAGGTCCTGCGCGGGGTGAACCTGCGCATCGTGCGCGGCCAGATCGCGGCGATCCTCGGCACCAGCGGGGCGGGGAAGACCACGCTGCTGCAGCTGATGGGCGGGGCGCTGCACGCGGCGCGCGGACGCGTCGAGGTGTGCGGGCGCAACGTGCCGGAGCTCGGCCGCACGGAGCTCTACGCGCTGCGCCGGCGCATGGGCATGATGTTCCAGAAGGGCGGGCTCTTCGGCGACCTCACGGTGTTCGAGAACATCGCCTTCCCCATCCGCGAGCACACGAACCTGCCCGAGGACATCGTGCGCGACCTCGTCATGATGAAGCTGCACGCGGTCGGGCTGCGCGGGGCGGCCGAGCTCATGCCCGGGGAGCTCTCCGGCGGCATGTCGCGCCGCATCGCGCTCGCGCGCGCCATCGCGCTCGACCCGGAGCTCATCATCTACGACGAGCCCTTCGCCGGCCTCGACCCGATCACGCTGAACGTGATCTGCGACCTCATCCGCACGCTGAACGACGCGCTCGGCGCGACCTCGGTGATCGTCACGTACGACGTGAAGGAGGCCCTGCGGCTCGCCGACCACCTCTTCCTGCTGAACGACGGCGTCATCGTCGGGGAGGGCCCGACCGCCGAGATGGTCGCCTCGCGCGACCCGTTCGTGCATCAGTTCCTGCACGCCGAGCCCGACGGGCCCGTGCGCTTCCACTTCCCCGCGCAGCCGATCGCCACCGAGCTGGGATTCGTGCCGGCTTCGCCCTGAGGCGGGCGGGCGGCGCGCGCATTTGCAATAATCCGCGCACGCCCCAACCCGGAAGGAAAGCCCGATGAGATCCACGACGTTCGTCGCGTTCGCCGTCGCCGTGGCGGCCGCGCTCCTCGCCCCCGGCGCCTCCGCGCAATCGCCCCAGAGCTATCCCGCCAAGCCGGTCACGATGGTCGTGCCGTTCCCGCCCGGCGGCGTGGCGGACATCACCGCCCGGCCACTCGCCGATGCGATGGGACGCATCCTCAAGCAGCCGGTCGTGGTCGAGAACAAGTCGGGCGCCGGCGGCGGCGTCGGCATGCAGTACGTGGCCAAGGCGAGGCCCGACGGCTACACGGTGCTGCTCGCGCTCTCGTCGATCTCCATCCTGCCCGAGGCGGACAAGGTGCTCGGCCGCGATCCCATGTTCACGCTCGGCCAGCTCGTGCCGATCGCGCGCTTCACCGCCGATCCCACGGTGCTCGCGGTGCGCGCCGACGGTCCCTATCGCTCGGTGAAGGAGCTGGTCGATGCGGCGAAGAAGTCGCCGGGCTCGATTCCGTACGGCTCGTCGGGAAACTACGGGACCATGCACGTGCCGATGGAGATGCTCTCGCACGAGGCGGGCGTGAAGATGCTGCACGTGCCGTTCACCGGCGCCGGTCCCGCGGTCGTCGCGCTGCTTGGCGGCCAGGTGGACGCGCTCTCGACGGGTCCCTCGACGGTGATGGGGCACATCAAGGCGGGCAAGGTGCGCGTGCTCGCCACGTGGGGCGAGGCGCGCCATCCCGCGTTGCCGAACGTGCCGACGCTCAAGGAGCTCGGCTACGACGCGCAGTTCTCGCAGTGGACCGGACTGTTCGTGCCGGCCGGAACGCCCGAGCCGGTGGTCGCGAAGCTGCGCGAGGCCGCACGGCTCGCCGTGGCCGACCCCGCTTTCCGCTCCGCGCTCGAGAAGGTCGAGACGCCGATCCAGTATCTCGATCAACCCGAGTTCCGCACCTTCTGGGACCACGACGCGGCCAAGCTCGCCGAGGTCGTGAAGCGCATCGGGAAGGTGGAGTAGCACAAGCGCCGCGTGCGCGAAAAAACGCGAATTCGTCGGCTCCGCAGATGAACGCATCTTGTGACTTGCGGCATTGCGGCGCGCAGCCGCGCCGCATAACGTCGGGAAGATGATCGACCTCGCGACGCTGTGCGCCTTCCTGGCGGCGGCCGACCTGCTGCACGCCGCGTTGGTGGGCGTCGGCATCGCCGCGCGTCCGCGGGACGGCATCGCGGCGTGGAGCGCCTCCCTCGGCGCCCGGGCCCTCGCCTTCGGCGTCTTCGCGACCCATCCGCCCGCCGAGCCGGGCGCGCTCGCCGCGGCCGGCGCGCTGCTCGCGCTCTCGCTCACCCTGCAGGCCGCGGCGCTACTCGCCTTCGACCGGCGCGCGCTGCCGGCGTGGGTGCACACCGCGGTCATCGCCGCGGTGGGCGTGCCGCTCGCGCTCGTGGGCGGCGATGCGTTCGGCGCGATCGTCTTCGGGGGCGTGGTCTTCGCGGTGCTGCTCGCCGCGCTCGCCGCCCTCGCCTGGCATGGGCGGCGCCGCGGCCAGGGTCCCGCGCGCGCCATCCTCGCCGCGTGCTACGGGTTCGCGGCGCTGGCCTTTTTCAGCCGCGCCGTGGCCGCGGCCTTCGTCGCCGACCCCGCGGCCGCGTTCCGTGCACCCAACGAGATGCAGGCCGCGTCGTTCCTCGGCGCAGCGGTCGCGGCGCTCGCCGCCTCCTTCGCGTTCGTGCTCATGCACAAGGAGCGCGCCGAGGCGCAGGCCCAGCGGCTCGCGACGACGGACCTGCTCACGGGCGCCTACAACCGCCGCACCTTCCACGACATCGCCGAGCGCGAGATGGCGCGCGCGCGGCGCGCCGAGAGCCCGCTTTCGCTGATCCTGATCGACATCGACCATTTCCGCGCCCTGAACGAGGCGCAGGGCCATCGCGTGGGCGACCTGGTGCTGCAACGATTCGCCGGCGCGATCCGCGCCTCGCTGCGGCAGGAGGACGTGCTCGTGCGCTACGGCGGCGCGCAGTTCATCGTGCTGCTGCCCGACGTGCCCGGGCCCGGCGCCGTCGTCGTGGCCGGACGGCTGCGCACCGCCGTGGCCGCGCAACCCTTCGATCTCGGCACGGGCACGGCGGCCATCACGATGAGCGCCGGCGTGGCCGCGCGCCTCGACGAAGGTCCGGAGAGCATCGACGAGCTGGTCGCGCGCGCCGACGCGGCGCTTGCGCTGGCGAAGCGCCGCGGCCGCAACCGCGTGGTCGCCCTGTCGCTCGGCCGCTCGCTCGCGGCCTGATCGATGGCCGCGCTGCTGTACATCGCCGACCCGCTCTGCTCCTGGTGCTACGGGTTCGGGCCCGAGCTCACGCGCGTCGTCGCGGCGCACCCCGACTTGCGGCTGCAGCTCGTCATGGGCGGGCTGCGGCCCTACAACCGCGAGCCGATGAGCGACGCGTTCAAGGCGATGCTGCGCACGCACTGGGACCACGTGGCCCAGGCCACCGGCCTGCCGTTCGACGGCGCGATCTTCGAGTGCGAGGGCTTCGTCTACGACACCGAGCCGGCGTGCCGCGCCGTCGTGACCGCGCGCGAGATCGACGCGACCGGCGCGTTCGCCTACCTGAAGGCGATCCAGCATGCGTTCTACGCGGCGGGCGCGGACGCGACGAACGCGGAGACGCTCGCCGACCTCGCATCGGAATGCGGCTACGAACGCCGCGCGTTCGCGGAGCGCTTCGGATCCGAGGAGATGGAAGAACGCACGCGCGCGGACTTCGCGGACGCGCAGGCGCTCGGCGTGAGCGGCTTCCCCACCCTCGCGATCGAGTACGGGCCGCACCGGATCTATCTCGTCGCCTCGGGCTTTACGCCCGCGCCGGTGGTGGAGGCGCGGCTCGAGGAGATCGGCCGGCGCACCCGCACCGGGTAGCCGCGTCGCCGCATGCGCCGCACGGCGCCTCGGGCCGGCGTGTCGAGGAGATCGCTCTACTTCGGCTCGGATGCCGACGCCGCGCCGCGCGCCTTCTCCTGCACGCGCTTGTCGAACCGATCGACGTTCACGACGACCCGTTCGTGCACGCCCTCGCCGATCAGCTCGCGCTCGTCCTCGGCGCGCACGCGGAAGTGGATGGTACGGCCCTCCACCCGGACTACCTCGGCGGTGGCGCGCACCTTCATGCCGACCGGCGTCGCGGCGACGTGCGAGATGTCGAGGTGCGTGCCGAGGCTCTGGTGGTGCTCGGGCAGCGACTGCTCGACCGCG
>CAYOGL010000056.1:0-19721 GCA_964403515.1 uncultured Burkholderiales bacterium | reverse complement strand
CAACTCCTTCTCGTTGTTCGAGGTGATCACGATCACCGGCCGGTGGCGCGCGCGCACCGTCTGCTGCGTCTCGTGCACGTAGAACTCCATGCGGTCGAGCTCGCGCAGCAGATCGTTGGGGAACTCGATGTCCGCCTTGTCGATCTCGTCGACCAGCACGACCGCCTGCTCGGGCGACTCGAACGCCTGCCACAGGACGCCCTTCAGGATGTAGTTGGCGATGTCGTGCACGCGCCCCTCGCCGAGCTGCGAGTCGCGCAGACGCGATACCGCGTCGTACTCGTAGAGCCCGTGCTGCGCCTTGGTGGTCGACTTGATGTGCCACTGGAAGAGCGGCTTGCCGAGGGCCCGCGCCACCTCCTCGGCGAGCATCGTCTTGCCGGTGCCGGGCTCGCCCTTGATGAGCAGCGGCCGTTGCAGCGTGATCGCGGCGTTCACCGCGAGCTTGAGGTCGTCGTCGGCGACGTACCGGTCGGTGCCTTCGAACTTCATCCGCGCAGTTTAGCAGCCCGCCGTCGCGGGCATGCGAAACCCGCGGCTACTTCTTGGTGTTCAGCTTCGCGGTGTTCGACTCGGGCTTCGGCTCCGCGCCCTTCGGCGGCGTGGATTGCGCGGCGACCGGCACCGGCTTCGGTACGGGCTTGCCTTCCTTGCGCATGTTCTGCTGATAGTTCTTCACCGCGCGATCCTCGGCCGCGGTGAGCTCGGCCTTCTCCTTGTCGGCCTGCTCCTTCTTCTTCTCGTCCGCGGCCGCCTTCGCCGCGGCATCCATCGGCGGCGGGGGCGGCAGCTTCGCCCACGCGGTGGCGGCGCCGAGGAGCAGCGCCGCGGCGAGCACGGTTGCGGTTCGCGTCGTCGTCATCAATCGTCTCCCGGAGCGGGTTGGGTCTGGCCCGGCACGAACTTCTCGGGCCGCTTGCCGGCCTTCACCTGCTCGTACCACAGCAGGTGATGCTCGCGCGCCCATTCCTCGTCCACGTAGCCGTCGCGCATCGCGCGGTAAGCCCCGGTCATGCCGATGGTGCCGATGTAGATGTGGCCGAGCCCGCCGATGATGAAGAGCGCGGCCGCGATCAGGTGCACCTGCTCGGAGAGCTGCATCGCCCCGCGTGTCTGGTTCCAGTTCGGGAAGTCGAGGATCACGCCGGTGACCGCCATGATGATGCCGAGCAGCGTGAGCCCGCCCCAGAACCACATCTTCTCCAGCCCGTTGAAGCGGCCCGACGGATACTCCTGCCCGCGGAAGACGCCGCCGATGCGCGCGAACCACTTCCAGTCCTCGGGGCCGAACCCGTTGTCGCGCACGAACACGAGGAAGGTCACGATGATCGAGAAGATGAACAGCGGCCCGACGAAGTTGTGCAGGTTCTTGCTGATGATGGTGATCCACGAGAACGCGACGTAGCCCATCCACGGCAGCAGCAGGTACTTGCCGAAGAACATGATGAGCCCGGTGAGCGCGAGCACGACGAAGCTGATCGCGGTGGTCCAGTGCGCCGCGCGCTCGACCGCGTTGAAGCGCTCGATCAGCCGGCCGGTGGGCGGGTTGTGCAGCCGGATCGGGCCCTTCACGAGGTAGAAGAGGAGCAGGCCGGCGAGCACGATCACGATGAGCCAGCCGGCGGTCTGAGTGAGCGGACCGTTGCGGAACGCGCGCCACTTGCGGCCTTCCTGCTGGATCAGGCGGTTGGTCTCGGCGCCCGGGATCGACGCGTATTGCGGCTTCTCGCTCACGCTGGTCCAGTCGGCGGGCGGGTTGTTCCATCCCGGCCGCGCGGTCGAGCCCTGGCCGGGCGCGGGCGGAGACTCGGCCTTCGGCGGCGCGACCTGCGGCGCGGCCTCGTGCTTCATGTCGGCACCCGGCTTGGGCGCGGTGGCGGGCACGTTCTGCTGCGCGGCGGCCGCCAGCGGCACCGCGAGCGCGAGCCCGAGGATCAGCGCGCCCCAGCGGCGCGAAAGGAATGTCGCCATGGTCCCTCCTCCGCGGGTCATTTCTTGGGCTCGCCCGTGCGCAGGTACTCGTTCTCGAAGTTCGCGCGCTCGGCGAGCGCCTGCTCGAACTTCTGCTTGTCGCCCTTGAACCTGTCGCCGGCCCACGGCTGCACGTCCTCCTTGCCGGCGTAGGACTTCGGCGCGTCCTGCGGGATCTCGTGGCACGCGGCCGCCGCGAACGCGAGCGATGCGACCGCGGCCGCCACGAGGCCGCTCCCGATCGTCGTCATGTCTTGGTCGCTCCCAGGTTGTCCGACACCTTGTCGCTGCCGCCGTAGGCCGTCTTCCAGCCCCACAGCTCCTCGCCCTTGCCGCGATAGCCGACGCGGGTCTTGTAGATCTTCGCGATCACGGGGGCATCGCCGGCGAGCAGCGCCTTGGTCGAGCACATCTCGGCGCACAGCGGGAGCTTGCCCTCGGCGATGCGGTTGCGCCCGTACTTGCGGAACTCCTCGACGGAGAAGTTCTCCTCGGGCCCGCCCGCGCAGTAGGTGCACTTGTCCATCTTGCCGCGCAGGCCGAAGGCGCCGGCCTGCGGGAACTGCGGCGCCCCGAACGGGCAGGCGTAGAAGCAGTAGCCGCAGCCGATGCACAGGTCCTTGTCGTGCAGCACGATCTGGTCGTCGGTGCGATAGAAGCAGTCGACCGGGCAGACCGCCATGCACGGCGCGTCGGTGCAGTGCATGCACGCGACCGAGATCGAGCGCTCGCCCGGCACGCCGTCGTTCACGGTCACCAGGCGCCGGCGGTTCACGCCCCACGGCACCTCGTGCTCGTTCTTGCAGGCCGTCGCGCAGCTGTTGCACTCGATGCAGCGCTCGGCGTCGCAGATGAATTTCATTCTGGCCATGGTGTTCTCCGCTTCCTCGTCAGGCGCGCTCGACGTTGCAGAGCGTCGTCTTGGTTTCCTGCATCATGGTCACCGAGTCGTACCCGTAGGTCGTGCCCGTGTTCACCGCGTCGCCGCGCACGATCGGGGCGGCGCCCTCGGGATACTTGTCGAGCAGGTCCTTGCCCTGCCACCAGCCGGCGAAGTGGAACGGGATGAAGCCCGTGCCCGGCCCGACGCGCTCGGTCACGAGCGCGCGCACCTTGAGGCGCGCGCCCGTCGGCGTCGACACCCATACCCAGTCCCAGTACTTGATGCCGCGGTCGGCCGCGTCCTTCGGGTTGATCTCGACGAAGTTCTCCTGCTGCAGCTCCGCGAGCCAGGGGTTGGAGCGCGTCTCGTCGCCGCCGCCCTCGAACTCGACCAGCCGCCCGGACGTGAGCACGATCGGGAACTTCTTCGCGACGTCGTCCTTCACGGCCTGCTGCTGGATCGACTTGTAGAGCGTGGGCAGGCGCCAGAACGCCTTCTTGTCGTCGTGCGTCGGGTACTTCGCGACCAGGTCGGGGCGCGGGCTGTAGATCGGCTCGCGGTGCTGCGGGATCCCGTCGGGGAAGTTCCACACGATCGCGCGGGCGCGCGCGTTGCCCCAGAAGTGCACGTTGTGGTTCATCATGCACACGCGCTGGATCCCGCCCGAGAGGTCGGTCTTCCAGTTCTTGCCTTCGGCCGCCGCCTGCTCCTCGGGCGTGAGCTCGTTCCACCAGCCCAGCTTCTTCATGAGCACGTGGTCGAACTCGGGGTGGCCGATGGTGATGTCCGAATCCTTCACGTACGAGCCGTCGGCCGCGAGCAGGCTCACGCCGTCCTTCTCGATGCCGAAGTTCGCGCGGAAGCAGCCGCCGCCGTCCATCATGCGCAGGTCCTCGCGGTAGAGGACCGGCGAGCCCGGGTGCTTGATCTTCGGGGTGCCGTAGCACGGCCACGGCATGCCGAAGTAGTCGCCGTTGCAGTCGTAGCCCGTCTCCTTGTCCACGGTGGGCGTGGTGCAGCGCAGCGTCTTCGTGTCGAACGCGGCCATGTTGCGCATGTGCGCCTTCAGCCGCTCGGGCGACTGGCCGGTGTAGCCGATGGTCCAGTTGCCGTTGTTGATCTCGCGCGTCATGTCCTCGACGAGCGGCTCGTCCCAGCCGGTGCGGTCCTTGACCAGCTTGATGTTCTTCACGAACTCGGGCCCGAAGCCGAGCTTCTTCGCGAACGCGTACATGATGGTGTGGTCGGGCTTCGACTCGAACAGCGGCTCGATCACCTTCTCGCGCCACTGGATCGAGCGGTTCGAAGCCGTGACCGAGCCGGAGGTCTCGAGCTGCGTGGCGGCCGGCAGCAGGTAGACGCCCTCCTTGCGATCGGGCATCACCGACGCGGCGGTCGGATACGGATCGACGATGACCATCAGGTCGATCTTCTCCATCGCCTTCTTCATCTCGAGCCCGCGCGTCTGCGAGTTGGGCGCGTGCCCCCAGTACACGACGGCGCGCAGGTTGCTGTCCTGGTCGATCAGCTCGTTCTTCTCGAGCACGCCGTCGATCCAGCGCGACACGGTCATGCCCGGCTTCTCCATCATCGTCTTCGAGGCGAAGCGGCCCTTCATCCACTCGTAGTCGACGCCCCACACCTTGCACCAGTGCTTCCACGCGCCTTCGGCGAGGCCGTAGTAGCCGGGCAGCGAGTCGGGGTTGGGGCCCACGTCGGTGGCGCCCTGCACGTTGTCGTGGCCGCGGTAGATGTTCGCGCCGCCGCCCGACACGCCGATGTTGCCGAGCGCGAGCTGCAGGATGCAGGAAGCGCGCACGAACGCGTTGCCGATCGAGTGCTGCGTCTGGCCCATGCACCAGATGATGGTCGAGGGCCGGTTCTTCGCCATCGTCTCCGCGGCCGCGTAAACCTCGCCCTCGGGTACGCCGGTGACTTCCTGCACCTTGTCCGGCGTCCACTTCTGCATCACCTCGTCGCGCACCTTGTCCATGCCGTAGACGCGCGCGTTGATGTAATCCTTGTCCTCCCAGCCGTTCTTGAAGATGTGGTGCAGCATGCCGAAGAGCAGCGCCACGTCCGTGCCGGAGCGGAAGCGGATGAACTGGTCGGCCTTCGCGGCGGTGCGCGTGAAGCGCGGGTCGCACACGATCATCTTGGCGCCCGTCTCCTTGGCGTGCAGCGCGTGCAGCATCGAGACCGGGTGCGCCTCGGCCGCGTTCGACCCGATGAACAGCATGCACTTCGTGTTCTGCAGGTCGTTGTACGAGTTGGTCATCGCCCCGTAGCCCCAGGTGTTCGCCACGCCGGAGACGGTGGTCGAGTGGCAGATGCGCGCCTGGTGGTCCATGTTGTTCGTGCCCCACATCGACACGAACTTGCGCATCATCTGCGCCTGCTCGTTGCTGTGCTTCGAGGAGCCCACCCAGAACACGGCGTCGGGGCCGCTCTCCTTGCGGATCGCGAGCAGCTTGTCGCCGATCTCGTTGATGGCCTGCTCCCAGCTGATGCGCCGGTACTTGCCGTCGACGAGCTTCATCGGGTACTTGAGGCGGTGCGAGTTCTCGGTCATGCCGTGCTCGCGGATCGACGCGCCCTTCGCGCAGTGCGCTCCCAGGTTGATCGGCGAGTCGAACACCGGCTCCTGGCGCACCCACACGCCGTCGGTCACGACCGCGTCGATGGCGCAGCCGACCGAGCAGTGCGTGCAGACCGTGCGCTTGATCTCCGTCTTGCCGGTCTTCGCCTCGGCCGCCTGCGCCTCGCCGATCATGTTGAGCGGCAGTTGCGAGGCGAACGCGGCGGCGCCGGCGGTCAGACCCGTGCCCTTGAGGAACGTGCGGCGATCGACCGTGCGCGGCGCGGCGCCGGCCGCGGCGCGGGCGAGCGGGTTCACGGCCTCGACCGTGCCCGGCGATTTGCGGGTGAGCAGCATGTGGGCCTCCTCAGACCTCGGTGGTCTTGTAGTACTTGAGGATGTGGTCGGTGCTCCGATAGCCGTCGGCGGCCTGCGCCACCGGCTGCGACTTGGCCTTCGCGCTCGCGGGCGCGCGTCCCGTGGCCACCGCGGCGACCGCCCCCGCTCCGCCGAGACCGGCGGCCAGCAGGAAGTTGCGGCGCGTGTTCGGTTTCCCTGTCTTCATCTCACGCCTCCTTGTCGGAATCTGCGTCCAGCACGAAGGACTCCGCCTCGAGCGCGACGAACGCGGCCCCGAACGCGGCGACCTTCCGGTAGTAGTTGGCGCGCTCGGCCTGGGCGAGCGCGGCGAAGAAGCGCGGCGCGGCCGGCGCGAGGTACGCCTCGAAGAAGCGGCGCTGCTCGGCCAACGGCGCGGGCGCCCGCCCGGCGCCGCCGCTCACGAGCACGCGCATCACCTCGAACAGGCCCGCGAGGTGGTCCTCGGGCTCGGTCGCATCGGCCCGTGGCGCGAGGCCGAGCGCGGCGAGATCGGCGCGCAGCTTCACGCGCGGATGCTCGACGGCGGTGGCGCCGAGATAGAAGCCGGCATAGATGGAGACATCGGCCTTGCCCAGGCCGGCGAAGAGGTTGTCGTGCTCCTCGCCCGCGGCATCCGCATCCATCACCGACGAGGCGGCAACGAGGTCGCGCCAGGCGCGCGCGAGCGGCGATGCGCCTTCGAGCGGGGCGGCGTTGGCGATCTGGTGCAGCAGCGCATCGTCGGGCGCGGCGGCGAGCAGCCGCGCGAGGAGCGCATGGAACTGGCCGCGCGCCGCCTCCTCCGGGGCGACGGGCCGGTGCAGCGTCACGGGCGCGGCCAAGGTCGCGTTCACGCGTCCTCTCCCAGGCGGAACACCGAGGCTTCGTCCTTCGAGCTCATCATGTCGACGACGCGGCAATCGGCGCACATCTGCAGGCGACGCAGCGCCGCTGCGCTGGTGAACAGCGCGTGGCCCGCAAGCCTTCCCGTCATCGCCTCGACCATCTGGCGGGTTCCGAAGGGCTTGTCGCAGCGCACGCAATGGAACGGCTCCGCGCGGTTGAGCACGCGCGCCTCACGCGCGCCCGCGCCGAGCAGCAGGCGCGGCACCAGCGCGATCGCGTCCTCGGGACACGTCGCCTCGCACAGGCCGCATTGCACGCAGTTGCGCTCGATGAACTTGAGCAGCGGCTGGTCCACGCCATCCATCAGCGCGGACACCGGGCAGGCGCCGGCGCAGGCGAGGCACAGCGTGCATTTCTTCGTGTCGACGCGCACCTCGCCGTAAGGCGCGCCCGCGGGCAGCGCGATCTCGCCCGCCGGCGTGGGCGCATGCCGCAGCAGGTGCTCGAGGGCGAACTCGATCGACGCGCGCTTGTCGCCCGTGAGCATGAACGTCGCGGCCGCGGGCACGCCGGTCGCCGGGGCGAGCGCGTCGAACGCGGCCTGCAGCGTCGCGGCATCGCGCGCCTCGCACAGCACGAAGTGCTGGCCGCCGTACCCGAGGCCGCGGAGGATCGCCTCGCCGATCGCCATCTGCTCGCGCAGCGCCGCGCGGTATTCGGCGTCCTCGGAGCCCGCCGCGAGCAGCACGACTTGCGAGGCGCCATACGCGATCGCCGGCAACAGGACGTCCAGGCCGATCGAGGCGACGTGCCACGCTTCGAGCGGCAACGCGCGGGCCGGCAGCCCGCTCCCGCCGCGCGCCGCGGCCTCGAGCAGCGCCCGGCCGTCCGCATCGTCGTGGAACACCAGGCACGCGTCGCGTCCGCCCGCTTCGCGATAGGTCGCGAGCAGCTGCTTGATGCCCGCCGCGCGTTCCGGCACCGCGGGATACTGGTAGCCCATCGCGCCGGAGGGACACACCGTGGCGCACGCGCCGCAGCCCATGCACAGGTGCGGATCGACCTTCACGTGGTCGCCGTCGGGCGCGATCGCCTGCGTGGAGCAGATCTCGATGCACGCGTCGCAGCCGCTCACGCGGGAACGGCTGTGCGCGCACAGGTTCTCGCGGTACGAGAAGAACTTCGGCTTCTCGAACTCGCCGACCGCCTCGGCCACCTCCTCGAGGACGGCGGCGAGCGCGGGCTCGCTCTCCGGCGCCCGGAAATAACCTTGCGGCGGCTGGCGCATCGCGAACAGCGGCTGCGCCGAGAAATCGAGCACGAGGTCGAAGCGCGCGCTGGCCGCCTGCGCCGGCGCGCCTTCCGCCGTTTGCAGCCCGTCGATGCTCAGCTCGAATTGCCCGAGGTAGCCGCGGATCGCCTCGACACGGCCGCGCCAGGTCGAGAATTGGGCTTGCCCGGGCGCGGCGCCGGGATCGAGCAGGGTGACGTGCAGCCGCGCCGCGAGTAGCCGGGCGCACGCGGATGCGCGATCCGGCGCATCGGCCGCGACGATCAGGAGGTTGCCCTGGGAACGGTAGGAAACGCGCGGAACGCAAGACAGGGATTCGACGCGGGCAAGGGAAGCGAGGGCCGCGATCTTGGCGCCGCATTCGACCGTGGGCACGGACCAGCCGCGCGCCGCGAGCGCGTCCCCAACTTCGGGAGCCCCGGATCCCGTGGCGTGCGCGTGCGCAGCAGCGTCCGGCGTCTCGATGCCGAGCGTCATGTCGTCGACGTCTCCCGTCTCCGCACGCGGCGCGGGCGAAGACGCTCCTCAGTTGTCGTGGTTCACCGCTGCCTCCCCGCGGTGACTGCGGCTTCTTTTCGTCGAAGCATACACCATATGAGGTAAACCGCCGAAAGATATGTCGTGCTACGAGGGATCGGGCGGCGCGGCGTTCGGCACGCTACCGGCGTCGGCATCCGATCCATCGCCGGGGTCGCCGCGTTCGGCCGCGGCACCGGGCCCGGCGCTCGCCACCGGCGGCCCGGCCGGGCCCGCGCCGGGCTCGGCGCGCGCAGGGCTGAGCGCGGCGAACTGGTTCAGCTTCTCGAGCCAGCCCTCGGGCAGCGGATCGGGCTTCGAATAGTCGTCGATATAGACGTCGAGGCCGTCCATGACGTTGTAGCGCGGATCGCTGAAGAGCGTCTTCAGCGCCTGCCCGCGCGTGGCCGGATCGACGTCCCCGCGCATGAAGGGCGCGAAATCGGATTCCGGCGTGAGCGACTCGACGGGCGGGAGCGGCGCCGTCGACTCGTCCGCGGGCGGTTGCGCGACGGGCGCAGCCGCGGCGGGTGCGGTCGGCTCGGGCTCGCGCCCGGGCAACGGCGCCACGCCCTTGCGTGCGGCGACCTTGCGGCGCGACCAGCGCCCGAAGAAGGTCTCGTCGCTCACCGGCTGCCCTTCTCGCGCAACCGGCCTTCCTTGCCGAGGAACGACTTGGGCTTGCGGCGCGGCTTCGGCTCGGGCTTGTAGTTCTGCGCCACCCACTCGGCCATCCATTGCGCGAGCTGCGGCCAGGCGAGCGCGCGCTCGACGCGCTCGGAGCCGTCCATCCAGCGGGCCGCCTCGTTGTACGAGAGCGTGAGCTGGAACGGATAGGGTTCGCCGCTCGCCTCGTCGGTGCGCACCGCCACGAACACGCTCGGCGCTCCGCTCGTGACGTTCAGGTAATAGCCCTCCGCCTCGTCGGGATAAAGCGTGAGCGCGAACCCGGGATGCAATCGGCGCATCACCCGCGCGTCCTCGGCGACCACGCGCACGTCGCCGCCCGGGTCGGGAACGACGTCCGCGAGCCCCCAGCGGATGCTCTCCCAGCGGTTCTGCACCGCCACCCGCTCGAGGATCACGGCGGCGGCCTGCGTCGGATGGTTCGCCATCCATTCACTATAGAATGAATTGCCGGTCCCCCGTGCTATGCTGGATTTCCCGCCTCACCGAACTCCCATGGCCAACAAGACCATCGCCCTGCAGCCGCAGCGCGGCGCGTTGCCCATTCCGGCGCCCTCGGCCCCGGTGGACGGGCACGTCCTCGACCGGCTCGGGCGCAGCCTGCGCGACCTGCGCATCTCGGTGACGGACCGCTGCAATTTCCGCTGCACCTATTGCATGCCGAAGGACGTGTTCGGCATGGACCACGAGTTCCTGCCCCACGCGCAGATCCTGAGCTTCGAGGAGATCACGCGCATGGCGCGCATCTTCGCCACGCTCGGCACCGAGAAGATCCGGCTCACCGGCGGGGAGCCGCTCCTCCGCCGCGGCATCGAGGAGCTCGTCGCGATGCTGCGCGCGGCGCTGCCCGGGATCGACCTCACCCTCACCACGAACGGCTCCGCGCTCAAGGCGAAGGCGCGGGCGTTGCGCGAGGCGGGACTGGACCGCATCACCGTGAGCCTCGACTCGCTCGACGACGCCACCTTCCGCGCGATGAACGACGTCGACTTCCCGGTCGCGAAGGTGCTCGAGGGCATCGAGGCGGCCGCAGCCGCGGGCCTCGCGCCGATCAAGATCAACATGGTCGTCAAGCGCGGCGTGAACGACCATCACGTCGTCGACATGGCGCGCCATTTCCGCGCGAGCGGGCACATCGTGCGTTTCATCGAGTTCATGGACGTCGGTTCCTCCAACGGCTGGCGCATGGACGACGTGGTGCCGTCCGCGGAGATCGTGCGGCGCATCGACGCGGTGTACCCGCTCGAGACGCTCGAGCCGCACTACCGCGGCGAGGTCGCCGAGCGCTGGCGCTATCGCGACGGCGCGGGCGAGATCGGCGCGATCTCGTCGGTCACCCAGGCGTTCTGCTCGAGCTGCACGCGCGCGCGCCTGTCCACCGACGGCCAGCTCTACACCTGCCTGTTCGCCCAGCGCGGCTACGACCTCAAGCGCCTGCTGCGCGATGGCAGCGACGACGCCGCGATCGCCGCCGCGGTCGCCGGCATCTGGCAGGGCCGCGCCGACCGCTACTCCGAGATCCGCACCGCCGAGACGGCGCGCGCGGGCAAGGTCGAGATGTCGTTCATCGGCGGTTGATCGATGGGTTACCGGCCGGTCCTCACGCAGAACGCCCGTCCTGCGACCTTCACCGTCGACGCGATCGACGAGTCCGGCGCGCGCGTACCCACGCCGATCGCGGGCGAGCATCCCCTCACGCTCTACGTGGACAAGCGCGAGATCGTGACGCTCATGACGCTCGGGGCCGCGCCCGAGGCGCTCGCGATCGGGTTCCTGCGCAACCAGCGGCTCGTCTCGTCCATCGAGGACATCGTCTCGGTGCAGGTGGACTGGGACGTGAACGCGGTCGTCGTGACCACGCGCTCCGGGCTCGCGGACCTCGAGGCGAAGACCGCGAAGCGCACCGCGACGACCGGCTGCGGACAGGGCACCGTGTTCGGCGACCTCATGGAGGACATCGATTCGGTCCGGCTGCCCGACGACGTGCGCGTCGACGAGGAAACGCTCTTCGGCCTGCTCAACGCCGTGCGCCTGCACGAATCGATCTACAAGCAGGCGGGCGCGGTGCACGGCTGCGCGCTCGCGCAGGGCAGCCAGATCCTCACCTTCGTCGAGGACGTGGGCCGCCACAACGCGGTCGATGCGATCGCCGGCTGGATGTGGCTCGAGGGCGTCGACGGGCGCGACAAGATCTTCTACACCACCGGGCGCCTCACCTCCGAGATGGTGATCAAGACCGCGCAGATGGGCATCCCGGTGCTCGTCTCGCGCTCGGGTCTCACGAAGATGGGCCATGAGATCGCGCAGCGCGTCGGGCTCACCATGATCGGCCGCGCGGTGAACAAGCATTACCTCCTCTTCACCGGCGCGCACCGCCTCGTGAAGCCGGGGCAGAAGGCCCATGCCTGAGGGGCGCGACCGGGTCAGCGGGCTCGTGCTCGCGGGCGGCCAGGGCAGCCGCATGGGCGGCGTCGACAAGGGCCTGCAGCCGTTTCGCGGGCGGCCGATGGTCGCGCACGTGATCGAGCGCTTCGCGCCGCAGGTCGACGAGCTGCTCGTGAACGCCAACCGCAACCCGCACGAATACGAGCGCTTCGGCCACCGCGTGATCGCCGACGAGATCGCCGGCTTCGCCGGGCCGCTCGCGGGATTCGAGCGCGGGCTCGCCCATGCGGCGGGCGAGCTCGTCGCCACGGTGCCCTGCGACTCGCCGTTCCTTCCCGCCGATCTCGTGCGCCGGCTGCGCGCCGCGCTCGAGGCGGGCGGCGCGGATCTCGCCGTCGCGAAGACCGGCACCCAGGCGCATCCGGTCTTCTGCCTCATGCGCCGCGCCGTGCACGCCTCGCTGCGCGACTTCCTCGCGTCGGGCCAGCGCAAGATCGACCGCTGGTATGCGGCGCTGAAGGTGGTCGAGGTCGCCTTCGACGACGAGCCCGACGCGTTCCGCAACATCAACACGCGCGAGGAGCTGGCCGGGCTCGAGCCCGAGGCCTGAGGAGCGCGCGTGCCGGCGCGGATTCGCCGCTCCCGCCCGCCCCTGCCACGCTTCGCGGTGGCGTGGTTTCCCGCCTTCGAGGGGCTCGAGGCGGTCGAGGCGTTCCGCCGACGCCACGATCCCATGGCCGCGCTCGTCGCGGCGCACCTGACGCTCGTCTTTCCGTTCCCGACCGCGCTCACGCAGCTGCAGGTCGAGACGCACGTGCGGCGCGTCGTCTCGCGCTGGCCGCCGATCCCGGTCACGTTCCGCGGCGTGCGGCTGCACGCGAACGAGTTCGTGTTCCTCATGGCCGTGCGCGGCGCGGCCTCGATCGTGGGCCTGCACGACAAGCTCTACACGCGCTCGATCCGTCCCTACCTGCGCCGCGACCTGCCCTACGAGCCGCACATCACGCTCGCGCGCAATGCGAGCCTCGCGGCGCTCGAGAACGCGCATGCGGAGGCCGAGGACACGTTCCCCGGCGAGGTGAGCGACGTGATCCGCGCGGTCACGCTGCTCGCGCTGGAGCAGGACGGTAGAATCGAACGCTCGAGCGAGATCTCCCTGTACACGGCCTGAACCATGTCGACCCTCACCATCACCCAGGCATCCTGCGCCGACGACTACGACCCGAACTCGATGCCGGTCGCGAAGGCGCGCGCCTTCATCCACCAGTTCCTCGCGCCGATCGAAGGGACGCTGCGCGTGCCGGTGCGCTCCGCGCTCGGACGCGTGCTCGCGGAAGACGTGCTCTCGCCGGTGAACGTGCCCTCGCATCGCAACTCCGCGATGGACGGCTGGGCGATGCGCGGCGCGGACCTCGCGGCCGACCGGGAGTCGACGCTCGAGGAGATCGGCGCGTCGTTCGCGGGCAAGCCGTTCGGCGCGCGCGTGGGGCCGGGACAGTGCGTGCGCATCATGACGGGCGGCGTCGTGCCCGAGGGCGCCGACACGGTCGTGATGCAGGAGCGCGCCAAGGCGAACGGCCGGAAGATCGCTTTCGCGCCGGGCCAGAAGACCGGGCAGAACGTGCGCGAGGCGGGCGAGGACCTGAAGGCGGGCTCGGTCGCCTTGAAGCGCGGACGCATCGTGCGCCCCGCGGAGCTCGGCCTCATCGCCTCCCTCGGCATCGGCGAGGTTGCCGTGTACCGGCCGCTGCGCGTGGCCTTCTTCTCCACCGGCGACGAGCTGCGCTCGATCGGCAGCCGGCTCGGCGAGGGCGAGATCTACGACTCCAATCGCTACACGCTGTACGGCATGCTCACTCGCCTGGGGTGCGAGGTGCTCGACATGGGCGTCGTGCGCGACGATCCGCAGGCGCTCGAGCGCGCGTTCGCCCAGGCCGCCGCGATCGCCGACGTCGTGATGACGAGCGGCGGCGTGTCCGTGGGCGAGGCCGACTTCGTGAAGGACCTGCTCACGAAGCTGGGCGAGGTCGTGTTCTGGAAGATCGCCATGAAGCCGGGACGCCCGCTCGCCTACGGCAGGATCGGCCACGCGCACTTCTTCGGCCTGCCCGGCAATCCCGTATCGGTGATGGTGACGTTCTACCAGTTCGTGCGCGACGCGCTCCTCGTGCTCATGGGCGCGGATCCGGTCGCGCCGGTGCCGACCTTCACCGCGAAGTGCACCGGGCGCCTGAAGAAGGCGCCCGGGCGCACCGAGTTCCAGCGCGGCATCCTCGAGCGCGCCGCCGACGGCTCGCTCACGGTGCGTCCCACCGGCGAGCAGGGATCGGGAATCCTCAAGTCGATGAGCGACGCGAACTGCTTCATCATCCTCGGCGATGCCACGGGCAACGTCGAGCCCGGCACGACCGTCGAGGTGCAGCTGCTCGAAGGCATCGTGTGAGCATGTGGACGCTCGAGCGCGAGGCGACGGGCCTCGAGTACCTGCAGCGCATCATCCGCGGCGAGAGCCCGAATGCGCCGATCGGGGACACGCTCGGTTTCCGCCTGGTCGAAGCGCAGCGCGGCAGCGTCACCCTCGCCGGCCAACCCGACCAGCGCTCCTACAACCTCATCGGCACGGTGCATGGCGGCTGGGCCGCGTCGATCCTCGACACCGCGATGGCGCTCGGCGTCCTCACGCAGCTCGACGCGCGCCACGATTTCACCACGCTCGACCTGAAGGTCAATTACCTGCGCCCGCTCACCGAGGAAGCGGGACCGCTGCGCGCGGTGGGAACGGTCATCCACTCGGGCCGCCGCGTGGCGCTCGCCGAGGCGAGCCTGGTCGACGCCGGTGGCAAGCTCTACGCGCACGGCACGAGCACGTGCCTCATCCTGCCGCGCTGACGGAACTTCCCGCGCACGCGCCCGTCCTGCGTACCATGAACCGCCGCGACTTCGTCCACCTCTGCGCGGCCGCCGCGGGTGGCGTCGCCCTTGCCGATGCCGCGCAGGCCCAGACGCTCGCCGCGCGGTTGTACGGCCGCGCGAAGCTGGTGGACGAGCAGGGCAAGCCGATCCGTCTCGGGGGCCTGCGCACCGGGGCGAACTACGTGTTCGAGTATCCGTACGCGTCGACCCCCTGCTTCCTGCTGCGCCTCGACCGGCCCGCGCCGGGCGGCATCGACCTCGCCACTCGCGACGGGCGCACGTACCGGTGGCTCGGCGGCATCGGGCCGGACCGATCGGTCGTGGCCTATTCCGCCATCTGCGCGCACCAGCTCGCCTATCCCGCGCGCCAGGTGAGCTTCATCTCGTATCGCCAGGACCCGAGTCCGGTCGCGGGCCCCGGGCGCGTGATCACCTGCTGCTCGGATCGCAGCGTCTACGACCCGGCCCGGGGCGCGCGCGTGGTGTCCGGCCCCGCGCGCCAGCCGCTCGCCACGGTGCTGCTCGAGCACGATGCCGCGCACGACGAGACCTACGCGGTGGGCACCTTCGGCGGCGAGCTCTTCGAGGCGTTCTTCCAGAAGTACGATTTCAAGCTGCGCCTCGAGCGCGGGCCGCGCACCCACGACAAGGTCGAAGGGGCGGCGGTCGTCGTCCCCCTCGAGCGCTACAGCGCGCAGTTCGCGCGCTGCTAGCCGCTAGATCGAGAAATCCTCGCGCGCCGCCGCCTGCAGCCGGCGCAGGTCCTCGCCGCGCACCAGGGGCGCGAACAGGCGGATGAACTCGACGGTGTAGCCGCGCAGGTACGCGCCGCGCCGGAACGCGAGGCGCGTGGTCTGCGCCGGGAAGAGGTGGTCGCAGTTGAGCGCCTGCAGCTCGTCGTCCTTGGCCGCGCGGAACGCCTTCGCGGAGATGATGCCCACGCCGAGGCCGAGCGCGACGTACGACTTGATCACGTCGGAGTCGAGGGCGGTGAGCACGATGTCCGGATGCAGCCCGCGCGCGGCGAACGTGTGGTCGAGCGACGTGCGCCCGGCGAACGTCGCATCGTAGGTCACGATCGGCTGCGCGGCGATCGCCTCGAGGGTGAGCGGCTTCACCTTCGCGAGCGGGTGGCCCTTCGGGACCACCACGCAGTGGTGCCACTGGTAGCACGGCAGCGTGACCAGCTCCGGGTAGGTGTCGAGCGCCTCGGTGGCGATGGCGACATCGGATTCGCCCGCGAGCACCGCGCGCGCGAGCTGGTGCGGGTTGCCCTGCAGCAGCTTGAGCTTGACCTCCGGGAAGCGCTTCTTGAACGCGGTGACCACCGACGGCAGCGCGTAGCGCGCCTGCGTGTGCGTGACGCCCACGGTGAGCGTGCCTTTGGCGTGGTGCGCGTACTCCTCGCCCACCGCGCGCAGGTTCGCGAGCTCCGCGAGGATGCGATCGACCGCCACCACGATCTCGCGCCCCGCGTCGGTTAGCCCGGTGAAGCGCCGGCCCTGGCGCACGAAGATCGCCACGCCGAGCTCCTCCTCGAGCCCGCGGATCTGTTTCGACACTCCCGGCTGGGAGGTGTGGAGCGCCTCGGCCGCCTCCGAGACGTTGAGGTTGCGCCGCGCCACCTCGCTCACGTAGCGCAATTGCTGAAGATTCATCGCGTTGGGCTCTTATGCCTCGTTGTTATGAAGATATCACAAACAAGTATTTTTCAGGAATGTGCGGCCACCTTACCATCGGGCTAAGGAAAAGAACACCGGACCCCAGCCATGTACCGCTACGACGACTACGACAAGGCCATCCTCGCGGACCGCGTCGCGCAGTTCCGCAACCAGACCGAGCGGTTCCTCGCGGGCGAGCTCTCCGAGGACGAGTTCCGCCCGCTGCGGCTGCAGAACGGCCTGTACATCCAGCGCCACGCGCCGATGTACCGCATCGCCGTGCCCTACGGAACGCTCGCCTCGCGCCAGCTGCGCAAGCTCGCCGAGATCGTGCGCAAGTACGACCGCGGCTACGGACACTTCACGACGCGCCACAACCTGCAGCTCAACTGGCCGAAGCTCGAGCGCGTGCCCGACATCCTCGCCGAGCTCGCGAGCGTCGAGATGCACTCCACGCAGACCAGCGGCAACAACGTGCGCAACATCAGCACCGACCACTTCGCCGGCATCGCGCCCGACGAGATCGTGGACCCGCGCCCGTACGCCGAGATCTGCCGCCAGTGGGCGAGCTTCAATCCGGAGTTCGCGTACCTGCCGCGCAAGTTCAAGATCGCGTTCAACGCCGCGGCCGAGGACCGCACCGCGCTCCTGATCCACGACATCGGCCTCGCGTTCGTGCGCAACGCCGAGGGCGAGCTCGGCTTCCGCGTGTACGCCGGCGGCGGCCTCGGGCGCACGCCGATCCTGGCGCCCGTGATCCGCGAGTTCCTGCCGTGGCGCCACATGCTCACCTACTGCACGGCGATCCTGCGCGTCTACAACCGCTACGGCCGCCGCGACAACATCTGGAAGGCGCGCATCAAGATCCTCGTGAAGGCGCTCGGCGTGGAGCAGTTCACGCGCGAGGTCGAGGAGGAATGGGCGCACGAGAAGGACTCGCCGCAGGTGATCACCGACGCGGAATTCGAGCGCGTGGCGAAGCACTTCACCCCGCCCGCCTACGAGACGCTGCCCGACCACGATGCGGCTTATGCGCAATCGCTCGCGCAGAACCGCGCCTTCGCGCGCTGGGCCGAGCGCTGCGTGCACGAGCACAAGCAGCGCGGCTACGCCGCGGTCACGCTCACGCTCAAGCGCACCGGCGTGCCCCCGGGCGACATCACCGGCGAGCAGATGGACATCGTCGCCGATCTCGCCGACCGCTTCGGCTTCGGCGAGGTGCGCGTGTCCCACGAGCAGAACCTCGTCCTGCCCGACGTGCGCAAGCGCGACCTCGCCGAGGTGTGGCAGGTGGCGAAGGCCGCGGGGCTCGCCACGCCCAACCTGGGGCTGCTCACGAACATCATCTGCTGCCCGGGCGGCAGCGTCTGCTCGCTCGCGAACGCGAAGTCCACGCCGATCGCGCAGGCGATCCAGGAGCGCTTCGACGACCTCGACTACCTGCACGACATCGGCGACATCGACATCAACATCTCGGGCTGCATGAACTCGTGCGGCCACCATCACATCGGCCACATCGGCGTGCTCGGCGTCGACAAGGGCGGATCGGAGTGGTACCAGGTCTCGATCGGCGGCAACCAGGGCAACGACGCCGCGCTCGGCCAGGTGATCGGCCCCTCGTTCGCCGCCCACGAGATGCCGGACGTGGTGACGAAGCTCATCGACACGTACGTCGAGCTGCGCGAGACGGGCGAGCGCTTCATCGATACCGTCGGCCGCGTCGGCATCGCGCCGTTCAAGGCACGCGTGTACGCCGAGCCGAAGGAGCTGGCCCATGCCGCATGAGCGCGTGATCCGCCATCGCCGCGTGGAGGCCGACCCGTGGAAATACGTGGGCGTGGCCGACGCCGCGGAGCTCGAAGGCGCGTTGCCCGAGGTGCCCGTGGTCGTGCCCCTCGCGTACTGGAACGAGCACCGCCTGCGCCTGCGCGGTCGCATCGCGCCCGCCGGCGTCTGGCTCAAGCCCGACGACGACCCGGCGGCCCTCGTGCCCGATCTCGAGGCGCTGCCGCTCATCGCCGTGCACTTCCCCAAGTTCACCGACGGCCGCGGCTTCTCGACGGCGTCGCTGCTGCGCAAGCGCTACGGCTACCGCGGCGAGCTGCGCGCGTTCGGCGACGTGGGCCGCGACCAGCTCTTCTACCTCGCGCGCGTGGGCTTCGATTCGTTCCGGCTCGCCGACCATCGCGACCCCGAGAAGGCGCTCGCGTCGTTCAACGACTTCCGGCTGCGCTACCAGGGCGCGGTCGACGATCCGGTGCCGCTCTTCCGCAAGCGCGGCAGCGGGGAGACGGCGCATGGGTAAGGTGTACCTCGTGGGCGCCGGCCCGGGCGCACCCGACCTGCTCACGCTGCGCGCCGCGCGCCTGCTCGAGTCGGCCGACGTCGTGCTGCACGATGCGCTCGTGCATCCGGACACGCTCGCGCTCGCCCGCCACGCGCGCTTCATCGACGTGGGCAAGCGCTACGGCAAGATCTCCACCGAGCAGCGCTTCATCAACCGCGCCCTGGTCGAGGCCGCGCGCACGCACGCGATCGTGGTGCGCCTGAAGGGCGGCGACCCGATGCTCTTCGGCCGCGCGCAGGAGGAGATCGATGCGCTCGCGGCCGCGGGCATCGAGCACGAGGTGGTTCCCGGCGTGACGGCCGCGCTCGCGGCCGCCTCGACGCTGCGCACCTCGCTCACCCGGCGCGGCATCGCGCGCACCGTTTGCTTCCTCACGCCGCGCGTGGGCCGCGGGGAAACGGTTTCCGAGTGGCTGCCCGCCGCGCTCGGCGCCGATTCGGTCGTGCTGTACATGGCGGCCGGCGCGTCCGAATCGATCGCGCGCGAGCTGATCGCCGGCGGCAAGCCCGCCGCCACCCCGGTCGCGCTGGTGGAAAGCGCGACGCTGCCGGAGGAGCGCCGCATCCGCACCACGCTCGCCGGGCTCGCCGCCGCGCCGTTGCCGCGCGCGAGCGGCCCGGTGGTCATGGCCGTGGGCGAAGTGTTCCGTGATCGCGCGGCGCTCGAAGAGGCGAGCCTCGAGGCGCGCGCGCGGCAAGCCTGAATCCCGAACCGTCCTGATCCCGCACCATGAGCATTTCCGACGACAAGTACACGACCGAAACCATCACCGACGTCCGGCCCTGGACCGACGCCCTGTTCTCGTTCCGCACCACCCGTGACCGCGGCTACCGCTTCACGCCCGGCCAGTTCGCGCGCCTCGGCGTGAAGAACGACGCGACCGACGAGATCGTCTGGCGCGCCTATTCGATCGCCTCCGCCGCGCACGACGAGCATCTCGAGTTCTTCTCCGTGGTCGTGCCGAACGGCGCGTTCACGAGCCGGCTCTCGAAGCTGCGGGAAGGCGACCCGATCTACGTCGAGCGCAAGAGCTACGGCTTCCTCACCACCGACCGCTTCGCCGGCGGCAAGGACCTGTGGATGCTCGCCACGGGCACCGGGCTCGCGCCGTTCCTGTCGATCCTGCACGACTTCGAGACGTGGGAGAGCTACGACAACCTGATCCTGGTGCAGAGCGTGCGCACCCAGGCCGAGCTCGCCTACGAGGAGCTGATCCGCGGCTTCGACAAGAGCGAGTACTACGCCGAGTTCGCGCACAAGCTGCGCTACGCGCGCATCGTCAC
>CAYOGL010000055.1:0-19889 GCA_964403515.1 uncultured Burkholderiales bacterium | reverse complement strand
ACCAGCTCGGTGTCGTCCATGCCGGGCATTAGATCGGGCGGCGCCGTCGCTTGACAACCGAACGAGCGTTCGGTAGCTTCCGAACGATCGTTCTGTCATCGGGGGCGTGACCTTGGCGTTGAATGCACAGAAGCCGGCGCTGGATCCGGGCTACCTGGAGAAGCTGCAGGACTACTACGCCGAGCACAAGGTGATCCCGTCGTATTCCGTGCTCGCGCAGCTCTGGGGCATCTCGGCGAAGAGCTGGGTGGCCGAATGCGTCAAGCGCTTCGAGGAAGCGGGTTATCTCGACTGGACGCCCGACCGGCAGCTCAAGCCGGGCGCGCGTTTCTTCGAGCGGCGCCTCGCCGATTCGCCCGTGCAGGCGGGGTTGCCGAACCCGGCGCTCGCCGAGGGCTACGACCTCATCACGCTCGACGATTTCCTGATCCGCGTGCCGTCGAAGACCTCGCTGGTGCGCGTGAAGGGCGACTCGATGATCGACGCCGGCATCCGCGAAGGCGACCTGCTCGTGGTCGAGCAGCAGCCGAACGCGAACGTGGGCGACATCGTCGTGGCGATCGTCGACAACGAGTTCACCGTGAAGTACCTGGAGCGGGAGAAGGGCGCTTTCGTGCTGAAGCCGGCGAACAAGGCCTATCCCGTGATCCGCCCCCGCGGGCGCCTCGAGATCTTCGGCGTCATGGCGGGGCTCGTGCGCCGCACCCGGTAGCTCACGCCATGAGCTTCCAATGCCCTAGCCTGACGCCGTCCACAACAACCAATTGATGGGATAATTCCAATGCTCAAGGTCATCTCCAGCGCCGCCCCCGAAACGACCCCCAAGATGGACGAGAACAAGGCGAAAGCCCTGCAGGCCGCCCTTTCCCAGATCGAGAAGCAGTTCGGCAAGGGCTCGATCATGAAGATGGGCGACCAGGACGTCGATCGCGCCATCGAGGTCGTTTCCACCGGTTCCCTCGGTCTCGACATGGCGCTCGGCGTCGGCGGGCTGCCGCGCGGGCGCATCGTCGAGATCTACGGCCCCGAATCGTCGGGCAAGACCACGCTCACGCTGCAGGTCATCGCGAGCGTCCAGAAGATGGGCGGCACGGCGGCCTTCATCGATGCCGAGCACGCGCTCGATCCGCAGTACGCCCAGCGCCTCGGCGTGCAGACCTCCGAGCTGCTGCTCTCGCAACCCGACAACGGCGAGCAGGCGCTCGAGATCGCCGACATGCTCGTGCGCTCGGGCTCGGTCGACTGCGTGGTGATCGACTCGGTGGCGGCGCTCACGCCCAAGGCCGAGATCGAGGGCGAGATGGGCGAGCCGCAGATGGGGCTGCAGGCGCGCCTCATGAGCCAGGCGCTGCGCAAGCTCACCGCCAACATCAAGCGCTCGAACACGCTCGTCATCTTCATCAACCAGATCCGCATGAAGATCGGCGTCATGTTCGGCAACCCCGAGACCACCACGGGCGGCAACGCGCTCAAGTTCTACGCCTCCGTGCGCATCGACATCCGCCGCATCGGCTCGATCAAGAAGGGCGAGGAGGTGATCGGCAACGAGACGCGCGTGAAGGTCGTGAAGAACAAGGTCGCGCCGCCGTTCAAGACCGCCGACTTCGACATCCTGTACAACGAGGGCATCTCGCGCGAGGGCGAGATCATCGAGCTGGGCGTGAACCACCGCATCGTCGAGAAGTCCGGCGCCTGGTACGCCTACAACGGCGAGAAGATCGGCCAGGGCAAGGACAACACGCGCGAGTTCCTCAAGGACAATCCGGCGATCGCCGAGGAGATCGAGCGCAAGATCCGCGACGCGGTCGGCATCGCCGGCGGCATGCCGGTCGCGCAGGAAGCGGCCGAGGCCGACTGACCCGGGGCCGCGATGGCCCGCGAGGAGCCTTCGCTCAAGGCGCGCGCGCTGCGCCTGCTCGCGCGCCGCGAGCACTCCCGCGCCGAGCTGGCACGCAAGCTCGCGACCCACGCCGAGGAGGGCGACGACATCGACGCGCTCCTCGACGAGCTCACCCGGCGCGGCTGGCTTTCCGACGCGCGCTTCGCCGAGCAGTCGATCCGGTCCAAGGCGCGTCGCTTCGGCCCGTTGAAGCTCGCCCAGCAATTGCGTAGCCGCGGTGTGGACGAGGACACCATCGCGGCGGGCTTCCGCGCGGCAGCGGCCGACGGCGCCTCGAACCTCGAGCGCGTCTGGCGCAGCCGATTCCATGCGCCGCCCGCCGACGATCGCGAGCTCGCCCGCCAGACGCGTTTTCTCCAGGGCCGGGGCTTCCCCCTCGACGAGGTCCTGCGCTTCCTGAGATCGCGCGCAGGCTGATGCCCCTCGGGGCGGGGCGACTGATGGCGTGCTCTTCCTCGCCTTGGGGGCGGGCCGGCGCATCGTGCTGCGCGATCGGGCGAAGCAAGGCTTTGGTATCCTTGTAGTTTTCCTCGGCCCGCCCCGCCGGGAAACGGCTCCGGCCCCAAGGCGCATGAACACCAAAGAGATTCGAAAAAAATTCATCGACTACTTCGTCTCGAAGGGTCACCAGCACGTGCCGTCGAGCTCGCTCGTCCCGGCGAACGACCCCACGCTGCTCTTCACCAACGCCGGGATGAACCAGTTCAAGGACGTGTTCCTCGGCAACGAGAAGCGTCCGTACGTGCGCGCGGTCACGGCGCAGAAGTGCGTGCGCGCGGGGGGCAAGCACAACGACCTCGAGAACGTCGGCTACACGGCGCGCCACCACACGTTCTTCGAGATGCTCGGCAATTTCAGCTTCGGCGACTACTTCAAGCGCGACGCGATCCGCTTCGCGTGGGAGCTCATCACGAAGGAGTACGGGCTTCCCGCGGACAAGCTCTGGACCACGGTCTACGAGACCGACGACGAGGCCTACGACCTCTGGACGAAGGACATCGGCGTGCCCCCGGAGCGTTGCATCCGCATCGGCGACAAGCCGGGCGGGCGCAAGTACGAAAGCGACAACTTCTGGCAGATGGGCGATACCGGCCCGTGCGGCCCGTGCTCCGAGATCTTCTACGACCACGGCCCCGGCATCGCGGGCGGCCCCCCGGGCTCCGCGGATGCCGAAGGCGACCGCTACATCGAGATCTGGAACCTCGTGTTCATGCAGTTCAACCGCGACGAGGCGGGCACCATGCATCCGCTGCCCAAGCCCTCGGTCGACACCGGCATGGGGCTCGAGCGCCTCACCGCGGTGCTGCAACACGTCCACTCGAACTACGAGATCGACCTCTTCCAGACGCTCATCAAGGCGGCTGCGCGCGAGACCGGCGCAAAGGACCTGGAGTCGCCGTCGCTGCGCGTGATCGCCGATCACATCCGCGCCTGCACGTTCCTCGTCTCCGACGGCGTGATCCCGAGCAACGAGGGACGCGGCTACGTGTTGCGCCGCATCGCGCGCCGCGCCATGCGCCACGGCTACAAGCTGGGACAGAACCAGCCGTTCTTCTACAAGCTCGTCGACGACGTCGTGGCCGAGATGGGCGACGCGTATCCCGAGCTCAAGGGCAACCGCGATCGCGTGAAGGGCACGCTGCAGGAGGAAGAGGAGCGCTTCGCCCAGACGCTCGAGACCGGCATGGCGATCCTCGAGTCGGCGCTCGCCAAGAGCCCGAAGAAGCTCGACGGCGAGACCGCGTTCAAGCTCTACGACACCTACGGCTTCCCGGTCGATCTCACCGCCGACATCGGGCGCGAGCGCGGCTTCACGATCGACATGGCCGGCTTCGACGCGGCGATGGGCGCGCAGCAGGAGCGCTCGCGCGCGTCGAGCAAGTTCAAGATGGGCACGCAGCTCGCCTACGAGGGCGTGAAGACCAACTTCCGCGGCTACGAGACGCTGTCCGAGGAGGGCCGCGTGGTCGCGCTCTACCGCGAGGGCACGCCGGTCGACCGCCTCGGCATCGGCGAGGAGGGCATCGTGGTCCTCGACCGCACGCCGTTCTACGCCGAATCCGGCGGCCAGGTCGGCGACCGCGGGGAGATTACCAAGGGCGGTGTGTGCCTCACGCTCTTCGAGGTGCGCGACACGCAGAAGATCCAGCCCGACGTCTTCGGCCATCACGGCGTGGTGAAGAACGGTGAGCTCGCGCTCGGCGACACGGTCGCGGCCAATGTCGACCTCGACAAGCGCGCCCGCACCATGCGCCATCACTCCGCTACGCACCTCATGCACAAGGCGCTGCGCGAGGTGCTCGGCGCGCACGTGCAGCAGCGGGGCTCGCTGGTCGACGAGGACAAGACGCGCTTCGACTTCAGCCACAACGCGCCGCTCACCGAGGACCAGGTCAAGCGCGTCGAGGCGATCGTGAACGCCGAGGTCCTGCGCAACGAGCCGACGCTCGCGCGCGAGATGCCGATCGAGGATGCGCAGAAGCTGGGCGCGATGATGCTCTTCGGCGAGAAGTACGGCGACGTGGTGCGCGTGCTCGACATCGGCTCCTCGCGCGAGCTGTGCGGCGGCACGCACGTCGGGCGCACCGGCGACATCGGTCTGTTCAAGGTCGTGAGCGAAGGGGGAGTTGCCGCCGGCATCCGCCGCGTCGAGGCGGTCGCGGGCACCGTCGCGCTGCGCTACGTCGCGAAGGAAGAGGACGACCTCGCGTTCGTCTCCGCGTTCTTCCAGGCGCGCGGCGATGAGCTGCGGCGCAAGCTCGCGGCCGAGCGCGAGGAGAAGAAGGCGCTCGAGCGCGCGCTCGCCCAGCTGAAGGCGAAGGTGGCGGCCTCGCAGGGCGCGGACCTCGCTTCCTCGGCCACCGACGTGAAGGGCGTGAAGGTGCTCGCCGCGAAGCTCGAGGGTGCCGACGTGAAGACGCTGCGCGACACCATGGACCAGTTGAAGGGCAAGCTCAAGTCGAGCGCGATCGTGCTCGCGGCGGCCGAGGGCGAGAAGGTGAGCCTCATCGCCGGCGTGACCCAGGACCTCATCGCGAAGGTGAAGGCCGGCGAGCTCGTGAACTTCGTCGCCTCGCAGGTCGGCGGCAAGGGCGGCGGGCGGCCCGACATGGCCCAGGCCGGCGGCACCAACCCGTCTGCGCTCCCGAAGGCTCTCGAGAGCGTGCGCGGCTGGGTGGCCGAGCGCCTCTGAGCCTCGAAGCGTTCCGGTTCTGCCCGCGCTGCGGCTCGCCGCTCGCGGAGCGCGCCCTCACGGACGTGGACGGCGTGACCACGCTGCGGCGCGCGTGCAGCGAGGCGTGCGGCTATGTGCAATGGGGCAACCCCGTGCCGTGCGTGGGGGCGCTCGTCGAGCACGAGGGCGAGATCATCCTCGCGCGCAACGCCGGCTGGCCCGAAGGCTTCTTCGCGCTCGTCACCGGTTACCTCGAGGCGCTCGAGGACCCGCGCGCGGCGATCGTGCGCGAGGTGCGCGAGGAGCTGGGCCTCGAGGTGGTCGAGTCGCACCTCATCGGCAACTACATCTTCGACCGCAAGAACGAAGTCATGCTCTGCTACCACGCGATCGCGCGCGGGACGGTCACGCTCGGCAAGGAGCTCGCAGAGTACCGGCGCTACAAGCCGGCGGAATTGCGGCCGTGGCGGCGCGCGACGGGGCTCGCGGTGGCCGACTGGATGCGCGCGCGCGGGCTCGCCTTCGAGTGGAACGAGCGCCCGGCACTCAAGACGGAGCACGACCGCACATGAGCGCGGCGCCGAACGACCGCATCGCGAACTACCTGCGCCTCGCGGGATTGCAGACGCTCGCCGCGCGCCCCGAGAACGTCGAGCGCGCCGTGCACGACCTGCTCGAGGCGATGGGCGAGAAGGTCGAGGTCGCCGACCCGTCCTCGCTCTACGGCTTTCCCGTGCCGATGTTGACCGAGGACGGCGCATGCTCGATCGTCGACCAGCTGGCACCCGTGCCCTACGATCTCGCGCCGATCCTCGGCGGGCGCAGCGAGCAGACGACGCGGCGCCTGGCGCTGCTCGAGCGGCTCGTCGAGCGCGTTCAGGAGACGACCGGTGCGGAATGGGTCGGCGTCTATGCGCGACGCGCGAACCTCGCGGGCCAGGAGGTGCTGGTGAAGCTCTCCTACGTGGGACGGCCCAGCCGCGCCGAGTTTCCCCTCACGCGCGAGTTCGCCGAGCGCAGCACGAACAGCACCGTGGGACTCACCGGGCGCGCCATCATGATCGACGACGTGTCCAGGCACGTCGAGGCGGGCGGAGGCTTCTACGTGTGCGACGACGGCATCCAGTCGGAAGCGTGCCTTCCGATCCTCGGCGCGGACGGCAAGGTCGCGGGCATCGTCGATGCGGAAGCGAAGCCGCGCGGCTTCTTCGGCACGGAGCGCCTCGCGGTCATCGCCGCGCTCGCGCTCGTCGCGGCGGGCGTGCTGCCCTGAGACGCCGGCGCTAGCTGCGCTTGTCCGGGACGCGGATGGTCACGGTCGTCCCGCCGCCCGCCTTCGACTCGATCGCCAGGGAGCCACCGACCAGCAGCGCGCGCTCGCGCATGCCGACGAGGCCCACGCCGCCCCCGGCTCCACCGCCCGCGATCGCCTTCTTCGCGTCGAATCCCTGGCCGTCGTCGCGGATGGAGAGCACGAGCTCGGTGCCTTCGTGGGCGAGGTCGATCCGGACCTCCTTCGCCCGGCTGTGCTTCGCCACGTTGTTCAGCGCCTCCTGCGCGGCGCGATAGACCACCGTCTCCACGTCGTGCTCGAGGCGGCCGTCGCCCAGGCCGGCCAGGTTGATCCGCGCGCGGATGTTGAAGTGCCGCGACCAGCTCTCGATGTAGTCGTTCAGCGCCGCGGACAGCCCGAGATCGTCGAGCGCCGTCGGACGCAGCTCCCAGATGAGGAAGTCCAGGTCCCCGTCGAGCGACTTGGCGATCGTCTCGAGCTGCTCGAGGTCCTTGCGCGCCGGCTCGGGCACCTGCTTCGACTTGCGCAGCATCGCGAGCTTCAGGACGAGGGTGCTCACTTGCTGGCCGAGCTGGTCGTGGAGCTCCCGGGAAATGCGCCGGCGCTCGGCCTCCTGCGCGTTGGCGAGCTGGCGCGAGAGCATCGTGCGCGCCTGCTCGGCGAGGTCGCGATCGTGCGCCTCCTTGCGCAGCGCCTGATTGGCTGCGGCGAGCTCGCGCGTGCGATCGTCGACGCGCACCTCGAGATCCCGGCTCGCCTGGGCGAGCTGGTCCTGCACGCGCTTGCGCTCGGTGATGTCGATGAAAGTGAGCACCACGCCGATGATACGGTCCTCGGCGGTGCGGTAGGGCAGGGCGCGCAGCAGGTAGACGCGCCCGTCGTTGGACTTCACCTCGCGCTCGGCCGCCTGGAGCGTGTGCAGCACGGACTGCGCGTCCTCGAGCAGGCGGTCGTAGCTCAGGCGCGAGGTGATGTCGGAGATCGGCCGCCCCACGTCGGACGGGATCAGGTTGAAGAGCTCGCGTGCGCTCGGCGTGAAGAGCTTCACGCGCATGCCGCGGTCGAGGAACACGGTGCCGATGTTGGCCGAGTTGATCAGGTTCTGCAGGTCGTTGCTGGTCTGCGCGAGCTCCTCGATCTTGACCTTGAGCTCCTGGTTGACGGTGGAGAGCTCCTCGTTCATCGACTGGAGCTCTTCCTTGCTCGTCTCGAGCTCCTCGGCCGAGGAGCGCAGCTCCTCGTTCATCGCCTGCAGCTTCTCGTTGGAAGCCTTGAGCTCCTCGGCCTGCACCTCGTGCTGCTCGGTCGAGGTGCGCAGCTGCACCTTCACGCGCGAGAGCTCCTGCTCGAGCTGGCGTGCGATCGGCTCCTCGGCCTGGTAGATCGGCTGCGCATCCACGGGCGTGCCGGTCGACGGCTCGAAGATCACGAGGATGTAGCCGCGCGCGGGATCCTCGCGCCGCAGGACCGGTCGCACGTGGATGTCGACCACCTCGTCGCCCTGGTCGGTGCGCACGCGCAGCGCCCGGATATCCACGCCCGCATGGCGCTGCGCCGCCTGGAAGAGCGCCGTGCGCAGCTCCAGGCGCAGGTCATCGCGCACGAGCCGCAGCAAGTTGGGCGACGGCTCGCCGCCGACCAGCTGCAGGTAACGTCCCGCGCGCGCGGACAGGTGAACGATGTCGTGGTCCTCGTTCACCACGAGCGAGGGCGGCGCGTACTGCTCGAGCAGCTGCTGGTGCAACTCGCCGTAGGTGATGCGGTCCAGGCGCCGACCCTCCGGCTTCGGCAAGACCGGCGCGGGCGTGAGCGCGGTCAGCGGCGACCCGACCTCGGGCAGGGGATAGGGCCGCACCCCCGTCTGCCGGCTCTGGTAGATGTGGTTCTCGCCGCTGAAGGTGGCGAAAAGGTCCATCGAGCCTTCGACCGATTCGGAGGTGCCGACGAAGAGATAGCCGCCGGGATTGAGCGCGAAATGGAAGGTATTGAGCAGCCGGTCCTGCGCTGCCTGGTTGAGGTAGATGAGCACGTTGCGGCACGCGACGAGGTCGATGTGCGAGAAGGGAGGGTCCTTGATCAGGTTGTGCACGGCGAACATCACCATCTCGCGGAGCTCGCGCCGCACGCGGTAGCCGCCGGGTTCCTGCATGAAGAAGCGCGCGAGCCGCTCGGGCGAAACGTCCGCGGCGTCGTTCGGCGTGTAAATGCCTTCGCGCGCGTGGGCGATGGCGCGCTCGTCGATATCCGTGGCGAAGATCTGCACCTTGGGCGCATCGACCACCCCGTAGAGCGCCTCCGCACAGAGGATCGCGAGGCTGTACGCTTCCTCGCCGGTGGCGCAACCCGCGCTCCAGATCCGCACCTGCTCCTGCCCGCCCTTCGGGCGCATGAGCCGCGGCAGCACCTCGCGCTCGATCACGGTCCACGGGTTGCCGTCGCGGAAGAAGCTGGTGACCGAGATGAGCAGGTCCTTCAGCAGCGCCTGCGCTTCGTCCGCGTTGTCGCGGATGAGCACCGCGTAGCCCTGAAGGTCAGGGGCGTTGCGCACGTTCATGCGGCGCTCGATCCGGCGCAGGAGCGTGGGACGCTTGTAGTTGGTGAAATCGTGGCCGGTGCGCACGCGCATCTGGGTGAAGATGTCGCGCAGCGCCTGCTGCGCGTCCGGCTGGCGATCGTCCGCATCGTCGGCGATGCGCACCGTGCCCATGCGCCTCTGATAGGACGCGAGTGCCGCGGGGATGCTCGCCGCCGGCAACACCTGGTCGACCAGGCCGGTGGCGATCGAGTGGCGGGGCATCTCGTCGAACTCGGCCTCGGACGGCACCTGGACGAACGCGACGCCGCCCAGCTCCTTCACGCGCTTGAGACCCATGGAGCCGTTCGCACCGGTGCCCGAAAGGACCACGCATGCGGCGTGCGACCCGTGGGATTCGGCGAGCGTGCGGAAGAAGATGTCCACGGGCGCGCGCCGTTCTTCGATCGAGGTGTTGGGCGCGACCACCAGCATCTCTTTCGACATGCCGAGATGCTGGTCGGGGCCCACCACGTAGACATGGTCCGGCTGCACGCGCACCGCCTGGGTGACCTGCTGCACCGGGATCTTCGCCGTCGCCTGCAACACGCTCGCGAGCCGGCTCTCGTGATCGGGGGACAGATGCAGGATCACTACGTAGGCCATCCCGCTGTCCGGCGGAACGTTCCGGAAAAACAGGCTCAAAGCCGGTATGCCGCCCGCCGAGGCGCCCAGGCCCACGACCAGGAAATCGCCTGCGCTTTCCGGTGCCTCCTCAGGCCGGGTCTTGTCCTCGGTTTCGCTCATGTGTGGATCGGCTTGGCGATGGGGCGACCGTGGCCGCTGTGCATGGATGCGCGCAAAATGCCGCGCATGCCCATGATCGGAAGGATAACTCTTCGTGCGGCATTGCTGAGGAACGACCGTGAAAAGGGACATCGTGGTGATCGGCGCTTCGGCCGGCGGCATCCAGGCGCTGCAGACGATCATGGCGGGCCTGCCCGAGGGCTTCCTCGCGTCGATCTTCGTGGTCGTCCACAGCTCGCCCGATTCACCCGGGGTCCTCGCCGACATCCTGCAGCGCGCCGGCCCGCTGCCCGCCTTGACCGTGCGCGCCCGCGAGCGCATCCAGCGCGGGTGCATCTACGTCGCCGCACCCGACTTCCACCTCATCGTCGAGGACGGCTTCGTGGACGCCGGACGCGGCCCGAGGGAAAACCGTTTCCGCCCGGCGGTCGATCCGCTCTTCCGCTCCGCCGCCATGACATACGGCCCGCGGGTGGTCGGCATTATCCTATCGGGGGGGCTGGACGACGGAAGCGCCGGCCTCTGGGCCGTGAAGCAGCAGGGCGGCAGCACCATCGTTCAGGACCCGGCCGACGCGCTCGTCGCTTCGATGCCGTTGAATGCCATGCGTTACGTGGAAGTGGATCATTGCGTGCCGGCAGCGCAGATCCCGGCGCTGTTGCAGAGGCTCGCGAACGAGTCCACGCCACGGGGAGGTACGACCGTGTCGAAGGAGCTCAAGACGGAAGTGGAGATCGCGCGCGGTCACGAGCCGCTCGAGGCCGGCGTCGAGGCCCTCGGGCAACCGTCGATCTACGCGTGCCCCGAGTGTCACGGCGTCCTGCTCAAGCTCAAGGACGGCTCGCGAACGCGTTTTCGCTGCCACACGGGCCACGCCTATTCGCCGCTGACGCTGCTCAGCGAGTTCGACGGGCGACTGCAGGAGGCGCTCGGCAACGCCGTACGGGCGCTGCAGGAAAAGGCGCTGCTCATGCGCCACCTCGCCGAGCACGAGGAGGTGGCGCACGGCGAGCTCGGCCAGAGCCTCCTCGAGGGAGCCGACGAGGCCGAGCGGCGCGCGCGCGAGCTGCACCAGCTGTCGATGAGGCAGCCGCCGCTCGAAGCTGCCGAGGCGAGCGGCTAAGCGGCCGGGCACTCCGGGCCGCGGCGCAGGCGCCGATCGCGTGCCGTCGCCGCGCGCTCGCCGCTAGCGTTCCGCGCGCGCTTTCGGCAGCAGCATGTCGGTGATCGAGCCTTCGGCGATCTCCGCGGCGAAGAACACCGTCTCGGACAGCGTCGGGTGCGGGTGGATCGTGAGCCCGATGTCCTCGGCATCGGCGCCCATCTCGAGCGCGAGCACGGTTTCCGCGATGAGCTCGCCCGCGTTCACGCCGACGATGCCCGCGCCGAGGATGCGCTTCGTGCCCTTCTCGAAAAGGATCTTCGTGAGGCCCTCCTCGCGGCCCATGCCGAGCGCGCGCCCGCTCGCCGCCCACGGGAACACCGCCTTGTCGTACTCGATGCCCTGCGCCTTGGCCTCGGGCTCCGAGAGGCCCATCCACGCGATCTCGGGATCCGTGTAGGCCACGCCGGGGATCGTGCGCGCCTCCCACTGGTGGTGCTGCATGCCGGCGATGACCTCGGCGGCGAGCTTGCCCTCGTGCGTGGCCTTGTGCGCGAGCATGGGCTCGCCGACGATGTCGCCGATCGCGAAGATGTGCGCGACGTTCGTGCGCATCTGGCGGTCGACCGGGATGAAGCCGCGCTCGTTCACGTTCACGCCGGCCTTCTCGGCGGCGATGTTCGCGCCGTTCGGGCGGCGGCCCACCGCGAGCAGCACGCGATCGAACGTCTCCGGCGCGGGGGCAGTTCCGCCTTCGGCGGCCTCGAACGTCGCGCGCAAGCCTTCTGACGTCGCCTCGAGCTTCGCGACCTTGGTCTTCAACAGGATCTTCTCGTAGCGCTTCTCGATGCGGCGCGCGAGCGGCTTCACGATGTCGGGATCGGCGCCGGGGATCAAGCGGTCGAGGAACTCGACCACGGACACCTTGCTGCCCAGCGCGTCGTACACCGTCGCCATCTCGAGGCCGATGATGCCGCCGCCGATGATGAGCAGGCGCCTGGGAACGTCCTTCAGCTCGAGCGCGCCGGTGGAATCGACGAGCCGCGGATCGTCGTAGGGGAAGCCCGGGATGCGCGCCGATTGCGAGCCGGCCGCGATGATGCAGTGGTCGAACGAGACGACCTTGCGGCCTTCCTTGCCCTTCACCTCGAGCGTGTGCGCGGAGGCGAACTGCCCGACCCCTTCGACCACCGTGACCTTGCGCGCCTTGGCGAGCTGCGCGAGGCCCTTGGTTAGCTTGGCCACCACGCCGTCCTTCCATGCGCGCAGCTTGTCGAGGTCGGTCTTCGGCTTGCCGAACTCCACGCCGAAGGCGCCCATCTCCTCGGCATCGGCGATCACGCGCGCGGCGTGCAGCAGCGCCTTCGAAGGAATGCAACCGACGTTCAGGCAAACACCGCCGAGCGTGGGATAACGCTCCACGAGGACGACCTTCTTGCCGAGGTCGGCCGCACGGAACGCGGCGGTGTAGCCGCCCGGGCCGGCGCCGAGCACGAGCACTTCGGCGTGCAGGTCCGCGTCGAGGCTCGCGAGCGTGGAGGAGAGCGCCTCGCGGATGCCGGGACGCGCGGCGGCGGGCGTGGTCGCGGTGTCCGGCTTCGGCGGGGCGGCGACCGTCTCCTTCGCGGGCTGCGGCTTCTGCGGCGCGGGCGCCGCCTGCGCGGCTTCCTGCGTTTCCACCATGGCGATCAACGTGCCCTTGGACACCTTGTCGCCGATCTTCACGCGCACTTCCTTCACCACGCCGTCGAGCGGCGAGGGCACCTCCATCGTCGCCTTGTCGCTCTCCAACGTGATGAGCGAGTCCTCCTTCTTCACGCTGGCGCCGGGATCGACCTGCACCTCGATCACCGGCACGTCGTGGAAATCGCCGATGTCGGGAACGCGGACTTCGGTGAGGGCCATCGCGCGCTCCCGCTACAGCAGGACCCGGCGCAGGTCGGTCACGACGTGCGCGAGGTAGGCGGTGAAGCGCGCGCCGAGCGCGCCGTCGACCACGCGGTGGTCGTAGGAGAGCGAGAGCGGCAGCATGAGGCGCGGCTCGAACGCGCTTCCGTTCCACACCGGCTTCATCGCCGTCTTGGAAACGCCGAGGATCGCGACCTCGGGCGCGTTGATGATCGGCGTGAACGACGTCCCGCCGATGCCGCCGAGCGAGGAGATCGAGAACGTGCCGCCCTGCATGTCGGTCGGCGCGAGCTTGCCGTCGCGCGCCTTGGCCGCCAGCTCGGCGGTCTCGCGCGCGATCTCGAGCACGCCTTTCTGGTCGGCGTCGCGGACCACGGGCACGACGAGCCCTTGCGGCGTGTCCGCGGCGAAGCCGATGTGCCAGTACTTCTTGATCACCAACTCGTCGCCGTCCAGCGAGCTGTTCAGCGCCGGAAATTGCTTCAACGCGGCGACCGCCGCCTTGATGAGGAACGCGAGCAGCGTCACCTTCACGGCCTGCTTGTCCTTCGCGTGCTCGTCGTTCACCTGCTTGCGGAACGCCTCGAGCTCGGTCACGTCGGCCTCGTCGTACTGCGTGACGTGCGGGATCATCACCCAGTTGCGCGCGAGCGCGGGGCCGGAGATCTTCTGGATGCGCGAGCGCGCCTGGCGTTCGACCGGGCCGAACTTCGCGAAGTCGACCTGCGGCCACGCGGGCAGTCCGAGATCGGCCAGGCCGCCGCCCTTCGCGACGCTCGGCGCCGCGCCACCGAGCGCGCGCTTCACGTGCTCCTGCACGTCCTCCTTGAGGATGCGGCCCTTGGGGCCCGAGCCCTCGACGCGCTCGAGGTCGACCCCCAGCTCGCGCGCGAAACGGCGAATGGCCGGGCTCGCATGCGGCGGCGCATGGCCCGCCTCCGATGACGGCCCCGGGTAGGCCGGCCCTTCCGCGTGGCCGCGCTGCGGGGAGCCGCTCGGCGCGGGCGTGGGCGGCGGCACTTCGGTGCGCGCGGGTTGCGTCGAGCCCGAGGGCGCGGCGGGTTTCGGCGGCGGAGGCGGCGCGGGTGGCGATGCGTCATCGGACGGCTTGGGCTCGACCGGCGCGGGCTTCGGCCCCTCGCCTTCGGCGCGCTCGACCGTTGCAATCGCGCTGCCCTCGCTCACCTTGTCGCCCACCTTCACGCGCAGCTCGCGCACCGTGCCCCCGAAGGGCGCCGGCACCTCCATCGTCGCCTTGTCGCTCTCGAGGGTGATGAGCGACTCGTCCTTCTTCACCGTGTCGCCCGGCTTCACCAGGATCTCGATGACCGGGACGTTCTTGAAGTCCCCGATGTCGGGGACCTTCACCTCGATGGCGGCCAACGTGTTCTCCTCGTCGTTGTTCTGGCCGATGACCGCGATCAGACGGTCCAGGGCGCCGGTTTGTCCGGATCGATGCCGTATTTCCTGACCGCCTCTGCGACCTTCGCTGCCGGAACGTCGCCGTCCTCGGCGAGCGCGCGCAACGCCGCGAGCGCGACGTAATGGCGGTTCACCTCGAAGAAGCGGCGCAGGTTGTCGCGCGAATCGCTGCGGCCGTAGCCGTCGGTGCCGAGCACCTTGTAGCGGCGCGGCACGAACTCGCGGATCTGGTCGGCGAACGTGCGCATGTAGTCCGTGGAGGCGACGACCGGCCCCTTCGTCGCCGCGAGGCATTGCTCGACGTACGAGGCGCGCGGCTTCTCCGCCGGATGCAGCAGGTTCCAGCGCGCGGTGGCGAGCCCGTCGCGGCGCAGCTCGTTGAAGCTCGGGCAGCTCCACACGTCGGCGGTCACGCCCCAGTCGTTCTTCAGCAGGTCCGCGGCCGCCATCACTTCGCGCAGGATCGTGCCGCTGCCGAGCAGCTGCACGCGCGGGCCCTTGGCGGCGCCGCCATCGGTGAGCTTGTACATCCCCTTGAGGATTCCCTCGCGCGCCCCTTCCGGCAGCCCGGGGTGCGGGTAGTTCTCGTTCATCAGGGTGATGTAGTAGAAGACGTCCTGCTGCTCCTCGAGCATGCGGCGCAGGCCATCCTGCACGATGACCGCGACCTCGTAGGCGAACGTGGGATCGTAGGCCACGCAGCTCGGGATCACCGAGGCGAGCACCTGGCTGTGGCCGTCCTCGTGCTGCAGGCCCTCGCCGTTCAGCGTCGTGCGTCCCGCGGTGCCGCCGAGCACGAAGCCGCGCGCGCGGATGTCGCCCGCGGCCCACGTGAGGTCGCCCGCGCGCTGGAAGCCGAACATCGAGTAGAAGATGTAGAACGGCACCATCGGCACGTCGTTGTTCGAGTACGACGTGCCCGCGGCGATGAAGGAGCAGAAACCGCCGGCCTCGTTGATGCCTTCCTGCAGGATCTGGCCGTTCTTGTCTTCCTTGTAGAACATCAGCTGGTCGCTGTCCTCGGGCTCGTAGAGCTGGCCGAGCGACGAGTAGATGCCGAGCTGGCGGAACAGGCCCTCCATGCCGAAGGTGCGCGACTCGTCGGGCACGATCGGCACGACGTGCCGGCCCACGCCCTTGTCGCGCACGAGGATCGTGAGCATGCGCACGAACGCCATCGTGGTCGAGATCTCGCGGCCCTCGGCGGTGGCCTCGAGCAGCGGCTTGAACGTCTCGAGCTTCGGCACCGTGAGCGAGTGGCTCCTCGCGCGCCGCTGGGGCAGCGAGCCGCGCTGCGCGACGATCTCGCGCAGGTACTTGGCCTCCGGCGAATCCTTCGGCGGGCGGTAATACGGGATCTCGGCGAGCTGGTCGTCGGGCACCGGGATGTTGAAGCGGTCGCGGAACTGGCGCAGCGCCTCGGCCGGCATCTTCTTCTGCTGGTGCGCGATGTTCTTGCCTTCGCCCACCGCGCCCATGCCGTAGCCCTTCACCGTCTTGGCGAGGATCACAGTCGGCTGGCCCTTGTGCTTCATCGCCGCCGCGTACGCCGCGTACACCTTGTGCGGGTCGTGGCCGCCGCGGTTCAGGCGCCAGATGTCCTCGTCGGACATGTTGGCCACCATCTCGCGCAGCTGCGGGTACTTGCCGAAGAAATGCTCGCGCACGTACGCGCCGTCGCGGCTCTTGAACTTCTGGTACTCGCCGTCGACCGCTTCCTCCATGCGCTTGAGCAGGATGCCGTCCTTGTCGCGCGCGAGCAGCGGGTCCCAGTACGAGCCCCAGATCACCTTGATCACGTTCCAGCCGGCGCCGCGGAAATCGGCCTCGAGCTCCTGGATGATCTTGCCGTTGCCGCGCACCGGGCCGTCGAGGCGCTGCAGGTTGCAGTTCACGACGAAGACGAGATTGTCGAGGCCTTCGCGCGCCGCGAGCCCGATCGCGCCCATCGACTCGGGCTCGTCCATCTCGCCGTCGCCCATGAATGCCCACACGTGGCGGTCGGAGGTCTTCGCGAGCCCGCGGCCCTCGAGGTAGCGCAGGAACCGCGCCTGGTAGATCGCCTGGATCGGGCCCAGCCCCATGGACACCGTGGGGAACTGCCAGAAATCCGGCATCAGCCACGGGTGCGGATACGACGGAATGCCCTTGCCGTCGACCTCCATGCGGAAGTTGTCGAGCTGCTCCTCGGTGAGCCGTCCCTCGAGGAAAGCGCGCGCGTAGATGCCGGGAGACGAGTGGCCCTGCATGTACACGAGGTCGCCGCCGAAATCCTTCGTCGGCGCGCGCCAGAAATGGTTGAAGCCCACGTCGTAGAGCGTCGCGGCGGAGGCGAAGCTCGCGATGTGGCCGCCGAGCTCGAGGCCCTTGCGCCCGCCGCGCAGCACCATCGCCACCGCGTTCCAGCGCACGAAGGAGCGCAGGCGATGCTCGATCGCCGCGTCGCCCGGCATGCGCTCCTCGAGGTGCGGCGGGATCGTGTTGATGTACGCGGTGTTCGCGGAGTAGGGCAGGTACGCGCCCGAGCGTCGCGCCTTGTCGACCAGCTGCTCGAGGATGAAGTGCGCGCGCTCCGGTCCCTCGATCTCGAGCACGGCCTCGAGCGAGTCGACCCATTCGCGGGTCTCGAGCGGATCGATGTCTTGAAGGCGGTCCATGGCTGGCGGCCCCGAAAAAACCCAATCGTATAATGACTCGCATCCGCGCCGGAAAGCTCCGTCCGGCAAAGGATTTTTGCCCGCGCGGACCAAGTGGAAGGCCGGGGCGAGGCCGCGCGGGGTTCGGAAAGTATTCCTAGAAAAACAGGGACATCGGGCGAGAAGCGGGATCGTTTCTGAAAAAAGCGTTTTAAGTTATTATAAATCCGAGTTTTTGCGGGTCCGATGCGCGCGGACGGCCGGGCGAATCGGGCGAGGGCGGCCCATCACAACAACACCACCGGTAACGGGATGAAAAGAGCGGCGCACGGCAAGCAGGGCGGCGCCCGCGCGGCGACCGGCGAACGGCGCGCGCGGGGGCGGGCATGAACCTCTCCCAGTCGCTGCAATCGGCGAGCCTCACCGACGCCGGGCGCGTGCGCGACCACAACGAGGACTGCATCGAGTCGCGTCCGCAGATCGGCCTGTTCGTGCTGGCCGACGGCATGGGCGGCTACAACGCGGGAGAGGTCGCGAGCGGCATGGCCACATCGCTCATCGCCGACGGCGTGCAGGAGGCGTGGAATCCCGCCGACATGCGCCGGCGCGGGCGCGAGGAAGCCAAGGCGACCGCGGAGCGGCTGCTGCGCGAGCAGATCGCGCGCGCCAACACCGCCATCTTCAGCACCGCGCAGAACAATCCCGAGTGCGCGGGCATGGGAACGACGCTCGTCGTGTGCCTGTTCTACGACAACTTCGTGACCGTCGCGCACATCGGCGACTCGCGCCTGTACCGGCTGCGCGGGGAGGCGATCGAGCAGGTCACGCGCGACCATTCGCTGTTGCAGGAGCAGCTCGACTCCGGGCTCATCACGCCCGAGGAGGCGAAGCTGTCGCACAACAAGAACCTCGTCACGCGCGCGCTCGGCATCGACCCGAGCGTCGACCCCGAGCTGCACGTGTACGAGACGCAGCCCGACGATCTGTACCTGCTGTGCTCCGACGGGCTCTCCGACATGGTCGAGGACGAGGAGATCCGCCTCACCCTCATCACCTTGAAGAGCAACCCGAGCCTCACCGTGCAGCAGCTCGTGCAGGCCGCCAACGACAACGGCGGCCGCGACAACATCTCGGCGATGCTGATTCGCGTCGCCGAGCCGTATGGCGTGCCGCGGGGCTGGGTCGCGCGCCTCAAGGCACTCTTCCGGTAATACCCAAGGAATACCACTATGGCCAAGCTGATTCTCAGCGTCGACGGGCAGGTCCTGAAGGAGTACACGCTCTCCAAGGAGCGCACGCTCATCGGACGCAAGCCCCACAACGACATCCAGATCGACAACCTGGCCGTGAGCGGCGAGCATGCCGCGATCATCACGATCCTGAACGACTCGTTCATAGAGGATCTCGGCAGCACCAACGGCACGATGGTGAACGGCAAGCCGATCAAGAAGCACTTCCTGCAGAACAACGACGTGGTCGAGATCGGCAAGCACAAGCTCAAGTACTTCAACGACGCCCCGGCCCAGGCGACCGCCGCGGACTTCGAGAAGACGATGATCATCCGCAACCCCGCGAAGGCGGCGCCGACGGCCCCGGACAGGGCGGGCGACACGCAGACCAACCTAAAAGCGTTCGGCGCGGGCGACACCGCGCCGCCGGCACCGGCGCCGACGCCATCGCGGCCCGCGCCCGCGACACCCACACCCGCGCCCGGCCCGACGATCCCGCCCACGCAGCCGGCCGCCGGCCCGGGCGGGGCGCTGCGCGAGGCCGCCATCCAGGTCTTGTCAGGCGCGGCCGCCGGGCGCACGCTCGATCTCGTGAAGAACCTCACGACCATCGGCAAGCCGGGCACCCAGGTGGCGGTCATCACCAAGCGCCCGAACGGCTACTTCATCACCCACGTGGAGGGGGCGACCTATCCCACCCTGAACGGCGCCTCCCTCGGGGCGCAGGCGCATCCGCTGAACGACCACGACCTCATCGAGATCGCGGGCGTGAAGATGGAATTCTTCTACAAGCCGTAGGTCCGGCGCGGGCGGACGGGCCGCCCGCGCGGCGCGGCCGGTCCGGGCCGCGCCCGGGCTAAACTGTGCGATCGCACATAGAGCCCATGGTCTCCTTCTCCGATAATTCCTCCACCGTCCGGTCGCCCTCGCGGCCGGGGAGCGCCGGTGCGCGCCGCAAGAGCGCGCCCGTGCGGGAACTGGAGATGAAGATCCGGGTGCTCGGTTGCAGCGGCGGCATCGGCGGCGGTCTGCGCACGACGGCGCTCGCGGTCGACGAGGACATCCTCGTCGACGCGGGCACGGGCGTGGGCGACCTCTCGCTCGAGCAGCTCGCGAAGATCGACCACATCTTCGTGTCCCATTCCCACCTCGACCACGTCACGAGCATCCCGTTCCTGGTCGACACGGTGTGCTGGATGCGCAGCTCCCCGATCGTCGTGTACGGCACCGCCGAGACGCTCGACATCCTGCGCGCGCACCTCTTCAACTGGAAGCTCTGGCCGGACTTCACGCAGATCCCGAGCGCCGACAAGCCCTTCATGGCCTACCGGGAGATCCGCACGGGACAGACGGTGACCCTGGGCACGCGGCGCTTCACCGCGATCCCGGCCAACCACACGGTGCCCGCGGTCGGCTACAAGATCGAGAGCTCGCGCGCCGCCCTCGTGTACAGCGGCGACACCTGCTCGAACGACGCGCTGTGGGAAGCGGTGAACGCGACGCCGAACCTCAAGTACCTGATCATCGAGACCGCGTTCTCCAACAAGGAGCACGAGATCGCCGCGGCCTCGAAGCACCTGTGCCCGGAGTCGCTCGCGAGGGAGCTGCGCAAGATGCGGGTGAGCCCGGAGGTGTTCATCACGCACCTGAAGCCCGGGGAAGGGGCGCTTACGATGAAGGAAGTCACGCGCGCGGCCGGACGCTGGCGGCCGCGCATGCTCGAGAACAACCAGGAGTTCTCCCTGTAACGGCGGCCTTCGGGAGGGCCGGAACGCAGCAATCTTCGGCAGGTGCAACCATGAGCGCAGTCCTCGAACCCAAGGTGCAGCAACCCGCGGCGAGCGTCGCGGACATGAGCGCGAAGCTCGCGTTCTCGAAGAAGCTGCAGGCGGTCACCAACCGCA
>CAYOGL010000054.1:0-23317 GCA_964403515.1 uncultured Burkholderiales bacterium | reverse complement strand
GCGGCGACGCGGTCCTCGATCTTCTCCTTGCGCGAGGCGGCGATGAGCACCTCGACCTCTTCCTCGCCCGAAGGCGCCGGTCCCAGCACCTGGAAGTCGAGGTTCACCTCGTCGAGCGAGAACGGGATGTACTGGTTGGCCTCGCCCTGGACCTGCACCTCCATGTCCTCCTCCCGCTGGTTGCCGGGCAGGATGACTTTCTTCGTGATGACGGCCGCGGCGGGTAGCGCGAGGGCGACGTTGCGGATGCGCGAGCCGAGGGCCTTGTGCGCGCGCTTGATCGCCTCGCCGGCCGCCTCGATGTTGGCGATGTTGCCGTCCACCACCGTGTCCTTCGGCAGCGGCTCGATCGCGTAGCGCTCCACGCGATAAATGTTCCGGCCGGCTTCCGCGATCTCCACCATCTTGACCGAGGAAGAGCTGATGTCGCAGCCCACGAGGGGCGGCGCCTTGGCCTTCAGGAAATCGAACTGGGCTGCTAATTTTTCTTTAATCATGGTGGAAGGTTAGCACCCAAACAGAGAATCTACTTTAGATGCTAGCAACAAGTCCTAGCCCTGTAAAGCAAATCAAGGCGAGCTTGTGGGCAGCCGGAGACGTCTATAATGACCTCGGTCAAAGGCGCCCGGCGCTCCCATTGCACCCATCCGGCGGCTTGACCGCCGATCGCAGGTTCCCGAAACGATGACTTCCCGTTGGTGGTTCTACCCGGCCCTGATCGCGGCCTCCGTCGTCCTCGTCGCCGCGGGGGTCGGCGCCCTCACGGTCGTGCTGCTGTGGCCGAGCCTGCCCAGCCTCGCCGTGCTCACCGATTACCGCCCGAAGGTGCCGCTGCGCGTCTACAGCGCGGAGGGCGACCTGATCGGCGAGTTCGGCGAAGAGAAGCGGGAGGTCGTCAAGATCCAGAACGTCCCGCAGGTCATGAAGGCCGCGATCCTCGCCGCCGAGGACGACCGCTTCTACCAGCATGGCGGCGTCGACTTCTCGGGCGTGGTGCGTGCGGCCTTCGCCAACCTGCAGGGGCGGCGCGAGGGCGCGAGCACGATCACCATGCAGGTCGCGCGCAACTTCTTCCTCACTCGGGAAAAGACCCTCGCCCGCAAGCTCTCGGAGGTCCTGCTCGCCTTCAAGATCGAGTCCAACCTCACCAAGGACCAGATCCTCGAGCTCTACATCAACCAGATCTTCCTCGGGCAGCGCGCCTACGGGTTCGCCGCGGCGGCGAACGTCTATTTCGGCAAGAGCCTCCACGACCTCACCCCCGCCGAGGCCGCCATGCTCGCCGGCCTGCCGCAGGCGCCTTCTCGCGCGAACCCGTTCGTGAACCCCAAGCGCGCGAAGGAGCGCCAGCAGTACGTGCTGCGGCGCATGCACGAGGTCGGCTGGCTCTCCGACGAACAGTACAAGAAGGCGATCACCGAGCCGCTGCACCTGAACGCCATGAACCGCGAGAGCTTCCCGCTGCGCGCGGAATACGTGGCGGAGATGGCGCGCGCGGCGATCTACGAGCAGTACGGCGAGTCGTCGTACATCAGCGGCATTCGCGTCTACACCACGATCCGGCGCAAGGAGCAGGAAGCGGCGAGCGAGGCGCTGCGCCGCGGCGTGCTCGACTACGATCATCGCCACGGCTACCGGGGCCCCGAGGGCCACGTCGACCTGCCTGCGGCCGAAGATGCGGACGATGCCATCGAGGAGGCGCTGCAGGACCGCGAACCCGTGAACGATCTCGTTCCGGCCGTCGTCACGGAGGCCTCGCCCCAGCGCGTGAAGGCCGTCATCCGCCATGGCGACGAGATCACGATCACCGGCGAAGGGCTGAAGTTCGCGGCGCGCGCGCTCGCGGAGCGCAATCCCGACCGCGCGATCCGGCGCGGCTCGATCATCCGCCTGCAGCCCGGAGAGAAGGGCAGCTGGACCATCTCCCAGGTGCCGAAGGTGGAATCGGCGCTCGTGTCGCTCGATCCGGCCAACGGTGCGGTGCTCGCCCTCGACGGCGGGTTCGATTACGAGGCCAACAAGTTCAACCACGTCACCCAGGCGTGGCGCCAACCCGGCTCGAGCTTCAAACCGTTCATCTACTCGGCCGCGCTCGAGAAGGGCTTCACGCCCGCAACCGTGCTGAACGACGCGCCATTCGTGCTCGACCAGACGAAGGTCGGCGGCCAGCTCTGGGAGCCGCACAACTACGACAACAAGTACGACGGACCGATGCGGCTGCGCACCGCGCTGATGAAGTCGAAGAACATGGTGTCCATCCGCCTGCTCCAGGCCATCGGTCCCGGGTATGCGCAGGACTACATTCAGCGCTTCGGCTTCGATCCGAAGATGCACCCGGCATACCTCACCATGGCGCTGGGTGCGGGCGAGGCCACGCCGCTGCAGATGGCGGCCGCCTACGCGGTGTTCGCGAACGGCGGCTACCGGGTGAAGCCGTGGTTCATCGCGCGCGTGGAGGACAACCGTGGGCACGTCCTTTACACCGCGAAACCGGAGACCGCCGGCGTCGACGCCGAACGCGTCATCGACGAGCGCAACGCCTTCATCATGACGACCCTGATGCGCGACGTCGTGCGCCACGGGACGGCGGTGCGCGCCATGAGCCTCGGCCGCCAGGATCTGGCGGGCAAGACCGGGACTACGAACGATCAGGTCGACGCGTGGTTCTGCGGCTTCCAGCCGAAGGTGCTCGCGGTGGCCTGGATCGGTTTCGATACCCCGGCTACCCTCGGCAAGAACGAGACGGGCGCGGCGGCCGCCCTGCCGATCTGGATCTCGTACATGGGCAAGGTGCTCAAGGGCATGCCCGAAGGCGATCTCGTGCAACCTCCTGGCGTGGTGGCCGTGAACATCAACCCGGCGACCGGCTTGCGCGAGCCCGACGGCCATAGCCACCTCGTCGAGTACTTCTATCAGGAGTCGCAGCCACCCGTCGGCGACGACACGGCGCTCGCGCGCGACGGGCGCCGCCCGGCCGAGGAAGTCAAGAACCAGATCTTCTGAGCGCCATGACGAAGCCCCGCTCACGTCGCGACAACAATCTGCGCCGGCACCTCGCCTACATCGCCGCGCGCATGATGGCCGAGGACGGCGTCGCGGACTATGCCACCGCGAAATGGAAGGCCGCGCGTCAGGCGGGCCTCGAGGACGCGAACCTGCTGCCCGACAACCAGGAGATCGAAGCGGCGCTGCGCGAGTACCAGGGCCTCTACCAGAAGGACGACCAGCCGGCGCAACTGCGGCGTCTCCGGGAAGTCGCGATCAAGGTCATGCGCGACTTCAGCGAGTTTCGTCCGGCCCTCGTCGGCAGCGTCCTCTCGGGCACGGCGGGACAGTACTCGGACGTGAACCTGCAACTCTTCACCGACGATCCCAAGGCCCTGACGCTGTTCCTGCTGAATCGCCGCTACCGTTTCGAGGAAGCGAGCCGGCGCGTGCGCCGTGGAGAGCAGTTCGAGGCGGTTCCGCAGATCCGGCTCGAGGTCGACGGCGCGGTCGTGACGCTCACGGTGCTCGACCTCGACGACGAGCGTACCGGGGCGCGCTCACGCGGTGAGACGGAGCCTGCACGGGCACGGCTCGCCGAGGTCGAGGCGCTGCTGCGGCGTTGACGGTCAGCCGGCGCGCAGGCGGCGCGCGGCGTCGAGGGCGAAGTAGGTGAGGATGGCGTCGGCGCCGGCACGGCGCAGGCACAGCAGCGCTTCCATCATGCAGGCGTCGCCGTCGATCCAGCCCTGGGCGCCGGCAGCCTTGAGCATCGCGTACTCGCCGCTCACCTGGTAGGCGAACGTCGGCACCCCGAAGCGCTCCTTCACCCGCCGCACGATGTCGAGGTAGGGAAGGCCGGGCTTCACCATGACGAAATCCGCGCCCTCCTCGAGATCGAGCGCCACCTCGTGCAGCGCCTCGTCGGAGTTGCCCGGGTCCATCTGGTAGGTCTTCTTGTCGCCCTTGCCGAGGCTGCCGCCCGATCCCACCGCGTCCCGGAATGGGCCGTAGAACGAGGACGCGTATTTCGCGGCGTACGCGAGGATGCTGGTGTGGATGAATCCGCGTCCATCGAGCGCGGCGCGAATCGCGCCGATCCGGCCGTCCATCATGTCCGACGGCGCGACGATATCCACGCCCGCTTCCGCATGAGTGAGCGCCTGCTTCTGAAGCGCCGCCACGGTCTCGTCGTTCACCACATAACCCGCGTCGTTCACCAAGCCGTCCTGCCCGTGCACGGTATAGGGATCCAGGGCGACGTCGGTGATCACGCCGATCTCCGGGAATCGCTGCTTGACCTCGCGAATGCAACGCGGAACCAGGCCCTTCGGATTGAACGCTTCCTCGGCGGCACCGGTCTTGAGATCGCGCTCGATCATCGGAAAGAGCGCGATAGCCGGCACGCCCAATGTAAGCGCTTGCTCTACTACCGGGAACAGCTTGTCGACGCTCGTGCGTTCGACGCCAGGCATCGAGGGCACCGGCTCGACCACGTTGGCGCCTTCGCGCACGAATACGGGCAGGATGAAATCGGACGGCGAAAGCGTCGCTTGGCGAACCAGGCGGCGCGTGAAGTCGTAGCGGCGGGCTCGCCGCATGCGACGCGCGGGGAAACGTCCGAGGGTGGGGGCCATGGCGGATTTTTCGCGAACCGGCGGAACTTTAGCACGCGCGGCAACTCTGATCGCTTGAAGGGTTACTCCTTCCCCGCTTCTCCTCCCTGAGCGGGTGCCTTAATCCCAATTAAGGCTTTTTTCGCCCCGGCTTTACTCCCCTTTAGCCGGGGCTTTGTTTTTGTGGAGCGCCAAGCGCGCGATCGCGGCCGCGGCCTCGTCCACCCCCTCCCGTTTCGTGCTCGAGAAGAGCTGCACGCCGGCGCCCGGGCGAAGCAAGGCCATTTCCTTGCGCACCGCCGCGAGGGTGCGATGCGCCTGCTGTCGCGACAGCTTGTCCGCCTTGGTGAGCAGCACGTGGACGTTCCGGTGTGCGGCATCGAGCCATCCCACGAGCTGACGATCCAGGGGCGTGAGCGGATGGCGCGCATCCATGACGATCACCACCGCCGCGAGGGAAGGTCGCGATGCGATGTAATCCCCGACCAGCGCCTCCCAGTGGCGGCGAACCTCGCCGGGCACGCCGGCATACCCATACCCGGGAAGATCGACCAGGAATGCGCCCGCGCCGAGGGCGAAGAAATTGATCAGCTGGGTGCGTCCCGGCGTCTTGCTCACGAAGGCGAGGCGCCGGCGGCCGGCGAGCGCGTTGATGGCACTCGACTTGCCCGCGTTCGAGCGTCCGGCGAAGGCGATCTCGGGTGCGCCCGGTGCGGGGAGCTCGCGCGGATCGTGCACGGACATGACGAAGCGCGCCTGCGAGAATCCGAGCGTTTCCCTGGCGACAGCGTCGCCAGCTACGGTAACATTACGGGTTTCCCGCCCTCTTCCGCCTCCGTTTCCGTCACGAGGATCTTCGATGCGCGCTCTTACCGTCTTTGCTGGGCTCATGCTCGTAGTCTACGCAAGCCTCCCGGCATCCGCGGCGCCGACGCCGGCATCGAAACCGGACCTCGCGCGCGGCAAGCAGATCGCATCCACGGTGTGCGTCGCGTGTCACGGCGCCGACGGCAACAGCACCGGCCCCGCCAATCCGATCCTCGCCGGCCAAAACGCCGGTTACATCGTTACCCAGCTCACCGCGTTCAAGTCCGGCACGCGCCCGAGCCCCATCATGCAGGGCATGGCCGCGGGTCTGTCGCCGGAAGACATGGCGAGCGTCGCGGCGTGGTTCGAGTCGCAGAAGCCGGCGCAGCGCTTCGCGCACGACAAGAAGCTCGCGCTCGAGGGCCAGGAGATCTGGCGCGGCGGCATTCGCTCCAAGGACGTGCCCGCATGTGCCGGATGCCACGGTGCCGAAGGCGAAGGCATTCCCACGGCCTTCCCGAAGCTCGCGGGACAGTGGCCGGATCTCACACTGGGATGGCTCAAGGCGTTCGCCGCGGGCACGCGCCCGAACCCGGTGATGGGCCCGATCGCCTCCAGGCTCGCCGAGGCGGACATGAAGGCGCTCGCCGAGTACATCTCCGGCTTGCGCTGAATCCGGTCACGACGCGCCGGCGCGAACGGCGCGCCCGGCAGGCGGCGGCGCTCCCGCCACACGGATGCAGTCCTTGCCGTCCCGCTTGGCGCGGTAGAGCGCGTCGTCGGCGGCGCGTTGCAGCCGTTCCGGGTCGTCGCCGTGCCGCGGGAATAGGCTCACCCCGAGGCTTGCGGCGACGCGCAGCGTCGCGCCATCGACCGAGTATGGTTCGGCGAGCGCCGCGCGCAGTTTCTCCGCCACTTTCAGCGCACCTTCCGTGTCGGTCTGCGGCAGGATCGCCATGAACTCGTCGCCGCCGAGCCGTCCGACGGTGTCGGAGGCGCGCATGCATCTGCGCGAGCGATCGCCGACGAGCGCGAGCAGACGGTCGCCCGCCGCGTGTCCCCAGGTGTCGTTCACGTCCTTGAAGCCGTCGAGGTCGAACAGGACGAGCGCGAATGTCTCCGCCTGCCGTCTTGCGCGCGTCGTTTCCTGCGCCAGCCGGTCGGCGAGCAACGCGCGATTGGGCAGCGCGGTGACCGAATCGAAGTGCGCGAGCCACTCGATGCGCTGGAGCGCCGCCCGCTCGCGCCGCTGCACCCGCCGGAAAGCGGCGAAGAGCGCGACCAGCACAGCGACGGAACCCGCGACGAACCAGGCCACGTAGCGGCGCAATCGCGCGCCCACGCGGATTCGATCGAGACTGCGCTCGTTCACCCGGGTGGTGAGCGCGGCCAGCGAGCGCTCGAGAGCCACACCGGCATCCGCGCCGACCGCTTCGGTGTCTGCGGCCGCCGCAGCGGCTGCGCCCGCTCCGCGAGCCGCGCGGATCGGCGCGACGGAGCGCGCGTGCACGATGAGCAGGCGTACCTGCGGGACGAGCGCGTCGAGCAGCGGAATCTCGATCTCGCTCGAGCGCAGTGCGACCAGGCGCGCGTCGAGCTCCGCGGAGCGCTTTTCGACCGCGCGGAAGTTCTGCGCCGTTCCGGTGGCCGCAGCGAGCCGCGTGGCAGCGACGAGGTCGTTGATCTGGATGCGCAGCAGGTCCAGGCTGTCCTGGCCCTGTTGCACCGCGATCACTTCACGGTGCAGCTCGGCCTCGCGAGAGAGGTCGGAGACGATCAGGAACGCGAGCACGAGGATCGTCACGCCGGCCGTGGCGAGGCCGATCGCAGCCAGCCGCGCGGCCGAGGGAATCGCCACGTCAGTGCGCTCGCGCGAGCGGGAACGCCTGCCGCGCCGCGGAAAGCGTCCGGGCGATCTCCGCTTCGCCGTGGGCGGCCGACACGAACCCCGCCTCGTAAGCGGAAGGCGCGAGATAGACACCGCCCTCGAGCATCGCGTGGAAAAAGCGCTTGAAAGCTTCCGCATCGCACTGCATCACCTCGGCGAACGACCGCGGCGCGCGATCCCGGAAGAAGATGCCGAACATTCCGCCGAGGCAATCCGCGCTGAACGCGACGCCGGCCGCGGCCGCCTCGCGTTGCAGTCCTTCGACGAGCTTCGCCGTCGTCGCGCCGAGGCGATCGAAGAAACCGGGTGCGAGCACCCGGCGCAACGTCGCAAGTCCAGCGCTCACGGCCACGGGATTGCCCGAAAGCGTGCCCGCCTGGTAGACGGGCCCGACCGGCGCGAGGCACGCCATGATGTCGCGCCGTCCGCCGAAAGCGCCCACCGGCATGCCGCCTCCGATGACCTTGCCCAGCGTGGTGAGGTCGGGCCGCACGCCGAATAGCCCTTGCGCGCATCGGGGACCGACGCGGAAGCCCGTCATGACCTCGTCGAAGATCAGTACCGTGCCGTGGCGATCGCACGCGCGACGCAACGCCTGCAGGAAGTCGAGGGAAGGGCGAACGAAGTTCATATTCCCGGCGATGGGCTCGAGCACCACCGCCGCGATCTCGCGACCATACTTCGCGAACGCGTCCTCCACCGCCTGGGGATCGTTGTACGCGAGCACGAGCGTGTGGGAGGTCAGCTCGGGCGGCACTCCGGCGGACGTCGGGTTGCCGAACGTGAGCGCGCCGGATCCCGCCTTGACCAGCAGGAAGTCGCTGTGGCCGTGATAGCAGCCTTCGAACTTGATGATGACCGCGCGATTCGTGAAGCCGCGCGCGAGCCGCAGCGCGCTCATCACCGCCTCGGTCCCGGAGCTCACGAGGCGCACCTGCTCCAGCGAAGGCAGGCTCGACGTGAGCAGCTCGGCCATCTCGAGCTCGAGCGCGGTCGGCGCGCCGAACGACAGGCCCCGGACGGCGGCGGCCTGCACCGCGGCGAGGACTTCGCGGTCGGCGTGGCCGAGGATGAGCGGCCCCCAGGAGCCGACGTAGTCGACATATTCGCGGCCGTCCTCGTCGATCACGCGGGCGCCGCGCCCCTCGCGCAGGAATACGGGGACGCCGCCCACGGCGCGAAAGGCGCGCACGGGCGAATTGACTCCGCCGGGGATCAGTTGCTGCGAGCGCTCGAACAGGGCGCGACTGCGTTCGTACATCGCATCATTCCTTCGCTTCGGAGAAGAGGGCGGTGAACGCGGACGCCGCGGCGCGCGGATCGGGAGCATCGAACAGCGCGCCGATCACGGCGAGCATGTGCGCGCCGGCGGCGACGACACTGGGCGCGTTCTCGAGCGTGATGCCGCCGATCGCGGCGACCGGAAGGCCGCCGCGGCTGTGGGCCGCCGCGATCGCCTCGAGCGGGGCCCGGATCGCGGATGGTTTCGTCGTCGACGGAAACATGCTGCCCACACCCACGTAGTCGGCGCCGGCCGCGCGGGCGTCGGCCGCGAGCGCCGCATCCCCGTAGCAGGAAACGCCGACGATCGCGCCGGGCAGGCGCGCACGGACCGCGCGCGCATCCGCGTCGCCGCGGCCGACGTGCACGCCGTCGGCGCCCACCTCGACCGCCAGATCCAGGCAATCGTTCACGATGAAGAGCGCATCCGCGCGCCGGCACGCGGCTTTGAGCGCGCGCGCCTGCTCGAGCGCGAGCGCGGGCTCGATGCCCTTGAAGCGGTACTGCAGCAAGCGGGCGCCGCCCGCCAGGCACGCCGCCGCCCGGTCGACCAGCAGCGCGGTGTCGCGCGTCTCGGGCGTGATCGCGTAGAGCCCGCGCAGCGCCGGCCTCACGCTCATTTGCTCTCGTCTTCCGCTTCGCGCGCCCAGAACAGGCGGTCCGGAAGGTACTGCCCCATGCCCGGGCGGAAAGCGCCCGCCAGCGCGCGCCACGTGTAGTCCTGCGCCTCGTAGACCGCGTCGCCGATGTCGAGCCCGCGCGCCAGGTTCGCCGCGAGCGCGGAGGCGAGCGTGCACCCCGAACCGTGATAGCTGCCCGGAAGGCGCTGCCACGTGTCCGCGCGCAGCACGCCACCGCGGTGGTAGAGCGTGTTGACCACGTCGGAAGTCGAATCGTGGGTCCCGGTCACCAGCACGTACTCGCAGCCCATTTCGAGCAGCGCCTGCGCGCATTGCGCGAGGCCCGCCTCGTCGTTGTCTTCCTCCCCCGCGAGCCGGCGCAGCTCCGGGATGTTGGGCGTGACGACCGTGCTCTGCGGCACGATGAGGTCGCGGATCGCGGCGACCATGTCATCGCCCGCGAACTCGTCCCCGCGGCCCGAGGTGAGCACCGGATCGAGGACCAGCGGAACGTCGGGATAGTCCGATACGACCTCTGCCACCACGGTCACGATTTCGGTAGAACCGAGCATTCCCATCTTGAAGGCGGCCACCGGCATGTCCTCGAGCACGCAGCGCGCCTGGTCCGCCACCCAGTCGGCATCGATCGGCAGGAAGGCCTCCACGCCCGCGGTGTCCTGCACCGTGAGGGCCGTGACCACGGAGAGGGGATAGCAGCCCATGCTCGCGAGCGCGAGGAGGTCCGCCTGGAGCCCCGCGCCGCTCGTGGGATCGGACGCGGCGAACGTGAGGACGGCCGGAAGGGAAGGGGAGGATTCGCTCATGGGGACGGACGCCGCGCGCCGGCGAGGCGTTACACTTGCAACCCGGCTCGCGTTGCGCCGGACGAGCGGGGCTCGCTACGATCGCCCGATCGGCGCGCGCTTCTCTCGCATTCTACTCATCCGCTCCCGCGTTCGCCTATGTCTTCCGCTCCGGCCCCCCGGCCCTACACCACGTGGCGCTGCCTCGCGTGCGGCTTCATCTACGACGAGGCCGAGGGTTGGCCCGAGGACGGCATCCCGCCTGGCACGCGCTGGGAGGACATACCGGCCGGCTGGTGCTGCCCCGAATGCGGCGCGCGCAAGGAGGACTTCGAAATGGTGGAGTTCTGAGCGCCGGTTCACTTCGAAAGGGCTTCAACACCGGCCGGTTAACGGTTGTTTAGGCAGGACAAAAGGGATAACCTCGGGGGTGACCAGAATACGGCTGCACGGCACGTCGGGGAGGAACGCCGACCGCCACGGCCCGGTGCGCCGCCATCATGAGCGGCTGCCGGGCATCAAGCCGGCGAAAGATTCGAGGAAAGTGTGGCGGACTCCAAGAACCTCACGGGCGTGCGCGTGATGGTGATCGACGACAGCAACACCATCCGGCGCAGCGCCGAGATCTTCCTCATGCAGGCGGGCTGCCAGGTCATCCTCGCCGAGAACGGCTTCGACGCGCTCGCGAAGATCGCCGACCACCATCCCGACCTCATCTTCTGCGACATCATGATGCCGCGCCTCGACGGCTACCAGACGTGCGCGCTCATCAAGAAGAACGGCAAGCACCGCGCCACGCCGGTGATCATGCTGTCGTCGAAGGACAGCCTCTTCGACCGCGCGCGCGGACGCATGGTCGGCAGCGACGAGTACCTCACCAAGCCCTTCACCAAGGAAAGCCTGCTCAAGGCGGTGGAGACGCACCTGCCGCAGCGCAGCCCCGCGTGAACGGCGCCTTGCGATTTGCGATGACGGAGCCCGTTAGAGATGGCCATTAGAAAAATACTGGTGGTGGACGATTCGCCCACCGAGCGCGCGTTCATGGAGGGCCTGCTGAAGAAGCAGGGCTACCAGGTGCTGCTCGCCGAGAGCGGCGAGGCCGCCATCGAGCGTGCGAAGAACGAGCAGCCCGATCTCATCCTGATGGACGTGGTGATGCCGGGGCTCAACGGCTTCCAGGCGACGCGGGCGATCACGCGCGAGGAGAAGACGAAGCACATCCCCGTGATCATCTGCACGACGAAGGACCAGGAGACGGACAAGATCTGGGGCCTGCGCCAGGGCGCCAAGGACTACATCACGAAGCCCGTGACCGAGACGGGGCTGCTCGAGAAGATCAAGGCGCTCGGATAGTCCCGATGGCGCGCCGCACCGGACTTCGCGAGTTCCAGCTTTCGGTCGCCGAGCGCCTGCGGACCGCCGGAACGCGCACCGCGCTCTCCTCGAAGCTCGGCTTCCAGGTCGGCGGCGACAACTGGTTCGTCGCGCTGCACCAGGTGAGCGAGGTGATCCCGGTGCCGCCGCTGGTGCGCGTGCCGCTCACGCAGCCGTGGTTCCGCGGCGTGGCGAACGTGCGCGGAAACCTCTACAGCATGGTCGATTTCTCCGCCTTCCAGGGCGGCGAGCCGATTCCCCCCGGCGTCGAGCGTCGCGTGATCCTCGTCTCCGAGCGTCTCATCGGCGGCTCGGGCCTGGTCGTTTCGCGCATGCTGGGATTGCGCAATCCCGAGCAGTTCGTGCCGGCATCGCGGCCGGCGCAGGCCACCCCGTGGGTGGCGGGCATATACACGGATGCCGGCGGCAGCCGGTGGTTCGAGCTGGACCTTCCCGCGCTCGTGCGGGAGTCGCGATTCCTCGAAGTCGGCGTGTAGGAGAACAAGTCCCATGGCGAAAGCACAGACGATCAAACCCAAGTCCTCCGTCGGCGATTGGTTGCGTCGCCTCACCGCGCCGAAGGCCAAGGCGCCTGCGCGACCCGCGGGAGCGGCGAGCACCACGATGACCAACCTGCCGGCCGCGGGTGGGCCGACCACGCAGACGCGCGGGGCGAGCGCGAAGGCGGCCGGTGCCGCTGCCGCATCGCGCAGGTCGAGGGCCGCCGAAGCGCGCTGGGACCTGGCGAAGTTCCGGCTGCCCGGCATCGGCGACAAGCCGATCACGACGCAGATGCAGGTCCTCGGGGGCGTGGCGCTGGTCCTGATGCTCGCGAACGCGTTCACCGTCTACCAGGACACGACGCTGCGCACGCGCCATTCGACATATCTCACGGTCGCCTCGGAGATGCAGTACCACACGCAGCGCCTGGCGAAGGCGGCGGGCCTCGCGGCGCGCGGCCAGGCGGCGGCGTTTCCCCAGTTGCAGAACAGCCGCGATCAATTCGCGAGCTACCTGAAGGTCCTGCAGGACGGCGGCCGGGCGTTCGACGTGGACGTGCCGAGCGCCGCGGAGAGCCCGGCCATCGCGATGCACCTTGCCGAACTCGCGAAGCGCTGGCCCGACAGCTCGAAGTCGGCGACGGCGATCCTCGCCGCGCACACCGACCTGGTGTCGCTCTCGAAGAACATCGCGCAGATCCGCGTCGGCGCCGAGGACCTTGCGGCCATCTCGCAGGAGCTGACCGGCCTGATGAGCCAGGCCGGTGTGCCGCCGGCGCAGGTGCTGCGCGCCAACCGCATCACGTTCCTCGCCGAGCGGCTGGGACGCGGCGCGGCGGAGATCCTCGGCTCGGAGACGATCGATCCGGAGGTGCCGTTCCTGATCGGCAAGGACACCAACGACCTGCGGGACCTCATCAAGGCGCTCGAGAGCGGCGACGACAACCTCGGCCTGAGCCCGGTGCGCGATTCCGAAGCGCGCTCGAAGCTCGGCGAGCTGAAGAAGATGTTCGGCGACTTCGAGAAGAACGTCGGACCGATCCTGCGCGAGCTGCAGAAGCTCGTGTCGGCGCGCCAGGCCTCCGCCCAGCTGATCAGCGCGAGCGAGCAGTTGCAGGGCTCGGTGGCGAAGCTGCAGGAGGCGCTGCAGGCCGAGAAGCCGGTGGCGTGGCTCGTGAGCGTGATCGCGCTCGCCGCCCTCGTCGTCGTCGTGCTCGTGCTGATGGCGGTGACGTTCCTCGCCGACGCGCGCCGGCGTTCCGCGGAGGCGGAAGCCGAGAACAAGCGCAACCAGGAGGCGATCCTGCGGCTGCTCAACGAGATGGGCGACCTCGCCGACGGCGACCTCACCATCCGCGCGCAGGTGACCGAGGACATCACCGGCGCCATCGCCGACTCGATGAACTACACCATCGACGAGCTGCGCACCCTGGTCGCGGGCGTGAACAACGCCGCGATCCAGGTGACGCAGAAGACCGCGCACGCGCAGTCGATCTCGGCCGAGCTCCTCGGCGCCGCCGAGCGCCAGTCGAAGGAGATCGAGGAGACCACCGCCCAGGTGCTGCAGGTGTCGCGCTCGATCTCGGAGGTGTCTTCCACCGCCGAGGAGGGGGCGCGCGTCGCGCAGCGTTCGCTCGCGGCCGCGGACAAGGGGCGCCTGGCGGTGCAGAACTCGATCTCCGGCATGAACGACATCCGCGAGCAGATCCAGGAGACGTCGAAGCGCATCAAGCGCCTCGGCGAGAGCTCGCAGGAGATCGGCGAGATCGTGGAGCTCATCTCCGACATCACCGAGCAGACGAACGTGCTCGCGTTGAACGCCGCCATCCAGGCCGCATCCGCCGGCGAAGCGGGGCGCGGCTTCTCGGTGGTGGCGGAGGAGGTGCAGCGCCTCGCGGAACGCTCCGGCGAGGCGACGAAGCAGATCGGCGCCATCGTGAAGACGATTCAGGCCGACACGCAGGACGCCGTCGCGGCCATGGAGAAATCGACGATGGGCGTGGTCGAGGGCGCGAAGCTCTCCGACGCCGCGGGCCAGGCGCTCGCCGAGATCGACCACGTGACGAAGAACCTGGCGCAGCTCATCCAGACGATCTCGCAGGCCACCCAGACGCAGGCGACCGCCACGAACAAGGTCGCGCAGAACATGCAGGACATCCTCGAGATCACGCGCCAGACGACGCACGGCACGCAGCAGGCGGCCGGCTCGATCCGTGACCTGGCTGCGGTCGCCCAGGAGCTGAAGAGCTCCGTCTCGGGCTTCAAGCTGTAGGGCACGGCGGGACGCGCGAATGTCGGCCAACCCGATCGCGGATTTCGACGTCGGCCCGCTCACGTGGGTCAAGACGGAGATCGACCATTCGCTGAAGCAGGCGCGCGAGAGCCTCGACAAGCTTCTCGCCAAGAGCGCCGATCGCTCGCCGGTCAAGTACATCCTCACGCACCTGCACCAGGCCACGGGTGCGCTCGCGATGGTGGGCCTCGGTGCGGCCACGCGCTTCAACGAGGAGCTCGAGAAGCTGGTCGCCTTCCTCGAGGGCGAGGATGCGGCGCGGCTCGCGCCCGCGATCGCGGCGGCCAAGCGCGGGATCGCGGCGCTCTCCGCTTATCTCGACGCGCTCCTCGCCGGACAGCCGGACCGTCCGATGGGTCTGCTGCCGGCGTATCTCGAGATCAACCATGCACGCGGCCAGAACGATGCGGCCGAGGGCGACCTGTTCTATCCGAACCTCGCCGCGCCGCTGCCCGACATCCCGGGCGCGGCCGCGGTCGATGCGCCCGTGCGTGCGAAGGCCCTCGCCCTGCAGCGCGTGCAGTACCAGCAGGGGCTTCTGCGCATGCTCAAGGGCGCCGACACCGCCGAAGCGATGCGCCAGATGCACGGCGCGATCACCGCCATCGAATCGGTCGAGGCGGCGAGCGCGAGCCGCGCGTTCTGGACCGCGGCCGCGGGGCTGTTCGATGCGCTGGTGTTCCGCGGCATGGAGGTGACTCCCGCGGTCAAGCCGCTCTTCGCCAAGCTCGACCAGCAGGTCAAGCAGCTGATCGATGGCTCGGTGAAGGTGCCCGAGCGCCTCTTCCGCGACCTGCTTCTCGCCGTGGGCCGGGCCGGCCCCGTGACCGAGCGCATCACGCTCCTCAAGCGGGTCTATCGCCTCGACGACCTGCTCGCGCCGCCCGATGCCGGGCTCGGCGAGGCGCACGACGAGACGGTCATCGCCCTGGTGCGCGAGCTGCGCGACCTCACCGCGCAGCTCAAGGACGCGTGGCTCAAGTACACCTCCGGAAACCGCGCCGCGCTCGAGCCCTTCGGCCAGCAAGCCGCCGCGATCGCGCAGCGCTCCGCGCGGCTGCCGAACCGCGAGCTGCAGCTCGTGCTCGCGCGCCTCGACGAGGTCGCGCCGACGCTGCGCGCGAAGGCGATCCCGCCTTCCGAAGCGCAGTCGCTCGAGGTCGCGACCGCGATGCTGTTCCTCGAGTCGACGCTCGAGAACTACCGGCGGCTGGGCGCCGACTTCGCGCAGCAGGCGCGCACCGTGGCCGAACGGCTCGCCGGTGCGATGGCGGGCGAAGCGCTGCCGCCGCTCGGCGCGGAGGGCGGGCTGCTCGACGAGATGACGCGCCGCGCGCAGGAGAAGCTGCTCATCTTCCAGGTCGGCCAGGAAGTGCAGGTGAACCTGCAGAACATCGAGCAGGTGCTCGACGCATTCTTCCGCGACAGCTCCAAGCGCGCCGACCTCAAGCCGTTGCTCGCGCAATTCAGCCAGGTGCAGGGCGCGCTCATGATCCTCGAGCTCATGGATGCGGCTGCGCTCAGCTCCGCGGTGATGGGACGCGTGCAGCAATTCCTCGACGGCGCGGAGGGCACGGGGGAAGCGGCGGACATGGTCGCCGACGGCCTGTCCGCGCTCGGGTTGTACGTGACCGCGCTGCAGGAAGGCGCGGCCTCGCCGCGCGACGTGCTCGTGCCCGCGCTGGTGCGCTTCGGACTTGCCGAGCGCGAGAAGCCCGGCGAAGCCGAGGTGCGCCGCACGGGGACGGTCTCTCCCGTCGACCTGGACGTGCAGAAGCAGAAGGTCCAGGCGCTCTACGAGGACTACAAGGAAAAGCCCGCGGCCGCGACGCGCGAGAAGCTCGAGAAGGCCGTGGGCGACCTGCAGCGCGACGCCGCGGTGGTGTCCGATTCGGCGGTCGCGCGCCAGAGCGAGCAGGCGCTGCAGGCCATCAAGGAATCCGAGCGGCCGGACCAGACCGGGCTCTTCAACGCGATCCAGAGCCTCGCCCCGGAGAAGGCGCCGGAGACGCCGGCGCCGCAGGTGGTGCAGCTGGTCGACGCGCCCGGCGCCGAGATCGACCGCGAGCTGCTCGAGATCTTCCTCGAGGAGGCCGGCGAGGTCATCGGCGCCATCGCGAGCCATGTCGAGGTCTGTCGCGGCTCCCCGCACGATCGCGACGCGCTCACCACGATCCGCCGCGGCTTCCACACGCTGAAGGGCAGCGGCCGCATGGTCGGATTGACCGACCTCGGCGAGATGGCGTGGCAGTGCGAGCAGGTGATGAACAAGTGGCTGAAGGACGAGAAGGGCGCCAGCGCGGAGCTCCTCGCCTTCGTCGACCTGGCGCGCGAGGGATTCGAGCGCTGGGTGGGCGAGCTCAAGGCCACGGGCCATGCCGCCATCGACGGCACCGAGATCACGCGCCGCGCGGAAGCGTTGAAGAGCGAAGGCGAGGTCCCGGAACCGGCAACGCCGCCGGCAGCCGCGCCCGCGGCCCAGCCCGAGCCCGCGAGCGAGCAGGCGCCCGCGATGCCGTCGCTCGAGCTGACCACCGAACCCGTGGCCGCGCCGCAGGCGCCTGTCCCGGCGCACGAGGAGCAAGCCGGCATCAGCTTCGAATCGCTCGGGCTGGGCGAGGAAGCGCCATCGAAGCCCGCGGCCGTCGAGGAGTCCGCGCCCGCTGCAGCGATACCCGAGCTCGATCTCGGCGCGCTCACGGCACCCGCGGAATCAGCGGCGGCCGGCGCGCAGAGCGCCGAGGAGGAGGAGGTCGCGATCGGCACGGTGGTATTGCCGCTCGCCCTCTTCACGATCTATGTCGGCGAGGCCGAGCAGCACATTGCGACGCTGAACGCCGAGATGGCGGCGATCGAGGCCGATCCCATGCACGCGGTATCGTCGGCGTTCATGCGTGCCGCGCACACGCTGTCGAGCAGCTCGCGCACGACCGGCTTCGACGGCGTGGCCGAGGTCGCGTACGCGCTCGAGAAATGGCTGCAGGACGCGATCGAATTCCCGCCCGAGTTCAACGAGAAGCGCCTGCGCACCACGCGCCGGGCGGTCGACGCGCTCACGGCGATGGTGGAGTCGCTGCGCGGCAATGCGCTGCCTTATCCGCGCGACGACGTGGCCGCCGAGCTCGCGGAGCTGCGCGAGGAGCTGCGCGCGGCGCGCAGCACCGGAGAAGGCACGCACATCCGCATGCCGGGGATGATGCGCGAGGCGCTCGCGGTGCCGGCGCCCGAGCGTTCGGAGACGGCCGCACCGGTCGCGCCGGAGCCCTCGGAAACGGCCGCATCCGCAGCGCAGGAGCCTTCCGAAGCGGCCGTACCCGCCGCGCCCGAGCCTTCGGTAGCGGCCGCACCTGGCACGTCCGCACCGTTGGAAACGATCACTCCCGCCGCGGCCGAACCCGAAGCGTCACCGCTCACGTTCGACTTCGCGGCGCTCGTGCCGCCGGCCGCCCCGATCGAGCAACCGCCGCAGGCCGCCCCGGCGCACGAAGCCGTGCTCGCGCCGAAGGAAGAGGCCGCGCTGCCGCCCGCCGAGGCGCCGACTCCGGCTTCGGCAGAGCCGCCGGCGGTCGCGGAAGGGCCGAAGCCCTTCGAGGCGGGCAAGGACCAGCGCCGCATCAAGGACGACGTCGACCGCGACCTGCTTCCGATCTTCCTCGACGAAGCGAAGGAGATCGTGCCGCTCGTGAGCGACGGCGTGCGCCGCTGGAAGGCCGCGCCCGCGGACCACTCGCCCGCGCCAGAGCTCGCGCGCCACCTGCACACGCTGAAGGGCAGCGCGCGCATGGCGGGCCTCATGCGCCTCGGCGAGCTCGCGCACGTGCTCGAGGAGCGCGTGAACCGCATCGACGAGGTCGAGTCGCCGCCGCTCGCCGAATTCGAGGAGATCGAGGAGCGCGTCGACCGCTTCTCCATCTCGCTCGAGCGCCTCGCGAAGGGCGAGGACATCGTCGAGGCCGCGCCGGTCGAGGTGCCGGTGGGCGCGGTGTTCGAGCACCAGAAGGACAAGCCGCCGACGCTCGCGGTGATGGCGGCGGCCGCGCAGGAGGTCGCGCAGCGCGAGGCGCTGCCGCCGGAGCTGCGCGAGGGCCGCTCCGCGCTGCTGCGCGTGAACGCCGACATGATCGACCGCTTCGTGAACGAGGCGGGCGAGCTGTCGATCGCCCGCTCGCGGATCGAGGGCGAGGTGGCGGCGTTCAAGCGCGCCCTCGCCGACCTGACGGAGAACATCTCGCGCATGCGCTCGCAGCTGCGCGAGGTGGAGATCGCGGCCGAGACGCAGATGCAGAGCACGATCAAGGCGCGCGAGGAGAGCGGCGAGCACTTCGACCCGCTCGAGTTCGACCGCTTCACCCGCATGCAGGAGCTCACGCGCTTCCTCGCCGAGTCGCTCGCGGACGTGATCACCCTGCAGCAGGGCCTGCAGAAGAACCTCGACGAGGCGGAGCTCGCGATCAACGCGCAGGCGCGGCTGAACCGCGAGCTGCAGCAGGGGCTCATGGGCGTGCGCCTGGTTCCCCTCGCCAACCTCGGCGACCGCTTCTACCGCATCGTGCGCCAAACGGCCAAGGAGCTCGACAAGAAGGCGAACCTCGAGCTCAAGGGCACGCGCACCGAGCTCGACCGCTCGGTGCTCGAGAAGATCACCGCGCCCTTCGAGCACCTGCTGCGCAACGCGATCGCGCACGGCATCGAGAGCTCGGAGCAACGCGTCGCGGCCGGCAAGCCGGAGATCGGCGAGATCGTGATCGACGCGGCGCAGCGCGGCAACGAGGTCGTGCTCACCGTCAGCGACGACGGCGCGGGGCTCGACTTCCCGCGCATCCGCGCCAAGGCCATCGAGGCGGGGCTGCTCGCCCCGGACATCGAGCTTCCCGAGGCGCAGCTCGCACAGTTCATCTTCATGCCCGGCTTCTCGACGGCGAAGGAGGTGAGCCAGATCGCCGGGCGCGGCGTCGGCATGGACGTGGTGAAGAACGAGATCACCTCGCTCGGCGGCCGCGTCGAGATCGCTTCGGCGCCCGGGCGTGGCACGACGTTCGCGATCACGCTGCCGCTCACGCTCGCCGTGACGCAGGCGGTGATGCTGCGGGCGGGCCAGTCGATCTACGCGGTGCCGTCGGTGATGATCGAGCAGGTCCAGGAATACAAGGCCGAGGGTTATGCGCAGGTCGCCGCGGCGCGCGAGATCGCGTGGAAGGACAACCGCTATCCGCTGCGCCCGCTGCTGCCGCTGCTCGGCGAGGGCGATACGCCGACGCCCGCGCGCCAGATCCCGGTGCTGCTGCTGAAGAGCGGCACGCAACGCGCCGCCATCCGCGTCGACGAGATCATCGGCAACCGCGAGGTGGTGGTGAAGACCATCGGGCCGCAGCTCTCGCGCCTCGCGGGGATCGCCGGCGCGACCGTGCTCGGCAACGGGCAGGTGGTGCTGATCCTGAATCCCGTGCAGCTGGTGCACCGCGAGGGACCGACGCGCGTGGAGGTCGTGCACGCCGCGCCGGTCGTGCCGGAGCCCGCGCCCGCGAAGGCGGCGACGGCGCCGCTCGTCATGGTGGTCGACGATTCGCTCACGGTGCGCAAGATCACCGGCCGCATGCTCGCGCGCGAAGGCTACGAGGTCGCGACGGCGAAGGACGGCGTCGATGCGCTGCAGCAGCTGCAGGAAATGAAGCCGGACTGCATCCTGCTCGACGTCGAGATGCCGCGCATGGACGGGTTCGAGTTCGCGCGCAACGTGCGCGCCGACGAGGCGACGCGCGCCATCCCGATCATCATGATCACGTCGCGCACCGCCGACAAGCACCGTACCCGGGCCATGGAGCTCGGCGTGAACGAGTACATGGGCAAGCCGTACCAGGAAGACCAGCTGCTGGCGCTCATCCGGCGCTATACGGCGAGCGCCGTTCCTGCCTGAGCGCCGATGTCATGGCCTGAGGGCGAGACTCGAGGAAATTCGCTTGGGAACCGGGGCTCGCGCCCGGTTTTTTTTCGTCTAGCGCCAGAAATACCAGAGCGTCACGAGCCCGAGCGCGATGCGGTACCAGCCGAAGACGCGGAAGTCGTGGTGCGCGACGTAGCGGATGAGCCCCTTCACCGCCGCGAGCGCCGCGACGAAGCTCACGACGAAGCCGACGGCGATGAGCTGCAGGTCGTCCGCGGAGAGCGTCCCGCGGTTCTTCACCAGCTCGTACCCGGTGGCCGCGAACATCACCGGGATCGCGAGGAAGAAGGTGAACTCGGTCGCGACGTTGCGCGAGAGCCCGAAGAGCATCCCGCCCATGATGGTCGCGCCCGAGCGCGAGGTCCCGGGAATCAGCGCGAAGCATTGCGCGATGCCGACCTTGAGCGCGTCGGCCCAGGTCATGTCGTAGACGCTCATCACGCGCGGCGGCCCCTTGCGCGCGTACCAGCGTTCGATCGCGAAGATGACGAGCCCGCCGACGATGGCGGCGAGCGCCACGCTCGTCGGATTGAAGAGGTAGGCCTTGATCTTCTTCTCGAACGCGAGCCCGACGATCGCCGCGGGCAGGAACGCGATGAAGAGGTTCGCCGCGAAGCGCTGCTGCACCGGGTCGCTCGCCAGCCCCGCGAAGGCCTTGGCGATGCGCACCCGGAACTCCCAGACGACGGCGAGGATCGCGCCGAGCTGGATCACGATGTCGAAGATCTTGCCCGTCTCGCCGTTTTCGCCGAGCAGGTCCGAGACGACGATGAGGTGGCCGGTGGAGGATACCGGAAGGAATTCCGTCAGGCCCTCGACGATTCCGAGGAGCAGTGCGTTCAGCAGGGCGTGCAGGTCCATGGCGTTCGAGGGTAGGGCGGGAGTCTAGCATCAGGCCCTGCGCGTGCGTGGAGGTTCCGCGCCTCGCGCGAGCCGCAGCTCCCAGTATTCGCCGGTGAGCGGCACGCCGAACTCGCGGTGGCGCTCGCTCCTGACCTTGCGGAATCCCGCCGCCGCGTAGATGCCGCGCGCCGCGAGCAGGTTCGACTGCGTCCAGAGCACGAGCTTCGCATACCCGGCGCGGCGCGCGAACGCGATGCACTCGTCGACCAGGCGCTTGCCGATGCCGCGGCCGCGGGCATGCGGCTCCACGATGAGCAGGCGCAGCTTGGCGGTGGCCGCGTCTTCCTTCACGACGAAGACGCTGCCCACCGGCTCCCCGTCCATCTCCGCGATCCAGCAACGCTCGCGCTTCGGATCGAGATCGCGAACGAAGCGCGCAGCGATCTCGGCGACCAGCGCCTCGAAGCGCACCCCCCAACCGTATTCGTCGTCGTAGATCGCGCCGTGGCGCTGGATCACCCAGCCGATGTCGCCGGGCCGCAGCTCTTCACGCAGGCGGATCGTCGGCACGTGCGCGGACGGCTGGAGGGCCGTTTGCACCGTGCGCATCGCGTCCACGAGCCGCGCGCGCCGCGTCCGGTCGAGCGGCGCGAGCATGTGCGCCGTCGCGCGACGCGATCCGTGATCGAGCGCGTTGAACGCCTTGCCTCCCTTCGGGGTCAGCGACAGCCGCACCTGCCGCGCATCGTGCGCGGCCCGCTCGGCCTGGACGAGGCGCTGGCGCTTGAGCCCCTGCACCAGCCTGCTGACATATCCGAGGTCGAGGTCGAGCTCCCTGCCGAGCTCGCTCGCGGTGCACTCGCCGCGGTTGCCGATTTCGTACAGGACCCGCGCCTGCGGCAGCGGGAACGGCGTGCCGAGGTAGCTGGACCGAAGCACGCCGATGCGGCGCGTATAGAAACGGTTGAACCGGCGCACGGCATCGATCGACATGCGGCCATGCTCGCGGCGAATACTTGCTTTTGTCAAGTAATGGATAATCGGCCCATGAAAGCTTTCGATCTCGCCGGCCGGGCGGCGCTGGTCACCGGCGGCAACGGCGGCATCGGCCTCGGCATGGCCGAAGGGCTCGCGCATGCGGGCGCCGCGGTCGCCATCGCCGGGCGCGACGAGGACAAGAACGCGGCGGCCCTCGCCCGACTCGCGGCGCTCGGCGCGAGAGCGATCGCGATCGCGGCGGACGTAACGAAGGAGGCGTCGTGCCGAGCGATGGTGCAGGAGGCCGCCGAGCGGCTGGGGCGCCTCGACATCCTCGTCAACAATGCGGGCATCAACATCCGCAAGGCGCCGCAGGACTATTCGCTCGAGGAGTGGCGGCGCGTGCTCGACTCCAATCTCACGAGCGCGTTCGTCGCCTCGCAGGCCGCATACGCGCACATGCGAAGCGCGCACGGCGGCAAGATCCTCAATGTCGGCTCGATGATGTCGATCTTCGGCGCGTCCTTCGTCGCGCCCTACGGCGCGAGCAAAGGCGGCATCGTGCAGCTCACGCGCGCGCTCGCGTGCGCCTGGGCCGGGGACAACATCCAGGTGAATGCGGTCCTGCCGGGATGGATCGACACGCCGCTCACCCGGCGTGCGCGACGCGAGGTCGCGGGCCTGGAAGAGCGGGTGGTGGCGCGCACGCCGGCCGGGCGTTGGGGCACGCCCGAAGACATGGCCGGGATCGCGGTGTTCCTGTGCTCGCGCGCGGCCGACTTCATCACCGGCACCGCGATCCCGGTGGACGGCGGCTACTCGGTGCAGGGCGTCTGACGAGCGCTCCCGGCGGCGCCGCCCGCGACGGGGCGGCGGTTCAGCTTCTCTGGTAGATCTCCGCGCCCTGCTCCACGAACTCGACCGCCTTCGCCTGCATCCCCTTCGAGAGCGCCTCCTCGTCGGAGACGCCGTGCTTCGCCGCGTAGTCCCGCACGTCCTGGGTGATCTTCATCGAGCAGAAGTGCGGACCGCACATCGAGCAGAAGTGGGCGAGCTTCGCGCCCTCCTGCGGCAGCGTCTCGTCGTGGAACGACTTCGCCTTGTCGGGATCGAGGCCGAGATTGAACTGGTCTTCCCAGCGGAACTCGAAGCGCGCCTTCGACAGCGCGTTGTCGCGGATCTGCGCGCCGGGATGGCCCTTCGCGAGGTCGGCCGCGTGCGCGGCGATCTTGTACGTGACGATGCCGTCCTTCACGTCGTCCTTGTCGGGCAGGCCCAGGTGCTCCTTCGGCGTCACGTAGCAGAGCATCGCGCAGCCGTACCAGCCGATCTGGGCGGCGCCGATGCCGCTGGTGATGTGGTCGTAGCCGGGGGCGATGTCGGTGGTG
>CAYOGL010000053.1:0-23840 GCA_964403515.1 uncultured Burkholderiales bacterium | reverse complement strand
CTCGTCGGTGAGCGAGCTCTTGCCCGCGCCGCCGGTGCCGGTGAGGCCCACGACGGGCACGCGCCGCGCCCCCGCCCCTTCGGCGAGCCGCCTGCGGAAGCCCTCGCCGTAATGGCCGTTCTCGAGCGCCGTGATCACGCGCGCGAGCGCACGCCGGTCGCCGCGCGCGAGCGCCTCGAGCGCGGCGTCGTCGCCGGGAGCGCGCGCGGCGAGGTCGAAGTCGGAGCGCTCGAGCACGTCGTTGATCATGCCCTGCAGGCCGAGCATCGCCCCGTCCTCGGGCGAGTAGATGCGCGCCACCCCGTACTCGTGCAGCTCGCGGATCTCGGCGGGGACGATCACGCCGCCCCCGCCGCCGAACACCTGGATGTCGGCGCCGCCGCCGGCCCTCAGCAGGTCGAGCATGTACTTGAAGTACTCGAGATGGCCGCCCTGGTAGGAGGTCACCGCGATGCCCTGCACGTCCTCCTGGAGGGCGGCGTTCACCACCTCGCCCACCGAGCGGTTGTGCCCGAGGTGGATCACCTCGGCGCCCGAGGCCTGCAGGATGCGCCGCATGATGTTGATCGCCGCGTCGTGACCGTCGAAGAGCGCGGCGGCGGTGACGAAGCGCACCTTGTTCGCGAGCTTGTAGGGCGCGAGCTTGGGACGGGCGGACAGGTCGGTCATGGCGGCTCCGGACGCGCGCGCCGGTCGGGGCGCGCCTCTGCGGATGATAGCGGAGCTCGCCGCGGGTTCCGTGCGGGGAACGACGCCGACCGTGTAAAATCCGCCATACCATGAGGCGCGCAGTGGCTCGCACCAACCCGCTTGCCGGCCGGCACAATCGTGCAACGGTCGCCGCAGGTTTTGTGGCCGGCATGGTGTCCGGGCTGAAGGCGCGGCGCCTGGATCCGGCGCCCCGCCTGCGAGCGGCCGGAGTCCCCGCCGCCTGCCTCGCCGATCCAAACGTGCGCGTGCCGATCGCCGCGTACGTGGCGCTCTACAACGCGCTCGTGCGCGAGCTGGGCGACGAAGGGTTCGGGCTCTTCCCGCGGCCGCTCGCGCCGGGCAGCTTCGAATTCCTCTGCCGGGCGATGGCCGCGCCGGGGCCGCTCGGCGACGCACTCGACCGCGGCGCGCGGTTCCTCGGGCTCGTGCTGCCCGATCTCGCCGTGAGCGTCATGCGCGCCGGCTCGACCGCGCGCCTCGAGATCGCCGAGCGCCGGCCGCTCGCCACCCGGCCCGGCGACCCGCGCCGCGTCTTCGCGTTCGAGTGGCTGCTGCGCCTGCTGCATGCGGTCGCGTGCTGGCTGGTCGGTCGCGGCATCACGCTGCGCGCCGTCTGTTTTCCGTTTCCGCGTCCCGCGCACGCCGCCGACTATGCGCTCGTCTACACGGAGCGCTCGCTGTTCTCGGGCTCGACGCTCGTGGCGACGCTCGACGCCGAAGTGCTCGACCTTCCCGTGGTGCGCGAGGCGGCCGATGTCGCGCCGTTCGTCGACGGCGGGCCGGGCAAGATCGCCCTCCTCTACCGGCGCGATCGCGAGCTCGTGCGCCGCGTGCGCGAGATCCTCGCGCGCAGCCTCGCCGCCGCGCCTTCCCTCGACGCGGTCGCGCAGCGCCTGGAGCTGTCTTCGCGCACCCTGCACCGGCGCCTGCGCGAGGAGGGATCGAGCTTCCGCAGCGTGAAGGACGACCTGCGCCGCGAGATCGCGCTCGCCCGCGTGGAGAAGACGCGCCAGAGCGTGGCGCGCATCGCCGCCGACCTCGGATACGCCGAGCCATCGGCCTTTTTCCGGGCGTTCGTCGCGTGGACGGGCGAATCGCCGAGCGCGCACCGCAAGCGCCTGCGCGCCGCCGCCGCATAGTTGCATTTGAGGCGGCCACATGGGGCCGTCGCCCTATAGGTGGACCGGCCGCGCGCCTTCGGGCATCCTTAGAGCTGCTGCATCCAGCCACCGATGTCCCTCCTCGAACAGCTCGTTCTCCAGCGCAAGCTGCTGGATCCCGATGACCGCTCCCCGCTCGCCGTTCGCGACGGACGCATCGTGACGCGCGCCGGGCGCGACCTCGGCCCCGCGGCCGGTCCGCTCGATTTCCTCCACGCTTCGGGAGCGCTCGACCCGTCGGGCATCCCGGCCGCCGAGGTGGAGAAGATCCGCACGCACCTGCAGCTCGCGCCGACCGACGAGGTGCGCACCGAGATCGCGCGTGCCATTGCCGCCACGCGGCGCAACCTCGACGAGAAGCACCTGCTGGCCGAATCGCGCATGCTCGCCGAGCGCTTCCGCCTGCCGGAGTTCGAGCTCGAGCCCGCGGCAACACCGGCGCGACCGGAGAACGCGCAGCGCAAGACGACGGCGGGCCGCCTGCGGCATGTCTCGAATTCGGTCGGGCCGCGGCTCACCGCCGCACGGCAGGTGTTCCGCAGCGTTCGCGTGCGCAACGACGGCGAATCGGTGCTCCCCGCCGGATCACGCGCAACGGTGCTCACCGAATGGACGTCGTCCTCGGGCGCCAATCTCAAGCGCCATGCGATCGCGAACGAGATCCCGGTCGACATGGAGCCGGGCCGCGAGATCACGCTGATGCTGCGGCTCGATGCGCCCGTCGAGCCCGGGCCGTACACGCTGCACGCGCGTCTCGTCGTGAGCGGCGAGCGCGAAGCGCCGGCGTTCCTTTCGCTTCCCGTCGACGTGGTGCTGTGCGACCTGCCGGTCTTCGCCTACGAGTACTCGCCGCACCTGCTCGACTACCGGGCCGACCATGCGAAGGCCGCCGAAGAGGTCCTCGACTACCTCGCGAAGCACCATGGGCCGGGCGCGACCGTGCTCGAGATCGGCGGCGGCGTGCATCCGGCCGGGAGCGCGTTCGTGCAGGCCGGCCACCGGCTGGTGTCCTCCGACATCAGCCATTCGCAGTCGATTCTCGGCGCGCTCTACTTCCGCCACGCGATGCCGCAGGCGCAGGATGCGCTGGGCTTCGTCACGTGCGACGGCACGCGCCTGCCCTTCGCCGACGAGAGCTTCGACGGCGTGGTGCTCCTCGCGGCGTTCCATCATTTCGCCGATCCGCCGGGGCTGCTGCGCGAGCTGCGCCGCGTCATCGCCGGCGGCGGCTTCGTCTTCATCGGCTGCGATTGTTGCGCGCCCAATCCGCGCGAGCCGGACTATCTCTCGGACCTCGCGCGCGGCATCAACGAGCAGATGTTCACGCTGCCCGAGTACACGATGTTCTTCGAGCAGGCCGGCCTCACGCCAGCGCGTGCCCGCGTCGATTTCCATTCGATCAAGGTGTTCGTCGTGAAGGACGGACGCGCGCAGCCCGGCGCGCACGAGGAGCGTTCGCGCCTCTTCGTGCGGCGGCAGTTCGTCGACGTGCTCGGGCGCGAGGCCGACCCGCAAGGCCTGGAGTACTGGACGCGGATGCTCGCGAACGGCTCGATCGGCGAGCCGCAGCTCGTGCAGGGATTGCTCGATTCCGCCGAATGCCGCGACCGGCTCGTGCCGCTCGCCGCACTCGCCCTCGCACGCAGAACGGGCCTGCCCGCGTTCGACGTGTGGGAAGACTGCGCACGGCGATCGCGGGAGGGAGAGCCGCTCGAGCGCATCGCCGAGGCGATCGCGGTCGACGAGCCCGGCGCGTCGCTGCTCGCGCGCAGCCGCGCAGGGCAGCAGGCGGACGACGCGCGCATTCGCGTGCTGCTCGCCCACGCGACGCTCTTGCGCCGCATGCCGGATGCCGAGGCGCTCGCGTCCTGGAGCGCACGGCTCACCGCGGGCCTCGCCCCGCAAGCCCTCGCCGAGCACCTGCTCGGATCGGACGAATACCGCCGGCGCTAGACGCGGCGCCGGCGGTCGGCCCTCAGTGGCAGCCCGCGGCGATCACGTTCGCCACGCGGTTCGAGAATTCCGCGCTGTTCTTGAAGTCGACGCGCAACTGGTCGCGCGTCTCCGCGTTGGTGTTGAGCTGGTTGATCCAGTACTGCACGCCGGCGAGGTCGCCGCCGCGGCGCAGGAACGCGTTGTAGAGGTCGCCGACGAACTGCGCGTTCGTGCGGTTGCGCCCGACATATTCGGCCCCGTTGATGAAGCCGCTCGAGATCGACTCCACCGTCGCGTAGACCGCAGGACCGACGTTGCCGCTGCACTGCGCGGTGCGGAAGGAGCCGACCCAGCTGTTGAAGCCGGACGTGTCGGGCAGCCGCGCGAGGATGCCGCGGTAGAAGTCGCCCACCATGTCCACTTCGGGATACGCGCTCGTGTTGCCGAAGATGTTCTGCGCGAACGTCGTGAACTCGGTCGAGATCATGAACGAGACGAGCACGACCTCGCGCGGCATGCCCTGGGCGATCTGGCCGGTCCAGTACGAGAGGCCGCCGCTGTCGGGCGGGCGGTTGAAGAACGTGTTGTAGAGATCGGTCACGAAGCCCGCGTCGTTGCGGCCGAATCCGACGTACTCCGCGCTGTTGAAGAAGTACATCGCCATGGCGTACCAGGTCTCGTTCACGTTGGCGCCGAGCCCCTGCATGCGCACCGCCTCGCCCTGCCAGAACGACATGCCGCCCGAATCGGGCGCGCGCCGCAGCGCCGACCAGTAGAAGTGCGTGATGAGCGACTTCTCGCCGGTGCCGCTCAGGCCCACCGTGTTCGGGGAGCCGGCCGCGTTGCTGTAGATCAGCAGGTTGCCGCTCACCGAGGTCGTCGAGTTCAGCGCGCCCGCGGCGGGCGCCGGCGTGAAGGTCACGTTGATCGTGCAGCTCGCGCCCGGGGCGAGCGACGTGCAGTTGTTGGTCTGCCCGAATTGCGTGTTGTCGGTGCTGATGCTGCTGATCGTCAGCGTGGCCGCCCCCGTGTTCGTGAGCGTGACGGCCTGCGCCGGAGACGTGGTCCCCATCGACATGCCGCCGAAGGCGACGCTGCCCGGCGAAAGGCCGGCCTGCACCGTCGAGGCCGAACACGTGCCGGTGGTCACGTTGCGGTAATAGATCTCGGCGCCGGTGTTGTTGTCGCGCCAGTCCATCCACACGATGTGCAGCTTGTTGTTGAAGTAGAACGCGCGGGCCTGCGCCGTCTCGCTGTTGCTCGTCACGAGGATGCGCGGGACCCACGTCGTGCCCGCGTCGGCCGAGCAGCGGTAATAGAGCGAGCCCGACTCGACGCCGTCGCGCAAGTGGTTGTTGTCGCCGAAGACCACGTGCAGGTTGCCCGCGCCGTCCTCGCCGATGCCGACGTCGCTGCGCTCGGCGACGATGCTGTCCCAGCCGGGTGCGGAAGCGCCGAAGCCCGAGATGTCGGTCACCGTCTCCCACCCCTTGCCCTGCGGATTGCCGCGGCGGTAGTAGAGGTTGGTGCCGAGCTTGTCGGCCCAGTAGATCGCATGCAGGCGGTTGTTCGAGCCGGGGACGATGAAGCCGCCATAGGTGTTGACGAACTCGGCAGGCAATCCCGGCGATACTTTCTGCGGCGGGTGGAGCCAGGAGACGTTGCAGCCCGAGACCGGCGCGGAGCTGCGCAGCATGAACTGGTCGAAGGGCGGGAAGCCCGGGAACGGCATCCCTTCGCCGGTGCCGCGGAACAGCACGTAGAGCGTGCCGTCGGTGGCCTGCGCGAGACGCGGCGCCTCGGCGTCGACCGCGCCGTCGTACTGGCTGATGTTGAGCGGGGTCGACCACGACGAGCCGTTGTCCGCCGAGCAGCTGTAGTAGATCTGGCCGTAGGCGCCCCCGGTGGAACCGCTGTCGTAGTACGCGAGATGCACGCGCCCGCCGGAGTCGACGATCACGCTGCCGGGACGCGAATAGCCGTTGACCGAGTTGCTGAGCTTCACCGGCGTGCTGAACGTCGCGCCGGAATTCGTCGAATGGCTGTACCAGAGCTCGCCCGACACCGGGTCGTCGGTCCAGAACACGTACACGTTCGTGCCGCTGGACGCGATGATCGGCAGCTGGTCGTTGGTGGTCGGCGTGTTGGTGATGTTCACCGGCGTCTGGAAGGTCGCGCCCCCGTCGGCCGAGTGGCTCACCAGGATGTCGCCGTAGTAGCTGCCCCCGCTCAGGAAGTTCTCCGACCAGACGACATACACGTCGCTGCCGCTCGCCGTGACGTTCGGGTGGATCGATGGCCCGACGATGTTGGAGACGCGGACCTCGGCGTTGAACGTCTGCGCCGCCGCGCCGAACGCCGCGAGCGCGAGCATCGCGGCCGCAACCGAGCGCACGAAGGAAAGGAGGCCGTTCATGCTCTTGTTCTCGTGGGAGGCGGTCAGGGACATACCGTGTCCTTCTTCCAGAAGCCCGCGCCGTCGGTGAGCACGTGGAGGGTGCCGTTGAGGAGCTTGATGTCGCGGATCGGAGCCCCGAGGTTGCCGCCGCTCACGGCCTGCCACGTCGAGCCGTCGTCGGTCGAGCACCAGAGCTGCCCCGAGAAATCGCCGCCGAAGAGCACGGAGTTGCCGCCGTACACCATCGCGGCGAGCGACTGCTGCGTGAGCCCGGTCGCCGCGACGTAGCTGAAGTTCGCGCCGCCGTCGCTCGATCGGTAGATGCCGCGGTTGGTCGCGCCGACCACCACGGCCGTGTTCGACGGCTTCTCGGTCACGTCGAAGAACGAGTGCGGCTGGAACGCGAACTCGCGCGTGCCGTTCGCCGGCACGTTCACGCGCGCCCACGTCGTGCCGGCGTCATTCGAGTGATACGGGAGCGAGCCCCACACCATCATGTAGACGTTCGACTCGTTCGAGGGCATCACCCGCACGCGCCCGGCCCCGTTCGCCACGCCGAGCTGGGGAGCGGCGTCGTAGATCGGCTTGCCGATCGAGGTGAGCGTGCCGATCGTCGTGCTCGTCGCCGTGGCGCGGAAGCCGCCGCCGGGCGTGGCGGCGTTGGCGTCGAAGAGCGTGTAGTAGACGGTGCCGCCCGGCGTGATGACGAGCGATTGCGGCTTGTGGTCCACGCCGCCGTTGAATCCCGCGACCGCCGACCAGCTTCCGCCCGCGAGCTGGTAGAGGCCGAAGGCGCGGATGCTCATGCCGACGACGCTGCCGTTGTTCGGGTGCGCGGCCACGACCTGCGCGTCCTTGATGATCGGGTTGGCGATCCCGAAGTCGAACTGCGACCAGGTCGAGCCCGAGTCGAGCGACTTCATGATGCCGCCGTCCTTGAGCGCCATGTAGTACGTCGAGGGCAAGGCGACGGCATGGTTGGTGAGGTCGTTCACGCGGTCGGCTTTCAGGGGCGCGGGCTGCGTTCCCCAGCCGCTCTGGCCGCCCGTCGTGCGAAAGAGCCCCAAGCCGTTGATGTCCGCGACCCACGTGCTCGCGCTGAACGCGCCCGCCGCGTAGGCGAGCGAGGTCGTCAGAGGCGCGGCACCGCCGACCTGGATGAAGGTGTTGCCGCCATCGGTGGAGCGCCACGGGCCGAACTGGTTCGAGCCGATGAAGAAGCCGCTCGTGCTGCTGAAGTCGGCGCCGAGCCATTCGACGCCGTACGGCGCGCCGGAGCCCGAGCTGCTCGCGAGCGTCCACGTGGTCGTGCCCGAGCTCGTGACGAGATAGATGCCGCCCTGCAGGTTCGAGACGTTCTTGATGCCGACGATGACCGAGGAGCCGTTCGCGGCGATCGCGTTCACGCACGGAACGGTCGAGTCGACGGCGGGCAGGCCGCCATTCATCACGCTCCATGCCGGCGTCGCGGCGTTCGCGTTCGCGGTGCGGTAGACCCCGCCCCAATTGCCGCTCAATGGCGGCGGCGTGTCCGCGACGTCGCATTGCAGCACGGCATACGCGATCGCGGACTGCCCGGGATAGTAGGCGAGCCCGATCACGTCGGTGGAGTCGAGGCCGCTCGACTGGCGCACGATGGTCGTGCCGCTGTCGGTGCTCTTGAGCACGCCCGCGCCCTTCACCCCGATCAGGATCGTGTCGGGGCCACCGGAAGCGCTGCCGGGGTCGACCGCCACCGCGCGCGTCGGATCCTGCGTGAGCTGCGTCCAGGTGGTGCCACCGTCGGTCGACCGAAACAGTCCCTGGTCGCTGGCCGCATAGAGGCGAGCGCCGGCCGAGTTGGCATTCGCCGCGATCTTCCAGACGCCGAAGGCCGGAAGCGAGGTCTTGGTCCAGGTGGCGCCCGCGTCGCCGGTCTTCCACAGTCCGCCGTTCACGGTGGCCGCGAAACCGACGCTGGAAGAGACGGCGAGGAAATCGCGCACCTCGGCCGCGTTGGCGCTGAATTGCGTCGGCGCGGCCGCATGCGCCGGAAGGACCATGCACAGCGCGAGAGCCGCCGCGCACGTCGTGGCGAGAAAACGTCGGATCATGCGTACCGCTCCCTTGAACGGGCCGTCCCGCGGACGGCTTTCGCTTCGACCATCGCCGGGCACCGGGGGTGCAGGCGTGGCGATTGGTTTTGTGTGCCGTCGGGTGAGCGTACGGACGGCTGGTACCGCATTGCGCGCACCCATCGTACCATCGGCCCGGCCCGCGCCAAAGTGGACCGCCGCGGGCCGTTCGGGCATCCTTTCCGCTTCCCGCCGTCTGCGCCCCATGTTCGACAAGATCCTCATCGCCAACCGCGGCGAGATCGCGTGCCGCGTGATCCGCACCTGCAAACGCCTCGCGATCCGCACGGTCGCGGTGCATTCGTCGATCGAGGCGCACGCACTGCACGTGGAGCAGGCCGACGAGGCGTACCTGCTGGGCGAGGCGCCCCCGTCGGGCTCGTACCTGCGCGGCGAGCGCATCATCGAAGCGGCGCTCGCCTCGGGCGCGCAGGCGATCCACCCGGGCTACGGCTTCCTCGCGGAGAACGCGCAGTTCGCGCGCGCCGTCGAGGGGGCGGGCCTGGTCTTCATCGGGCCCACGCCCGAGGCGATCGAGAAGATGGGCCTCAAGGACCGTGCGAAGGCGATCCTCGAGCAGGCGGGCGTTCCGGTCGTGCCCGGTTACCACGGCGGCAACCAGGACGGCACCTTCCTGCGCGGCGAGGCGCGGCGCATCGGCTACCCGCTGCTCATCAAGGCGGTGGCCGGCGGCGGCGGCAAGGGCATGCGCCTGGTGGAGGACGACGCGCAGTTCGACGAGCGGCTCGCATCCGCGCGGCGCGAAGCGAAGGGCGCGTTCGGCGATGATGCCGTGCTGCTCGAGCGCTTCGTGCAGGGCCCGCACCACGTCGAGTTCCAGGTCTTCGGCGACGCGCACGGCCACTTCGTGCACCTGTTCGAGCGCGAGTGCTCGATCCAGCGGCGCCACCAGAAGGTGCTCGAGGAGACGCCCTCGCCGTTCCTCGACGACGCCCTGCGCACGCGCATGGGCCAAGCCGCCGTGGCCGCCGCGCGCGCGATCGGCTATCGCGGCGCGGGCACGATCGAGTTCATCGTGGGCGCCGACCGCGGCTTCTACTTCATGGAGATGAACACGCGCCTGCAGGTCGAGCACCCGGTGACCGAGATGATCACCGGCGAGGACCTGGTGGAGTGGCAGCTGCGCGTGGCCGCCGGCGAGCCGTTGCCGCGGATGCAGGACGGGATCCTGCGCGCGGGGCACGCGATCGAGGTCCGCATCTGCGCGGAGAATCCCGACAACGGCTTCCTGCCCGAGACGGGACGGGTCGCCGTGCTGCGCACGTCCGCGCCCGACGACGACGTGCGGCTGGAGACCGGCATTCGCGAGGGCGATGCGATCACCGTCTACTACGATCCGATGATCGCGAAGCTGGTCGCATGGGGCGACGATCGCGATGCGGCCGCGCGCAGGCTGCACGCGGCGCTCGGCGAGACCGCGATCCTCGGCGTGAAGACCAACCTCGCCTTCCTCGAGCGACTCGTCGCCCATCCGGCCTTCCTCGCGGGCGAGACGGACACGGCATTCATCGAGCGGCATCGCGCCTCGCTGCTGCCGCCGCAGCGCGAGCTGCCCATCGAGACGCTGGCCGCGGCCGCGGCGCGCCTATTCCTCGACGAACGCGACGCCGCGCACGCCGCCGGCTCCCCGTGGAACGACACGTGCGGGTGGCGGCTCAACCAGCCGGCGGTGCGGCGCGTCGAGCTGCGCGCCGGTGAGGCGCGCGCGATCATCGAGGTGCAGGCACAGGGCGAGCGTCTCTTCGCCTGCGTCGGCGGACGGCGCCACGAGTTGCACCTCGCGCGGGCGAGCGGCGAGCGGGTGCAGGTCGCGCTCGACGGCGAGACGTTCTTCGCGCACGTGGCGCGCCTCGGGAACCGGCTCACGGTCGTCACGCCGCAGGGCCGCCACGAGCTCGAGCGCGTCGACCCGTTCCACTACGAGCAGCCCGATGCGCTCCCCGACGCACGCCTGACCGCGCTCATGCCCGGTCGGGTCGTGAAGGTGATGGCGCACGAGGGCACCCGCGTGAAGAAGGGCGAAGCGCTCATGATCCTCGAGGCCATGAAGATGGAGCACACGATCGTGAGCCCGCGCGACGGCGTGGTCGAGCGCGTCGCCTTCCGCGAGAACGAGCTCGTGCCCGCGGACGCCCTGCTCTTCGCGTTCCGCGAGTAGCGGGCGCTGTGCCGTAGTACGGGGGATCGACCGCGCATTGGTGCGGCTACCCGCCGGCAGCCCGGCGTCCTGACCGCTATCCCTGTTTGCCACCGGGCTTCGCTGCCGGGTGCGCCTTGGCGAGCGCCTCGGCGAGCCGCAGGTGCTCCTCGAGCGTCGGCAGCGTCTCGGACGCGAACTGTCGCAGGTCCGCATCCTTGCCGGATTTCGCCTCCTTGCCGAAGTCCTTCACCGCCTTCTGGTGCGCGCTCAGGTTGTGCTTGGCGTAAGCGGCATCGAACTTGGCGCCGGAGAGCTTGCCGAGGCGGTCGAGCGCCTGCTCGGAAGACTTGTCGAGCTTCCCGGGAAGATCGAGCGCCTTGCCGGAGGCGAGCGCGCGCAGCCGCTCGTCCGCGGCCGTGTGATCGCGCTGCATGCGGGAGGCGAATTGGCGCACGTCCGCCGCCTGCGACTTCTTGTCGGCAAGCTTTGCCTCTTCCACTTCATCGACCCCGGCCGCCGCCGCCTTGATCGCGAAGCGCCGGTCGGAAGCCGCCAGCGCGGGTTGCTGCGCGCGTGCACCGTTCGGCGCATCGCTCTCGGCGGCGCGGGCCGCCAGCACGGGGACGAGCAGCAGGACGGCGGCGAAAGCCGCGGCGATCGGGGTCTTCATCGGGATTCCTCCAGGCAATCGGCATCACGCGTGTTGGAGCCGTGAGCCGATCGGTTTGTTCAAGCGAACTTCGCCGCGCGCCGACCCTCGAATCCCCATCACGCCTGATCTATCGCACTACGATATATCGTGCGCCTGCAACGGGCGTGTCCCGCGATCCCGGCGATCGCGCGTCCCGCGCGCGCCGCCGCAGCCGAAGGAGTTGGGCATGGACTCTCCGTCACGACGCGCGCTGCTCAAGGCAGTCGTGCTCGGCCCGGCCGCCGCCGCCGTCTCGCTCGAGGCGCTGCGCCGCGCGATTCCCCCGGCCGAGGCCGCCTACGAGCCGGCCTACGCTTCGCCCCCGCAGCGCTACCTCACCTCGGACGAGCACGCCTTCGTCGAGGCCGCCGTCGCGCGCATCATCCCGAAGGACGATCTCGGCCCGGGCGCCAAGGAGGCGGGCGTGGCCGATTTCATCGACCACCAGCTCGCCGGCCCGTACGGACGTGCCGAGGGCTGGTACATGCGCGGCCCGTGGGGCCAGGGCGTGGCCGAGCAAGGCTACCAGCTGCGGCTCACGCCGGCGCAGTTATATCGGGCTGCGATACATGGCATCGACGAGCACGCCCGCAAGGCGCACGGCAAGCCCTTCGCGCAACTCGATGCGAACACCCAGGACCACATCCTCGACCAGATCGACAAGGCCGAGCTCGACATTCCCGGCGCCCACGGCCGCGTCTTCTTCGAGATGCTCGTGCGCAACACCGTCGAGGGTTTCCTCGCCGATCCCATCTACGGCGGCAACCGCGACTTCATCGGCTGGAAGCTCGTCGGCTTCCCGGGGCCCCGCTACAACTACGTGGCCGAGATCGACCAGTACGGCCGCAAATACGACATGCCGTTCGTGAGCCTCGCCGGCCGCGACACCGGCATCACCAGGAGCTGAGGCATGGCAACGCGCAAGCAGGCGGCCGACGTCGTCATCATCGGGTTCGGCTGGACCGGCAGCATCCTCGCCAAGGAGATGTGCGACGCCGGGCTGAAGGTGGTCGCGCTCGAGCGCGGCGGCTTCCGCAACACGATCCCCGACTTCTCGCCCACCTTCATCCAGGACGAGCTGCGCTACGCCGTGCGCACCGGCATCTTCGAGGAGCCCGAGCGCGAGACGCTCACGTTCCGCAACTCGATGCAGCAGACGGCGCTGCCGATGCGCAAGCTCGGATCGTTCCGGCCCGGCGCCGGTGCGGGCGGCGCGGGCGTGCACTGGAACGGGCAAATGTGGCGCTTCCTGCCGCAGGATTTCGTGATCCGCAGCCATACCATCGAGCGCTACGGTGCGAAGTTCATCCCCGCCGACATGACCATCCAGGACTGGGGCGTGACCTACGACGAGCTCGAGCCGCATTACGACAAGTTCGAGTACCTGCTCGGCGTCTCCGGCCAGGCCGGCAACGTCGGCGGCAAGATCCAGGCGGGCGGCAATCCTTTCGAGGGGCCGCGCAAGCGCGGATTTCCGCTCCCGCCGCTCAAGCGCAGCATGGGCACCGTGCTCTTCGACCGCGCGGCGAAGGAAGCGGGCTTCAAGCCGTTCCCCTGCCCCGCGGCCAACACCTCCGAGCCGTACAAGAACATCTACGGCGTGCAGATGGGCCAGTGCACGTTCTGCGGCTTCTGCGAATGGTTCGGGTGCGGCAACTACTCGAAGTCGAGCCCGCAGGTGTGCGTCTTTCCCGCGCTGCTCGGGCGCGACAACTTCGAGCTGCGCACGCACTGCGACGTCACGCGCATCAACCTCACGCCCGACGGCAAGCACGCGACCGGCGTCACTTACGTGGACCTCGCCGGGCAGGAATACGAGCAGCCGGCGGACCTCGTTCTGAGCTGCGCCTTCGCGCAGCACAACGTGCACCTGCTCCTGCTCTCGAAGATCGGGCAACCGTACGACCCGGTGGCGAACAAGGGCGTGGTGGGCCGCAACTACGCCTACCAGATCGTCTCGTCGGTGGACGTCTTCACCAAGGAGCTGCAGAACCCGTTCATGGGCGCGGGCGCGCTCGGGCAGGCGGTCGACGAGTTCAACGGCGACAACTTCGACCACGGGCCGCACGGCTTCGTCGGCGGGGGCTACATCGCCCTGTGGACGACCGGAGGCCGGCCGATCCTTCAGCATCACCTGCCGGCCGGAACGCCGACCTGGGGCTCGCACTTCAAGCGCGCGCTCGCCGAGAACTACCTGTACAGCCAGAGCGTGGTCACGCACGGCAGCGTGATGAGCTATCGCGACGCCTACCTCGACCTCGATCCGACCTACAAGGACGAGTACGGCAACCCGCTCATCCGGCTCACCTTCGACTTCCACGACAACGAGCACAAGATGTCGAAGTTCGTGACCGACCGCGCCGAGGAGATCGCGAAGGCGATGAAGCCGCGCTCGCACCACGTGAAGCAGCGCAGCGGCCACTACTCGATCGTGCCGTACCAGACGACGCACAACACGGGGGGCGCCGTGATGGGAACCGATCCGCGCACGAGCGTCGTGAACCGCTACCTGCAATCGTGGGACGTCCCGAACCTCTTCGTGGTCGGCTCGTGCGCCTTCCCGCAGAACCACGGCTACAACCCCACGGGCACCGTGGGCGCGCTCACGTACTGGGCGGCCGATGCGATCCGCAACCAGTACCTGCGCAAGCCCGGCCCCCTGATGAGCGCCTGAGGCGCAAGACGACCATGCCGCGCGCGAAACTCCTCGCCCTCGCCACCGCGCTCGCCGCCGGCGGCGCCGCCGTCACCCTTTCCCTCGCCTTCGCCCAGCAGACGACGCCGCCGCGCTACGGAGAGCTCGTGCGCGGACGCTACCTCGTCGCCGTCGGCGACTGCGCCGCGTGCCACACGGCCGAGAAGGACAAGCCCTTCGCCGGCGGCGTGCCGGTGCCCACGCCGTTCGGCACGATCTACTCGACCAACATCACGCCCGACAAGGAAACGGGCATCGGCAAATGGACCGATGACCAGTTCTGGAAAGCGATGCACGAGGGCGTCACTCCCGACGGCACGCACCTCTATCCCGCGTTCCCCTATCCCTGGTTCACCAAGCTCACGCGCGATGACGTGCTCGCGATCCGCGCGTATCTCTCCACGCTCAAGCCCGTGAAGCAGGCGGCGAAGCCGCCGCAGCTCCCGTTCCCCCTCGACTGGCGTGGCTCGGTGGCCGCATGGAACCGCATCTTCTTCGAGCCCGGCACCTATGCGCCGAACCCGTCGAAGTCGGCGCAATGGAACCGCGGGGCGTATCTCGTCGAGGGGGCAGGACACTGCGGCGCGTGCCACTCGCCGAAGAACGTGCTCGGGGCGGTGAAGACGAGCAAAGGTTTCGAGGGCGGCAAGGGCGAAGGCTGGCATGCGCCCGATCTCACCGCGGATGCGCGCCTGGGCCTCGGCGCGTGGAGCGTGGACGAGGTCGTCGAGTACCTGAAGACCGGGGCGAACCGCCGCGCGCGTGCGGTCGGGCCGATGGCCGAGGTCGTGCACGATTCGACCAGTCACATGAGCGACGCGGACCTGCGCGCGATGGCGGTGTATCTCAAGGACTATCCGCGCTCGAAGGCCGGCGACAGCGAGCGCAATGCGAAGGCGCCGCCGCAGGACGTGGTGAACCACGGCCGCCTCGTCTATCTCGACCAGTGCGCCGGCTGCCACATGGAGAACGGGACGGGCGTGCCCGGCGTCTTCCCCGACCTGCGCAAGAACACGGCCCTGCGCGCCTCCGATCCGCTGTCGCTCGCACGCCTCGTGCTGGAGGGCGCGCCGAGCGCGAAGACGCCCACCAGGCGCGAGGGCTTCGCGATGCCGTCCTTCGGCGCAAAGCTGAGCGACGACGACATCGCCGCGGTCCTCACCTACGTGCGCGCGAACTTCGGGGACCATTCCCCGCCGGTGAGCGCGAGCAAGATCGCCTCCGTGCGCAAGCAGACGGTCAAGAGCGCAAGCAACGGCTGACGCGCGGCGCGGTTCATGCGAAGATCGGGGCAACCCCGTCCTCGCCATGCGCACCTCCCCGATCGACCGCCGCGAAGCGCTGCGCCGGATCGCCGCGACGACCGCGGCGCTGGCCTGCGCCGCGCGCAGCGCCGCCAATCCCTTGCCCGACTCGAGCCCGATCCTGGAACGCGCGATCCCCGCCTCCGGCGAGAAGCTGCCCGTGATCGGGCTCGGCACCTGGCAGACCTTCGACGTCGGCGCGAACCCGGCGGCGCGCGCGCCGCTCGAGCGCGTGCTCGAGACGTTCGTGCAGATGGGCGGCAAGATGATCGACTCCTCGCCGATGTACGGAAGTTCGGAGGAAGTGGCCGGCGATCTCGCGGCGAAGCTCGCGTTGCGCCCGAAGCTCTTCGTCGCGACCAAGGTGTGGACCTCGGGCCGGCAGGCGGGCATCCGGCAGATGGAGGACTCGATGCGCAAGCTGCGCGTCGATGCGATCGACCTCATGCAGGTGCACAACCTGCTCGACGTCGACGCGCACCTGGAGACGCTGCGCGCGTGGAAGCGCGAGGGCCGCGTGCGCTACATCGGCGTCACGCACTACACCGCGAGCGGCGCGGAGGAGATCGCGCAGCTCGTGCCGAAGCAGCCCGTCGACTTCGTGCAGATCAACTACTCGGTCGCCGAGCGCGCGGCCGAGCGGCGCCTGCTGCCCCTGTGCCGCGAGCGCGGCATCGCGGTCATCGCCAACCGTCCCTTCGCCGGCGGGGAGATCTTCCGCAAGGTCCGCGGCCGCCCGGTGCCCGACTGGGCGCGCGAGATCGACTGCGCGAGCTGGGCGCAGCTCATGCTGAAGTTCGTGATCTCGGATCCGGCGATCACCTGCGCGATCCCCGCGAGCGCGAAGCCGGAGCACACGCGCGATAACATGCAGGCGGCCTACGGCCGTTTGCCCGACGCGAAGCTGCGCGAGCGGATCGCCGCCACCATCACGACGCTGTGAGGCGGGCCCGCGCCGCTACGCCGGCTTCACCTCCCGCACGAGCGGCTTGCCGGCGAGCCACGCCGCGAGGTTCTCGACCACGCCGGGACCGAAGTTGGCGAACACGGGATCGTTCACGAACCCGAGGTGCGGCGTGAGGACGACGTTCGGCCGCCCGGCGAGCGCGAAGCCCCGGGGCAGCGGCTCGTCGTCGTAGACGTCGAGCGCCGCGACACCGGGCCGCCCGGCGGCGAGCGCGGCATCGAGCGCGGCCATGTCGACCAGCGCCGAGCGCGCGGTGTTCACGAGGATCGAGTCGCCGCGCATGGTCGCGAGGCGCTTCGCATCGACCAGCTTGCGCGTCTCGGGGCTCGGCACGAGGTGCAGGCTCACGACCTTCGAGGTGGCGAGCAGCTCCTCGAGCGACACGGCCTTGGCGCCGCCCTGCGATGCGCGCTCCGCCGTCATGTGCGGGCTCCACGTGACCACGTCCATGCCGAACGCGAGGCCGACCTTGCCGACGCGCGCGCCGATGCCGCCGAAGCCGATCAGCCCCAGGCGCTCGCCCGAGAGGACGGCGGGCAACGATCCGCCGTCGCGCCAGCCGCCGTGGCGCACGAGCGCGAGGTACGCCTCGAGGCGCTTGGCCGCCGCGAGGATGAGCGTCCACGTGAGCTCGGTCGTGCTCGCCTTCGATTCCCCCATCGCCGTGTTGCCCACGGGGATGCCGCGCGCGGCGAACGCGGCCGCGTCGTACTGCGTGTTGCGCGTACCGGTGAAGAGGAAGAGCTCGAGCTTCGGCAGCTGCGCGACGAGCTCCGCCTTGAACGGCGTGCGGTCGCGCACGACGACGATCGCATGGGCATCGCGGATCGCCTCGAGCAGCGCCGGGCCGCGCAGCCGCTCGTGATGCACCTTCACGTCGGCCCGGGCGTCGATCGCGCTCCAGTCGGCGGTGCGGCGCAACGATTGCTCGTAGTCGTCGAGGACGACGACCTTCGGTCGGCTCATGGCCGGGCTCCTTCGACGATGGACTTCACGTTCGGGGCCGCCGCGAGCTTCCAGCACGCCGCGATCAAGCCGTCCGCCTTCGCCGCGCCGATCACCGCGTCGGCGAGGCCGTGGAATTTCGCCTCGAGGTCGGCGTCGCTCATCGGCCGCTCGAGCGAGCCGATGGCATGGTCGACCCGCACACGAGCCTGCCTGCCGCCCTTCAACGTGACGGTCACCTCGGCGGCGTCCTCGGCGATGCGATCGGACGCGGTCGCGACCACCTTGCGCCGCAGCGCCACGACGTCCTCGCGCGCGACGATCGCGTCGTCGTACTCGCCCTCGCCCGCGCGCCCGAAGACGAGGCCCGCGGCGAAGCCGTGGTAGACGCTGAACTTCGCCTGCAGCCCGTCCTGCGGCTCCTTCTTGCCGGTGAGCTCGAGCACGAGCGGATGCACGGCGAGCTCCACGTGTTCGACGTCTTCGGCACGGACGCCCTGTTTGCGAAGCTGCGTGGCCGCGTCGATCGTCGGATGGATCACGATGCCGCACGCGAACGGCTTGTAGGTGTTGAACGAGATCTCGAAGCGGCTGCCGAGCGCATCGGTCACCTCGCGCCAGTCGCGCTTGTCGGAGACGACCTGCACGTAGCCGCGCGGCGCCTCGAGCGCGCGCGGGCTCGCGGTGAAGCCGTTCTTCGCGAGCAGCGCCGAGAGCAGCCCCGCGCGCGCCGCGGCCCCGGGATGGAAGGGCTTCGCCATCGTCCCGAACTGCTCGCGCATGCCAACGGGTTGCGAGGCTGCCACGCCGAGCGCCCATTGCGTGTGGCGCTCGTCGAGGCGCAGCAGGCGCGCGCACGCCGCCGCCGCGCCGATCGAGCCGGTCGAGCCGGTGATGTGCCAGCCGCGATCGTAGTGGTCGGGGTACATCGTGTTGCCGAGCCGGCAGGCGACGTCGATGCCGAGGACGAGCGCATCGACGAGCTCGCGGCCGGAGGCGCCGGTCACTTCGGCAAGCGCCGTGAGCGCCGAGGCGACGGGCCCTGCCGGATGGATCACGGTCTTCAGGTGGGTGTCGTCGAAGTCGAAGGTGTGCGAGGTGATGCCGTTCACGAGCGCGGCGCTCGCCATGTCCACCCGCTCGGCGCGGCCGAGGATGGCCGATTGGGGAGCCGGCTGCAGCATCGCCACCGCGCCGAGCGCGGCCTCGGCCGACTCGTGGCGCGCGGCGCCGACGGCACAGCCGACCCAGTTGAGGAAGGTGCGGTGCGCTTCGTGCTCCACCGCGTCGCTCCAGCCTTTCGAGGGGTGCGTGGCGACGAAGCGGGCGAGGATCTGCGTGATGGCCGGGGCGTTGGTGTCCGCCGCGACCTGGGTGTTGCGGGCCATGTTCGGGGGTTTCGGATGAGTGGGGGGCGGCCGAATTATAATTGTGGATTGCCCGAGGAGATCCGCATGGCCGCCACCCCGAAAGCCGAGACCCGCAAAGCCGAGCCCGCCCGCGCCGCGACGCGCGCGGCCCCGACCGTGAAGCTGTTCGTCGACGGACGCTTCGTCGAGTCGAAGGCGAAAGCGTGGCGCGACGTCGTCAACCCGGCCACGCAGGAAGTGCTCGCGCGCGTGCCGATGTGCGGCGGCGACGAGGTCGATCTCGCGGTGCGCGCGGCGGCCGAGGCCTTCAAGACCTGGCGCAACACGCCGATCTCCGCGCGCGCTCGCATCATGCTGAAGCTGCAGGAGCTGATCCGCCGCGACATGAAGAAGATCGCCGCGGTGCTCACCGCCGAGCAGGGCAAGACCCTGCCGGATGCCGAGGGCGACGTCTTCCGCGGCCTCGAGGTGGTCGAGCACGCGTGCGGCGTGGGCACGCTCACCCTGGGCGAGTTCGCGGAGAACGTCGCGACCGGGCTCGACACGTACTTCATCCGCCAGCCGCTCGGCGTGTGCGCCGGCATCTCGCCGTTCAACTTCCCGGCGATGATCCCGTTGTGGATGTTCCCCATGGCGATCGTGTGCGGCAACACGTTCGTGCTCAAGCCCTCGGAGCAGGACCCGATGACCTCGATGGTGCTCGCCGAGCTCGCGAACGAGGCGGGCCTGCCTCCCGGCGTGCTGAACATCGTGCACGGCGGCAAGGAAGCGGTCGATGCGCTCTGCACGCACCAGACGGTCAAAGCGGTGTCCTTCGTCGGCTCGTGCGCGGTGGGCGAGCACGTCTACCGCCTCGCCTCCGAGCACGGCAAGCGCGCGCAATGCATGATGGGCGCGAAGAACCACGCGGTCCTGATGCCCGACGCGAACAAGGAGGCATCGCTGAACGCCCTCGTCGGCGCGGGCTTCGGCGCGGCGGGCCAGCGCTGCATGGCGATCAGCGTGGGCGTGCTGGTCGGCGAGGCGAACCGGTGGATCCCGGACATCGTCGCGAAGGCGAAGGGCCTGTCGGTGAACGTGGGCACCGCGAAGGGCGCGGACCTCGGCCCGCTCATCTCGAAGCAGGCGAAGGCGCGCGTCGAGGGCCTCATCGAGCGCGGCGTGAAGGAAGGCGCGAAGCTCGAGCTCGACGGCCGCGGCGTCAGGATCGCCGGCCACGAGCAGGGCAACTTCGTCGGCCCGACGATCTTCTCGAACGTGCAGCCGCACCACGAGATCTACAAGACCGAGATCTTCGGGCCGGTGCTCTGCCTCATGAGCGCCGAGTCCCTCGACGACGCGATCGCCATCGTGAACGCGAACCCGTACGGCAACGGCACGGGCATCTTCACGCAATCGGGCGCGGCGGCGCGCAAGTTCCAGAACGAGATCGACGTGGGGCAGGTCGGCATCAACGTGCCGATCCCGGTGCCGGTACCGTACTTCAGCTTCACCGGCTCGCGCGGCTCGCGCCTCGGCGACCTCGGTCCCTACGGCAAGCAGGCGGTGCAGTTCTACACCACCGTGAAGACCGTCACCGCGCGCTGGTTCGACGACGCCACGCTGCACGCCGGCATCCACACGACGATCGCCATCAAGTAGCGAGGGCGGCCGCGCCATGCTCCGGCACTCGGTCGAGGGCCACACCGCCCTCGTGACGCTCGAAAACCCGCCGGCGAACACCTGGACGCCCCAGGACCTCGCCGCGCTCGAGGCGCTCGTCGGCGAGCTCGCGGCCGACCGCACGATCTACGCGGCGGTGATCACCGGCTCGGGCGCGAAGTTCTTCTCGGCCGGCGCGGACCTGAAGACGTTCGCGAAGGACAAGGCCGTCGCGCGCGAATTCATCGCGCGTTTCGGCGCCGCCTTCGAGGCGCTCGCCAACGCGCGCTTCGTGACGATCGCCGCGATCAACGGCTTCGCGATGGGCGGCGGTCTCGAGTGCGCGCTCGCGTGCGACATCCGCGTGGCCGAATCGCACGCGCAGATGGCGCTGCCCGAGCCGAGCGTGGGCCTGCTGCCCGGCGGCACGGGCACGCAGAATCTGCCCTGGCTCGTGGGCGAAGGCTGGGCCAAGCGCATGATCCTGGCCAACGAGCGCGTGGATGCGGCTACCGCATTGCGCATCGGGCTCGTGCAGGAAGTGGTCGAGACCGGCCAGTCGGTCGCGTTCGCCACCAGGATGGCCGAGCGCGTGGCAACGCTCTCGCCGCGCGCGGTCGAGTACTGCAAGTCGCTCATTCACAATGCGCGCGACGCCATCCCGCGCCGTGCCGCGCTCGCGCTCGAGCGCGAGCGCTTCCTCGACCTGTTCGACCATGGCGACCAGGCCGAAGGCGTGAACGCGTTCCTCGAGAAACGCAAGCCGGCATGGAAGAACGACTGACCGCGGCGGGGCTCGTCCCCGCCGCGCCGCGTCGTCCCTGAGCTGTCCATCTCCCAAGAGGAAAAAATGAAACTGGTCACCTTTTCGCCCCTGCCCTCCGGCGCGCCGCGGCCCGGGCTGATGATCGACGACAAGCGCCTCGTCGACATCCCCGCCGCGCTCGGCGCCGACGCCGACACCAGCACGATGCTCGGCCTCATCGGCGCCGGCGACGCGATGCTCGCACGCCTGCGCACGCTGGCCTCGAAGCCGCCGGTGGAGACGATCGCGCTCGCGGACGTGAAGCTGCACGCGCCGATCCCACGCCCTTCGAAGAACGTGTTCTGCGTGGGCTGGAACTATCTCGAGCACTTCGAGGAAGGCGCGAAGAAGCTGCAGGACAACCGCGAGCTGCCGAAGTGGCCGGTGTTCTTCAGCAAGGCGACGACGGCGGTCACCGGCCCGTTCGACCGCATCCCGTTCGACGAGAAGATCTCGACGTCGCTCGACTGGGAGGTCGAGCTCGGCGTGATCATCGGCAAGACCGGCAAGGACATCGGCGAGGGCGACGCGATGCGCCATGTGTGGGGCTACACCGTCATCAACGACGTGTCGTGGCGGGACCTGCAACGGCGCCACGGCGGCCAGTGGCACAAGGGCAAGAGCCTCGACGGCACCTGCCCGATGGGCCCGTGGATCGTGACGGCCGATGCGCTCGAGCCGGACAACCTGCGCGTGACCTGCCGCGTGAACGGCGTGACGAAGCAGGATTCCAACACCAAGTACCTGTACTTCAAGATCCCGCGGCTCATCCACGACCTGTCGATGGGCATGACCCTCGAGGCGGGCGACGTGATCTCGACCGGGACACCGGAGGGCGTCGGCTTCGCGCGCACGCCGCCGGAATTCATGAAGCCGGGCGACCTCCTCGAGACGGAGATCGAGGGCATCGGCGTGATGCGCAACCCGATCGGCTGATCCCCCGGACGAGGGCAGGATCGTCCCGGGGCGTATACAATTCGCCCCGGGAGGCTCCGTGAACCCGATTCCCCCCATCAGCGCGCCGGCGGAACGCATCGCGCTCTACCGCCGGCTCGACCGCCTGCAGCTCGTCGGCGGCAGCTATTCCCGCAAGTTCGCGCTCGCGGCGTTCGTCGCGCTTTTCATCCCTCTCGCGGTCTTCAGCCTCTGGCTGCTGCTCGCGCGCCGCGACTGGGCCTCGATGTACCCGGTGCTCGCGGCGCTGCTGCTCGCCTGCTTCGCAGGATTCCTGTGGATGCTGTGGGCGGTGCGCGAGCTGCTCGCCCCGGTCGAGCTCACCGCCGAGGCGTTGCGCGCGTACATCGATCACCGCGAGCTCCCCGACCTTCCCGTCGATTTCGCCGACCAGGCCGGGCGCCTGATGGAAGGCACGCAATACACGCTGCGCCAGCTCGACGAGACCATCCGGCGCCTCGAGCACGTCTCGGCGATCGACGAGCTGGCCGGCATCTACAACCGGCGTGCGGGCGAGAAGCGGCTCGCGGAGGAAGTGGCGCGCGCCGAGCGCGACCTGCAGTCGTTCCAGCTCGCGCTCATCGACATCCGCGAGCTGCGCGTGATCAACGAGGGCTTCGGGCACGCGGCCGGCGACGCCGTGATCGCGCACGTGTCGGACCTGCTGCAGCTCAACACGCGGCGCGGCGACTGGGTCGCGCGCTGGGGCGCCGACGAGTTCCTCGTGGGCCTGCACCGCAACCGCGCCCCGCGCGCGGTGATCGGCCGCCTGGTGAAGGCGATCGAGTCGAACCCGTGCGAGATCGGGCCCGGCAACAGCCTCGCGGTCGCCCTCACCTGCGGCGTGACCGAGTACCGCTTCGGCAGCGGCGTGCCGGGCGTGCTGGCCGACGTCGATACGGCCCTTCGCCATGCGCGCATCGAGGCGCGCCACGGCGGCGCCTCGACCGTGAGCTTCCGCGACGACGTGGCGTCGGCGGCGCCGGCGTCCGAGCAGGACGCGACCGCCACCCAGCACTAGAGGAGCGCGTCCTCCACGGCGAGCACCGCGGGCGCGCCCTTGGTGGTCGCGCTGCACAGCGCCGCCACCTGCGGCAGCGCGTGGGTCGCGAAGAACTCCGCGGTGAGGATCTTCGCCTTCAGGAAGCCCGCGTCGCCCTCGCCGGCCGCGAGCTGCCCGGCGGCGATCTGCGCGGAACGCGCGAGCAGCCAGCCGCCGCACGTGAGCCCCATCGCCTTGAGGAAGTACACCGAGCCCGCGGCCACGGCGGCGGGATTCGCGGGATAGGTCTTCACGATCCAGTCGATCGCCTCGCGCAGCCGCGCGAGCGCCGCGTCGAGCCCGTCGGCGATCACGCCGAGCGGCGCATCGCCGGTGGCCGCGAGCTGCGAGGGCAGCTTGCGCATGTCGGCGAAGAGCGCGTTCACCGTGCGGCCCTCCTCGCGCCCGACCTTGCGTCCGACGAGATCATTGGCCTGGATGCCCGTGGTCCCCTCGTAGATCGTCGTGATGCGCGCATCGCGCAGGTGCTGCGCCGCGCCGGTCTCCTCGATGAAGCCCATGCCGCCGTGCACCTGGATTCCCAGGGAGGCGACCTCGATGCCCATCTCCGTCGACCAGCCCTTCACGACGGGGATCAGCAGGTCGACGAGCGCCTGGCTGCGCCGGCGCTCGGCCTCGTCGGGATGATGGCGGGCGCGGTCGAGCACGGCCGCGACCCAGTAGGCGAGCGCGCGCGCCGCCTCGGTGAGCCCCTTCATCGTGAGGAGCATCCGCTTCACGTCGGGATGCTGGACGATGGGCGCGGTCCTCACGCCGGAAACACCGACCGGCTTGCCCTGCATGCGCTCGCGCGACCACGCGAGCGCGCGCTGGTAGGCGCGTTCGGCGATCGCGACCCCCTCGAGGCCGACCGACAGGCGCGCCGCGTTCATCATGATGAACATGTACTCGAGCCCGCGGTTCGCCTCGCCGACGAGGTAGCCGAC
>CAYOGL010000052.1:0-26708 GCA_964403515.1 uncultured Burkholderiales bacterium | reverse complement strand
GTGAGCGTGCCGTGGTCCATCACCTGCAGCAGGATGTTGAAGATGTCCGGGTGCGCCTTCTCGATCTCGTCGAGCAGCAGCACCGAGTACGGGTGCTTCGTGATCGCCTCGGTGAGCAGGCCGCCCTGGTCGAAACCCACGTAGCCGGGGGGCGCGCCGATGAGGCGCGACACCGCATGGCGTTCCATGTACTCCGACATGTCGAAGCGGATCAGCTCCACGCCCATGATGAACGCGAGCTGGCGCGCAACCTCGGCCTTGCCGACGCCCGTCGGGCCGGAGAAGAGGAAGCAGCCGATCGGCTTCTGCGGGTTCCCGAGGCCGCTGCGCGCCATCTTGATCGCCGCGGACAGCGCGTCGATCGCCTTGTCCTGGCCGAACACCGTGGCCTTGAGGTCGCGATCGAGGTTCTTCAACGCCGAGCGGTCGTCGTTCGACACGTTGCGGGCGGGCACGCGCGCGATCTTCGAGATGATCTCCTCGATCTCGGGCTTGCCGATCACCTTCTTCTGCTTCGACTTGGGCAGGATGCGCTGCAGCGCGCCCGCCTCGTCGATCACGTCGATCGCCTTGTCGGGAAGGTGCCGGTCGTTGATGTAGCGCGCCGACAGCTCCGCGGCCGTGGTGAGCGCGTTGGCCGTGTACTTCACGCCATGGTGCAGCTCGAAGCGCGACTTGAGCCCGCGCAGGATCTCGACGGTCTCCGGGATCGAAGGCTCGTTCACGTCGACCTTCTGGAAGCGCCGCGACAGCGCGTGGTCCTTCTCGAAGATGCCGCGGTACTCGTTGTACGTCGTCGCGCCGATGCACTTGAGCGAGCCCGACGAGAGCGCGGGTTTCAGCAGGTTCGACGCGTCGAGCGTGCCGCCGGAAGCGCTGCCCGCGCCGATGAGCGTGTGGATCTCGTCGATGAAGAGGATCGTGTTCGGGTTGTCCACGAGCTGCTTGAGCACGGCCTTCAGGCGCTGCTCGAAGTCGCCCCGATACTTGGTGCCGGCGAGCAGCGCGCCCATGTCGAGCGCGTAGACCTGCGCCTTGGACAGGATCTCGGGTACCTCGCCGTCGACGATGCGCTTGGCCAGGCCCTCCGCGATCGCGGTCTTGCCCACGCCCGCCTCGCCCACGAGCAACGGGTTGTTCTTGCGGCGGCGGCACAGGATCTGCACCACGCGCTCGAGCTCCGACTCGCGGCCGATGAGCGGATCGATCTTGCCGTCGATGGCGAGCTGGTTGAGGTTCTGGGTGAAGCTCTCGAGGGCGCCGCCGGACTGGGTCTCGGGCGCCTCCGTCTCGGTCTCGCTCTCCTCGCGCGCGCCGGGCGACTGCGGGCTCTTCGTGATGCCGTGGGAGATGTAGTTCACGACGTCCAGGCGCGAGACGCCCTGCTGGTGCAGGAAATAGACGGCGTGCGAGTCCTTCTCGCCGTAGATCGCCACGAGGACGTTGGCGCCGGTCACTTCCTTCTTCCCGGACGATTGGACGTGCAGGATCGCGCGCTGGATGACGCGCTGGAATCCGAGCGTGGGCTGGGTGTCGACCTCGCCGGTTCCGGCGACGGTCGGCGTGTGCTGCATGACGAAGTCGGACAGCGCCTTCTTCAGCTCGTCGATCTTGGCGGCACAGGCCTTCAGCACTTCGGAAGCCGAAGGGTTGTCGCAGAGGGCCAGCAGCAGGTGCTCCACGGTGATGAACTCGTGGCGCTTCTGCCGGGCCTCGACGAAGGCCATATGAAGACTGACTTCCAACTCCTGGGCAATCATGTTTCCTCCATCGCGCACTGCAGCGGATGCTGGTGTTGGCGCGAATATGCGGTTACCTGCTCGACCTTGCTCGAGGCGACATCCCTCGGATAAATCCCACAAACGCCGCGTCCCTCGGTATGAACTTTGAGCATGATCTGGGTAGCACGTTCCCGCGGCAAGGCGAAGAACAGCTGCAGAACCTCGACCACGAATTCCATCGGCGTGTAGTCGTCGTTGTACATGACGACCTGGTACATGGGCGGCGGTTTTGTTTGGGTCTCGCTCGGCTTGGTGAGCGTGGAGCCGCTGCTTTTCTCGGCCATGGCGCGGATGGGAGGACGCTGTCGCGGAGGACCTCCGTAAATCCTCTCGGAAGGATCGAACTTGGGTCTAATATGGACAAGCGGAGGGGCTTTTTCAAGACCCTTCAAGCGCTTGCCGGCGCCGTCTGTCAGCGCGAGCCTCGCGCGGGAGCCGCCGGGCGGGGCGAAATCACCCCTCAGACCCCGCTATTGACACTCCCAAGGACCCCGCGTAAAAAGCGCCTTGGAGTTTGGTTTCAAGCATTTCGCATCGCCTTTTGACGACGTGCGGGGCCTGGATCCGAACAATGTGCGGGACTCCACCCGTTTAACAAGAGGCAAGCAATCGCATGGCAACCGGAACTGTGAAGTGGTTCAATGACGCGAAGGGTTACGGGTTCATCACGCCCGACGACGGCAGCGAAGACCTCTTCGCGCATTTCTCGGCGATCCAGATGCAGGGCTTCAAGACCCTCAAGGAAGGCCAGAAGGTCTCCTTCGACGTGACGCAGGGCCCGAAGGGCAAGCAGGCGTCCAACATCCAGGCGGCATAAGAAGACAGCATCTAGGGAGCACGACTTCTGAAAAGCCCCCGCGTTCGACCCGCGGGGGCTTTTTGTTTGTGCCGCCCTACTTCATGCGCCGCTGCAGCTCCTGGTCGATCGCGTCCATGAACTCTTCCGTCGTGAGGAAAGAGTGGTCGGGACGAATGAGGATCGCCAGGTCCTTGGTCATCTTGCCGGACTCCACCGTGTCGACGCAGGCCTTCTCGAGCGTCTCGGCGAACTTCACCACTTCGGGCGTGCCGTCCATCTTGCCGCGGTAGATGAGCCCGCGCGTCCACGCGTAGATCGACGCGATCGGGTTGGTCGAGGTGGGCTTGCCCTGCTGGTGCAGCCGGTAGTGGCGCGTCACCGTGCCGTGAGCAGCCTCGGCCTCCACGGTCTTGCCGTCCGGTGACATCAGCACCGAGGTCATCAGCCCGAGCGAGCCGTAGCCCTGGGCGATCGTGTCCGATTGGACGTCGCCGTCGTAGTTCTTGCACGCCCAGAGGTAGCCGCCGTTCCACTTGAGGTTCGACGCGACCATGTCGTCGATCAGGCGGTGCTCGTACGTGAGGCCCGCGGCCTCGAAGCGCTGGCGATACTCGGCGTCGTAGATCTCCTGGAAGATGTTCTTGAAGCGGCCGTCGTAGACCTTCAGGATGGTGTTCTTGCTCGACAGGTACACCGGGTACTTGCGGTCGAGCGCGTAGTTGAAGCACGCGTGCGCGAAGCCACGGATCGATTCGTCGAGGTTGTACATCGACATCGCGATGCCCGCGCCCGGCGCCTGGAACACCTCGCGCTCGATCGGTGCGCCGCCGTTCTTCGGCGTGAACGTCATCTTGAGCGTCCCCGGCCCGTCGAACTTGATCTCGGTGGCGCGATACTGGTCGCCGAAGCCGTGGCGCGCGACCACCACCGGCTTGTTCCAGTGCGAGACGATGCGCGGCACGTTCGAGCAGATGATGGGCTCGCGGAAGATGGTGCCGTCGAGGATGTTGCGGATCGTGCCGTTCGGGCTCTTCCACATCTGCTTCAGGCCGAACTCCTTCACGCGCGCCTCGTCGGGCGTGATCGTGGCGCATTTCACCGCCACCCCATAGCGCTTGGTCGCCTGGGCGGAATCGACCGTCACCTGGTCGTTGGTCGCGTCGCGGTTCTCGACGCCGAGGTCGTAGTACTTGAGGTCGACGTCGAGGTAGGGGAGGATCAGCTGCTCGCGGATCTTGCGCCAGATGATGCGCGTCATCTCGTCGCCATCCATCTCGACGATGGGATTCTTGACCTTGATCTTGGCCATGGGACTCCTGTGGGGTCTCTTGTGCGGAGAAGGGGGAGGAACAGTGCGGTGGACGTGCCCGCCCTGGGCACGAACCGAATTATAGCGAATGACCCAACCGCCCCGAGGCGAATGGCCCGCCTGTTGATCCTGAACAAACCGTACGGCGTCCTGTGCCAGTTCAGCGGCGACGGCCGCCGCCCCACGCTCGCCGACTTCGTCGCGGTGCCGCGCGTGTACCCCGCCGGCCGCCTCGATGCCGACAGCGAGGGACTCGTAGTGCTCACCGACGACGGGCGCTTGCAGGCGCGCATCGCCGATCCGCGCCACAGGCTGGAGAAGACCTACTGGGTACAGGTCGAGGGCACACCGGACGCGGGCGCGCTCGCGGCGTTGCGCGGCGGCGTCGTGCTCGCCGACGGGCCCACGCGCCCTGCGCGTGTGCGAGCCATCCCCGACCCGCATCTGTGGCTCCGCGACCCGCCGATCCGGGTGCGCAAGGCGATTCCGACGGCCTGGCTGGAGCTCGCGCTCCACGAGGGTCGCAACCGGCAGGTCCGGCGCATGACCGCGAAGGTCGGCCTTCCCACGCTGCGCCTGGTGCGGGTGCAGATCGGCCCGTGGAAGCTCGACGGGCTGCCCCCGGGCCAGTGGCGGGAGGCCCCGCTGCCGCCTGCGCCGATGCGCCGGAATTGACTTAGGACAGGATGCTTCGGCTTGTCAACCCTCGTATAATGCGCGGCGTTAATGTTGGCGACGAGGCTGATTTCCGCCGTAGTCGAAGCATTGATACCTTGTTCAACCTTTCTATCCTAGGAATGAAAACATGAAGAAGCTGTCCGCCCTGATCGCCGCGCTCTTCGCCTCCGCCGCCGTGTCCGTGTTCGCGCAGGCGACGCCCGCCACCCCCGCCAAGCCCGCTGAACCCGCCAAGGCCGAGGCCCCGAAGGCCGCCGAGCCCGCCGCGAAGTCGGAAGCCCCGGCGAAAGACAAGAAGGCGATGAAGAAGCACGCCAAGAAGAGCAGCAAGAAGAAGAACGCCAAGACCGACAAGTCCGAGAAGACCGAGCCGGCCAAGTAATTCGCAGCAATTCGGTGCCAAGGGCGGAGCCTCGGCTCCGCCTTTTGCTTTTCGCCCTTCGCGCAACACCCTTTTCCCGTCGCTGTCGCACCCGTCATGAAAGTGGTCGTCGGTTTGTCCGGAGGCGTCGATTCGGCCGTCGCCGCGCTGCTCCTCAAGCGCGCGGGCCATCACGTCGTGGGCCTCTTCATGAAGAACTGGGAGGACGACGACGATGACGAATATTGCTCGACGCGCGAGGACCTGATCGACGCCGTCGCGGTCGCCGACCGCATCGGCATCGAGGTCGAAGCGGTCAACTTCGCCGCCGAATACCGCGAGCGCGTGTTCGCGAGCTTCCTCGCGGAGTACCGCGCGGGCCGCACGCCCAACCCCGACGTGCTGTGCAACGCCGAGATCAAGTTCAAGGCTTTCCTCGACCATGCCATGGCCCTCGGCGCGGCGCGCATCGCCACCGGCCATTACGCCCGGGTCGAGGAACGCGAGGGCCGCTTCGTCCTGCTCAAGGGCCTCGACCCGCTGAAGGACCAGAGCTACTTCCTGCACCGGCTCACGCAGGCGCAGCTCGCACGCACGCTCTTCCCGGTCGGCCACCTGCCGAAGACGGAGGTGCGCCGCATCGCCCGCGAAGCGGGCCTGCCGAATCACGCCAAGCGCGATTCCACCGGCATCTGCTTCATCGGCGAGCGCCCGTTCCGCGAGTTCCTCGCGCGCTACCTGCCGCGCGAGCCGGGGCCGATGGTGACGCCCGAAGGCGAGCGCATCGGCGAGCACGAAGGGCTCATGTACTACACGCTCGGGCAGCGCCAGGGGCTGGGGATCGGCGGGCGCCGCGATGCGGCCGCCGCGCCCTGGTACGTCGCGGCCAAGGATCTCGCGTCGAACACGCTCGTCGTGGTGCAGGGACACGATCATCCGCTGCTGCAGAAGCGCCACCTGCACGCCGCCGATGCGAGCTGGGTGGGCGGAGAGCCGCCGGCGCCCGGCGCGCTCGGAGCGAAGACCCGCTATCGCCAGGCCGATGCGGCCTGCACATTGACCGTCGAGGACCGCGCGGTCTTCGATCTCGACTTCGCCAGCCCGCAATGGGCGGTGACTCCGGGGCAATCGGCCGTGCTCTACCGCGGCGAGGTCTGCCTCGGCGGGGGCGTGATCGCGTAAGCGCGCGCGAACCGCGCGGCGGCGCGCACGGTTGCGTCGAGCGGCCAACCCAAGGGCCGATGGCGCTGCGTGCTAACATTTCGCCTCCCTCGCGCCATGCCCTCCGCCCTCACCGCACTCTCGCCGCTCGACGGCCGCTACGCCGCGAAGACGCAGGCGCTCGCGGAGCATTTCAGCGAGTTCGCGCTGATGCGCGAGCGGGTCCGCGTCGAGGTGGAATGGCTCCTCGCGTTGTCCAACGATCCCGCATTCGGCGCCCTCGCCGCGTTTTCGACGAAGACGCAGGAGGCGCTGCGCGAGGTGGCGGCGATGTTCTCGCCGGCGGATGGCGAGCGCATCAAGGCCATCGAGGCGACCACCAACCACGACGTGAAGGCGGTCGAGTACTGGCTGCGCGAGCGCTTCGCCGGGAACGGCGAAGTCTCGGCCGCCGCGGAGTTCATCCATTTCGCGTGCACGTCCGAGGACATCAACAACCTCGCGTACGCGCGCATGGTGAAGGGCGGCCGCGATGCGGTATTGCTGCCCGCGCTCGATCGCATCGTCGAGCGCCTGCGCGCGCTCGCGCGTGAGCACGCCGGCATCGCGATGCTCGCGCGCACGCATGGCCAGCCGGCCACGCCGACGACGCTCGGCAAGGAAATGGCGAACGTCGCCTACCGGCTCGAGCGCGCACGTGCGCGCGTGGCCGCGGTCGAGATGCTGGGCAAGATCAACGGGGCGACTGGCAACTTCAACGCGCATGTGGTCGCCGCGCCCGACATCGACTGGCCGCGCTTCGCCGAGCGTTTCGTGATGAGCCTCGGCCTCGCGTACAACCCGCTCACCATCCAGATCGAGCCGCACGACGCGCTCGCCGAAGTCTTCGACGCGGTGGCGCGGTTGAACACGATCCTGATCGACCTCGACCGCGACCTCTGGGGCTACATCTCGCTCGGCTATTTCCGCCAGCGGGTGAAGCCGGGCGAGGTCGGTTCCTCGACCATGCCGCACAAGGTGAACCCGATCGACTTCGAGAACTCCGAGGGCAACCTCGGCCTGGCCAACGCGCTGCTGCGCCACCTCTCGGAGAAGCTGCCGATCTCGCGCTGGCAGCGCGACCTCACCGACTCGACCGTGCTGCGCAACGTGGGTGTCGCATTCGGCTACTGCGCGATCGCCTACGACGCATGCCTGCGCGGCCTCGGCAAGCTCGAGGCGAACCCGCAGCGCATCGCCGCCGATCTCGAGGGCAACTGGGACGTGCTCGCCGAGGCGGTGCAGACGGTGATGCGCGCGCATCGCATCCCGGGCTCCTACGAGAAGCTGAAGGACCTCACGCGCGGCAAGGGCGGCATCACGCGCGATGACCTGCACGCGTTCATCCGCACGCTGCCGCTGCCCGAGGCAGCGCGCGCGCGGCTGCTCGCCCTCACACCGGCGAACTACACGGGCCTGGCCGAACGCCTCGCGCGCGAGGACTAGGCTCACGCCTCCGGCATGGCGAGCGACACGCCGAGGCGCGCCCGGCGCACGAGCCACGGGCTCGGCCGGTAACGCGGATCGCCATAGAACGCCTGGAGCGCCCGCAGCAGGGAGAGCACGCGCGCGGGCCCCATCGCGTCGCCCATGGCGAGCGGCCCCTTCGGATAGCCGAGCCCGAGCCGGACGGCGACGTCGATGTCGCCGGGGCTCGCGATGCGCTCCTGCGCGATGTCGCAGGCGACGTTCACCACCTGCGCCACGACCCGCGGCGCGACGAAGCCCGGGCAATCGCGGATCACGCTCACCGCCACGCCGTCGCTCGCGAGCAGGCCGTGGACGGCGTCGCGCACCGCGGCATCGGTCACCGGCGTGGTCATGAGAGTGCGGTGGGTGGCGAGGCCGAAGTGCGCATCGAGGGCCACGCAGCGGCGCGCGTCGAGGCCTTCCTCGAGGGCGGCGGCGGTCGCGTCGATTCCCCACGGCAGCAGCATGCAGATCGCCTCGGCCGAGGGCGCGCTCGCGTCTTCGACGTCGGCACCGAGACGGCGCAGCAGCGTGGCGACCTCGCGATGCGCTTCGCCGTCGGCTCGGCTCACCCAGATCCTGCGAGCCCGCGCGGGAGGTGCCGGCGCGCGCGGCGGCGCCTCGCGCGCGCCGTCGCGGTAGCGGTAGAAGCCTTCGCCGGTCTTGCGGCCGAGCAGTCCCGCGAGGCGACGCTGGACGAGCAGCGGCGCGGGCCGGAAGCGCGGCTCCTCGTAGAACTGGTGGTAGATCGATTCCATCACCGGCTGCGAGACGTCCAGCCCGGTGAGGTCGAAGAGCTCGAAGGGCCCCATGCGAAAGCCCGCCGCCGCGCGCAGGATGTCGTCGATCGTCGCGAAGTCCGCGACGCCCTCGCCATGGATGCGCAGCGCCTCCGTGCCGTATGCGCGGCCCGCATGGTTCACGAGGAAGCCCGGCGTGTCCTTCGCGCGCACCGGCGCGTGCCCGAAGCGCCGCGCCAGCGCACACAGCCGTTCCCCGACCCAGGGCGCGCTACGCGTGCCCTCGACCACCTCCACGACCTTCATCAGCGGCACCGGGCTGAAGAAATGGAACCCACCCACGCGCCCGGGATGCGCGCATGCTGCCGCGATCGCGGTGACCGACAACGACGACGTGTTCGTCGCGAGCAGGCAGTCGGCCCCGACCACCGCCTCGAGCGCGCGGAAGAGCTCGCGCTTCGCGTCCAGGTTCTCGACGATCGCCTCGATCACGATCGTGCAGTCGGCGAGCTCTCCGATGGCGCCGACGGGCCGCAAGCGCGCGATCGCGGCATCGGCCGCGGCCGCTTCGAGCTTGCCCTTGGCGACGAGGCGCTGCAGCTGTTCCCCGACCGCCTTGCGGGCCGCCTCGGCGGCGCCCGGCGCGGCGTCGAGCAAACGCGTCTCGATGCCGGCCTGCGCGGCCACCTGCGCGATGCCGCGGCCCATGAGCCCGGTGCCCACGATGCCGAGGATCGCCGTCGACGCTTCGTCCATGTGCGCGTGCGTTCCGGTGAGGCGAATCGCCCCCGCGCGCATCATACGACGCCGGGCCCTCGCGGGCCCGGACGAGAGCGGTCAGGCGCGCGTCACCGCGCCCTCGGCGATGGCGCCCACGTCGCCGCTCATCTCGCCGCCTTCCTGCACGAGGATGCGCCCGTAGCGGATCTTGCCCGAGACGCGGCCGCCGGCGTGGATGACGAGCTTGCGGCGCGCGGTGAGCTCGCCCTGGAAGGCGCCGCGCACCTCCGCCACATCGACGTCCACCTTGCCGTCGAATGCGCCGTTCTCGGCGATCTGGATGGTGCGGCTCACCATGGTCGCTTCCACGCGGCCCTCGACCACGAGCGTGTCGCAGTCGTGGATCTCGACGCCCTTCAGCTTGATGTTCGGGCCGACGATGAGCTTGCTGCCGGCGGTTTCCTCGCCGCGCGCCGGCTCGTTCGCCGGGATCGCGGACGTGGTGCTCTTCGCCGTGAGGTTCGGCGCCGTTGCCGGCATCGGCGCAGCCGCCGTCGCGGGCGCGCCCGCTTCGCGAGCGCGCGCATCGCGCGGGGATTTGAAGAAGCTCTCTCCGTACTTCATGTTGCTCTCCCTTCGGGTGGTGACGACGGCTCGCTTACACGAACCGTGCCAAGGAGAGCGGCTTTTGCGCCTACGCCCCGCAAATGGCGCTCGCAAAGGGGGTCTCGAGGGTCGCCCCCGGGACCGCGCGCCGTCGCCTCGCAGCAACGGCCCGGCCGCCCGAAGCGCGCAACGGCTTGAATGCAGGGCGTTTGTCCGTGTCGTCCTCGGCCGACACGGAGACCGGATTCGTCCTACAGCGGGCGCGCGGTGCCAATCTATCGCACTACGATATATCGGCTCAGACCGCGCTCGCCTCGACCCCGTACTGGGGATTCATGCGCTGCGCCTTCTCGCCCATCTTGTTGAGCGCATTGATGTAGGCCTTCGCCGAGGCGACCACGATGTCCGTGTCGGAGCCCATGCCGTTCACGATCCGGCCGTCCTTCGCCAGGCGCACCGTCACCTCCCCCTGCGAATCGGTGCCCTCGGTCACGTTGTTGACCGAGTAGAGCTGCAGCTCCGCGCCGCTGCGCACGACCGTCTCGATCGCCTTGAACGTCGCATCCACCGGGCCACCTCCGCGCGCCTCGGCACGCGACTCGCGCCCCTCGTCGCTGATCACCACGCGCGCGAACGGCTCCTCGCCGGTCTCGATGTGCGCGGTCATCGACACGAGCTTGTAGCGCTCGATCTCCGGCGTCACCGTCTCGTCGGACATGAGCGCCTGGATGTCCTCGTCGAAGATCTCGCGTTTCTTGTCGGCGAGCTCCTTGAAGCGCGCGAACGCGGCGTTCAGCTGCTCCTCGGAAGCGAGCACGATGCCCAGCTCCTGCAGCCGCGACTTGAACGCGCTGCGCCCCGAGAGCTTGCCCAGCGTGAGGCGGTTGGTGCCCCAGCCCACGTCGGCCGCGTGCATGATCTCGTAGGTCTCGCGGTGCTTGAGCACGCCGTCCTGGTGGATGCCCGACTCGTGCGCGAAGGCGTTGGCGCCGACCACCGCCTTGTTGGGCTGGATGGGATAGCCGGTGATGGTCGACACCAGCTTGCTCGTGGGAACGATCTGCTTCGTGTCGATGCCCGTCGTGCACTTGAAGATGTCCGAGCGCGTGCGCACCGCCATCACGATCTCCTCGAGCGCCGCATTGCCCGCACGCTCACCGAGGCCGTTGATGGTGCACTCGACCTGGCGCGCGCCGGCCGCCACGGCGGCGAGCGAGTTCGCCACCGCCATCCCGAGGTCGTTGTGGCAGTGCGTCGACCACACCGCCTTGCCGGCGTTCGGCACGCGCGTGAGCAGCTGCCGGAAGAGCTCGCCCCATTTCTCGGGCACGCCGTAGCCCACCGTGTCCGGCACGTTGATCGTGCGCGCGCCGGCCGCGATCGTCGCCTCGAAGATGCGGCACAGGAAATCGAGCTCGGAGCGCACGGCGTCCTCGGCGGAGAACTCGACGTCGTCGGTGTACTGGCGCGCGAGCTTCACCGCGCGCACGGCCGCCTCGAGCACCGCGTCCGGCTTCATGCGCAGCTTGTGCTCCATGTGGATGGGGCTGGTCGCGATGAAGGTGTGGATGCGTCCCGCGTTCGCGCCGCGGATCGCCTCGCCCGCCTTCTTCACGTCGTTGTCGTTGGCGCGCGCGAGCGAGCACACGGTCGAGTCCTTCACCACCGCGGCGACCGCCTGGATCGCGTCGAAATCGCCGGGGCTCGAGGCGGCGAAGCCGGCCTCGATGACGTCGACGCGCAGCCGCTCGAGCTGCTTGCCGATGCGCACCTTCTCGTCCTTGGTCATGGCCGCGCCCGGGCTCTGCTCGCCGTCGCGCATCGTGGTGTCGAAAATGATCAACTGGTCCTGCATGGGATCTCCGTCGTCCGGATGGATGGCTCCCGCCCGCCTTGCCGGGCGGCCGTGGAACTGCACAAATTGGGGGGTAAAGGTATTTAGCGCCCGAGGCGCAGCAGCAGAAGCAGGCCGAGCGCGAGCGCGCCGGGCCGGCCGAGGCGAAGGCAGGAAAGATCGCCGGAGGGATGCATGGGTTCGACTATAACGGCTGGCTGCGGCCTTGGCAAATCGTTCAGGGCGCCGGCCGGGGCGCGAGCTCCTTGGCCGACTTGGCGCCATGGCGCAGCAGTAACGCGGCGATGTCGTGCGCGCCGTGCTCCTCGGCGATGTCGAGCGGCGTCATGCCGGAGGCGTCGACGACATTCGGATCGGCGCCGGCGGCGAGCAGCACGTCGACCGCTTCGTCGAAGGCCATCTCGGCGGCGAGGGCGAGCGCCGTCATGCCGTGCTCGTCGCGCAGGTCGAGGGTCGCGCCGCGCGCCACCAGCAGCTCGATCGCCGGCACGTTCGTCTCCTCGACCGCGACCATGAGGAGCGTGCGCTTGCCGGGCGCGATCACCGTGTCGACCGGCGTGGTCGCGAGCATGCGCGCGAGCGCCGCGACGTTGCCCTCGTCGATCGCGTCGCGGATGTGGCGGTACTGCTTCTGCACGGCCTCGGTGCGCGCCCGCTGCACGAACCAGCCCACGTAGCCCGAGAGCCCGTAGACGAGCGCGATGCCCCACAGCACGTGCGACGGCTCGATCGAGATCAGCAGCAGCGCGAGCACGATGACGATCGTGGCCCAGAACGGCATCTGCCGGCGCAGGTTGATGTCCTTGCCGCTGTAGAACTTCACGTTCGTGACCATCGTGATGCCCGCATACACCGTGATGGCCGCGGCGAGCCAACGCACGTCGTGCCCGTCGATCCCCTGGTCGGTGAACACCCAGACCATGCCCGCGACGAGCGCCGCGGCCGCCGGGCTCGGCACGCCGGTGAACCAGCGCTTGTCCGCGATCGCGAGCTGCGTGTTGAAGCGCGCGAGCCGCAGCGCCGCGCCCACGCAGTAGACGAACGCCGCGATCCAGCCGATGCGCCCGAGGCCCTTCAACGCCCACTCGTAGACGAGGAGCGCGGGCGCCGCGCCGAAGGACACCATGTCGGACAGGCTGTCATACTCCGCGCCGAACGCCGACTGCGTGCGGGTGAGGCGCGCCACGCGCCCGTCGAGGCTGTCGAGCACCATCGCGACGAACACGGCGATGGCCGCCGGCTCGAAGCGGTGGTTCATGCCCTGCACGATCGCGTAGAAGCCGGCGAACAGCGCGAGCGTCGTGAACAGGTTCGGCAGCAGGTAGATGCCGCGCCGGCGCACGCGCTCGAAGGCGGGTTTGGGAGGGCGTTCGGCGGGCATGGCCATGGCGGGGACCTCAGGCGGGCGGCGGCAGCTCCGCGAGCACGGTGGCGGCGGCCTTCACCTTGTCGCCGATCGCCACGCGCGGGCGCGAGCCCGGCGGCAGGTAGACGTCGACGCGCGAGCCGAACCGGATGAAGCCGAAGCGCTCGCCGCGCGCGAGGCGGTCGCCGGCCTTCACGTAGCAGAGGATGCGGCGGGCGACCAGCCCCGCGATCTGCACGCACGTCACGTCCTCGCCCGTGTCGACCTTGAGGTGCAGCGCGTTGCGCTCGTTCTCGGCGGAGGACTTGTCGAGGGCGGCGTTGAGGAACGAGCCCGCCGCGTACGTCACCGTCTGCACCTTGCCGTCGACCGGCGAGCGGTTGGAGTGCACGTTGAACACGTTCATGAACACGCTGATCTTGAGCGAATCGCGGTTCAGGAACGGATCGCGCGCGGCGCCCACGAGGAGCACGCGCCCGTCGGCCGGGCAGAGCACGAGCCCGGCGCCCTGCGGGATCGAGCGCGCCGGATCGCGGAAGAACTGCAGCACGAAGGCGGCGGCGAGCCAGAACGGAACCGACCACCACCCGGCGAAGTACGTGACGACCGCCGCGAGGACCACCGCGAGGACGACATACGGCCAGCCCTCCCTCGCGATGATCGGGTGCGGGTACGCGGACATCGACTCAGTTCTTCGTCGTGTCGACCAGCTTGTTCTTGCGGATCCACGGCATCATGGCGCGCAGCTTCTCGCCCACCTTCTCGATGTCGTGCTCGGCGAGCAGGCGCCGGCGCGCGCTGAGCGTCGGCGCGCCCGCGCGGTTCTCGAGGATGAAGTCCTTCGCGTACTCGCCCTGCTGGATGCGATCGAGGATCTGCTTCATCGCCTGGCGCGAGGGCTCGCCGATCACCCTCGGACCGGACACGTACTCCCCGTACTCGGCGTTGTTCGAGATCGAGTAGTTCATGTTCGCGATCCCGCCCTCGTAGATGAGATCCACGATGAGCTTGGTCTCGTGCAGGCACTCGAAGTACGCCATCTCGGGCGCGTATCCCGCCTCGACCAGCGTCTCGTAGCCGGCCTTGATCAGCTCGACGATGCCGCCGCAGAGCACGGTCTGCTCGCCGAACAGGTCGGTCTCGGTCTCCTCGCGGAAGTTGGTCTCGATCACGCCGCCGCGCGCCGCGCCGATCGCCGCCGCGTACGAGAGCGCGAGATCCTTCGCCTTGCCCGAGGCGTTCTGGTGCACCGCGATGAGCGCCGGCACGCCGCCGCCCTGCGTGTAGGTCGAGCGCACGAGGTGGCCCGGGCCTTTCGGCGCGATCATGATCACGTCGAGGTCGGCGCGCGGCACGATCTGCTTGAAGTGGATGTTGAAGCCGTGCGCGAAGGCGAGCACCGCGCCCTTCTTGATGTTGGGCTCGATCGCTTCCTTGTAGACCTGCGGGTGGTTCTCGTCCGGCAGCAGGATCATCACCAGGTCCGCGCCCTTCACCGCCTCGCCGATCTCCTTCACCGGGATCTTCGCCTTCTCGGCCTTCTCCCACGACGCGCCGCCCTTGCGCAGGCCCACGGTGACCTTCACGCCGGAGTCCACGAGGTTCTGCGCATGCGCGTGGCCCTGCGAGCCGTAGCCGATGATCGTGACCTTCTTGCCCTTGATGAGCGAGAGGTCGGCGTCCTTGTCGTAGTAAACCTTCATGTGTTCGTTCCTTGGTTGGGGAGTGGCTTCAGACCTTCAGCACCCATTCGCCGCGTCCGATGCCGGACACGCCGGTGCGCACGGTCTCGAGGATCGAGGAGCGGTCGAGCGCGTCGAGGAAGGCGTCGAGCTTGTCGCTGGTGCCCGTGAGCTCGATCGTGTATGTCTTGTCGGTGACGTCGAGGACGCGGCCGCGGAAGATGTCGGCGGTGCGCTTGATCTCCTCGCGGTCCTTGCCGGCCGCGCGCACCTTCACGAGCATGAGCTCGCGCTCGATGTGCTTGCCCTCGGACAGGTCGACCACCTTCACGACGTCGACCAGCTTGTTCAGCTGCTTGGTGATCTGCTCGACGATCTCGTCGGAGCCCGTCGTGACGATCGTCATGCGGGAGAGCGTCGCGTCCTCGGTCGGCGCGACGGTGAGCGTCTCGATGTTGTACCCGCGCGCGGAGAACAGGCCCGCGACGCGCGAGAGCGCGCCGGCTTCGTTTTCGACGAGGATGGAGAGGATATGGCGCATGGTTGTTCTAGTGGCGGACGCGCGCGCGCCGGCGGGCGCGGGGGCGCGCGCGCTCCCTGCGGGAGGGAGCGCGGGTCAAAGTTCTTCGGAGAGGAGCATTTCCGACATGCCCTTGCCGCCGGGCACCATCGGGAAGACGTTCTCGGTCTGGTCGGTGATGACGTCGAGGAACACGAGCCGGTCCTTCATCGCGAGCGCCTCGCGCAGCGCGCCGTCCACGTCCGCGGGCTTGTCGATGCGCATGCCGACGTGGCCGTACGCCTCGGCGAGCTTCACGAAGTCGGGCAGCGCGTCCATGTACGACTCGCTGTAGCGGTTGCCGTGGAAGAACTCCTGCCACTGGCGCACCATGCCCATGTAGCGGTTGTTCAGGTTCACGATCTTCACCGGCAGGTGGTACTGCTTGCAGGTGGAGAGCTCCTGGATGCACATCTGGATCGAGGCCTCGCCGGTGATGCACACGACGTCCGACTTCGGGTACGCGAGCTTCACGCCCATCGCGTACGGCAGGCCGACGCCCATGGTGCCCAGCCCGCCGGAGTTGATCCAGCGCCGGGGCTTGGCGAACTTGTAGAACTGCGCGGCCCACATCTGGTGCTGGCCGACGTCGGAGGTGATGAAGGCATCGCCCCTGGTGAGCTCGTAGAGCTTCTCGATCACCGCCTGGGGCTTGATGATCTTGGCGTTGCGGTCGTAGCGCAGGCAGTCCTTCGCGCGCCAGGTGGCGATCTGCGACCACCATGCCGCGAGGGCCGCCGGATCCGCGCGCTGCGCCGAGGCCTTGAGCTGCGCGATGAGCTCGGTGAGCACTTCCTTCACGCCGCCCACGATCGGCACGTCGACCCGCACGCGCTTGGAGATCGACGAGGGGTCGATGTCGATGTGCACGATCTTGCGCGTCGGGTTGCCGGCCGCGAAGTGCGCCGGGTTGCCGATCACGCGGTCGTCGAAGCGCGCGCCCACGGCGAGCAGCACGTCGCAGTTCTGCATCGCGTGGTTCGCCTCGTACGTGCCGTGCATGCCGAGCATGCCGAGGAACTGCTTGTCGGTGCCCGGGAAGCTGCCCAGCCCCATCAGCGTGTTGGTGACGGGGAACCCGAGCAGGTGCACGAGCTCGGTCACCTCGGCCGACGCTTCGCCGAGGACCGCCCCGCCGCCCACGTAGACCATCGGCCGCTTGGCCTCGAGCAGCAGGTTGAGCGCCTTCTTGATCTGCCCGCCGTGCCCCTTCGTGACCGGGTTGTACGAGCGCATGTGCAGCTTGTCGGGATAGTGGAAGATGGTCGACTGGTTCGACACGTCCTTCGGGATGTCCACGAGCACCGGTCCGGGCCGGCCCGTGGTGGCGATGTGGAACGCCTTCTTGAGCGTGATCGCCAGCTCGTTCACGTCCTTCACGAGGAAGTTGTGCTTCACCGTCGGGCGCGTGATGCCCACGGTGTCGCATTCCTGGAACGCGTCCTCGCCGATCGCCTTCGTCGGCACCTGGCCCGTGATGATCACGAGCGGGATCGAGTCCATGTACGCCGTGGCGATGCCCGTGACCGCGTTGGTGACGCCGGGCCCGCTGGTCACGAGGGCGACGCCGGGACGCCCGGTCGCGCGCGCATAGCCGTCGGCCGCGTGCACCGCGCCCTGCTCGTGGCGAACCAGGATGTGCTTGAGCTTGTCCTTCTCGCCGCGGCGCGCGAGCGCGTCGTAGATGTAGAGGACGGCGCCGCCCGGATAGCCGAATACGAACTCGACGCCCTCGGCCTGGAGGCAGCGGATGACGATTTCGGCGCCCGTCAGGGTTTCGCCGGTTTCCGCGAGGGGAGGGAGTTGGAGTTCCATGGCTAAGGCCTTGTAATGCGGGGGGTTTTGGGGGGAACCGTAAACATTAACCACTGTACGCGCATTGGTCAAGCCGAAACCCGGACGTGCGGCTCCCGCGCCGTCGCGCGAGGCGCGCGCGGGCCGTTTGCTACCATTCGCGCGAATCCGGGCAACGGCGCCCGGACGGGAGCCCGCCCTGGCCAGTCGCAAGGAAATGGATCAGTTTCTCGCCTCCGTCGAGCGGCGGGCCTTCAAGCAATGCCTGTTCTCGGTGCAGGACGAGCAAGCGGCGCTCGACATCGTGCAGGACTCGATGATGAAGCTCGCCGAGAAGTACGCCGATCGCCCGGTCGCCGAGATCCCGCTGCTCTTCCAGCGCATCCTCCAGAATGGCATCCGCGACCACTTCCGGCGCAGCCGCGTGCGCTCCACGTGGACGATGCTGCTGTCGAGCCTCGGCCTGGGCGGCGAGGATGAGGATTCGGATCCCCTCGAGACGCTCGAGGTCGACGAGCCGGGCAACGTCCCGGCCTCGCCCGCGGATCGGCTGGAACAATCGCAGGTGATGGCCGCCATCGAGGAGGCGATCCAGGCCCTGCCGCAGCGTCAACGCGAGGCCTTCATGCTGCGTTACTGGGAAGAACTCGACGTGAGCGAGACCGCCAAAGTCATGGGATGCTCGGAGGGCAGCGTGAAGACGCATTGCTCCCGGGCCACGCATGCTTTGGCCAAAGTCCTGAGATCCAAAGGGATAACGCTATGAACGACAATGAGTTTGGCGCCCGCGTGAAGCCGTGGCTCGAGCGCAGCGCGAGCGGCGTGGGCGAGCTGCAGGCGAGCCGCCTGAAGGCCGCGCGGCTGCGCGCGCTCGGCGCGATGGAGCCGGTGCGCCTGTTCGGCCTCGTCACGGTGACCGCCGGCCTGGCCGACACCATCCGCTACTCGGTCGTGCAGCGCGCGCTGCTGTGGCTGCCCCTGGCGGCGCTGCTCGCCACGCTCACGTTCCAATCGCTGCGGGAAGAGCCGGATCCCGGGGCGATCGACGCCCAGCTGCTCACCCAGGAGCTGCCGCCCGACGCGTACCTCGACCAGGACCTCCGCTCGTGGGTCGGATCGCAACCGCAAGGCTGATCGCCGCGAGCCTGCTGCTCGCTTTCGCCGCGGCCGCGGGCGCGAAGGACCCGAAGACGCCGCAGCGTCCCTGGCAAAGCCTCAGCCCCGACCAGCAGCGCATCCTCGGGCCCGTCGCGCCGGAGTGGGACCACCTGCCCGGCTACCAGCAGAAGCGCCTGCTCGGAGCGGCACGCCAGTATCCGAACATGCAACCGATCCAGAAGGATCGCTTCGACCGGCGCATCCGCGACTGGGCCGCGATGACGCCCGAGCAGCGCCGCGCCGCGCGCGAGACGTTCCAGGGCCTCAACCGCCTGCCGCCCGAGAAGCAGAACGAGCTGCGCCAGCGCTGGCTGCAGCAGCACGGACGCAACGGAGCCGTGCCGGGCCGCGCGCCGGGACCGCCGCCCGCGCCGATGCCGCCCGCGCCCGCCCCGGCGCCCAGCGCACCGCCCGCGACACCGCGGTGAGCATCGAAGGCGCGCCCCGCGCGCCCGGATTCGCGCGACGCCTGGCGAGCGCGCTCTACGACCTGCTGCTCGCCGCGGCGATCGCGTTCGTCGGCACGTTTCCCTTCCTCGCGCTCTTCGGCGATGCCACCCACGGTTGGCGGCGCCACGCACTGCAGCTGTGGGTGCTCGCGCTGCTCGGCGTCTACTACGTGGGATTCTGGACGCGTGGCGGCCAGACCTTGCCGATGAAGACGTGGCACGTGCGGCTCGTGCGCGCCGAGGACGGCGGGCCGGTCGGGCTCGCGCGCGCGATCCATCGCTACGTGCTCGCCGTGCTCGGCACCGTCGCCCTCGGCCTCGGCTTCGCGTGGGCGCTCGTCGATCGCGACCGGCAGTTCCTGCACGACCGCCTCGCGCGCACCGCGCTGGTGAAGGAGCGCTAGCGGTTCTCCGCGCGGCGCAGGCCGAGCATCGCCACTGCGATCACGATCGCGAGGGGCAATCCCGACGAGACCAGGGCCGGCCAGTCGTTCAGCAGGCCCACGTGGGAGAACAGCCGGCCGGCGAAATGGAAGAGCAGGCCGATCATGATGCCGAGCACGATGCGCACGCCCACGCCGCCGGCGCGCGCCGATTGCAGGGCGAAGGGGATCGACATCACCATCAGCGCGATGGCCACGAGGGGATAGAGCACCTTGTTCCAGAACGCTATCTCGTAGCGCGTCGCGTTCTGGTGGTTCTCGCGCAGGTGCTCGATGTACGCGCGCAGGTTCAGCACCGACAGGCTCTCCGGCTCGATCTTGAGGACCGCGAGGATGTCGGGCGTGAGCACGGAGTGCCACGTCGCTTCGCGCAGGTGCTCGAGCTGGGCGCGATCGCCGTTGAAGCGCGTGAGCTCGACGTTCGAGAGCGTCCAGCGGTTGGGGCCCGCGTAGGTGCCCTTCTCCGCGCGGCTGATCGCGACGAGGCGGAACGCCGGGTCGAACTCGTAGATGCGCAGGTTCAGCAGCGTCGTGTCGGGCGTGACGTCCTGGATGTTCACGAAGCTGCGCGCGTCCTTCACCCAGAAGCCGGAGCGGAATTCCCGCGCCACGATCGACTGCGTGGCCTTGAGCCGCAGGTCCTTGGCGGCCTCGTCGGCGTAGGGGCTCACCAGCTCGCCCATCGCGAGGGTGATGATGCCGATCACCACGCCGGCGCCGATGACGTAGCCGGCGAGCTGGCGCATCGACATGCCCGAGGCGCGCATCACCGTGATCTCGGAGTTCTCCGACATGCGGGCGAGCGCGAAGAGCGTGCCCATGAGCCCGGCCGCGGGCAACAGCACGTAGGCGTGCGACGGCAGCAGCAGCGCCACGTAGGAGACCATCGCGGCCATCCCGTACGCGCCCTTGCCGATGCTGTCGAGCTCCTTGACGACGTCGAAGAAGCCGAACAGCGCGAGCAGCGCCACGAGCACGAACAGGCTCGTCAGCAGGATCTCGCGGGCGAAGTAGCGCGACAGCATCGGGGAGGTTTGCGGAAGGGGCGCCGTGCGCCCCGCTCCATTGTCCGCGACGCCGCGGAAAAAACAAAGCCCCGCGGGGATCCACTCCCGCGGGGCGAGGGGGCGCGGGGCGCGCCTACTCCGGGGCTACTCGTTGATGTCGCGGTCCCTGTTGTCACGCAGGAACAGCACGCCGATCACGACCGACATGATGGCCACGACGATCGGGTACCAGAGGCCGTAGTAGATGTTGCCCGAGGCGGCGACCATGGCGGTCGCGAGCAACGGCAGCATCCCGCCGAACCATCCGTTGCCGATGTGGTACGGCAGCGACATGGAGGTGTAGCGGATGCGCGTCGGGAACATCTCGACCAGGAACGCGGCGATCGGCCCGTACACCATGGTCACGTAGATCAGCATGATGAAGAGGATCAGCAGCGTCATCGGCCAGTTCACCTGCGCCGGATCGGCCTTGGCCGGGTACTTGAGGTCGGCGAGCACCTTCTTGTACTCGGCGTCCTTGAAGCCCTTGAGCTCCGTGGTGCCGATCTTCGTGATCACGTTGTCGCTGGCTCCCGCGGGCAGGGCCGAGGTCGTGAACGACAGCCCCGCCTTCGTGAGGAAATCCTGGGCCTTGTCGCATTCGCTGAACTTCGACCACGGGCCGACGAAGACGTGGAAGTTGCAGTCCTTCGCCTGCACGGTGATCGCGTTCGCGCTCTGGAAGGACTCGAGCGCCGGGTTCACGTAGTGCGTGAGCGCCTGGAAGAGCGGGAAGTACGTGAGCGCCGCGAGCAGGCAGCCGGCGAGGATGATCTTGAGCCGCCCGATCTTGTCGGAGAGCGCGCCGAACACGATGAAGAACGGCGTGCCGAGCAGCAGCGACAGGCCGATCAGCGTATATGCGGCCGCCCCATCCAGCTTGAGGGTGATGGTGAGGAAGAAGAGCGCGTAGAACTGGCCCGTGTACCAGACCACGCCCTGGCCGGCTGTGGCGCCGAGGAGCGCGAGCAGCACGTACTTGTTGTTCGGGTAGCGGAAGAAGCTGTCGGTGAGCGGCGCCTTCGAGCCGCGGCCCTCGGCCTTCATGCGCTGGAACACCGGCGACTCGTTCAGGCGCATGCGGATGTAGACCGAGAACGCGAGCAGGATCGCCGAGAACCAGAACGGGATCCGCCAGCCCCAGGTCGAGAATTCCTTCGCGTCCATGATGCCGCCGAACCGGCAGATGCCGATGATCGCGAGCGACAGGAAGAAGCCGAGCGTGGCGGTGGTCTGGATCCAGCTCGTGTCGTAGCCGCGCTTGCCGTGCGGCGCGTGCTCCGCGACGTAGGTCGCCGCCCCGCCGTACTCGCCACCGAGGGCGAGCCCCTGCACCAGGCGCAGCGTCACCAGCAGGATCGGCGCCGTCCAGCCGATCGCCTGGTACGTGGGCAGCAGGCCGACCAGGAACGTCGAGCCGCCCATGAAGATGATGGTCACGAGGAACGTGTACTTGCGCCCGACGAGGTCGCCGATGCGGCCGAACACGATCGCGCCGAAGGGCCGCACGAGGAAGCCCGCGGCGTACGCGGCGAACGCGGAGAGCAGCGCCGCCGTCTGGTTGCCCGGCGGGAAGAACAGCGCCGCGAAGAACGGCGCGAGCGTGGCGTAAAGGTAGAAGTCGTACCACTCGAACACCGTGCCGAGGGACGACGCGAAGATGACGCGTTTTTCCTCGGAACGCTGGACGCCGGGCACCGGTGCGACAAGCGTGGACATGTGGGATTCCCCTCCTCGGGTTGCGCAAAGAAAGACGCAGCGAAAACGGCGCGGTGGCGCCGCCCCTCCTCCTTGGGGCATCCCGACTTGCGCGGGCTTCTGCGAGGGGCAGCCGGATGCTAGCGAGCGGCGCGAGCCGCTGGCAATTGGGGAAAACCCTAACGGCGTGGGCTCAGGGCTTGCGCGCGGCGAGCGCCTCGCGCACGAGCTCGGCGACGGAATCGACCGCGAGCTTCTCCATGATCTTCGCGCGGTGCGCCTCGACCGTCTTCACGCTGATCGCCAGCTCCTCGGCGATCACGCGGTTGATCTGGCCCGCGACCACGCGGTCGAGCACCTCGCGCTCGCGGTGCGTGAGCGAGGCGAGGCGCTGGCCGGCCTCGCCGTCTCGGCGCCGCGCCTCGCGCGCCGCCGCGTCGCGGCGCAGGCACTCCTGGACCAGGGCCACCATGCGCTTGTAGTCGAACGGCTTCTCGATGAAGTCGATCGCGCCGCCCTTCACGGCCTCGACGGCCTTCGGGATGTCGGCGCGTCCCGACAGGAACACGACCGGCGTCTCGATGCGGTGCTCGACGAGGTAGCGTTGCAGGTCCAGGCCGCTCATCTCCGGCAGGTAGAGATCGAGCACGACGCAGCCGGGCGCGTCGGGCGAGTAGGCCTTCAGGAACGCCCGCGCGCTCGAGAAGCTCTGCACGCGGATGCCGTTGCGCTTCATCAGCCATTCGATCAGCTCGCGGATCGAAGGGTCGTCGTCGATCACGTAGACGATAGGCTCCGCGCCCGGCCCCGCTCCCGCGAAGCGCTCGCCTTCCACGCTAGGCCCCGAGCAGCGCACGCATGCGCTCGCCCAGCTCGCGCGTGGAGAAGGGCTTCACCATGTATTCGTCGGCGCCCACCGCGAGCCCGCGCGCCGCCTCGTTCGTTCCGCCACGCGCGGTGAGCATGAGCACGCGCGTGGCGGCGAGGCGCGGATCGGCGCGGATCGCGGCGCACACCTCGAGGCCGCTGCGCCGCGGCAACATGACGTCGAGCAGCACCAGGTCGGGAACGAATTGCGCGAGCGCCGCGAGCGCCTGCTCGCCGTCGCGGGCCACGCGCGGCTCGTGACCCGCCGCGCGCACGAGGAACTCGAGGGAGGCGACGATGCTCTCCTCGTCCTCGGCGATGAGCACGCGCTTGGCGCTCATGCGGGCACGGCGAGCGCCGCCTTCGCGACGGGCAGCGTGAACGAGAACGTGGAGCCCTCCCCCGGCTCGCTCTCGACCCAGAGGCGCCCGCCGAAATGGCCGATGATCTGGCTGCAGATCGCGAGGCCGAGGCCGCTGCCCGCCGGCTTCTCGGTGAGGGTGTCGCCGACCTGGCGGAACTTCTCGAAGATGATGCGTTGGTGCTCGCGCCCGATGCCGGGGCCGTTGTCGCGCACGTCCACGCGCACTTCATGCGGCGCGGCGGTCAGTTGCACCCGGACGCGCCCCGAGTCGGAAGGACAGAACTTCACCGCGTTGCTGAGCAGGTTGAGCATCACCTGCATCAGCCGGTCGCGGTCGGCGAGCACGGCGGGCACCTCCGAGGCCGCGTCCACCTCGAGCGCCACGCGCTTCGAGCGGAAGAGCGCGCTGGTCGTGTTCGCGGCGTCGGCGAGGATCTCGTGCAGGTCGAGCTCCGCGGTGTGCCACTCGGCCAGTCCCGACTCGAGCTTGGCGAGATCGAGCACCTGGTTGATGAGGCGCGTGAGCCGCTCCGATTCCTTGATGATCAGGCCGAGGAAGCGGTGGCGCTCGGCCGCGTCGAGGTCGGGATTGTCGTGCAGGATCTCGGAGAAGGCGCGGATCGACGTGAGCGGCGTGCGCAGCTCGTGGGTGACGGTCGAGATGAAGTCGTCCTTGAGCCGGTCGAGCTCCTGCAGGCGCTCGTTGGCCGCGCGCAGGCCGGCCGTCGCCGCCTCGAGCTCGCGCTGCTTCTCCTCGAGCTGGTGGCTGTAGGCGATGACCTGGGAAGCCTCGTCGATGATGGTCATCACTTCGTCGAGGCGCAGCGGGTGCGGGGCCTCCTGCGCGACGGTCGCAACCATGGTGCGTGCCGAGGCGGCCCCGATGGTGCCGGCGAGCTGCAGCTCCGCGAAGCGCACGAGGCCCGCATCGCCGTCGAGCGCCGCCGCGTCGGCAACGCCGCGCGAGCGCGCGTAGGCGGTGAACAGCTCCTCGGCGCGGCGTGGCCCGAGGAAGCGGGCGAGCAGCGCCTGCAGGGCGGCCACCGATTGCGCGCCGCGCCACGTGAGCGCCCGTTCCCCGGTCTCGGCGAACACGTCGACGAAATGGTCGGCCTGCGCCGCCTCGTTCGCATCGGCGCGGGTGAAGACCGACACCCCGACATAGAGGCCGACGTTGGCGAGCATGCTCCAGAGCATCGCGTGGCTCGTGGAATCGCCGATCGCCACACCGAAGAGGCGCGACGGCCGCAGCCACTCGAGCCCCCACGGCCCGTGCAGCAGCAGCTCGGCGCTCACCCATCCCGACTTCGCGATGGCAGGCAGCAGATCCGTGTAACCCCAGACCAGGAAGCCCCCGGTGAGCCCCGCGAGCGCGCCCGCGCGCGTCGCGCCGCGCCAGTAGAGCCCGCCGAGCAGCGTCGGGCCGAATTGCGCCGCCGCCGTGAACGAGATGAGCCCGGTGGAGACGAGCGCGAAAGCATCGCCCGCCACGCGGAAGTAGAGGTAGCCGAGGAGCAGGATCGTGATGATCGCGCCGCGCCGGATGTCGAGCAGCAGGCCGGGATAGTCCTTGCGCTCGCGGAAGTTGTAGCGCGTGAGGCGCAGCAGCACCGGCACCATCAGGTCGTTGCACACCATGGTCGAGAGCGCGATCGTCTCGACGATCACCATGCCCGTCGCCGCCGACAGCCCGCCGAGGAAGACGAGCAGCGCGAGCCCGCCGCGTTGCTGCGACAGCGGAAGCGTGAGCACGAACGTGTCCGGGTCGGCCATCGGCCCGAAATGCAGCAGCCCGCCGAACGCGATCGGCAGCACGAACAGGTTGATGAGCAGCATGTAGAGCGGGAAGAGCCACGCCGCCTTCGCGAGGTGCTTCTCGTCCACGTTCTCGATCACCGCGACCTGGAACTGCCGCGGCAGGCAGACGATCGCGAGCATCGACAGCAGCGTCATCCACGCCCAGTTCCCGTACGACTCCGCCGTGCCGAACGGGGCCATCAGCTCGCGCAGGTCGGGACGCTGTGCCGCGCGCCCGAACAGGTCGGCGAACCCGTCGAACATGCCGAAGGTCACGAACACGCCGACCGCGAGGAACGCGACCAGCTTCACCAGCGACTCGAACGCGACGGCCGCGACCATGCCCTCGTGGCGCTCGGCCGCGTCGAGGTGGCGCGTGCCGAACGCGATGGTGAAGAGGCCGAGGATGAGCGCGACGTAGAACGCGGTGTCCTGCAGGAACGTCGGCGCGCCGGAGCGAACCGCGACGATCGCATGCGGATCGGCGAGCAGCAGGTTGAAGCTGCCCGAGATGGCCTTCAACTGCAGGGAGATGTAGGGCAGGATCCCGATCACCGCGACGATCGTGACGAGCCCGCCGAGAAGCGCGCTCTTGCCGTAGCGCGACGCGATGAAGTCCGCGAGCGAGGTGATGCGGTTCATCTTCGCGATGCGGATCATCTTGCGCACGACGAACCACCACAGCAGCAGCATCAGCGTCGGGCCGACGTAGATCGGCAGGAAGCCGATGCCGTCGCTCGCGGCGCGGCCCACGCTGCCATAGAACGTCCATGCCGTCGCGTACACCGCGAGCGACAGGCTGTAGGTCCACGGGTTGGCGATGAGCGAGCGGCCCGCGGCCGCGCGACGGTCGGCGTACCACGCGATGGCGAACAGCAGCGCGAGGTAGGCGAGCGCGGTGGCGACGACGAGCGGGCCGTGCAGCACCGGCGCCTCTCAGGCCACTCGGCGCAGCACGAGCGCGGCGAGCACGATCACGGCGAGCCACGCCGCGAAGAGATAGGCGTAGAGCAGCGGCACGCCGAACACGGTGCCGCCCGTGCCCACCGCGGCGAGCAGCGGATAGTTGAACAACAGCACGGCCAGCAGGAAGAGGCCCACCAGTCGCGCGGCCATCACGCTTGCGGTGCTCAACGTCTCCCTCCCCCGGCCGGCGGCGTGCCCCGCCTGGCCGTTACTGGTTCTGCTTGAGCTGCTCGAGGATCGCGGGGTTCTCCAGCGTCGACACGTCCTGGGTGATCGCCTCGCCGCGCGCGATCGAGCGCAACAGCCGCCGCATGATCTTGCCCGAGCGGGTCTTCGGCAGGTTGTCGCCGAAGCGGATGTCGCGCGGCTTGGCGATCGCGCCGATCTCCTTCGCGACCCAGTTGCGGAGCTCCTCGGCGACGCGATGCGCCTCTTCGCCCTGCGGGCGCGCGCCCTTCGTCACCACGAACGCGACGACCGCCTCGCCCGTGAGATCGTCGGGGCGTCCCACCACGGCCGCCTCGGCCACCAGCTTCGAGTTCGCGACCAGCGCCGATTCGATCTCCATCGTGCCCAGCCGGTGGCCCGACACGTTCAGCACGTCGTCGATGCGCCCGACGATGCGGTAGTAGCCGTCCTCGTCCGTGCTCGCGCCGTCGCCGGCGAGGTAGTACTTGCCCTGGAACTCGTCGGGCCAGTAGGCCTTCCTGTAGCGCTCGGGGTCGCCCCAGATGGTGCGCAGCATGGACGGCCACGGCCGCTTGATCACGAGGATGCCGCCCTTGCCGCGGCCCACCGACTTGCCGGTCTCGTCGACGATGTCGGCGAAGATGCCGGGCAGCGGGAACGTGCACGACCCGGGCTTGAGCGGCGTCGCGCCGGGCAGCGGCGTGATCATGTGCCCGCCGGTCTCGGTCTGCCACCACGTGTCGACCACGGGGCAGCGGCCACCGCCCACCGTCGCGTGGTACCACATCCACGCCTCGGGGTTGATCGGCTC
>CAYOGL010000051.1:0-28728 GCA_964403515.1 uncultured Burkholderiales bacterium | reverse complement strand
AGCTTCCCAAGCTTACGACGAGGGTTCGATTCCCTTCACCCGCTCCAGCGTTTACCTCACCGCCTTCCCAGATCGTCCGAATGGCCGGCGTTGAGGCGTGACCACTGTGCCCTGGGACGTCCATCGGCGCGCAGTGTGTCCATGATGTCGCGTTGCGGCCAGCCGGCCGGCGAGTCCTCCCACGTCTCCTGTCGTCCGTACACGGTCAAGTCCAACAATCGATAGTTGTTATCCATCGCTTCGACTCCGCGGAGCGTGGTCCAGTAGGTCTCGAATACGTTGGAGCCTTGTCGCAAATAGCACACCAGGTGCATCCAGCCGGGCCGTTTCGGGGCCGCCAACAGCGTCTTGAGTGACTCCTGCGCCGAGTACCAGGGCAATTCCCATCCCATGAAGTCGCGGTAGCGGGCGCTCTCGTCGTACGGCCCTTGGCAAAACACGGCGAAGGTGACATCGCGAGAATGAACATACGAGAGTTCGCGCACCTGGGAGGTAACCCACGTGCACCCCTCGCACTGTTCGGGCGCAGGCTTGCCGGGATTCCACATGAAGTAATAGGCAATGAGCTGCCGGCGTCCTTCGAACGCGTCGAGGAGTGTCACTGCGCCCCGTTTGCCAACGAGCGCCGTGGCAGCGTTCACCTCGACCATGGGGAGCCTTCGACGTGCCGCCGCGATGGCATCGCCTTCGTGCGTATGGGCCTTCTCTCGAACCCGCAACTTGTCGAGTTCGGCCTGGAAGATCGCCGAGTCGACAACCGGTGGCAGTGCGGTCCGGCCAGTACGACCTGTCGACAAGGTCCCGTTCGTCGACCCCTTTTTCGTCTTCATGTCTTCCTCTGCCGTCCACCTTGAACTCCGTACGAATCTGACGCCGCCGAAAAAGTTTCAACGGGCTTGCCACGGACGTTGGCCCGCGCGGCGTTCCACGAGCTCGATGCGGGGACGGTCGATCAGGGCTGTGCTTGCACCACACCTAAGAGCAGATACCTGCGACCCGCGCCCGGGCCAGCACCGCGTGCAGCAGCACGTTCGCGCCGGCCTCGACGTGCTCGGGGCGCGCGTCCTCGAGCTCGTTGTGGCTGATGCCGTCCTTGCACGGAATGAAGATCATCGACGTCGGCGCTACGCGCGCCATGTAGATCGCGTCGTGGCCCGCGCCGCTCACGATCTCGCGATGCGGGTACGCGAAGGCGAGCGCGCCCTCGCGCACCAGCTGCACGCAGCGCGGATCGAAGCGGCAGGCGGCGAACTGCGCGACCTGCTGCACCTCGCATTCGACGCGAAGCTCGGAAGCGATGGCGCGCGCCGCCGCCCGCAGCTCCGCGTCCATGGAGGCGAGCGCCGCGTCGTCCGGATGGCGCAGGTCGACGCTCATGTGCACCCGCCCCGGAATGACGTTGCGCGAATTGGGCTGCACCTGCACGAAGCCGACCGTGCCGCGGCCGTCGGGCGCGAAGCGCACGGCGAGCGCGTTCACCGCCTCCACGAGGCGCGCCGCGCCGCGCAGCGCATCGTGGCGCGCTTCCATGGGCGTTGGGCCGGCATGCGCATCCTGGCCGGTGAACACGCAGTCGTACCAGCGCAGCCCCAGCGCACCCGTCACGAGGCCGATCGTCTTCCCATCGCGCTCGAGGATCGGCCCCTGCTCGATGTGCGCCTCGAAATACGCGTCGAAGGACCGGCCGCCGACGGCGAGCGTGCCCTTGTAGCCGATGCGTTCCAGCGCCTCGCCGAACGCCACTCCGTCGATGTCGCGCTGGCCCAGCACCTCGGCGGCGGGGAACACGCCCGCGAAAGCGCCGGAGCCGCCCATCACCGGCACGAAGCGGCTTCCCTCCTCGTTGGTCCAGATCGCCACGGCGACGGGCTTTTCGGTCTCGACGCGATGGTCGTTCAGCGTGCGGATCACCTCGAGCCCCGCGAGCACGCCGTAGTTGCCGTCGAACTTGCCCCCGGACGGTTGCGTGTCGACATGGCTGCCGGTGAGCACCGGTGCAGCGGCGGCGTCGCGGCCGGGGCGGGTCGCGAAAATGTTGCCGACGGCGTCCACCTCGACGCGGCAACCCGCCTCGCGCAGCCAGCCGCCGACCAGGTCGCGTGCCTGGCGATCGAGCTCGGTGAGCGCGAGGCGGCAGACGCCGCCCTTCGGCGTCGCGCCGATCTTCGCGAGCTCCATGAGCGATCGCCACAGGCGCTCGCCGTTCACGCGTCGCTTCACCACCGCCTGGGAAAAGGTCGCCGCATTCATCATCGCCTCCGCATAGCGCGCCGATCGCCCTATTCTGACGGAACCACCGCTCCGGCGAAGCCACCGCCGATCTGCGACCGCTCCCCTTCCGAAGCGACTAGCCGCCCGAACGGCGGCCTGCGCGGCCGGGTCACACCGGGTTAATCGCCGGAGATTTCCGATGGATCGCCCCACTGGCCCCGCTCGCGCATCGCGGTCGGGCATCGACCTTGCATTCGTCGCCTGCGGCATCGCGGTCGGCGCCACGCTCATGTACTTCCTGGATCCCGACAACGGGCGGCGTCGCCGCGCCCTCATGGCGGACAAGTCGCGCCATTACGCGCGTGTGGGCATCGAGCAGCAGGAAGGATGGGTCCGGCATGCGGCGCATCGGGCGCGCGGCACGATGGCCTCGGCCCGCCGGCACCTGAACCCCGGGGAGCTCGTCGAGGATCGCATCCTGCTCGAGCGCGTGCGGGCGGCGCTGGGCCACGTCGTGGGCGATCCGCTCGCCGTGGACGTGCGCGTGCGCTGTGGCACCGTGATCCTGAAGGGACCCGCGCGCCAGGAGCAGATGGAAGAGCTGGTCGCATGCGCGACGCGCGTGCCGGGCGTTCTCGCGGTCGAGAACCGCCTGTCGCTCAGCCCGGAAGGGTCGAACGACGACGGCGCGACGGGGCTCGGGGGCGTCTATCCCGATGGCATCGCTCGCTGAATCGATCGTTCCCCTCTCGGGCGGCGCGCGCGACTACGACGCGTTGATCGAGCGCGCGGGACGCGCGCGCGTCGTGCTGATCGGCGAAGCGTCCCACGGCACCGCGGAGTTCTATCGCGAGCGCGCCGCGATCACGCGCCGGCTCGTCGTCGAGCAGGGCTTCGCGGCCGTCGCGGCCGAGGCCGACTGGCCCGACGCCTATCGCGTGAACCGCTACGTGCGCGGACGCGGCAAGGACGGCTCGGCGCGCGACGCGCTCGCGGGCTTCGAGCGCTTCCCGGCCTGGATGTGGCGCAACGACGTCGTGCTCGATTTCGTGACCTGGCTGCGCGCGCACAACGATTCGCTCGAGGCGGGCGCGCGCAAGGTCGGGTTCTACGGCCTCGACCTCTACAGCCTGTTCGGCTCGATGGAGGCGGTGCTGCGCTACCTCGAGCGGGTCGACCCCGAAGCGGCGAAGCGGGCGCGCTATCGTTACTCGTGCTTCGACCATTTCGGCGAGGATTCGCAGGCCTACGGCTACGCCGCTTCCTACGGGATCGGCAAGACGTGCGAGAACGAGGCGGTCACGCAGCTGCTCGAGCTGGTCCAGAAGGGCCTCGACTACGCGCACGAGGATGGCGCGGTCGCCAACGAGGAGTTCTTCGCGGCGGAGCAGAACGCGCGCGTGGTGAAGAACGCCGAGGAGTACTACCGCACGATGTTCCGTGGCCGCGTCTCGTCGTGGAACCTGCGCGACCAGCACATGGGGCAGACGCTCGATGCGCTCCTCGCGCACCTCGACAGCCACGCGCCGGGCGCGAAGGTCGTCGTGTGGGCGCACAACTCCCACCTCGGCGACGCGCGCGCCACCGAGATGGGCGAAGGCGGCGAGCTCAACGTCGGGCAGCTCGCGCGCGAGCGCTACGGCGCGGACGCGATGCTCATAGGCTTCAGCACGTACGAGGGCACGGTGACCGCGGCCTCCGATTGGGACGGGCCGGCGGAAACGAAGCGCGTGCGGCCGGGGCTCGAGGGCAGCTACGAGGCGCTCTTCCATTCCCTCGGCGTGCCGCGCTTCCTTCTCATGCTCGAGCGCGGACGCGTGCCCGAGGAGGCGCGCACCAGACGGCTGCAGCGCGCGATCGGCGTGATCTACCGCCCGGAGACCGAACGGCTCAGCCATTACTTCCATGCGCGCCTGGCCGACCAGTTCGACGCGATGATCCACATCGACTCGACCAACGCGCTGCGCCCGCTCGAGCGCATGGGCGAGGCGGCGCGCGAGCCGGAGACCTTCCCCACGGGACGCTGAGCGGCGGCTACACTGCCGCATGGCCCGCGCGCCCGTTCCTTCTCGCACCGCTTCCTTCGCCGCGCGCGTCGTTCGCTGGCAACGCCGCGACGGCCGCCACGACCTGCCGTGGCAGGGCACGCGCGACGCCTATCGCATCTGGCTCTCGGAAGTGATGCTGCAGCAGACCCAGGTCGCGACCGTCATTCCCTACTATGAGCGGTTCCTCGCGCGCTTCCCCGACGTGAGCGCGCTCGCCGCAGCACCCGAGGACGAGGTCCTGCGGCTGTGGAGCGGCCTCGGTTATTACGCTCGCGCGCGCAACCTGCATGGGGCCGCGCGCGAGGTCGTGCAGCGCTTCGGCGGGCGCTTCCCCGGCGAGTTCGAGGCGCTCGTCACGCTGCCCGGTATCGGGCGCTCGACGGCAGCGGCGATCGCGGCCTTCGCGCGCGGCGAGCGGCGCGCGATCCTCGACGGCAACGTGCGGCGCGTGCTCGCGCGCCATGCCGGCATCGACGGGGATCCGGCCGGCACGGCCGTGCTCGCGAAGCTGTGGGAAGTGGCGCAGTGCCGCCTTCCCGAACGCGACATCGAAGCGTACACGCAGGGCATGATGGACCTGGGCGCGAACGTCTGCGTCACGCGCAAGCCCCATTGCCTGCTCTGTCCCGTGAGCGCGGACTGCGTGGCGCGCATCGGCAACCGCATCGACGAGCTGCCGGGTCGCCGCGCGAGGGCGGCCCGCGCGAGGCGCCGGGTCGCGATGCTCGTCGTGCTCTCGCGCGGCGAGGTGCTGCTCGAGAAGCGCCCGCGCGCAGGCGTGTGGGGCGGCCTGTGGTCGCTGCCCGAAGGCGATCCCGCGCGCGCGCCCGCCGAGATCCTCGCGGACGGCTGGGGACTCGAGGCCGCCTCCGTGGAGCCGTTGCCCGCCTTCGAGCACGCGTTCACGCACTTCACGCTCGAGGTGCAGCCGTGGCGCGTGCGTCCGAAGAAGGCGGTGGCGGTGCACGAAGGACGCCCCGCGATGTGGATGCCGCTCGCGGAAGTCGCGGGCGCCGCGCTGCCCTCGCCGGTGAAGAAGCTGCTCGCGAAGATCGGCGAACAGGCGGCCCACGTGCCCGACCCTCGCGCCTGAGCCGGCTCCCTCCCCGACCCTCCCCCAAGGTCAGGCGATCAGCTTCTGCATCTTGAGGAACTTGTGCAGCACCGCCAGGCGCAGCGTCGCGTCGGTGAGCTCGAGCATCTTCTGCTTCACGTCGTTGCGCAGGGGCAGGATCTCCGCGAGCCGGAAGCTCACCCACGTCGCGTCGTCGTAGCGGAACGGCGGATGGAAGCGCTCGGCACCGATCGCGGGGATGAGCTTGCGCAGGAGCTCGGCGCACTCCGCGAGCCCGGGCGCGTCGACCGCATCGGGCTCGCGCATGAGCGGCTCGACCTGCCCCACGATGAGTCCCGCGCGGTTGGTCTCCGTCGAGACGATGCGGAAGCGCTCGAGGCCCTCGGCGCGCACCTTGAGCACGCCGAGCTCCTCCATGTCGCACCCGGCGATGCGCGCGCTGCATCCGACGGGATGCGGGGCCGCGGGCGTTCCCACCTCCTCGCCCTCGCGGATCAGGCAGACGCCGAACGCGCCGTCGTTCTTCAGGCAATCCTTCGCCATGTCCATGTAGCGCGTCTCGAAGATGCGCAGGGGCAGGATCGCGCCGGGAAAGAGCACCGTGTTGAGCGGGAAGATCGGCAGGGTCTCGAGCTTGCGCCCGAGGGAGAACAGGTTCATGAGCGGCAAGGGATCGCCTAGTCCTTCAGGTCCCGGTGTCGCACCACGACCGGGTAGTCGGCGCGGAAGCGCTCGGCCAGCTGCTCCGCGATGTAGACCGAGCGGTGGCAGCCGCCGGTGCAGCCGATCGCCACCGTGAGCGAGGCGCGCTGCTCGAGCATGAAGCGCGGCAGCCAGTGCGCGAGGAAGCGCTGGATGTCCTCGATGAGGATGCCCGCTTGCGTCTCGCGCTCGAGGAACGCGATCACCGCCGGGTCGTTGCCGCTCAACGCGCGCAGTTGCGGGTCGTAGTACGGGTTGGGCACGACGCAGCGCGCGTCGAACACGAAGTCCGCGTCGAGCGGCACGCCGCCCTTGAAGCCGAACGACTCGAAGCAGAGCGTGAGGCGCGTGCGATCCATCACCACGAGGTCCTGGATCCACCCGCGCAATTGCGACGGAGTGAGCGTGCTCGTGTCGATGCGCTGGCCGATTTCCGAGAGCCACGAGAGCACGCGCCGCTCCTCGGCGATCGCCTCCGACAGCGCCTGCCCCTCGCGTGCGAGCGGGTGCGGGCGTCGCGTCTCCGAGAACCGCCGCACCAGGCTCTCGTCGTTCGCGTCGAGGAAGATCACGCGCACGTCGCTACCGGCGGCGCGCTGCTTGTCGACCACGTCGGGAAGGCTGCCCAGGCTTTCGCGGCTGCGCGCATCGGCGCTGATCGCGACCTTGCGCTCGCCGCGGCTCACCGCGTAGTCGGCGAGCGGGCCGATGAGCTCCGCGGGCAGGTTGTCGACGCAGAAGAAGCCCGCGTCCTCGAGCGCCTTCAAGGCGACGCTCTTGCCCGACCCCGACACACCCGACAGGACGACCAGCTGCATCAACCGGCCTCGTCGACGCCCGCGCCCTGGAAGCGCATCGCCGCCTCCTGGCGCGCGATGAACTCGCGCGTCGAATCGATGCCGCGCGTGAGCAGGATGTGGTTGCGCACCGCGGCCTCGACGAGCACCGCGAGGTTGCGGCCGGGAGCCACCGCGAGCGTGACCGTGGGGATCTCCACGCCGAGGATCTGCAGCGTTCCCGAGCGCGTGGCGAGCCGGTTGCGCTCGTCGTTGCCCGATTCCGGCGTGTCGAGGTGCACGATGAGCCGCAGCGCCTTGCGCGGGCGCACCGCGGTCTCGCCGAAGATCGAGCGGATGTTGAGCACGCCGAGGCCGCGCACCTCGAGGAAATCGCGCAGCATCGGCGGGCAGCGCCCCTGGATCGTGTCGGGGCCGATCTGCTGCAGCTCCACGACGTCGTCGGCGACCAGGCCGTGGCCGCGCGAGACCAGCTCGAGCGCGAGCTCGCTCTTGCCGATCGACGATTCGCCCGTGATCAGCACGCCGATCTCGAGCACGTCGAGCATCACGCCGTGCAGCGTCGTGACCTCGCCCAGCTCCTGCTGCATGTACGGCCGCAGCACGTTGATCGCGTGCTGGCTCGGCTCGCGCGAGGTGATGAGCGGGGTGCCGGCCGCGTCGGCGGCGCGCACCAGCGTCGCGGGCGGCTTGCTTGCGTCGCAGACGAGCACGCAGAAGGTGCGCCCGCCGCAGATGCGTTCCGCGGTCGGCGCGCGCAACGCTTCGTCGAGGCCGTCGAGATAGCCGACCTCGGAAGGGCCGAGCACCTGCACGAGCAGCGAATGGATGAGGTTCAGGTGGCCGATGAGCCCCACGCCCGGCTCGCGCAGCATCTCGCCGGTGAGCTCGCGGCCCGCGCCCACCGCCCCGGCGACCCACTCGAGGCCGAGGCGCTCGCGCCTCTCGTCAAAGAGACGCTGAACGCTGAGCCGGGGCATACGGCGACCATTCCGTGATCAGCCGGTGCGCGGCCCGGATGTCGTCGGTCGCGGAGAGCGCATCGCGCAGCCCCGCGTCGCTGAACATCTGCGCGAGCTCCGAGAGCAGTTCGAGGTGCGCCTCGGTCGCGTGCTCGGGGACGAGCATCGCGAACACGAGGCTCACCGGCTCGCCGTCGGGCGCCTCGAAGGGAATCGGCGCCGCGGTGCGCGCGAAGGCGCACACCGGCTCCTTCAACGCCCGCACGCGACCGTGGGGAATCGCGACGCCGTAGCCGAGCGCGGTCGAGCCGAGCTTCTCGCGGTCGAAGAGCGCGTCGAACACGCGCGCTCGCGGGATCTGGCGCGAGTTCTCGAACAGCAGCCCGATCTGCTCGAACAGGCGCTTCTTGCTGCTCACGTCGAGGCCGAGCAGCACGTGGTTGAGCGGCAACAGCCGCGAGACGAGGTTCATGTCGCGTGCAATACCGGGGCGCGCCCGCAATTCTACGCGAGCGGCATGCGCTTGATGCCCGGGCTCGTGCGGCTGAACCGCTCCTTGTGCTTGATCACCTGGCGGTCGAGCTTGTCGATGAGCCCGTCGATGGCGGCGTACATGTCGCCGTCGTGCACCTGCACGTGGATGTCCTTGCCCGAAAGGTGCACGTTCGCCTCGATCCTCTGGTCCAGCTTCTCCACGGTCATGATCACGTTCACGTCGATGACGTGATCGAAATGGCGGTTGATGCGCTCGAGCTTCGCGACCACGTAGTCGCGGATGGCCGGCGTGATCTCCACATGGTGACCGGTGAGCTGCAGGTTCATCCGAGGACTCCTTTCAGGGTTGAAGGGCGCGCCGCGGGACGGGGTTCGGGGTGTCGCCGGGCACGGTTCGGAGAGAGCCTCTCCTTCGACGTCACTATATCGACTTGCGAAGGTTCGCGGGCTGGATGTGCATGGCCTCGCGGTACTTGGCCACCGTGCGCCGGGCGACCTGGATTCCCTGCTGCGCCAGGATGTCCGAGATGCGGTGGTCGGAAAGGGGCTTGCGGCCGTCCTCGGCCGCGACCAGCTGCTTGATCAACGCGCGGATGGCGGTGGCGGAGCACGCGCCGCCCGTGTCCGTCGAGACGTGGCTGCCGAAGAAGTACTTGAGCTCGAAGATGCCGCGCGGGGTGAGCATGTACTTCTGGGTCGTCACCCGCGAGATGGTCGACTCGTGCAACCCGACCGCCTCGGCGATCTCGCGCAACACGAGCGGGCGCATCGCGACCTCCCCGTGCTCGAAGAAGTTCTTCTGCCGGTCGACGATCGCCTGGGTGACGCGCAGGATGGTGTCGAAGCGCTGCTGCACGTTCTTGATCAGCCAGCGCGCCTCCTGCAGCTGGCCCGACAGGTGCTTGCCGCCGTTCTCGCGCGAGGCCTGCAGGATGTCGGCGTACATCTTGTTGATGCGCAGCCGCGGCATCGCGTCGCGATTCAGCGACGCGGTCCAGCGGCCGCTCAGCTTGCGCACGACCACGTCGGGCACCACGTAGCGCACGTCGCCCTGCCCGAACGCGCGTCCCGGTTTCGGATCGAGCGTGAGCACGAGCGAGTGGATGTCGCGCAGCTCGTCCTCGGTCACGCCGAGCAGGCGCTTAAGCTTGTTGAAATCGCGCACCGCGAGCACGTCGAGGTAGCGCGTGACCAGGGTGATCGCCGCGTCGCGGTGGGGCGTGGATTCGGGCAGCGCCTTCAACTGCAGCTCGAGGCATTCGCCGGCATCGCGCGCGCCGACGCCCGTGGGCTCGAGGTTGTGCACGTGCTTCAACGCGATCGACAGCTCCTCGATCTCGAGCTCGGGAAATGCCGGCAGCGCCGCCTCGCGCAGCTCCTCGAGATCCTGCTTGAGGTAGCCGTCCTCGTCGAGGTGGCCGACGATGAGCGCGGCGATGCGCTTGTCGCGCTCGGTCAGCCCGGTGAGCGCGAGCTGCTGCAGCAGGTGCTCCTGCAGCGTCGGCTCGGCCGCGGCGAACTGCGTGAAATCGTCGCGCTCGTCGTCCTCGCGCCGGCCGCCGCTCGCGCCGACCGGCAGCTCGTCGGCGAAGCCATGCTCGTCGGCGAGGCTCGAGCCTTCCTCGCGCGGCTCCTCGGGCGCGGGCGCGCTGGCTTCGGCGGGGGCGCTGCCGTTCGGGACGGGAGGCTGCGGTTCGTCGGCGGCGAGGTCCGCGCGCTCGAGCAACGGGTTCTCGGCGAGATAGCGCTCCAGCTCCTGGTTGAGCTCCACCGTCGACAGCTGCAGCAACCGGATCGATTGCTGCAGTTGCGGCGTGAGCGTCAGGTGTTGCGAGAGCTTGAGCTGGAGGCTGTGCTTCATGTTCGAGAAGGATCCCGGAGGAAGGACTGTCCGCTAGAGGCGGAAGTTCTCCCCGAGGTATACCTTTCGGACCGCCTCATTATAGACGATGTCCTGGGGCTTCCCGAAGGCGAGAACCGCACCCTGGTTGATGATGTAGGCATGGTCGCAGATGCCCAGGGTCTCGCGCACGTTGTGATCGGTGATCAGCACGCCGATCCCGCGCTCCTTGAGGAAACGGATGATCTGCTGGATGTCGAGGACCGCGATCGGATCGACGCCCGCGAACGGCTCGTCGAGGAGGATGAAGCGCGGGTTGGTGGCGAGCGCGCGCGCGATCTCCACGCGCCTTCTCTCGCCCCCCGAGAGCGAAAGCGCGGGACTGTTCCTCAGGTGCCCCACGTGCAGGTCGTCGAGCAGCGCCTCCAGGCGCGCATCGAGCTCCTCGTCCTCGAGGCCCTGCAGCTCGAGCACCGCGCGGATGTTCTGTGCCACGGTCATCTTGCGGAAGATGGACGCCTCCTGCGGCAGATAGGATAGCCCCAGGCGCGAGCGGCGGTAGATCGGCAGGTGCGTGAGCTCCTCGCCGTCGAGAGTCACCGCGCCGCGGTCGATCGGCACGAGCCCGAGGATCATGTAGAAGCACGTCGTCTTGCCCGCGCCGTTCGGGCCGAGCAGGCCGACCACCTCGCCGCTCTCCACCGTGAGCGAGACGTCGGAGACGACGGTGCGCTTGCGGTAGCGCTTCATCAGCCCCTCGGCGCGCAGCACCGACGAGCTCGGCTCCGGCCGCACGAGCGTGAGGCGCGGTGCCGCGGGTCGCGGTCGCACGGCCATCAGCGAATCCCCGGCGCGCTCTTCAGGTCCATGCCGCCCGCCTTGCCGTCCTTCGGCTCGTCCTTCTTCGGCGGCGGCAGGATCACCGCCTTCACCCGCGCGCCGGGTGCGGGCTTGCCCGGCGGACCGCCGGTCACCTCGGCGAGCTCGCGGCGCATGTCGTAGGAGATGAAGTTCCCCGTGATCTCGTTCTGGTTGCGCTTCACGCGCGCATGGTCGTAGAGCCGGAGCATGTCGTTGCGGTCGTCGAACTCGGCGCGCTGCGCGTAGCCCTCGACGTACTCGTCGGAGTTGTCGAGCTTCTGGCGGAACGTGACGGGCGCGCCGTTCGCGATGTAGTACTTGTGGCGCTCGGGATCCTCGCGCACGGTCACGCGCGCGGCGGTCATGCGCATCGTGCCCTGCGTCACCACCACGTTGCCCTCGAACGTGCTGGTCTTCTTCGCGTCGTCGGCGGTGAGGCGATCGGCGTTGACGACGATCTCCTTCTCGCGGTCGGCGCGCTCCGCGATCACGGGAAGGGCCGCGGCGAGGCAAACGAGGCACAGCATGCGGACGGCGGGAGGAAATCGCATCAGCGGGGTGCGGCCTTGTAGGCGGCGCGCACGTGCTCGAGCTGGAGCGTGCGCGTCTTGTTGTCGACTTCGAGGCCCTGGGCCAAGGCGTGGCCGGAAGGCATCTGCAGGTCCACCGGGCTCGACGTGAGCGCGCGTCCCTCGTCGGGCAGCACGAGCAGGTGGTCGGTGGTTGCGCGCGCCGGCTCGCTGTTCGCGTCGCCCGCGCGCACCAGCACGACGTGCCCCTCGAGCCACACGCGATCGCCCGACTGCTCGAGCCGTCCGTGGTCGGCGGTGATCGTCATCGGGGGCTGCTTCGGCTCGAACGCCTCGAGGGTGAGCGACTCGAGCAGCGCCGAGTCGTCGTCGGGGTAATGTACCATCTTCCGGGCGGCGAGCGTGTACAGCACGCGACCATCCTCCCCCAGCTTGCGCGCGTCGAACTTCTCGACGTAGGTATCGGGGTCGTGGCGCAGGTTCCCGTCGGCGCGCGTGGCCGGCGGCTGCACGAGCTGGTTCAGCCACACGACGAGGCCGACGAGCAGCGCGAGCACGGCGAGCGGAAGCCACGAGGTCGGACGCATCGTCGAGCGCGGTTAGACTTCGCCGACCGCGTCGAGTTGCCCGCGCGCGCGCAGCACGAGCTCGCAGAACTCGCGCACGGCGCCGCGCCCGCCCGCGGCCCGCGTCGTGTAGTGCGCGGCGGCCTTCACGCTGTCGACCGCGTTCGCCACCGCGACGGCGAAGCCGCAGCGGCGCATCACCGGAAGGTCGGGCAGGTCGTCGCCGACGAACGCGCACGCATCCGGGGCGACCGCGAGCTCGCCGCGCAGCCGGTCGAACGCCGCGACCTTGTCGGCCGCGCCCTGGATCACGTGGCCGATCGCCAGCTCGCGCGCGCGCCACGCGACCGCTTCCGAGGAGCGCCCCGAGATGATCGCGGCGGTGACGCCGGCGGCCTGCAGCATCTTCACGCCGTGGCCGTCGAGGATGTTGAACGCCTTGAACGCCTCGCCCTGCGCGCCGATGTAGAGCGAGCCGTCGGTGAAAACGCCGTCGACGTCGAAGATGGCGAGGCGCACGGCGCGCGCCCGCGCGAGCGCCTCGTCCAGGCTAGACGACACCGGCGGCGAGCAGGTCGTTGAACGTGACCACGCCGAGCAGCTTGCCCTCGGGCGAGGCCACCACGATGCGCCCGCCGATGCGGTGGGTCTGCATCACCTGCGCCGCCTCGGCCGCGAGCTTCTCGGGCGCGATGGTGGTCGGATTGCGCGTCATCACGTCGGCTACGCGCAAGGCTCGGATCACGTCGTGCTTCTGCAGCGTGCGCCGCAGGTCGCCGTCGGTGAAGATGCCGAGCAGGCGATCGTCGGCGTCGACGATGGTCGTCATGCCGATGCCCTTGCTCGACATCTCGATGATCGCCTCGGGCAGCAAGGTGCCCGGCGCGTTCTTCGGCAGCTGGTCGCCCTTGCGCATGATGTCGGACACGTGCACGAGCAGGCGCCGGCCGAGCGCGCCGCCCGGATGGTGCGACGCGAAGTCCTCGCTGCCGAAGCCGCGCGCCTCGAGCAACGCGACCGCGAGCGCGTCGCCGAGGGCGAGCGTGGCGGTGGTGCTCGCGGTGGGCGCGAGGTTCAGCGGACACGCTTCCTTCTCGACGCCGGCGTCGAGGTGCACGTCGGCCTCGGTCGCGAGCGTGGAGCGCGGCCGCCCCGTGATCGCGATCACCGCGGCGCCGCGGCGCTTGATGGTGGGCAGCACCTTGAGGATCTCGTCCGATTCGCCGGAGTACGAGATCGCGATGACGATGTCCTGGGGCGTGATCATGCCGAGGTCGCCGTGGCTCGCTTCTCCGGGATGCACGTAGAACGCCGGCGTGCCGGTGGAAGCGAGCGTCGAGGCGATCTTGCGCGCGACGTGCCCGGACTTGCCCATGCCCGTGACCACGACGCGCCCCTTGGTCTCGAGCATCAGCCGGTGCGCCTTGAGGAACGCCGCGCCGAGCCTTCCCTTGAGCGCGCGCACCGCGTCGGCCTCGATGTCGAGCACGCCGCGCGCGAGGTCCAGCAGGCGCTCGGCACCGGCCAGCGCCTCGGGTTGTAGTAGATTGGTCATCGAACGAGAAGTATAAATCCAATGGTTTCAAGGCGCTGCCGAGGCACCGCATGCACGACGCCCTTTCCGTCGCGCTGATCCTGCTCGCGGCGGCGGTCGCCATCGTCGGGCTGCTGCGACGGCTCGCGATGCCCGCGATCCTCGGCTATCTGGTCGTGGGCGCATCGATCGGCCCGCACGCGCTCGCATGGGTCGGCGCGAACGAGGAGCAGCGCGCGCTCGGCGAGCTCGGCGTGGTCTTCCTCATGTTCACCGTCGGCCTCGAGTTCAGCCTGCCGCAGCTCATGGCGATGCGGCGCACGGTGTTCGGGTTCGGCGGCGCGCAGGTCGGCTCCATGGTTGCCCTCGGCGCCCTCGGCGCCCTGCTGCTCGGCGAGAGCTGGCGCGACGGGCTGGTCGCCGGCAGCGTCGTCGCGATGTCCTCGACCGCGATCGTCTCGAAGATGCTCGCCGACCGCGCGCAGCTGCAGACGCAGTTCGGCCGCCAGGCGATGGGCGTAGCGCTCTTCCAGGACCTCGCCGTAATCCCGCTCGTCGTGCTGATCCCCGCGCTCGCGCTCTCCCAGGGCGAGATCGCGCTCGCCATCGGCGCGGCGCTCGCGAAGGCGGCCATCGTGCTCGCCGTCGTGCTCTACCTCGGCCAGCGCACGATGCGCCCGCTCTTCGAGCTGGTCGCGCGCCAGCGCTCGTCCGAGCTGTTCGTGCTCTTCGTGCTTCTGGTCACGCTCGGGTCCGCGTGGATCACCGCGCAGGCCGGGCTCTCGCTCGCGCTGGGCGCCTTCCTCGCCGGCATGCTGATCTCGGAAACCGAGTACCGCTACCAGGTCGAGGACTACATCAAGCCGTTCCGCGACGTGCTCCTCGGCCTCTTCTTCATCACCATCGGCATGCTGCTCGACCCGCGCGAGATCGGCGCACGGTTCGCCCAGGTGCTCGGCGTCTTCGCGCTGATGCTCGCGGCGAAATTCGCCGTCGTGTACGCGCTCGCGCGCGCCTTCGGCAACGCGAAGCCGACGGCATTGCGCACCGCCATCGTGCTCGCGCCCGCGGGCGAGTTCGCCTTCGCGCTCGTCGCCCTCGCCACGCACGAGGGCGCCCTCGACCCGGTCCTGCTGCAGGTGCTGCTCGCCGCCTCGGTGCTGTCGATGCTCGCAGCGCCGCTGCTCGTCGCGCGCATGGACCGCATCGTGCTGTACTTCGTGGCGAGCGAATGGACCTCGCGCGCGGTCGCCCTGCACGAGGTGGCGGTGAAGGCGATGGCCACGCGCGGCCACGTGATCGTGTGCGGCTACGGTCGCAGCGGCCAGGCGCTCGCGCACTTCCTCGAGCGCGAGAAGATCCGCGTGATCGCCCTCGACTCCGATCCCGAGCGCGTGCGCGAGGCGGCCGGCGCGGGCGAATCCGTCGTGTTCGGCGACGCGGGCCGGCGCGAGGTTCTCGTCGCCGCGGCGCTCGCGCGCGCCGCGGCGGTGGTCGTGAGCTTCGCCGATACCGGCAAGGCGCTCACGATCCTCGCGCACGTGCACGAGCTGCGGCCGGAGCTGCCGGTGATCGTGCGCACGTTCGACGATACGGACGTCGCGCGGCTGCGCGCGGGCGGCGCGGCCGAGGTCGTCGCCGAGGTGGTCGAAGGCTCGCTCATGCTCGCCGCCCAGACGATGATGCAGCTCGGCATGCCGCTCAACCGCGTGCTGCGGCGACTGCGCGACGTGCGCCGCGAACGCTACGACCTCACCAGCCCCTTCTTCCACGGCATGAGCGATGCCGGCCTCGAGGACCACGAGCAGCCGCGCCTGCGCACGGTCCTGCTCGGGCCCGATGCCGCGGGCGTGGGTCGCACCCTCGGCAGCCTCGACCTGGCGGGCCTGGACGTGCAGGTCACCGCGGTCCGGCGGCGTGGCGTGCGTCAGGTGAATCCCGCGACCGACACGCGCCTGGAAGCGGGCGACGTGCTCGTGCTGCTCGGCACGCCGGAGCATCTCGGCGCGGCGGAAATGCGCGTGCTGCAGGGATGAAAACGAAACGGCCCGCCGAGGCGGGCCGTCATGCCGCGATGCGGTTGGCGCGATCAGAACGTCATGCAGACCGTGTAGTTCGCGGCTTCGTCGATCGCCCCGGTGGCGGTCGCCGCCGTATTCAACGCGGAGCCGTCCGGAACCACGCGCATGGAGCCGGTCGCGGTGTTGCCGTCGTCCATCTGCACGTCGAGTTGCTTCGCGAACTTGCCCTGGATGCCGGCCGAGCACACCTGGTATGTCCCGGTCATGCCCTGGATCTGGATCTGGGCGGCGGTCGCGCTGTTCACCCCGAGGATGCCGGTGACGGCGTTGCGCGGAATGTAGGTCGGATCCGCCACCGAGGTCGGCCCGGGCGCGAGGTTGGCGAGGCGCACCTGTTGCCAGAACAGGTAGCTCTCGTCGGTGTTCGTGTTCGAGTTCCAGTTGCCTTCGATCACGCCGTTGCCGACCGTGCCGGGCGTGGTCGCGTTGGTCGCGCCGGTGATGTGCGCCGAGGCGGCCGGATCGTCGCCCGGGAGCGCCTTGAACTTGTCCTGGTACGCGTAGATGTACGTCGGGATCACGCGGAAATCGTTGGCGAGGTTCTTCACCTTCGCGCTGTTGATCAGCTCCTGGCCCTTCAGGATGCCGCCGAGCAGCAGCCCGATGATCACGAGCACGATGGCGATCTCGACCAGGGTGAAACCGGATTGTTGCTTTCTCACGGAACGCTCCCTTCATCCAATGGCTTGCCCTCTTCCAGCAAATTCGGGGCCAGAACTGTAAGTGCTTGTCCCACAAGGAGACGGGCGATCCGGTGACACCCCGGCCGGCGGTTTTCCCACACCGGCTGTCGGGGGGTTCGACACCGCCTGTCGGATTTCCGACGTGCGCGGTAGCGCCCGCCGGTCCTTTTCTTTAATCTGCCCCCACATCCGGGCACCCCCTTGGCGTCCTTCTCCTCCCCCCTCGCGCGTCGCCTCGCGAGCCGGCTTTCGGGCAACTCGCGCTGGGTCGTGCTCGCCATGTTGCTCGCGCTGCACGCCGCGCTGGTGTCGGAACCCGGCGGAAATTTTCAGAGAATCTGGTTGCTCGTGCACTTCGGGCTGTTCCTGCTTTGGCAGCCGTTCTATGCCGCCGAGCAGGAGCTCGAGATCCTCTCGATCGTGTTCCTGGTCGGCATCACCGTGGCGATGCTGTACTTCCTCGCGGGATGGACGATCGCCACGTGGCTGCTGTTGCTGCTGGGAATCCTCGGTGGCCGCGTCTTCACCGTGCACGCGCCACGGCGCAACCGCTTCTATCTGGTCGCCTTCACGTACGTGCTCACGATGCTGCTGCTGTGGGCGGTGCCGGTCCTGGTGCTCGAGCAGCCGGTGCCGCGCACCGTCGCGGAGTTCGCGACCGCGATCCTGCCCTTCGGCCTCGTGCTGCTGCTCGCCCTGCCGCTCGGTCCGCCCACGCCGAGCGCGGGACAGGTGTTCGATTTCTTCTACGCGGTGATGGTGTTCCAGCTCGGGCTCGTGCTCGTGCTCGGCTCCATGGCGCTGATGCGCTTCACGGGCAACAACTACCTCGCCTCGGTCGTGCTCACCGCGCTCGGCTTCGGCGTGACGCTGCTGGTGCTGGCGCTGCTGTGGAATCCCATGCGCGGCTTCGGCGGGCTGCGCACCTACTTCTCGCGCTACCTTCTCTCGGTCGGCATGCCGTTCGAGCTGTGGGTGCGGCGCATCGCCGAGCTCGCCGAGAGCGAGCCGGATGCGAGCCGCTTCCTCGAGCAGGCGCTGCGCGAGGTATCGCGCTTTCCCTGGGTGCACGGGGGCGAATGGCACTCGCCCGACGGCGAGGGACGCTTCGGCGCGGCCGCCGGACACTCGTCGCGCTTCGCCTACCACCGCCTGCAGATCGTCTTCCACACCGAGATCGAGCTCTCGCCCGCGCTGCTGCTGCACATGCGGCTGCTCGCGCAGGTCGTGGGCGAGTTCTACGAGGGCAAGCGGCGCGAGACGGCGCTCAAGCGCAATGCCTACCTGCAGGCGGTCCACGAGACGGGCGCGCGCCTGACGCACGACGTGAAGAACCTGCTGCAATCGCTCTATGCGCTCACTTCGATCGCCCCGCAGGGCAGCAACGACGCGTACGGCGCCCTGCTTCGCCGCCAGCTTCCCGAGCTCACGCGCCGCCTGCGCGCCACGATCGAGATGCTGCGCGCGCCCGAGATCGGCGTGGCCGAGACGCCGATGCCCGCGAGCGTCTGGTGGCACACCCTCGAGCGCCGCCTGCACGGGCCGGGCATCGTGCTCGACGCCCATATCACGCTCGATGCGACAGTGCCGTCGGTGCTCTTCGACAGCTTCGTCGAGAACGCGCTCGAGAACGCGCGGGCGAAGCGCGAGCCGCCGGCCGCGCCGCGGATCACCATCTCTTTCGAAGCCAACGCCGAGCGCATCGCGCTGGGCGTCGAGGACGATGGTGAAGCGGTTCCCGAAGCGATCGCGCGCCGCCTCTTCCGCGATCCGATCGATCGCGGCGCCGGGCTCGGCATCGGCCTGTTCCAGACGGCGCGCTTCGCCGCGCAAGCAGGCTACCGCCTGGACCTCGCGAAGAACGTCGACGGCGCGGTGCGCTTCACGCTCGAGCGGGCGCACTCGCGCTCAGGCGGCGGCGAGCACTGAGAGCGCTTCCTCGAGCCCTTCGCTCCATTCGGGAATGCGCACGCCGAAGGCCTGCGCGAGGCGGGCGCTGGAAAGCACCGAGTTGGCGGGCCGGCGGGCGGGCGTCGGGTATTCGGCGGTGGTGATCGGCACGACGGTGGGCGGCGTGAAGGACGGCGCGCGGCGCGCCCACGAGGCGAAGATGGCGCGCGCGAAGCCGCACCACGTGGTCGCACCCGCCGCCGTGGCGTGATAGATGCCGCTCGCGCGGCCCACGCGCTCCGCGTCCTGCGCGGTCAGCTCGCGATGCTGCGCGCCCGCGAGGAGCGCCATGGTGGCGCGCGCGAGCTGCAGGCTCGAGGTCGGCGCGCCGCGCTGGTCGTCCACGACGCGCAGCTCGCTGCGCGTCTGCGCGAGCTCGAGCATCGTGAGCATGAAGTTCTTCCCGCGCGGCGCGTACACCCAGCTCGTGCGCAGGATCACGTGCGCGCATCCGGTCGCCGCGATGGCGCGTTCGCCCTCGAGCTTGGTCGCGCCGTATACGCCGAGCGGCGCCGTCGCGTCGTCTTCCTCGTAGGGCGCGGCCTTGCGGCCGTCGAAGACGTAGTCGGTCGAATAGTGCACGAGGAGCGCGCCGCTGCGGCGCGCGGCTTCCGCGAGGACGCGCGGCGCCACCGCGTTCACCGCGCGCGCGGCATCCGGCTCGCTCTCGGCGCGATCGACCGCGGTGTAGGCCGCGGCGTTCACGATCACGTGCGGGCGCGCCTCGCGCAGCCGCGCCTCGATCTGCGCCGGTTGCGCGAGGTCCAGGCTCGAGCGGTCGTGCGCGGCGACCTCCGCGCGGCCCGCGAGCATGCGCACGACGTCGGCGCCGACCTGGCCGCCCGCGCCGGTCACGAGCACCCGGATCACGGGTACGTTTCCGCGTCGGCGAGGACCGGCGCCGCGGCGTCCTTCGGCTTCAACGTCGGCGCGCCTCGAATCGGCCACACGATGCCGATCGCCGGATCGCTCCACAGCAGCGAGCGCTCGTGCTCGGGGGCGTAGTAATCCGTGGCCTTGTACAGGAACTCGGCCATCTCGGACAGCACCACGAAGCCGTGCGCGAAGCCGGGCGGGACCCAGAGCATGCGCCGGTTCTGCGCCGACAGGCGCTCGCCGACCCAACGCCCGAACGTGGGGGAGGAGCGCCGCACGTCGACCGCCACGTCGAAGACCTCGCCCGCGATCACGCGCACCAGCTTTCCCTGAGGCTGGCGCACCTGGTAGTGCAGGCCGCGCAGCACGTTGCGCGCCGAGGCGGAGTGGTTGTCCTGCACGAAGTCGACGTCGCGGCCCACGAGCGCGGAGAACGCGCGCCGGTTCCAGCTCTCGTAGAAGAAGCCGCGCGCATCGCCGAAAACGGCGGGCTCGATCACGAGCACCTCGGCAATCGCGGTGGGAATCGCCCTCATGCGGCTAGAAGACGCGGTCGTGCAGGATGTCGAGCAGGTAGCCGCCGTACGCGTTCTTGCGCATCGGCTGCGCGAGGCGCTCGAGCTGTTGCGCGTCGATGTAGCCCATGCGGTAGGCGATCTCCTCGGGACACGCGACCTTGAGCCCCTGGCGGCGCTCGATGGTCTCGATGAAGTGCGCCGCCTCGAGCAGGCTTTCGTGCGTGCCCGTATCGAGCCATGCGGTGCCGCGCCCCATCACCTCCACGCGCAGGTTGCCGGCCTCGAGATAGCGGCGGTTCACGTCGGTGATCTCGAGCTCGCCGCGCGCGGAGGGCTCGAGCGACGCGGCGATGTCGCACACCTGCTCGTCGTAGAAGTACAGGCCGGTCACGGCATAGCGCGATTTCGGCTGCGGCGGCTTCTCCTCGATGCTCACCGCGCGGCCCTGCGCGTCGAACTCCACGACGCCGTAGCGCTCCGGATCCTTCACCGGATAGGCGAACACGGTCGCGCAATGCGGCTCGGCCGCCGCGCGCTTGAGCGAGGCGGCGAGATCGTGGCCGTGGAAGATGTTGTCGCCGAGGATCAGGCAGCTCGGGCCGTTCGCGACGAAATCGCGCCCGATGATGAACGCCTGCGCGAGGCCCTCGGGTCGCGGCTGCACCGCGTACGAGAGCTCGAGGCCCCACTCGCGCCCGTCGCCGAGCAGCTCCGTGAAGCGCGGCGTGTCCTGAGGCGTGGAGATCACGAGGATCTCGCGGATGCCGGCGAGCATCAGCGTGGCGAGCGGGTAGTACACCATCGGCTTGTCGTACACCGGCAGCAGCTGCTTGGAGACGACCCGCGTCGCCGGGTAGAGGCGCGTCCCGGAGCCGCCGGCGAGGATGATGCCCCTGCGCTTCATGCGGCGCTCCGCGCGGCGTAATTGACCTCGAGCCACTGGCGGTACTCGCCGCTCTTGACCTGCGCGACCCATTCGCCGTGCTCCAGGTACCAGCGCACCGTCTTCTGCATGCCCGAGTCGAACGACTCGCCCGGCTGCCAACCGAGCTCGCGGCGGATCTTCGCGGCGTCGATCGCGTAGCGGCGATCGTGCCCGGGCCGATCGGCAACGAACTGCACGAGGCCGCGATAACCGCCGGGTCGCGGGCGCGCGGCCTGCAGCGCGTCGCACAGCGTGTGCACCACCTCGAGGTTGCGGCGCTCGGAGTTGCCGCCGATGTTGTACGTCTCGCCGGCGCGGCCGGCCTCGAGGACGCGGCGGATGGCGGCGCAGTGGTCGCCGACGTAGAGCCAGTCGCGCACCTGCCGTCCGTCGCCGTAGACCGGCAGCGGCTTGCCCTCGAGCGCGTTGGAGATCATGAGCGGGATGAGCTTCTCGGGAAACTGGTAAGGCCCGTAGTTGTTCGAGCAGTTGGTGGTGAGCGTCGGCAGGCCGTAGGTGTGGTGATAGGCGCGCACCAGGTGGTCGGAGGCCGCCTTCGACGCCGAGTAGGGGCTGTTCGGCGCGTACGCGGTCGTCTCGCTGAACGGGGGATCGTCCTCGCCGAGCGAGCCATACACCTCGTCGGTCGACACGTGCAGGAACCGCAACGCGGCCTTCGCCGCCGTATCGAGCGATTGCCAGTAGCCGCGCACCGCTTCGAGCAGCTCGAAGGTGCCGACGACGTTGGTCTGCACGAACGCGCCGGGCCCGTGGATCGAGCGGTCGACGTGGCTCTCGGCCGCGAAATGCACGATGGCGCGCGGGCGGTGCTCCGCGAGCAGCCGCTCGAGCAGGGCGCGATCGCCGATGTCGCCGCGCACGAAGACGTGGCGCGCGTCGCCCGCGAGCGAGGCGAGGTTCGCGAGGTTGCCCGCGTAGGTGAGCTTGTCGAGGTTCACCACCGGCTCGCCGGTCGCCGCGAGCCAGTCGAGCACGAAGTTGGCGCCGATGAAACCGGCGCCTCCGGTGACGAGCATCATCGCGCGCCTCCCGCCGCGTCGCGCGCGCCGGTCTTCTCGAGCTCGATGAGCTTCAGGTATTTGTGGAAGGTGTTGCCGCAGCCGATCACGATGTGGGCGAAGCCCGGGCCTCCGTCGAGGAAGCCGAGGCGCAGGAGATAGAACTTGACGAAGCGCGCGAGCGGGCTCGCGACGAGCCGCCAGTAGCCCGCGCGCACGCCCTGGGTGTAGAGCGCCTGGGCGTGCAGCGTGGTGTAGCGGTTCTGCTTGCCGAGGTAGGTCGCGACGTCCTCGGCCGAATCGTGCAGCAGGTCGCCGTCGAGGCTGCCCACTTGGGCGATCGTCAACACCGCCTCGTGGACGTCGTCGTTCGACCAGCCCGCGTGCGCGCGATGGAAGAGGCGCAGGCTCCAGTCGGGATAGCCCTCGCCATGCGCGAGCCAGCGGCCGAGGAAGCGGTTGCGCCGCGCCATGCGCCATGCGTGGTAGCGGCCGCCCGCGACCGCCTCGCGGATCGACGCCGCGAGCCGTTCGCTCACGCGCTCGTCGGCATCGAGGCACAGCACCCAGTCGTGGCGCGCGAGCGAGACCGCGAGCTGCTTCTGCCGGCCGAAGCCGAGCCAATCGCGCGTCTCCACGCGGGCGCCGTGGGCCTGTGCGACCCCGACGGTATCGTCGCTGCTGCCCGAATCGAGCACCAGCAGCTCGTCGGCGAAGCCGCAGCTCGCGAGGCAAGGGCCGAGCTGCGCGCCGGCGTTGCGCGTGATGATGGCGACGGTCAAGGGAAGCTGGGCGCGATTCGCCACGGCGTTGTCGGGGGTGCGGCTCAAGCCCGCCATTCTACCCGGCGCGCCGGATTAGAATGCGCCATGCCCGGGCCGCGCATCCTGTTCGTGAAGCTTTCCTCGCTCGGCGACGTGGTCCACCACCTGCCCGCGGTGAGCGACCTGCTCGCGCACCGGCCCGACGCGACGGTGGGCTGGGCAGTCGAGGCGCCCTACGCCGACCTCGTGCGCCTGCATCCGGGCGTGGCCGATGCGATCCCCGTGCCGATGCGCGCCTTGCGCCGGCGCCTGTGGAGCGCGACAGCGTGGCGCGGGCTCGCGGCCGGGCGGCGCGCGGTTCGCGCGCAGCCGTGGGATTACGTGATCGACAGCCAGGGGCTGGTGAAGAGCGCCTGCGTCGCACGCTGGGCCCAGGCGCCGGTCTTCGGCCTCGACAAGCGCAGCGTGCGCGAACGCCTCGCCGCGCGCTTCTACGACGTGCGCCTCGCGGTCGATCGCGGCCACCATGCCGTCGATCGCAACCGCCGGCTCGTCGCGCAGGTGTTCGGCTATCCGGTCGAAGGCGCTCCGCGCTACGGCCTGCGCAATCCGCAGCCGGCTCCCGCGTGGGCGCCGTCCTCGGCCTACGTCGTGTTGCTCCAGGCGGCCAGCCGCGCGGCGAAGCGCTGGCCGGAGGCCGACTGGATCGCGCTCGGCACGCGCTTCGCCGAACACGGATACACCGTGATATTCCCCGGCGGCACCGAGCAGGAACGCGCGACCGCCGCGCGGCTCGCCGCATCGGTCGCGGGTGCGATCGCCGCCCCCGCGATGACGCTCGCGGAAGTGGCCGCGCTCCTCGCCCACGCCGCGGGCGTGGTCGGCGTCGACACGGGCCTCACGCACCTCGCGGTCGCGCTCGACGTGCCCACCATCGGAATCTACTGCGCGACCGAGCCGGCGCTCACCGGCCTGCATGGCGGCGCGCGCGCGATCAACCTCGGCGCGCCGGGTGCGCCTCCGTCCGTGGAGGCGGTGGCGCGCGCCGCGGGCGTCGCCTCGTCCGCCCCATGATCCGTCTCGCGTACGCCGCGGCGTGGACGATCGCCACGCCGTTCGCGCTGCTGCGCCTGCTGTGGCGCGCGCGCCGCCAGCCGGGGTATCGCGAGCGCATCGGCGAGCGTTTCGGGCGCTACGCGCCGGTCGACTCGGCGCCACGCATCTGGGTGCACGCGGTCTCCGTGGGCGAGACCCGCGCGGCCGCGCCGCTCGTGGAGGCGCTCGCGAAGCGCTTCCCCGGCCACCGCATCGTGGTCACGCACATGACGCCGACCGGGCGCGCCACCGGCGAGTCGCTCTTCGGCACGCGGGTCGAGCGCGCCTGGCTGCCCTACGATCTCGCCTTCGCCACGCGCCGCTTCATCGCCCGCTTCCGTCCGCAGTTCGGCATCGTGCTCGAGACCGAGATCTGGCCGCGGCTCTTCGAGGAGTGCCGCCGCGCCGGCATCCCGGTGCTGCTCGCGAACGCGCGCCTGTCCGCGCGCTCGGCCGCGCGCTACGCGCGCTTCGCCTCGTTCACGCGCTGGGCGCTCGACAACCTCGCCGGCATCGCGGCGCAGACCGAAGCGGACGCACGGCGTTTCCAGGCGCTCGGCGCGAGCGACGTGGCGGTCACCGGCAACGTGAAGTTCGACATGGAGCCGCCCGCGGGGATGCAGGCGAAGGGCGAGGCTTTCCGCGCGCGCTTCGGCGCGGCCCGAAGCGTGGTCGTCGCCGGAAGCACGCGCGAGGGCGAGGAAGCGCTGTTGCTCGAAGCGTTCGCGCGCTCGCACCCGGCGCCGCAGGCATTGCTGGTCCTGGTCCCGCGCCATCCGCAGCGCTTCGACGAGGTGGCCGCGCTCGCCGCCGCGCACGGTTTCCGCGTCGCGCGCCGCAGCGACGAGGCGCCGGTGGCGGACGACGTGCAGGTGGCGATCGGCGACTCGATGGGAGAGATGCTCGCGTACTACGCCGCCGCCGACGCCGTGATCATGGGTGGAAGCCTGCTCGCCTTCGGAAGCCAGAACCTGATCGAGCCGTGCAGCGTCGGGCGCCCGGTGATCGTCGGACCGAGCAGCTTCAACTTCGAGGAGGCGGCCGAAGGGGCGATCGCCGCGGGCGCCGCGCTGCGCGTGCGCGATGCGCGCGAAGCGATCGCGCAGGCGTTCGGTCTGGCCGCCGACGCGTCGCGCAGGCAGGCGATGGGCGAGCGGGCACGCGCGTTCGTGGCCGCGCATCGCGGCGCGGTCGACCGGCTCGTCGCGTGGATCGAGTCGCGGGTGGCCGCGCAGAAGCCGTCGCGCTAGCGCGCGAGCGCGCGGTTCACTTCCTCGATGTCGGCTTCGGCGAGCTGCCCCGCCGAGGCCTTCAGGCGCAGGGTGCTGAGCAGGTAGTTGTAGCGGGCCTGCTGCAGGTCGCGCCGCGTCTGGTAGACCTGCTGTTGGGCGTTCAGCACGTCGACGCTCGTGCGCACGCCCACGTCGCGCCCGACGATGGTCGAATCGAGCTGGCTCTGCGTCGAGGTGAGCGCCTGTTCGAGCGCCTTCACCTGCGCGATCCCGCTCGTCACGTTGAGGAAGTTCTGCCGCACCGATTGCGCCACGGTGCGCTGCGCGTTCTCGAGGTCCTGCACGGCGCGCTCGCGGTTGGCCACTGCCTGGCGCACGCGCGACTGGATGAGCCCGCCGGAGAAGATCGGTACCGACAACGTGATGCCCACGGAGCCGGTGTTCGTGTTCGGCCCGGCGATCGCCACGTTCGACAGGCTCGGGTTGTAGCCGCGCGCGAAGCTCGCCGACGCGTCGAGCGTGGGCAGGTGACCGGCCTGCTGGCGCGTCACTTCCTCGCGCGCGATCTCGAGGTTCTCGCGCGCGACCGCCACCGCCGGGCTCGAATCCTGCGCCGTCCTCACCCACGCCTCGATGTCGTTGGGGCGCGGCTCGGCGAGCGCGAGCGGCTCCTTGAGCGGGGCGAGTCCGTCGGGCAGCTTGCCGAGCAGCTGCTGCAGCGCGCGGCGCTTCACCTCGAGGTCGTTGCGGTCGGAGATCTCCTTGGCCGTCGCCTGGTCGTAGCGCGCCTGTGCCTCGAGCGTATCGACGATCGTCGCGGTGCCCACCTCGAAGTTGCGCTTGGCCTGGGCGAGCTGCTCGGAGATCGCCGCTTCCTGCGATACCGAGAGCGCGACGTTGTCCTGCGCGAGCAGCACGTCGAAGTACGCCTGCGACACGCGCAGCGCGAGGTCCTGCCCGGCGGCCGCGAGGTTCGCCTCGAATTGCAGCACCTGCTGGTGCGCCTCGTCGATCGCGATCCAGTTCTGCGGCCGGAAGATCGGCTGCGAGAGCGTGACGGCGTAGGTCGTCGTGTTGTACTCGAAGCTCGGCAGCCGTTGCGGATCGACGTAGTTGCGGAACGCCGAGCCGGTTGCGGCGAAGACCGGGAGGTATCCCGCGCGTGCCTGGGGCAGCGCCTCGATGCCCGCCTGGTACTGCGCGCGCGCCGACTGGTAGACGGGATCGCTCACGCGGGCGTCGCGATAGACGTTGAGCAGGTCCGCCGCGCGCGCGGGCACGAGGGCGGCGGACATGGCGAGGGCGAAGACGAAGCGGGTGGGTTTCATCGAAAGGCCTCGGCGCTGAGGGTTCCGGCCGCGGGGCCGGACGGGATGCCGCGGCGGGCGCGGGCGCGTCCGCCGCTCACGTCAGAAGCGGAAGCGCGGCGGTTGCGCCGCGTTCACCAGCGGCTTCACCTGCGTCTCGAAGAGCTCGATGTGTTGGAAGGCACCCGCGGCGGGCTGGCGCACGAGCGTCGCCTTCATCGCCGGCACATCGCCCACGACGGCGAACAGGCGGCCGCCGATCTTCAGGCGATCGAGGAACGCTTCGGGCAGCACGGGCGTCGACCCGGTCAGCACGATCACGTCGAACGCCGACTCGCTGAGCGGCGCGCGCGCGCTGTCGCCCTGGAGGAGCGTCACGTTGTTCACGCCCGCAGCGGCCAGGCGTTCGGCGGCGCGCGCATGAATGTCGGCATGGATCTCCGCGCTCGTCACCCGGCGCGCGCGGCTCGCGAGCAACGCGGTGAGGTAACCGGAGCCGGTCCCGACTTCGTAGACCTCGTCCTCCGGGCGCACGTCGAGCTCCTGCAACACGCGCGCTTCGACCTTCGGCGCCCACATCGCCTCGCCGTGCCCGAGCGGGATCTCGAAGTCCGCGAATGCGAGCTCGCGGTACTCGGCCGGGACGAAATCCTCGCGCTTGACCCGGAACAGCAGGTCGAGGACGCCCGGGTCGAGCACCTCCCAGGGGCGGATCTGCTGCTCGATCATGTTGAAGCGGGCTTTTTCGATGTTCATGGGAGGCGGCCGGTGAGAAAGGGAACGCGCGGGCAACGATCGCGAAAATTGTAGCAAATGCGGATGGCGCGGCCTCCATGGCGCCGGAGGCGGCAGCGGCTAAGGATAGGGGGCGACAGGCGCCGCCCGTCTGATCTCGCGCAAAGCGGCCGAAGTCCGCGCGCACCGGGACATTGATCGCTGCCGTTCGCGCCCCCGCGGCTGTTCTATACTGGACGTCCAACGCGGGGGTCCGGCGAGGCGGGGAACCGCCCTCCGGTGAGAGAGTCCCTTGGAACCTGATCCGGGTCATGCCGGCGTAGGGAGCGTCGGCGGCCCCGCCATCGCTCCGCGCACGGCGCGAACGAAGGAGCCGTCATGAACGCCCATCCCAAATTCATCGCCACGTCGGCGCATGTCGACGCGGCCGCCATCCAGCCGTTGCCGCGCTCGCGCAAGATCTACGTGCCGGGCTCGCGCGCGGACGTGCGCGTGCCGATGCGGGAGATCTCCCAGAGCGACACTCCGGCCCACTTCGGCGCCGAGGCCAACCCGCCGATCTGCGTGTACGACACGAGCGGCCCGTACACGGACCCCGCGGTGCGCATCGACATCCGCGCCGGGCTCGCGCCGCTGCGCAGCCGCTGGATCGAGGAGCGCGGCGACACCGAGCTCCTCGACGGGCCGACCTCCGCGTACGGCCGCGAGCGCCTCGCCGACCCCAAGCTCGCCGAGTTGCGCTTCGAGCTCAAGCGCAAGCCGCGCCGCGCGCTGGCCGGCGCGAACGTCACCCAGATGCACTACGCGCGCCGCGGCATCGTGACGCCCGAGATGGAATTCATCGCGATCCGCGAGAACCTGCGCCGCCGCGAGTACGTCGAGGCGTTGCGCGCCGCCGGCCCGAAGGGCGTGAAGCTCGCCGAGCTCATGGGCCGCCAGCACCGCGGCGAAGCGTTCGGCGCCGTCATTCCCGCCGAGATCACGCCGCAGTTCGTGCGCGAGGAGGTGGCGCGTGGCCGCGCGATCATTCCCGCGAACGTGAACCACCCGGAGAGCGAGCCGATGGTCATCGGCCGCAACTTCCTGGTGAAGATCAACGCCAACATCGGCAACTCGGCGGTCAGCTCATCGATCGGCGAGGAGGTCGACAAGATGACGTGGGCGATCCGCTGGGGCGCCGACACGGTGATGGACCTGTCCACCGGCCGCGACATCCACGAGACGCGCGAGTGGATCGTGCGCAACTCGCCGGTCCCCATCGGCACGGTGCCGATCTACCAGGCGCTCGAGAAGGTCGACGGCAAGGCCGAGGAGCTCACCTGGGAAATCTTCCGCGACACGCTGATCGAGCAGGCCGAGCAGGGCGTCGATTACTTCACCATCCACGCCGGCGTGCGCCTGCCCTTCGTCCCGCTCACCGCGGGCCGCATGACGGGCATCGTCTCGCGCGGCGGCTCGATCATGGCCGCCTGGTGCCTGGCGCACCACAAGGAGAACTTCCTCTACACCCACTTCGAGGAACTCTGCGAGATCCTGCGCGCCTACGACATCACCTACTCGCTGGGTGACGGTCTGCGCCCCGGTTCCATCGCCGACGCCAACGACGAGGCACAGTTCGCGGAGTTGCGCACGCTCGGCGAGCTGAACAGGATCGCCAAGTCGCACGACGTGCAGACCATGATCGAGGGCCCGGGACACGTCCCGATGCACAAGATCAAGGAGAACGTCGACCTTCAGCAGGAGATCTGCGAGGAGGCGCCGTTCTACACGCTCGGCCCGCTGACCACGGACATCGCCCCCGCCTACGACCACATCACCTCGGGCATCGGCGCCGCGATGATCGGCTGGTTCGGCACCGCGATGCTCTGCTACGTCACGCCCAAGGAGCACCTGGGCCTGCCGAACCGCGACGACGTGAAGAC